>JBILXZ010000043.1:0-28857 GCA_044378015.1 Tagaea sp.
CGTCCGACCGGCTTTCCGTTTTCGGCATAGAATAAGCCCGTCCTCTCCGGCAATCGCGCGCGTCGCTGTTCGACGTCATCGTTTTGCCGCTCGAGGATTCCATGTTCCACCTGACCACCGAACGGCCCGAAGACGGGCCCGCCATCGAAACCTTGCTCGACCGGGCTTTCGGCCCGGACCGGCAAGCCAAGACCTCGTACCGCTACCGGGCGCACGTGCCGCCCGTGCGCGATTTGTCGCGCGTCGCGCGCGCCGACGGCGACGGGCGCATCCTCGGTACGATCCGCTATTGGCCGGTCGCGATCGGCGGCCATGACGCGTTGCTGCTCGGCCCCGTCGCGGCCGAACCCGTCTTGAAGGGGCGCGGCATCGGCGTGGCCTTGATCCGCGACACGCTCGATGCGGCTGCTTGGATGAATGCCGCGCGCGTCGTTCTCGTCGGCGACATCGGCTACTACAAGCGCTTCGGTTTCGCGCCCGCGGCCCCCATGGGCCTGCATATGCCGGGCGAGAATCCCGGCCGACTGCTTGCCTGCGCGTTGGTGCGCAACGGGTTTGCAGGCGTGTCGGGTGCGGTCGAACGCCGGAGGTTGGTTCGCGGCAGTTGGCGGCAGGCCGCATGACGCGATAGCCCCGCAACCATGACCGGTTGGCGATTCGGGATCGGCCGAACGGGCCGGTCCCGATTTCGACAGCACGAATGCCGCGCGGACGCATGTCGCCAATTCGCGCCCGAGATGCCGCCGGACAAACGGTTTCTGTCCGCAGCGGCGGCGAGCGTCTATAGAGGGGCCATGAGCGATTCCACCGTCAAACGCCCCGACAGCGTCGGCCGCCACGACCGGCCGCTGGCCGGCATTGTCCATATGCTCGCCGGCATGTTCGTGCTGTCGGTCATGGACGCGCTGTCGAAATTCGCGGTCGGCCACTTGCCGATCTTCCAGCTCGTCGCGATCCGGTCGGCTTATGTTCTGGCCGTCCTCGCGCCGTTCGCATGGTTCGTGTACGGGTCGGCCGCGTTCCGCACGAAGCGGCCGTGGGCGCATGCCGCGCGCGGCGCCATTTCGATCGGCGCTGTCTACGGATTTCTCGAGTGCCTGCGCACGCTGCCGCTCGCGACGGCCGTGGCGATCTGTTTTGCGGCCCCCTTGCTGATGACGGCGTTTTCGGTGGTGCTGCTGCGCGAGCGCGTGGGCGTGCATCGCTGGACGGCGGTCGCATTGGGGCTGGTGGGCGTGGGCGTCATCGTCGGCCCGGACGCCGCCGACGGCATCGTCGCGACCGGCGCCTTGTGGGCGCTTGCCTCGGCCGCCCTCTACGCGCTCGGCATGACGATGGTGCGCGTGCTGTCGGCGACCGAGAGCGACGTCACGATGATGCTCACGCAAGGCGCGTTCATGCTGTGCGCGAGTGCCGCCTTTCTGCCGTTCGTGGCCGTTCCCGTGCCCGATTTCATGTGGGGCGTCGGTGCGGCGCTGGCGGCAGCCTTGATCGGCGGCCAGTTTTTGAGCTTCCGCGCGATGCGTCTTGCGCCCGTGGGGGCCGTGGCGCCCTTGCAATACACCGAGCTCGTCTGGGCCTCGATCCTGGGGCTGGTCTTCTGGCGCGAATGGCCGCCAGCCAATGTGTGGTGGGGGGCGGCGGTCGTGGTCGGAGCCGGGCTCTACACGATCTGGCGCGAGCGCGTGCGCGCCGCCGCCCAGGTTGCGAAAGCCGCCCAAGCCGACTAGGTTTGTCGACAAACAAAAGCGCCAGCCGAGGAACCGCAACATGGCCAGCATGGCCCAAATCAAAGCCTCCAACCCGGTCGCGCGCGATGCGGCGATCGCCGAGATCAAAGCGCTGATCGGCGAGCGTTTGTCGACTGCCGGTGCCGTGCGCGAGCAGCACGGCAAGGGCGAGGCCTACCACCATTCGATTCCGCCCGATGCGGTCGCGTTCGCCGAGTCGACCGGCGAGGTCGCCGCGATCGTGAAGATCTGCGCGCGCCATCGGCTGGCGGTGGTGCCCTTCGGCACGGGCACGTCGCTCGAAGGCCATACGGCGGCGTTGCACGGCGGCATCTGCATCGATCTGTCGCGCATGAACCGCATTCTTGCGGTCAATGCCGAAGATCTCGACGTGCGCGTGCAGCCGGGTGTGACGCGCAAACAGCTCAACGACCATCTGCGGGACACCGGCCTGTTTTTCCCGATCGATCCGGGGGCGGACGCGTCGCTTGGCGGCATGACCGCGACGCGCGCTTCGGGCACCAACGCCGTGCGCTACGGCACGATGCGCGAAAACGTGCTGTCGCTCGAAGTGGTGCTTGCCGACGGGCGCACGATCCGCACCGCGCGGCGCGCGCGCAAATCGTCGGCCGGCTACGATCTCACGCGCCTGTTCGTGGGCTCGGAAGGCACGCTCGGCGTCATCACGGAAGTAACGCTGCGGCTTTACGGCATTCCCGAAGCCTCGAGTGTCGCGATGTGCACGTTCTCGACCGTCAAAGGTGCCGTCGACACGACGATCGCGACGATCCAGGCAGGCGTGCCGGTCGCGCGCATCGAACTTGCCGACGGCGTGCAGATGGGTGCGATCGCGCGCTATTCGAAGCTCGATCTGGCGGCAGTACCCACGCTGTGGCTCGAGTTCCACGGCACCGAAGCTTCCGTGGCCGAGCAGGCCGGCATGGTGCAGGCGATCGCGGCCGACAATGGCGGCGAGAATTTCCAGTGGACGACCGATGCGGCCGAGCGCAAGCGCATCTGGCAAGCGCGCCACGACGCCGCCTATGCCGCCAAGGCCCTGCGTCCGGGCTGCCAGGTGTGGGCAACCGACGTGTGCGTGCCGATCTCGCGCCTGGCCGACTGCATCGTCGAAACGCAGAAGGATCTCGAAAGCACGCATCTGCCCGCCCCCATCGTGGGCCATGTCGGCGACGGCAATTTCCATCTGGCTTTCGTGCTCGATCCCACCAAGCCCGAAGAGATCGCGGAAGCCAACCGCATCAACGACCGTCTGGTCGCACGCGCGCTCGCGATGGAAGGGACCTGCACGGGCGAGCACGGCGTGGGCTACGGCAAAATCGACTTTCTCGACGACGAGCACGGCGATGCCGTCTCGGTCATGCGCACGCTCAAAAAAGCGCTCGATCCCGACAACATCATGAATCCCGGCAAGATCGTTCGGGTCTAAGCCCCCGCCCGCCACAGCAACGGAAAAAGGTCGGGGCGGGTCTCCAAGCGGTCGCCCGTTTCGAGGCCCGCTTTGCGCAGCGCCTGAAACGTGCTGATGCCTTTCTGCCAGCGCGCATCGTCGCCCGCAAAGCGCAAGGCGAGCGTACGCCGCCTGCGCGTCGGGCTCGCATTGCCGGGCGCGCCATGCACAAGGCGGCCGTGGAAGACCGTCGCGTCGCCGGGGGCAAGCGCGTAGCTGCGAATGTCGAGCGTTTCGCGCATCGCGTCGATGTCGGGGCCGGGGGCGAGCGGCGAATTCGTGTAGCGCAGTGCCTCTTCGCCGCCCGCGCGGAACGGGGCAGGGCGATAGTCGCTGCCCCAGCGATGCGAGCCAGCCACGTATTCGACCGCCCCGTTTGCCGCGTCGATTTCGTCGAGTGCGACATAGACCGTGCAGAACTGGTCGCCCGTCACGGGCCAATAGGGATAGTCCTGATGCCAAGGCGTGGCGCGCGGCGTGGCGGGCTCTTTGGCGAAAATCTGGTCGTAGAACAGGCGCGCGTTTGCCGATTGCATGGCGGCCCCCGCAACGGCTGCCGCGCGTGTCTCGAAGAAAGCTGCGCGGAAATCGGAGTCGCGTCGCCACATGAACATGTCGCCGAAAAACCGCCCCGCCTCGCCGGGCGAATTGAACTCGATCGCGCGTTTGGCCGGGGCTGCCATCGCGCGATCGACGGCGGCGGCAAGCCGTTCGACCATCGCGCCGTCGATCAAGCCGCGCACGACCGCAACGCCGTCGGCGGCGTAAGCCTGAAGCTCCGGTCCCCACGCGATCGCCATATTTTGCGACAAACTTTCGTTTTATGTTGCGGCGCAAAATCGAAGCCAACTGTTACGTTCCTATTGCGCCCGGGCGAGATTCGATAGCAAAGTTTCAACTCGATCAAGAGAAGGATTGTCGAATCCTTCCGACCCCTCGTCCGACAAATCAACAGAATAGGGAGCAAGCCCAATGACCAAGACCGCAAAAGCGGCGCCTGATCGGCGCCGGTTTCTGACCGCATCGATCGCCGCCGCAGCCGCCGCGAGCGTCGCCGCCCCCAGCGTTGTGAAGGCGCAGGGCCCGATCACGATGCGTTGGCAGAGCACCTGGCCCGCGCGCGACATCTTCCACGAATACGCCAACGACTTCGCCAAAAAGGTCAACGACATGACCGGCGGCGATCTGCGCATTGAAGTGCTGCCCGCAGGCGCGGTCGTGCCGGCCTTCGGCCTGCTCGACGCGGTCTCGCGCGGCACGCTCGACGGCGGCCATGGCGTGCTCGTCTACCATTACGGCAAGCAGACGGCACTGGCCCTTTGGGGCTCGGGTCCCGGTTTTGCCATGGACGCCAACATGCTGCTGTCCTGGCACAAATACGGCGGCGGCAAGGAACTGCTCGCCAAGCTCTACGCCTCGATCGGCGCGAACGTGGTCTCGTACCCCTACGGGCCGATGCCGACCCAGCCGCTCGGCTGGTTCAAGAAGCCGATCACGAAGATCGAAGATCTCCAGGGGCTCAAATACCGCACGGTCGGCATCTCGATCGACGTGTTCACGGCGCTGGGCGTCGCCGTCAACGCGCTGCCGGGCGGCGAAATTGTCTCGGCGATGGATCGCGGCCTGCTCGACGCGGCCGAGTTCAACAACGCGTCGTCTGACCGCGTGCTGGGCTTTGCGGACGTGTCGAAGATCTGCATGCTGCAGAGCTACCACCAGAACGCCGAGCAGTTCGAGATCATGTTCAACAAGGCGCGCTACGACGCGCTCCCGGACAAGATGAAGGCGATCATCGACAACGCTGTCGAAGCGGCGTCGTCGGACATGTCGTGGAAGGCGGTCGACCGCTATTCGACCGACTATGCCGAGCTGCAGGCTAAGGACCGCGTGCGCTTCTTCCGCACGCCCGACGCGGTCTTGAAGCGCCAGCTCGAAGTCTACGACGAGGTCGTGGCCAAGAAGTCGGCCGAAAATCCGCTGTTCAAGGAAATCCTCGAATCGCAGATCGCCTTCGCGCGCCGCGCGACGAAGTGGGAGCAGGACACGGTCGTCGGCCGCCGCATGGCCTACGACCACTATTTCGGCGCGCGCGGCGTGCATCGCCGCGCCTAGTCCTCGACGGATCGGGCGAGCGCCCGCCGACGGCACCGGTCGGCGGGCGTCTTGTTCGGATGCTTGCAGAAAGACAGACGATGACGGTCCAGCGGTTTCTGTTCGCGATCGACGGCATCAGCACCTGGGTCGGCAAGGCTGCGGCTTGGCTGATCGTCGGGCTGATGCTGCTCGTGTGCGCGGAAGTTTTCAAACGCTACATACTCAACGCGCCGACGGCGTGGATTTTCGACGCCACCAACATGCTTTACGGCACCGTTTTCATGCTGTGCGGCGCCTACACGCTCGCGCAGAACGCGCATGTGCGCGGCGACTTCCTCTACAGCTCGATGCGCCCGCGCACGCAAGCCGCGTTCGACATCGTGCTCTACGGGGTGTTTTTCCTGCCCGGCATTGCCGCACTCGTCTATGCGGGCTCGTCCTTCGCGGCCGACAGCTGGCGCATCGCCGAACATTCGAGCGTCACCGCCGACGGGCCGCCGGTCTACCATTTCAAGACCGTGATCCCCGTTGCGGGCGCCCTCGTCATGCTGCAGGGCCTCGCCGAAATCGTGCGCTGCATCGTGTGCCTCAAGACCGGCGAATGGCCCGCACGCCTCAAGGACGTGTCGGAAACCGACGTCATCGCCGAACAGCTCGAAAGCAGCGAACATGTCGATGCGGAATCGCGCAGCCAGGTTCTGGCCCATGTCCACGACATCGACGAAGCCGCCCGCCAACGCGGCCGCGGCGGGGAGTGCTGAAGCAGCATGAGCGATCCCGCACTCGGGCTGTTGATGCTCGCCCTCATCGTGGTCGTGATCATGATGGGGTTCCCCACCGCTTTCACTCTGATGGGTCTCGGCATCCTTTTCGGCTTCGTCGCCTATTTCAAATCGGGCCAGGCGTGGAGCGACAATCTCGTCTTCGACCTGATGGTCCAGCGCACCTACGGGGCGATGACCAACGACGTGCTGATCTCGATCCCGCTCTTCGTGCTGATGGGCTACGTTATGGAGCGCGGCGCTCTCGTCGACCGCATGTTCTATTCGGTGCAGCTTGCCTTCCGCAACGTGCCGGCCGCCCTTGCGGTCGCCACGTTGATCGTGTGCACCTTCTGGGGCATCGCGAGCGGCCTCGTTGGTGCCGTCGTCGTGCTGATGGGGGTGATCGCGTTCAACCCGATGCTGCGCGCCGGCTACGACGTGAAGCTCGCCTCCGGCGTCATCACGGCCGGCGGCACGCTCGGCATTCTCATCCCGCCATCGGTCATGATCATCGTCTACGCGGCCGTGGCCGGCCAGTCGGTCGTGAAGCTCTATGCGGCCGCGATGTTTCCAGGCTTTTTCCTGGCCTTCCTCTATCTCGTCTACATCGTCGGCTGGGCGCTCCTCAATCCGAAGATCGCGCCGCCCCTGCCGGCCGAGCAGATCAAAGTGCCGGTTCCGGATTGGCTCGACCGGCTTGGGCAGGCCTATTCGCGCAACATGCCGCGCACGCTTGTGGGCGCGTTGGCCGCGCCCGCCAAGGCGCGCGCGATCGCCGTCGATAAAGGCCGCGTAGGTACTGGCCTGCTGCTGCAGTATGTCGGCTTCGCGCTGGTGCCTATTCTGCTCGTCGGCGGCACGCTGGCGCTGGTCTGGTGGTACGTGATGGTCCACCAGCAGGCCGATGCGCTCGTCGATTATTCGGGCGTGCTCGAACAGCTCGGCGATCCGATCGAAGAGGAAATCGCCGCGCGCGGTCCGCCCGAAGGCTTCCAGATGTGGTTCTGGATCGTCACGGCAGCCATGGCGTTCGTGATGGCGCGCTACTATCTGCGCATGACGGCCGAGCGGCTCGAGGTCGTGCGGCTGCTCACGACATCGATCATGCCGCTCGGGCTTTTGACGGCGGTGGTGCTGGTCGTGATCCTGTTCGGCATCACGACGGCGACCGAGTCGGCGGCCGTCGGCGCGGCGGGCGCTTTCCTGCTTGCCCTCTATGCCGGCACGCTCGACATGAAGCGCACCAAGGAAGCCGTGTTCCTCACCGCCAAGACCACCGCGATGGTATGCTGGCTGTTCGTCGGCTCGGCGATTTTCTCGGGCGTGTTCGCCATTTTGGGCGGGCAAGCGCTGCTCGAAAGCTGGGTGCTGGCGATGGACATGACGCCGTTCCAGTTCATGCTGCTGTCGCAGGCGATCATCTTCATCCTGGGCTGGCCGCTCGAATGGACGGAAATCATCGTGATTTTCGTGCCGATTTTCCTGCCGATGCTCAAGCATTTCGGCATCGATCCGATCCTTTGGGGCGTTTTGGTGTTCGTCAATCTGCAGGCGGCTTTCCTGTCGCCGCCGGTCGCGATGTCGGCCTTCTATCTTAAGGGCGTCGCGCCCGCGCACGTGACGATCAACCAGATCTTCGCGGGCATGATGCCTTACATGCTCATCGTGATCCTGTGCATGGTCCTCATGTATCTTTGGCCGGGCCTGACTTTGTGGCTGCCGGAATTCCTTTACGGGGGCAATTGATGGCCAAGAAACTGGCTGCGGCCAAGTTCGCGCAAGCCGCCGATCTGCTGCTGCAATCCTATTCGATCGGCATGACGCTACCCGAACTGCCCGAAGCCTGCCGCCCGCGCGACATGGGCGAGGCCTACGCGGTGCAGGCCAAGCTCGTGGCCGAACTCGCCATCGATGCGGCAGGCTGGAAGATCGGCTGCACCAGTGCGGCGGCCCGGGCCATCCTGCGCGCCGACGGGCCGTTTGCGGGCCGGGTGCTTGCGCCGCGCTGCTTTGCGGGCGGCACCGCGATCCCGAGCCGGAGCTATCCGATGCGAGGGCTCGAGGGGGAATTCGCGTTCGCGCTCGCCAAACCGCTGAAGCCGCGCAAGAAGCCCTACAGCCGGGCAGAAGTTCTGGCGGCCGTCGAAGATCTCTATCCCGTGATCGAAATCGTCGACAGCCGCTACGAAGACTGGGGCCGCGTGACGCTGCCCGAGATCGTCGCCGATTTGGGCGCCAACGGGGCCCTCGTGATCGGGGCACCGGCCAAAAACTGGCGGCGCCGCGATTTGGCCGCGATCCCGGTCACGATGCGCGCAGGCAGGCGCATCGTCGGGCGGGGCACCGGGGCCGACGTGCTCGGCCATCCACTCGAAGCCCTGCGCTGGCTTGCCAACAACCCGCCCGCGCCGGAGGGCTTGCAGGCCGGCGAGATCGTTTCGACTGGAACCTGCACCGGCTTCTACCGAGCCGAGGAAGGCGAGAAGATAACCGCCGATTTCGGGCCGTTCGGCACGGTCGAATTGCGCTTCGTTTAGGGAAGGCCGACCGTTCTGTAGATCTCGTGTCCGCCATCCCACATCATCTGCAAGGCGACATAGAGGATCAGCGCAAACCCGACATAGGCAATCCATTTGTGCTTCTGCAGCAGGTTTGCGATCGCGACGGCGGCCACCCCCATCAGCACCACGGACACGGCCAGCCCGATGATCAGCACGTAAGGGTGGTCGCGCGAAGCGCCGGCCACCGCCAGCACGTTGTCGAGCGACATCGACACGTCGGCGACGATGATTTGAACCACGGCTTGGCGCAGCGTCTTGCGCGGGGTACCGGCTTCCGGTTCCTGGCCTTCGAGCACGCGCTCGCCTTCTTCGGCCTCGTGACGGCCCTGCTCGCGGATTTCGCGCCACAATTTCCAGGAGACCCACAGCAGAAGCACGCCGCCCGCAAACAGCAGTCCGACGATGCCGAGAAGCTGCGTGGTGACGCTCGCAAACGCGATTCGCAGAAGCGTCGCGGCAGCGATGCCGATCAGCAGAACCTTGTTGCGCTGGTCGGTGGGCAAACCCGCCGCCGCCATGCCGATGACGACCGCATTGTCGCCGGCGAGCACCAAGTCGATCATGATGACCGTGCCCAAAGCCACGAAGGCATCGGCCGTAAACGAAGCAAGAAAATCTTCCAGCATGGCGCTATTTGCTTTCGGCTCTTGTAAATTGTTCCGCTCGATAGCACGGCAGCGGTGGCGATTGCCAGCCCCGTTTCTTGGGTGGCGGCAAGTACCGAAATCGGGAAGGATGCGCGCCATGAATCGCGTCCGAGAGGCCGTCCTTGGGCTTGCGGGGCTCGTCGCCCTGGCGGGGGCCGCAGCTGCATTGCTTTTGCCGGATCCCGCACGCGAAGCGGACCGGCTTGCCCAAAGGCTCGGGGCGGCCGTGGGCCAGCCCGCGCGTGTGGCGGGACCGGTTGCCTACCGCTTCGGCTGGCCGGGCACGCTGCGCGTCGCGCGCATCGAGCTTGGGACCGTGGGGTGGCTCGGCGACGTTGCGGCGACCGGCGCCGACGTCGCGGGGCGCGCCGAATTGTTCGGTCGCATCGGGCGGATTTCGGGCAATGCCGAACGTCTGCGCTTTGCGGGCGACGGGGTTGTATTCGAGCGGGCGCTTTCGGGCGATGCCTGGCGCTTCGAGAGCACGCTCGCCGACCGCGCTCTGACGGTCGTTGGATCGGGCGCCCGGATTGCCGTGCAATGGGGCGATGTCGCGGCGCGCGGCCAACTTGTTTGGCAGGCGCCGAATTTCGCGGTCGCGATTGCGCGCGAGGGTGCGCCGCCGCTGGCGCTGACGGGCAGCTACGATCCGCGCGAAGACATCCTCGAAGCGCGCTTCGAAGGGATAGTCGCGGCCCTCGGCACGGCGGTCGGCACGTTGCGCGCAAGCGCCTCTTTGCTGGACGTCGCCGCATTCGAGGTTCGCGGCGGTCCGTTTGCCGCAAGCGGGGCCTTGCAGCAAGAGGGCGGGCGGACCGCGCTCGATTTGCGCGCCGGCGAAACCGATTTGGCCGGGCTTGCGGCCCTCGCAGCGGCTTTGCCGACGGGCGATCTCGATCTTCGCCTGCGGGTTGCGCGGCTTGCCTGGCCGGGCGGGGATGCCGAGGGTCTCGTCGTGGCGGCAGCGCGCAACGGCGAGACGCTTGCCATCGACGAGCTTGCGGTGCGCGCGTTCGCCGGGGCGCAATTGCGCGTGCGCGACGGCCAGCTCGATCTTCAGGCTGCCGACGCAACGCGCTTCCTGCGCGGTCTCGGGCTCGGCGTCGAGCGGCATCTGGGGGCGTTGTCGCTGCGCGGCCGTCTTGCCGTCGATCCGGACCAACGCGCGGCCGTTCTGAGCCCGCTCGAATTGTCGCTGGCGGGCCAGCGCGCCACCGGCGCGCTTTCGTTGCGCGACGGCCGCTTGAGCGCGCAACTGGTCGGAGACCGCATCGATCTAGGGCCGTTTTTCGCGCGCGCCCTGGCGCCGCCGCCCGAGCGCGGTCCGCTTTTGACGCGCAGCCAAAGCGCGCGTGCCGCTGCCGCCGCCCAACCGCCGTCGCCCGGCCCCGGCGGCTGGGCGCGCACGCCGTTGCAGTTCGATCTTGTCGGTGACACCCGATTCGATCTCGATTTGACCGCACGCACGCTGGTTTTCGAAGCGTTCAGCTTGGCCGATGCCCAGCTCGCGGCGAATTTCGCGGCCGACGGCATTTCGATCACGCGGCTTGTCGGCGGATTTTGGGGCGGGCGGCTCGAAGCGGCCATGCGCCTTGCAGGCGGCAGCCGTCCCGATCTTGCTGCCGAGTTCGCCCTTGCCGACGGCGAGCTTTCGCGGCTTGCCGCTTTGTTCGGCAACCCGCGGATCCTGCGCGGGCAGCTGAACTTGTCGGGCCGTCTTGCAACGGCGGGGCGCAATGCGGCGGAAATGGCCGCCGCGCTCGGCGGCGAAATCCGCATGGCCGTTCCGACGGGCTCGATCGAAGGCATCGAGATTTCCGGCCTTGCCGACCGGCTCGGCGGCGGCGGGCGCGCACCCGATTTGCTCGAACTCGGGCGCCTGCTCGCGCGCGGCGGGCGCAGCGATTTTCGCAATCTCGGCGGTACCTGGAGCGTCGCGAAGGGCGTTGCGCGCACGACCGACACGCGCCTTGCCTTGCGCGGTGGCACGCGCGACCTTGCGGGCGATCTCGTCGGCGCGTTCGACATCGCGAACTGGCGACTGGATTTGGCGTTTGGTTTGTTTGCCAGTGGCCCGAACGCCGCCGCAAATGCGCCGCGCGCGGTGGTGGGACTTGTCGGCGCCGCCGATCGGCCGCGCGTCAATTTGTCGGTGCAGGCACCAGGGCAGGGGCCGTCGTCGGCACGCTGAGCGTCGGCGGGATCGGACCGGCATTTGCAGGCCGAGCCTCGGTCGATTCGCGGCGCAGCGGCGCGGCCTGTCCCGCGGCCGATGGGGTCGGCGCAGGACCGCTTGCGGCAGTCGGGCCGTTTTGACCGGGACGCGCGGGGGGATTCGGGCGCGTTGCCGCTGTTTCGGCGGCAGCTGTTGTCGGCGGTTGGCGCAGCGGGCGTCCGCGCCCAGCCAGAATCTGTTCGACCGTTTCCAGGGCGTCGCGCGCAGGTTCGAAATTTTGTTGGGCGGCGCGGGCAAACCAGCTGCGCGCTTCGACAAGGTCCGGCGGCACGCCGTCGCCGCGTTCCCACAACACGCCGAGCTGGAATTGGGCAGGGGCGTAGCCGAGGGCCGCCGCGCGCTCGTACCAGCGTTTGGCTTCAAGAACGTCGCGCGGGATGCCGCGCCCGGTCCTGTACATCTGTGCGAGGTTGAATTGCGATTCGACATCGCCCGAGCGGGCAAGTCCGAAAAACCGAAACCACGCGGACTCGAAGTCGCCGACCGCAAAGGCCGCTACGCCGCGTTCCCATTCCTGGTCCCGGTCGAACGCTGCGGCAGGATTTCCCCAAACCGCCAGCGCCAAACCCAGGCCCAGTCCAAGAATTCCGCCGATCAGGCCGGGACGGCGTCGCCCAGCGTCGAATTGCCACCCGTCAGCGCCTGCAGCACATAGACGCGCAAGGCGCTCGACAAATTGCCGGCTTCGTCCTTGACCGCGCGCAATTTGTCGATCTCGGTCACGAGATCGTTGATCGATGCGTTGCGCTGGCGCGCGATGTCTTTGAGTGCCGTCCAAAACTCCGGCTCCAGCGAAATACTCGTGCGGTGTCCAGCGATCACGACGGATCGCTTGCGAATCGAACCTGACATATCCCACTCCCCCGGTTTGTACCCCAACGAGGCCGCAGCCCCCAAGCTTCTCGAAGTCCCCGAAGTCGACCGTTCCCCTTGAACCAAACGCGATCGACGGAAAACCATAGCACGTTAATCGTGTTTTGGACCAAGCATATCGAGCGGCTGCACCCAGCGCTCGAAATCGTCCTTGGAAACGAGCCCCAATGCAATTGCCGCGTCTTTGGGGGTAATTCCACGGGCATCGGCATGGCGCGCGATCCGAGCGGCAGCATCGTAGCCGATATGCGGGTTGAGGGCCGTGACCAGCATCAACGCACGCTCGACATTCTGCGCCAATTGCCCGGCATTCGCGCCAAGCCCGGCAATGCAATGGTCGGCGAAGCTTGCCGCCGCGTCGCCCAGCAGCCGTATCGACTGCAGCACATTGAGGATGATGACTGGCTTGTAGACGTTGAGCTGCAGGTGCCCGGACGCTCCCGCAAATGTGACAGTCGTGTGATTGCCGAAAACTTGGGCACAGACCATCGTCAGCGCTTCGGCCTGCGTCGGGTTGGTTTTTCCCGGCATGATCGAAGAGCCGGGCTCGTTTTCGGGCAGCCGCAATTCGCCGAGGCCCGCGCGCGGACCCGACGCGAGCAGGCGCACGTCGTTGGCGATTTTGTGCAAACCCGCCGCGATCGTGTTGAGCACGCCCGAACATTCGACGAGCGCATCGTGGGCGGCCATCGCCTCGAACTTGTCGTCTGCGGACGCGAACGGCAGGCCCGAGAGGGCGGCCAATTCGCGCGCGAAAAGGCTCGCGAAGTCGCGATGGGTGTTGAGCCCGGTGCCGACGGCCGTGCCGCCTTGCGCCACGCGATAGAGGCGCGGCAGCGTCTGTTCGATGCGGGCGATTGCCGTCTCGACTTGGCGGGCCCATGCGCCGATCTCCTGGCCCAGCGTCATCGGCACGGCATCCTGCAGATGCGTGCGTCCGAGCTTGACCGTACCCGCCATTTCGGTCGCTTTGGCCAGCAGCACGGTGTGCAGCCGGTCGAGCCCGGGCATCAGCGTGTCGTGGATTTCGGCGACGGCGGCGATGTGCATCGCGGTCGGGAACGAATCGTTCGACGACTGGCCGCGATTGACGTGGTCGTTGGGATGGACGGGCGACTTGGCGCCCAACGGGCTCCCGAGCAGCTCGTTGGCGCGGTTGGCGATCACTTCGTTGATGTTCATGTTGGTCTGGGTGCCGGAGCCCGTCTGCCAGACAGACAGGGGAAAATGCGCGTCGAGGCTGCCGTCGATCACCGCGTCGCAGGCCGCCAGGATCGGCTCGAGCAGGGGCGGGGCCAGGGCGCCGAGCTTCGCGTTGGCGAGGGCCGCCGCTTTTTTCTGGACGCCGAAAGCGCGGACGAGCGCTGCGGGCATGCGCTCCTCGCCGATCTTGAAAAAGTCGAGGCTGCGCTGGGTGGCGGCCCCCCAATACCGGTCGCTTGGAACTTCGACCGGCCCCAGCGTGTCGCGTTCCGTGCGCGTGGTTTTGCACGTCCTTTCCAAGTGCTGCTCCGTTCCGCCGAAAACTGAACTCGATTTTCGATTAGGCGCCCGGGCGAAAGGATTTTCAAGTTTCGCAGCCTCGGTGGCGTTTCGTTTCGCAGGCAGCTTGTGCGCCGCTGCGCGACGCCGTAAAAAAGCGCTGCCGAGTCTATCCCGGGAAAACGCGAAGCGATGGCCGAGAAAATCGATTTCACCAAAGTGCGTTTCTTGATCGTCGATCCGAGCGGCCTTGCCTTGCAGATGCTCAACGACATCCTGGCGATGCTCGGCGCCAATTACGTGCGGCGGGCGACCGACTACGAAAAGGCGTTGGCCGTGCTCGCGGAAGGCGGAATCGACATTGTCATAACCGAGCGCGACCTCACGCCGAAATCGGGAATCGAGTTGCTCGAGTATATCCGCAACGATCCCGCCTCGCGCGACCGGCTGCTGCCGGTCATCGTGCTGACCGCGCGCTCGGAAGAGCCGTTCGTGGTCGAGGCGCGCGACCACGGCGCCAACGAATTCGTCGCCAAACCCTACACGGTCAATTCGCTCTACAAGCGCCTCGCCGCAGTCATCGTCTACCCGCGCCCGTACGTGAGCGCGCCCACCTATTTCGGGCCCGAGCGGCGGCGGCGGCAGCAGCCTTTCGACGGCCCCGACCGGCGCGGTGTGGACCCGAACGCGACGCCCGGCTAAACTTGAAAATTCGGCGAGCATTCGCATCGCCGCCCTCCGCGACGAGGTTTGCGCGTGGCCGTCTCGAAAGTCCAGATCATCCAGCCCTCGGGCGACTTGCGCAAACGCGCGGTCAATTTCAAGACCGGGGTCGGCGCCGTGCTGGCGGCGGGCGAAACGCAGAAGCTGCAAAGCGTCATCGAGAAAGGCGCTGATCGATTCGCGCGCGAAATCGGCGCCACATTGAGCAATCTGCGCGAGGAGCTGGCGGCGGTTCCGGAAGGCGAGCCGTTGACGCAAGACATGCTGCAGCGCGTCGCCAAGGACGCGATCGAGATCAAAGGCCTCGGCGGCACCTTCAAGTTTCCGCTGATGACACAGATCGCGAAGTCGCTGCACGACTACGTGCTGCAAATCGACACGCCCAGCGTTTGGAACGCCGTCATCGTCGGCCACCATATCGACGCGCTCTACGTGGTGTTGGCCGAGCGCATAACGGGATCCGGCGGCCAGGTCGAATCCGAACTGCTCGTAGCCTTGCGTGCAGCGACTTCGAAATACAAATGAGGCTTGCAGCGCGTGCGGCATCCAAGCCGCAGCCGCAAAAAAAATCGCCGCCAGGCCCAATTTACTGTTGCGCGCGCGGGCAATTGTGATATTTACCCGTTTAGACGCCAATCGCACGTGCCCCAGGCCCACGAGGCAAGCGCTAAGAGGTAGGGCGGCGAGCTCGCGAAGAGTTCTCACGCCTCTCGACCACCAAGCGCTCGAGGTCAAGCAACGACGGTGACGCGTCCTTTTCGGTACGAACCGGTCGACAGTGGGCCGGTGAACCTTAGGGGATGTGACATGGTTGCGGCCGAGTTCGGGGCTTTGCGCCTTCCGACCATAAAAGGATAACCGCCGCAGGGGCGGTGCCGCGCTTTATCGGCATCGCCTGCATCGGGACCAGCGCCGTCGCGCCCGTTTTCGGGAGGTGACGACGCCCGATGCAGCGAATTCGCTGCGGGAGCCTTTTCTTCCGTTCCGTTCGAACAACCGGATTCCGATGTCGTTGGCCGCTTTGAGTAGGCCCCGTTGGACCGGACTTGTCTTCGCCTTTTGTGCGGGTCCGCACAATCGGCGGGGCGTCGGGAGCGTCTTTTGATGGAAGCCTTGGGTAAAAAGCATGTGGTCTATGGCGGGCGTCTGCTGATTTTGGGTTTCGGCTCGATCGGCCAGGGCGTCCTGCCGCTCATACTGCGCCATATCGACATGTCGGCCGCAAACATCGCGATCGTGACGGCCGAGCCGCGCGGGCGCGAAGTGGCCGCCGAATACGGCATCGACTTCGCCGAAATCGCCGTGACGCGCGAAAACTACCGGGCCGTTGTCGGCTCGCGCCTTGCGGCGGGCGATTTCCTCTTGAACCTGTCGGTCGACGTGTCGTCGGTGGCCTTGATCGAGCTTGCCCAGGAAAAAGGCGCGTTCTATCTCGACACGTGCATCGAGCCGTGGGCCGGCGGCTACACCGATCCGTCGCTCACGCCGTCGCAGCGTTCGAACTACGCGTTGCGCGAATCGGCGCGTGCGCTGCGCGCCAAATACGCGGGCGGCCCCACGGCCGTGCTCACGCACGGCGCCAATCCGGGCCTGGTCTCGCATCTCGTCAAGGAAGCGTTGCTCAACATCGCCAACGACACGGGTTCTGCCCAGCCCGCTCCCGCCACGCGCGAAGGCTGGGCCGGCCTTGCCGCCAAGCTCGGCGTCAAGGTCGTGCACATCGCCGAACGCGACACGCAAGTCGCCGACCGCCCGAAGAAGGTCGGCGAATTCGTGAACACGTGGTCGATCGACGGCTTCGTCGGCGAAGGCTGCCAGCCCGCCGAACTCGGCTGGGGCAGCCACGAAAAGGCGCTGCCTGCCGACGGTCGCCGTCACGATTTCGGCTGCGACGCGGCGATCTATCTGCTGCGCCCGGGTGCGAGCACGCGCGTTCGCACCTGGACGCCGCTCGAAGGGCCGTTCCACGGCTTCCTCGTCACGCACAACGAAGCGATCTCGATCGCCGACTACTACACGGTCAAGAACGACGGCGCGGTATCGTATCGCCCGACCGTGCACTACGCCTACCATCCGTGCGACGACGCCGTGAAATCGGTGCACGAAGTCGCCGGCAAGAACTGGCACATGCAGCCTGCCAAGCGCCTGATGATGGACGAAATCGTCTCCGGCATGGACGAACTCGGCGTGCTGCTGATGGGCCACGCCAAGGGGGCCTACTGGTACGGCTCGCGCCTGACGATCGCGCAAGCGCGCGAACTTGCGCCGCACAACAACGCGACCTCGCTTCAGGTCACGGTGGCCGTGCTCGCGGGCATCGTGTGGGCGCTTGAAAATCCGAAGGCCGGCCTCGTCGAGGCCGACGAGATGGACCATGCGCGCTGCATGGAAGTCTGCCGTCCGTATCTCGGCGAAGTCGTCGGCGCCTACACCGACTGGACGCCCCTCAAGGACCGCGAACAGCTGTTCCCCGAACCGCTCGACCGGTCCGACGCCTGGCAATTCACCAACTTCCGCGTCGCCTGACGCATTCTCTGGAGAACTGGAGTATCTCGGGATGACCAACACCAAGAAGATCCGCGACTTCCTCGCCGAACGACGCCCGACCCCCTACGTGGTCGTGGACCTCGACCTTGTCGCGGACAATTACCGCAAGCTCAAGGACGCGGTTCCGCAGGCCGGCATCTACTACGCCGTCAAAGCGAACCCCGCACCGGAGATCCTCGACACGCTCGCCAAGCTCGGCTCGTCGTTCGACACCGCCTCGGTCAACGAGATCGACATGGCGCTGCGCTCGGGCGTGGCGGCCGACCGCATCTCGTTCGGCAACACGATCAAGAAGCAGGCCGACATCGCGGCGGCCTACGCGCGCGGCGTGCGTCTGTTCGCGTTCGATTCGGAAGCCGAACTCGAGAAGCTTTCGGTCGCGGCTCCGGGCGCCAAAGTGTTCTGCCGCATCCTCACTTCGGGCGAAGGCGCCGACTGGCCCTTGTCGCGCAAATTCGGCTGCGATCCGGCGATGGCGCGCGAACTGCTCATCGCGGCGGCGTCGAAAGGCGTGGTTCCGCACGGCGTGTCGTTCCATGTCGGCTCGCAGATGAAGGACCCGAACGCGTGGGACGCGGCCGTGGCGCAGGCCGCGTGGCTGTTCCGCGAATGCGAAGACGCGGGCGTGCAGCTCAACATGCTGAACATGGGCGGCGGCTTCCCCACGAAGTACCGCAAGGACATTCCGACGATGGGCAGCTACGGCGCTGCGATCCACGCGGCGCTTGCGCGCCATTTCGGCAACCGCGTGCCCGAGATCATCGTCGAGCCCGGCCGCCAGATGGTCGGCAACGCCGGCACCATCGACACCGAAGTCGTGCTCGTTTCGCGCAAGTCGAAGACCGACACGAAGCGCTGGGTGTTTCTCGACGTCGGCAAGTTCGGCGGCCTCGCCGAAACGATGGACGAGGCGATCCAGTATCCGATCGTGTCCGTCAAGAAGGGCAGCAAGGTCGAGCGCGTGATCCTCGCAGGTCCGACCTGCGACTCGGCCGATGTGCTCTACGAAAAGGCCGACTACCGTCTGCCCATCGATCTTGCGGCGGGCGACCGTCTCGAGATCCGCGCGACGGGCGCCTACACCACGACCTACTCGGCGGTCGCCTTCAACGGCTTCGAGCCGTTGAAGTGCTACTGCATCTGAGGCGGCGATGATCGAGATCGCGGCCGAACTGCCGGAGCACGATCCGGCGGTCGAGGGCTTGCTCGACCAGGCATTCGCGGGTGCGTGGCGCGGCAAAACCTGCCATCGGCTGCGCGCAGGCCGCGCACCGGTGCGCGGCTTGAGTCTGGTTGCGCGCACGCGGCGCCAGCTTGTCGGCACGGTGCGCTTCTGGCACGTGCGCTTCGGCCGCTCGCAAGACGGGCTGATGCTGGGCCCGCTTGCGGTGGACGCGAACGCGCGAGCGGTCGGCCTGGGTGCGCGCCTTGTCGAGGAGGGTCTCGCAATGGCGCGCAAGCTCGGCCATCGGCGCGTGTTCCTGGTCGGCGATGCACCCTACTATTCGCGCTTCGGCTTCGCGGCCGCGCATACGAGCAAGCTCGCTTTGCCGGGGCCGGTCGAGACCAAGCGCTTTTTGGGGCTCGAACTCGTCCCCGGCGCGTTCGCGGACGCCGCCGGGCTCGTTCACGCCCAGGCGGCGTAGACCTTGAAGCCGTCGCCTTCGCCCAGCCGCGCGAGGCGCTTGAAGCGTTTTTCGAGCGTCCGTTCGTACGGCAGATGCCGGTTGGCGACGAGATAGAGCCGTCCGCCGGGTTTGAGGGCGTCCGCAGCCGCGTCGATGAAGCGCAAGCCAAGACCGCGATCTTCGCCTTGCGCGTCGTGGAAGGGCGGATTCGTCAGCACCGCGTCGTAAAGCGCGGTGCCGATCCCGGCGGTCACGTCGTGCCACCGGACCTGGGCCCGCGCCCCGAACGCGGACAGGTTGGCAGCTGCGCATCGGACCGCCGGGCGATCGGCTTCGAACGCGTCGAGCCGCGCGATCGCGGGCGACCGCTCGAGCACGATCGCCGAGAGATACCCGAATCCCGCGCCCAGATCGGCGACGTGGCCGCCAAGATCGTGCGGCAGCAGGGCGGCAAGGGCGGCGGAGCCGGCATCGATGCGATCCCACGCGAAAATGCCGGGGGCCGAAACGAAACGCCCGTCGAGGATCGGACGCGCGGCGGTTTCCGCAGCCCAAGCGGCAAGGTCGAGCGCCCCTTCGACCGTCGCATCCAGGCGCCGCGCTTTGCCCTTGCTGGTCGCATGCGCAACGAGGCCTAGTCCCGCAAGGTCTTTGGCGTAGCGCGCGGGCCCCACCTCGTTGCGGCCCGCTACGTGCAAACGGCCGTCCGGGCCGAGCGCCGCGAGCGCTCGGGCAATGGCGGAAAGATTGCGCGCGCGCTGGCGGCCGAGGCGCACCAGCGCCGTTGCAACTTTCGATTCCGGCGCGCCGAGCCGAAGATTGCGTACCGACAGCCGGTCGGCGGCAGGCTTCCAATCCTGCAGGCACCAAAGCCGATCCGCGAGCGCCGCCATCCCGTCGTGCCAATCGGCGTTGGCGAACAGCACATCGCCCGGCGGAAATTCCGCGTCGAACAGAAGATCGAGATCGGGATCGGCCATTGCGTTTGCGCCTTCGAGGCCGCAAACTAGCGCATCATGGATTTGAACGCGATCCGTCAATTCGCCGTCGACTACGTGCCGCTCGAAGACAGACTGCTGCTGCGGTTGCGCACCGAGGGGGCGGCCGACATCTATCGGCTGCTGATCACGCGGCGCTATCTTTCGCTGTCCTGGGCGGCGCTGACGGGCGAACTCCACAAGTCGCTCGCCGAAACCAAAAACGCCGCCGCGCGGGATTTTCTGCTCGAGATGGCCGAAACGCGCGCGACCGCCTCCGCCAACTTCTCGACGCCTTTCGAGGATCCGGCCGCCGCCCAAGCGGTTGCGGCGGGTGCGGCCAACTCGATCCAGGATGCGCATCTTCTGTGGGCTTTCCAGGCTCTGCGCAGTCCGGACGGCTCGACCCTGGTGTCGTTGATTGCGTGGGACCGCACGCGTCTCGACCTGACGCTCGCCGACGACGGGCTGTTCGGCCTGATGAAGCTGCTGCGCGACTCCGCGCGCGCGGCCGAATGGGAATTGCCGATGGAGTGGGGGCTCAACGTGTCGGGTGCGGCGCACCAGACGGGCGAGCTGCGCCGCTTCAATTGAGGCACGCGCCGTCGGCGGAGCGGTCCGCTCTCACCCCATCCATTTGGCGAAGAAGTCGTTGCCCTTGTCGTCGACCACGATGAAGGCCGGGAAATCGACCACGTCGATTTTCCAGATCGCCTCCATGCCCATCTCGGGGTAGGCGATGCACTCGACCTTCTTGATGCAGTTTTCGGCCAGCAATGCGCCTTCGCCGCCGATCGAGCAAAGATAGAAGCCGCCGTGTTTCTTGCAGGCGTCGGTAACCGCGCGGCTGCGGTTGCCCTTGGCCAGCATCACGTGGCTGCCGCCCGCGGCCATGAATTGCTCGACGAAACTGTCCATGCGGCCCGCCGTCGTCGGTCCGAACGCGCCCGAGGCGTAGCCCGCCGGCGTCTTGGCGGGCCCGGCATAGTAGATCGGATGGTTCTTGAAATAGTCGGGCAGCGGCTTGCCGGCCTCGAGTTCGCCGCGCAGCTTTGCGTGCGCCAAATCGCGCGCGACGATCAGCGTGCCGGTCAGCATCACGCGCGTCGTCACGGGGAATTTCGCCAGCGTGTCGCGGATCGCCGCCATCGGCTGGTTGAGGTCGATCCCGACCGGATTGCCCGCGAGTTTCGACACGTCGATATCGGGCAGATACTTGGCCGGATCGGTTTCGAGCTGCTCGAGGAACACGCCCTCGCGTGTGATTTTGCCGAGCGCCTGGCGATCGGCCGAGCACGACACGCCCAAAGCCACCGGCAGGCTTGCGCCGTGGCGCGGCAGGCGGATCACCCGCACGTCGTGGCAGAAATACTTGCCGCCGAACTGCGCGCCGATGCCGTTGGCTTGCGTGAGCTTGTGGATCTTGGCCTCGAGATCGCGGTCGCGGAAGGCTTGGCCGTATTTGTTGCCCTGCGTCGGCAGATCGTCGAGATAGCGCGTGGTGGCGAGCTTCAGCGTCTTCATCGTCATTTCGGCGGACGCGCCGCCAATGACGACCGCGAGGTGGTAGGGCGGGCAGGCGGCCGTGCCCAGCGTCTTGATCTTTTCGTCGAGGAATTTGAGCATGCCGGCTTCGGTCAGGCGCGACGGCGTTTCCTGGAACAGGAACTGCTTGTTGGCCGAGCCGCCGCCCTTGGCGACGTAGAGGAAATCGTAGTCCTGGCCTTGCGTCGAATAGATGTCGATCTGGGCGGGCAGATTGTCGCCGGTGTTGGTTTCCTTGAAGGTCTCGAGCGGTGCGACCATCGAATAGCGCAGATTGGTTTCGCCGTAGCTGCGCCAAACGCCGCGCGCGATCGCCTCGGCGTCGTTGTACCCGGTCCAGACCTGCTGGCCCTTCTTGCCCATCACGATGGCGTTGCCGGTGTCCTGGCACATCGGCAGAACGCGACCGGCCGAGATGCACACGTTCTTGAGCAGGTCGTAGACGACGAACTTGTCGTTGGCGGAAGCTTCCGCGTCGTCGAGGATCGCGCGCATCTGCGCCAAATGTCCGGGGCGCAGCAGATGCGCGATGTCGACGAACGCCTCGCGCGACAGCAGCGTGAGCGCCTGGGCTTCGACTTTGAGAATGTCGTTGCCGTCGAATTTCGCGGACGAAACGAAATCGGCGGTCAGTTTGCGCCAGGGAACATGCGCATGCGCCGTCTCGAGCATGTCGCGGAAGACGAATTCGGCCATCTGGGTATCTCTTTGCTGGGAAGGTTACTTTTTGCGGAATGCGTCGAGGGTGACGACGCGCGCCGACGCGTCGGTCGGCGCTTCGGCCGAGTCCGGGTCGGCCGCATCGGGCGGCGCGGCTTTCGGCGCTTCGACATTTTTGGCCGGCCCCGCTTTGAGCGTGGCCATGCTCGCTGCCACGTGCGGGAACTGCAGCCCGAACTGCACCGACGGATCGACGAAGGCGGTGACGGCGGCGAGCGGAATCTTCAGCGTTTCGTGCACGCGGTCGAACGACAGGGTCACCTCGAACTGGTGTGCGTCCACCGCGAGGTCCCAGAATTGGTGCTGCAGCACGATCGTCATTTCTTCGGGATGGCGGCTGCGCAGGCGCGCGGGGATCTCGACGCCCGGATAGTCCGTTCGGAACGTCACGTAGAAATGGTGTTCGCCCGGCAGCCCCGCCGCCGCGGCGACGCCGAGAGCTTCGCGCACGACGCTGCGCAAAGCGCCTTCCATCATCCGGTCGTACTGCATTTTGTCGTTCGATGCGTCGGCCACGGCTATCCCCGCTTTTCAGCTTCCAGCATAGCGCGAAACGCGGGCAAGCGATGAGTCGAAAAATGGCGGCGGAAAAGTGGGGGGGCTTCTGTTGCCCGGTGCCCCCCCGAACCGCGCTACAGGTCACGTATCAAGGGGCCGTTAGGCCGCGAGACGCGTTTCCGAAGCGAGAGCCACGTTGTCGTTGGCATCTCTTGAACGGCCCGATAACGGCGGAACCATGCCGAACGAAAGTCATGCCTTTACCCGCGCGTCGATCCTGGTTCGCCCCCATGGGAAAATGGTGGAGGCGCCGGGCACTGCCCCCGGGTCCGCATCGGCTATTACGCAAGCCGTTTATCGTCATAGCCGGTTGCCCGGCACCAACGAATATAGGGTTTTTGCCTCGCCGGGGGAAGGGGCGGTAGGATTTGGCCCCGCCCGGTCGATTCGGCCCAGCGCCAATCCCGGCCAGCCCTTTTCGTGAAAGCTATCCGATGCCGTCTTCGCTCTCGCCCGAACAGTTTGCCGAAATCGCCGCCGCGCGCGCGCAGTCGACCCCGACCCGCCGGCCGACCGTGCCGGCGCTCGAGGAAATCCTCTACGAAGCGCTGCCCGTGCTCGACCACGGCTTCGTGCGCGTTGTCGATTATTTCGGCGACGATGCGGCGATCGTGCAGGCCGCCCGCGTGTCCTACGGCACCGGCACCAAGAAGATCTCCGACGACCGCAACCTCATCCGCTATCTCCTGCGCCACCGCCATTCGACGCCCTTCGAGATGTGCGAGATCAAGCTGCATGTGAAGCTGCCGATTTTCGTGGCGCGTCAATGGATTCGCCATCGCACGGCCAACGTGAACGAATACTCGGCGCGCTATTCGATCCTCGATCGCGAATTCTACGTGCCCGAACCCGGCAAGCTCGCCGCCCAGTCGCAGACCAACCGCCAGGGGCGCGGCGAGGTTCTCGCGGGCAGTGCGGCCGAGCAGACGCTCGCCGCGATCGAGGAGCTGTCGAACGAGGCCTACGCGGTCTACGCGCGGCTGCTGAACGAAGGCGAGAAGGCCGATCCCGAAAAGCCGGGTCTCGCGCGCGAGCTTGCGCGCATGGTGCTGCCGACGAATTACTACACGCAATGGTACTGGAAGGTCGATCTCAGCAACCTTTTGCATTTCCTCAGCCTGCGCGCCGACGACCACGCGCAGTACGAAATCCGCGTCTACGCCGCGACCATCCTCGACATCGTCAAGCGTTGGTGCCCGATCGCGTTCGAAGCGTTCCACGACTATCGCATGGGCGGCACGGCCGTCTCGGGCCCCGGCATGGCCGTGATCAAGCGCCTGCTGGCCGGCGAAAACGTGACGCAAGCCGACAGCGGCCTCGGCAAACGCGAATGGACCGAGCTGATGGCCACCCTCGGGCGGCCCGCCTAAATTTTACGGCGTGAACCTTACTGCGGCAGAGGCGGATTGCCGGGCTGGCGGCGCGGCGGCAGCGGCGGTGCGAGCGGTTGGGGCGGCACGTTGTTGGGGTTCGGCGCAGGTGCGACCAACGCAGGCGCTGCTGCAACCGGCGGCGCGACGGGCGTTGGCGGTGCGGCAGGTGCCGGGATCGGCAACGGATCGTTGAGTCCGGATTGCTGGGCGGGTGCCGGGCGCGGCTGGCGCTGGGCCGCCGCTGCCGGTGCGGCACCGGCGGCAGCACCGCCGCCCGACATGATCGAGGACGGGTTTTCGAGGCTTGCCCCCGCGAGCGGCATTGGCGCGCAATAGAGCTGCTGTGCCCGCGCCCAGTTGCAGAATCTGTTGACTTCGTTGCGGTCGGGGAAGTCGCCCGCCACGAGGCGCACCCACGGTTCGCCGCGCACCATCACCGGCACGAAATAGGGACGCAATTGCTGCAGGGCCGGCTGGCGCCGCACCAAGGCCTGCCAGCCCGCTTCGGCCGCTTCCATCGATTTGTAGGAAACGAGATGCCCGCCCATCGGGAGCCCGGCGTTCGAAGCGGCGCGCGGCTGCGCTGCAGCCTGCTGCGGCGCGCGCGGCTGCGGCTGTTGGGGCATCTGCGCCGTCTGCGGGGGCGGGGCGGCTTGCGGGGGTTGGGCTTGAAGCGGATTGGGCGGCGGCGGCGGCGGCGCGATGCTGGCCGCGCGCGGATCGGGCCCGTCGCTCGCGCATGCGGACGCTGCCAGCGCCAAGCAAAGGCCCGCAAGCACGCGCAAAGTGGCGAATTTTTCCATGGACTCTCGAACCCTATCGACTCGACCGCATGGCCGGATTTTACCCAACTGCGGCCGCGGCGTCGAACAGGCGATTATTCGACGACGATGCGCGGGCCCGCCGCGGCCGGGTTTGCGAACCCGGCTTCGACCTTCGTCCACAGGCGTTTGGCGATGGCGCGGTAGGCGGCACTGTGCGGGCTTTCGGGTTGGCTCACCACGATGGGCTGGCCCGCATCGGACGTTTCGCGGATCGCGATATGCAGCGGCACTTCGCCCAGGAACTCCACGCCGAGTTTGTCGGCCTCGCGGTGCGCGCCGCCATGGCCGAAAATCTCCTCGCGATGGCCGCAATTCGAGCAGATGTGGTAGCTCATGTTCTCGACGATGCCGAGCACGGGCACGTCGACCTTGCGGAACATGTTGAGCCCTTTGCGCGCGTCGAGCAATGCGATGTCCTGCGGCGTCGAGACGATCACCGCACCGGCAAGCGGCACGCGCTGGGCCATCGTGAGCTGGGCGTCGCCCGTGCCCGGCGGCATGTCGACGACCAGAATGTCGAGCGTGCCCCAGGCGACGTCGCGCAGCATCTGCTCGAGCGCCCCCATCACCATGGGCCCGCGCCAGATCATCGGCGTGTCTTCGGGCACCAGGAACCCCATCGACATGCATTTGACGCCGTAGTTCGTCATCGGCGTCAGCGTTTTGCCGTCGGGGGAATTGGGCCTGCCCGCGATGCCCATCATGCGCGGCAGCGACGGGCCGTAGATGTCGGCGTCGAGCATGCCGACTTTCAGCCCCTGCTGCGAGAGAGCGAGCGCGATGTTCGTGGCCGTCGTCGATTTGCCGACCCCGCCTTTGCCCGAGGCCACAGCCACGATCGCGCGCACGCCCGGCACCAATTGTTTGCCGCCCGGTGCATTGGGTCCGCCCGCAGGCCCCGTACCGGCCTGGCGGGCAGGGGCCGCCGCCGCCGCTTGCTTCTGTGCGGTCAGAACGGCACTCACGCTGAGCACGCCCGGCAGCGCTTCGACCGCTTTTTCGGCCGCTTTGCGCAAAGGCTCCATCGCGCCGCCGCGCTTGGCATCGACCTCGAGCGAAAAAGCGACATGGCCGTCTTTGACGATCAAACCCTGGACCATGCCCAAAGCCACGATGTCCTGGCGCCGGTCGGGGTCGGGGATTTTCTTGAGCGCGGCCAGAATTTCGGCTTCCGAGGGGGCTTTTGCAGCGGTCACGTGAATTCCTGTCTTGATTCGGGGTAAATCGCGCCCAAATAACGGGGGCACCAAAAAGCAGCGCTTGGCCCGGCCAAGGCTGCCGCTTATATAGGCCCTGCCCAGCCGCCGTCCAAGCGCGACGACGGCGACAAGGTGCCGGGCCGCAACGTCGAAAAAGGACAACAGCACAATGCCGTGGAATCAAGGTGGTGGCGGCGGCCCGTGGGGCAGCGGCCAAAAACCGAACAATCCTTGGGGCGGACGCCCGGGTGGCAACAACGGCGGCGGCGGGGGTCCATTCGGCGGCGGCGGCAAGGGGCCGGATTTCGAAGACATCATCCGCCAAGGCCAGGCGCGTTTGCGCGAAGTGCTGCCGGGCGGCATGGGGGCAGGGCGCGGCCTTTCCATCGGCTTCATCGCCCTTGTCGCGATGTGGCTGCTCACGGGCTTCTACCGGGTCGAGCCTGCCAATGTCGGCGTCGTGCTGCGCTTCGGCGAGATGGAGCGCATCACCTATCCTGGCCTCAATTGGCACGTGCCGTACCCGATCGAGTCGGTGATCCAGCCCAACGTCCTGCAGGTCAACCAGCTCAATATCGGCTTCCGCGACGGCCAGGAAGCGCGCCGCGACCGCACGATGCTGGACGAAAGCCTGATGCTGACGGGCGACGCGAACATCCTGGACGTGCGCTTCACCGTCCAATGGCGCATCCAGGACGCGGCCAAGTTCCTTTTCAACATCGCCCAGCCAGAAGCCTCGGTCAAAGCCGTCGCGGAAGCGGGCATGCGCGAAGTGGTGGGCCAGACGACGGCGACCGCCATCTTCACGAACCGCAACGCGGTCGAAACGCGCGTGCGCTCGACGATGCAGGGCATCCTCGATTTCTACGACGCGGGCATCGCGATCGAGCAGGTGCAGTTCCGCGCAGTCGAGCCGCCCGCGCAGGTCATCGACGCGTTCCGCGACGTGCAGCGCGCGAACCAGGACCGCGAGCGCGCGCGCAACGAAGCCGAAGCCTACCGCAACGACATCGTGCCGCGCGCGCGCGGCGAGGCCCAGCGCCTGATCCAGGAGTCGGAAGGCTACCGCCAGCAGGTCGTGGCGCGCGCCCAGGGCGACATCGCGGGCTACGAAGCGCTGCTCGCCGCCTACGCGGCCGCACCCGAAGTCACGCGCCAGCGCCTCTATCTCGAAATGATGGAGCAGGTGCTGCGCGGCAACCAGAAGGTCATCCTCGACCAGAATGGCGGCCCGGGCCAGAACCAGAGCGTGGTGCCCGTGCTGCCGCTGGGCGATTTGCTGCGCAGGCCCGCCCCTGCGGCTCCCGTCTCGACAGCACCTTCGACCGGCGCGATGCCGAACCAAACGCCCTCGGTCGCCACCCCGCAAGGAGCCGCACGATGAACCAGACCCGTCTTATCGCGGCGGCCGTCGCCCTCGTGGCGGTGCTGTTCGCGGCCGCCAACGCCTTCTTCACGGTGGCCCAGGACAAGCAAGCGCTCGTGCTGCAGTTCGGCGCGCCCGTGCGCGTGGTCAAGGATCCGGGCCTGCAGTTCAAGCTGCCCTTCGTCCAGAACGTGCTCTATTTCGAGAAGCGGCTGCTCGATTTCGACGACACGCCGCGCGAGATCGTGCTGGGCGACCAGAATCGCGTGGTGGTGGACGTCTATGCGCGCTACCGCATCGTCGATCCGCTCGCCTTCTTCACGACCGCGCGCAACGAATTCGGCATGCGCCAGCGCCTGGCGAACGCCGTGCAGTCCAATCTGCAGAACACGTTCGGCGGCGTGCCGCTGCAGGCCCTGCTGACCGACCGGCGCTCGGATCTCATGCGCCAGATCACGGCGGGCGTCGTCGGCGAGACGCGCAATTTCGGCATCGAAGTGGTGGATGTGCGCATCATGCGCGCCGATCTGCCGCCCGACAATTCGAACGCGATCTACGCGCGCATGCAGACCGAGCGCGAGCGCGAAGCGCGCCAAGCGCGCGCGGAAGGTGCGGAAGGCGCCCAGCGCATCCGCGCCGAAGCCGACCGCGAGCGCACGGTGCTGCTGGCGGAAGCCCAGCGCCAAGCCTCCGTCACGCGCGCCGAAGGCGACAAGGAGGCCGCCGACATCTACGCGCGCACCTACAATGCCAATGCGGAGTTCTACGCTTTCTGGCGCAGTCTCGAGGCGTATCGCCGTGCGATCGGCGACACCAACGCCACGATCGTTCTGTCGCCGGACAGCGAGTTCTTCCGCTATTTCCGCGAACGCGGCGTCAACGCGCCGGCTCCTGTCCGACGCTGAGAACGCCGATAACGGCAGACAGGAAAGCGGGGCCTTCGGGCCCCGTTTTTTTTGGTCGATCATCATTTAAGAATAAATTATCCTTGAAAAGCATTATTTTCTGTATATATTATGTTCTAGTTTAAATCGCCTTCCGTATCGGAAAGCCCCTCTCAACCGGCGCGGCTTGAAAGCCCGGCGCCGAGCCGCCGGAGCCCTGCCATGTACGCCCCCGAGACCAAGCGCCGCGACGACGAAGACGCCCTCGAAGACTGGTTCGGCCTCGCCGACACGGTCGGCCTCGGCCGCATGAACGGCCGACGCGACGTGTTCAAAGTCGAAAGCATTCTCGCCGACGCGGGCGATCTCGATTTCGCAGGCACCAACGGCCCGAGCGGGTACGGGCACTACACGCTCGACGACGGCGTGCGCAGATACCAGAAACGAACCGGTCTCAAGGTGGATGGCTGGCTGCGGCCGGGCGGCCCCACCATCGCCAAGATGCGCGAGCAGTTTGGACAGCGCTTCGCAGGCTTCCCCGCGCCGACGCAAGAGCAGATCGAGCAGCATCACTTGCTGGCGTCGCAAGGGCAGGATGGCCTGCTGGTGGCGCGGCCGCCAAGGATCGAGCTTAAAAAGCCGAAGAGCTATCCGCCTG
>JBILXZ010000086.1:0-8249 GCA_044378015.1 Tagaea sp.
CGCGCGCGATGAGATCAGGCACCGTCCTCGCCCCGTAACAGCGACATCATCGGCGCGTGCAAGGATGGATCGCCAGTCGCAACATAAGCACCGGCCTTGAGCGCCGGGCCCCCATCGATCCCCGTGATCGTGCCGCCCGCCCCCTGCAGGATCGGAATATGTGCGGCTATGTCGTAGATCTCCAATCGCGTTTCGATCACTGCATCGATATGGCCTTCGGCCAGCATCGCCATGGCGTAGCAGTCGCTGCCGTAGTGCAGCATCCGAACCTCGTTGCGCAACCGCTCGATCGCCGCCATCCCGACTGGATCGCGCGGAAAGCTTGCGCTGACCCAGACGACTGCATCTTTCATGGCAACCCGTCGGCGGGTGCACAACGGGGACTCGCCCCGCAGCCCGCGCCCGACGGCAATGGAGTTGTCGCCCCAGAACCGCTCTTTGAGGAAGGGCTGATCCAGCATTCCCGCGACCGCCTCGCCATCGCGCAAAAGGGCGATCAGCGTACCCCAGATAGGCATGCCTGAAATGAACGAACGCGTGCCGTCGATGGGGTCCAGCACCCATACATGCTCGGCATCCGCACGTTCGACGCCGAATTCCTCGCCGATCACGCCGTGTGCAGGATAGTGCGCTGCGATTAGAGCGCGGATGACGGTTTCGCCGACGCGATCGGCCGCAGTGACAGGGTCGAATAGTCCTTGCTTTGCTTTGTCCTCGGCCGCCAATGCCGTGCGGAAAAAGGGAAGGATCGCGCGACCGGACGCGTCGGCCAAAGTATGCATGAAGGCGAGGAACTCGTTTTTCATTGCTTCCGTCGATGCCACGGCTGCGCCTGATCGACGATCCTGCGCAATGCCGCCTGAAGCAGCGCCGCCGAGATCGAAATGGCCATGATCACGGTCGCAAAGGCGGCCGCTTGCCCGATCCGACTGCCCTCGACCAAGTTCACAACCGCGATCGCCGAAACGCGTGTTTGCGCCGTGAAGAGAAAAATGAGCGCGGAGACGGTGGTCATTGCGTTCACGAAGAAATAGCCCGCAATATCGATCATGGTCGGCAGCAGCGTGGGCAGATATATCTTGCGGGCCGTTGTCGCGGGTCCCGCGCGGAGCGCTTTTGCAGCCGAATCAATCTCGCGGTCCAGCGGCAGAAGCCTGCCGACGGCCATCAGATGTGGCACGGTGTAGAAATGGGCGACACTACACAGCACCATCAGCGCCATCGTGCCTTGGAGGAGGTGCAGCGGATTTTGCGGATTATTGAAGAAAAATACATAGCCCAGCCCGAGCACGAGACCGGGCACGGCGACCGGAACCATCGCAAGCGCTTGCAACGCCTGGGTCAACCCGATGTTGCCGACGCGACGCGCGACCAGCCACCCGGTTATGGTGACCAAAGCCGAGCCGACAAGCGCCGTCGATCCCGCCATTATCAAGCTGTTCGCGACCGCGCGCGCTTCGTCGGCATCTTCGAGCAGGCGCGAATAGTTCTGCAAACCAAGCGTGAGATTGTAGGGCCAGAATTTAACAAGCGAGCCGAAGATCGCGATTCCGAATACGCCGACAATGCCTACGGCGACCAGGGCGGCGAACAGGCTCAGCAGGCCGTCGCGCAGTCGGTCGGGCTGCGGCTCGACGGGGGTGGACTTGCCGCTGATCGCACTGCGCTGGAAGCGCCTTGCGACAACATCCACGCCGTAGGCGACAACCGCAGGCAACAGCAGCAGCACGCCGACGACCGCACCCATTTCGAAATCGAACCGCCCGATCACCAGCTTGTAGATGTCCAAGGGCAGCACGCTGACGGAGCCGCCGACCACGCTTGGAATGCCGAAATCCGTGAATACCAGGACGAAGACGACGGATGCCGCACTGACGATCGCGTAGCGCGATCCCGGCAGCGTGACGCTCCAAAAGCGGCGCCACGGCCCTGCCTTCAAGGCGCGCGCGGCCTCGTAAAGCCGCGCATCGCCTGCGGCAAAGCCCCCGCTCAGTATCAGCACCGCATGCGGCAGTGCGTAGATCACCGACGCCATCACGATGCCGACTTCGCCGTACAGTTTTGCGCCAAGCAGCCAACTCTTCAGCCAACCTTGGTTGCCGAACAGATAGACCAGCCCGAAGGCGGGGAGCAACGAAGGCGCTAGCAGCGGCAGCATGATGAGGAGCCGGAAGAAGCCTTTGAGCGGCATACAACTGCGCGTCAACGCGAAGGCGATAGGGTAGGCCAAGGCCACGACGATCACGGTCGCGATCGCCGACAGATACGTCGAGTTCCACGCCGCGATCGACAGCCCCGGCTCGGTCGCATAGCGCACGAAATTGGCAAGCCCGACGAAGCCGCCGTCGCGCCCGTAGAAGGCTCGGCTCAGCAGCGCGTTGATCGGCAGAATGGTCGCCAGCGCCAACAGCACCAGCATTGTGCCGGGCAACCCGAATTCGACCAATCGCCGCGCGACGCGACCCGATCGCGGCTTGGTTCCGCCGAGTGCCAGTTCAGACATCGCCGCCCAGCACCAGAAGATGCCGCTCGGGCAGTGCCGCATGCACGATGTCGCCGACGCACGGTATGTCCAGGAGACTGGCGCGCAGCAAGTCGGCCTGCAGGTTCGGGCACGATTTTTCGGTCGGCTGAAGTGTCAATCGGATCAGATCGCCCAGAAACGTCGTGTGTACTACGCGTGCCATAAAGCTGTTGGCTGAAGCCTCAGCGGCGGCGCCGACGATCACGGCTGCGGGTCGGATGCAAAGCTGCGGCTTGTCGGGCAGGGCCTGCGGTACGCTCTTCGGCGCAAAGGTCATGCCGGCCGCCGCTACCGTCGCTCCCACCACTCGGCCGATCGGCAGCGTGTTCATGTCGCCGAGAAACTTCGCGACGAACAGCGATTTGGGATGTTCATAGACTTCGCTTGGCGTCCCGATCTGTTCGATCCGACCGCGGTTCATCACGACGATCCGGTCGGCGATCGCCAACGCTTCAGCCTGGTCGTGTGTGACCATCATCGCGGTGACGCCGACGCGCCGCTGCAAGGCGCGCAGTTCGTCGCGCAGATGCGCGCGGACATTAGCGTCGAGTGCGGACAAAGGTTCGTCCAGCAGCAGCAAGCCGGGCGACAGCGCGAGTGCGCGGGCAAGTGCGACGCGTTGCTGCTGCCCGCCGGAAAGCTGGTTTGGATACTTGCCCGCATGCTCTTGCAGCCCGACCAGCTTGAGCAGATCGGAAACCCGCGACTGGCGGAGAGCACGCGCCACGCCGGTCGTTTCGAGCCCGAACGCGACGTTGCCGCTGACGGTCCGGTTCGGGAACAGCGCATAGGATTGGAAAACGATGCCGTAGTCGCGCGCTTCGGGCGGCAGATGCGTGACGTCACGTCCGGCTTGGCGAATGCTGCCGACATCGGCACGCTCGAATCCGGCGATCAGACGAAGCAGCGTGGTCTTGCCGCAGCCGCTCGGTCCCAGCACGCAGAGAAACTCGGAAGCGGCGAGTTCGAAGGCAACGTCCGCCACTACGGTCGTCGCACCGAACCGCTTGGTTAGACCGGCGACGGAGAGATAGGAGGGCGCCGCGGCGCCCTCCGTCTTTTTCGGCGGCGCTGCGGCGAAGCGAGGCTGCTTCGCGGCAACGCGATCTTGCGCCTCGTCGAGCATCAGGTTCTCGGCGCGACCTTCGTGCCGTAGCGCCGTTGCCATTCGGCCATGATTGCTTCGCGGCTTGCTGCCAGCTTGGCGAAGTCCATTTTCAGCAGCTTCTCCTGCTCGCCGACCGGATAGTTCTTCGGAAGCGACTTGATGTCGTCATAGGCCGTCATCGGCAGGAATTTCGACGTGATTTCGGCCGCCGGGCGCGACGACATCCAGTCGGCCATCAGCTTGGCATCGGTCAGATTCTTCGCCCCCTTCACGATCGCAGTCGCTTCCACTTCCCAGCCCAGCCCTTCGGCCGGCAGAATGATGGAGATCGGCGCGCCCTCATTGATGAGCTTCACGCCGGGTGTGGCATAGGAGATGCCGATCAGCACTTCGCCCGAACCGGACTGACGGCACGGCGCGCTGCCGGAATGGCCGTATTGGGCGACGTTGGCGTGCAGCTTGTCCATGAACTCCCAACCGCCTTGTTCGCCGAACACCGACAGCCATCCGTTAACGGCGAGCAGCGCCGTGCCCGAGGAAAGCGGGCTCGGCATGGTGATGTGGCCCTTGTAGATGGGGTTTGTCAGATCCATCCAGCTTTTGGGAGCGGGAATGCTCTTTTTGGCGGCTTCGACAGTGTTGAAGCACACGGAAGAGGCCCAGGCATCGATCCCGACCCATACCGGCTCTGCGCGCAGATCTTTCATCTGCGACGACACATTGTCGTAATGCGCGGGTTTGTAGGGCAGCAGCAGGCCGCGGGCGTCTGCCGACATCAGCGCGGATACTGCGTTGCCCATGATCACGTCGGCCTGAGGGCTTGCCGCCTCGGCGATGACGCGCGCAATCACCGGCGCCGTGGAGCCGACGATCATATTGACCTTGATCGCGGGGTAGGCCGTCTCGAAGCCCTTCACCAGCGCCTTTGCTTGGTCTTCGTCCAGCGAAGAATAGACGGTGAGCGTGCGCTGTTGCGCCGACGCGGCACCGACAGTCAAACCGACGACGATCGCCGCACACGCGGCCCTGTGAAGCATCAACCTGAGCATGTTCCACTCCCTTTTTTTGGTGGTTCCACTGGTTAGCAGCGGGGCGTGATATTTATGTGATGGATGCGTGTCGGTTCTGGAACCATATAGACCAAGGCGGCTCGCAGGGAGCACCCTGGGCGAGCGCCAATAAGCCACGGCGTCCTGAGCCCTCAAAACCGGTCCCGGTTTCGGATTCGTCGGATCGAGTGCTCGACCGCAAATACACGAAAAAAGCATCGAGGTGCCAGCGAGTTGACCTCTTTGTTCCGAGGGCATCAAGCAGCTTAAATGAACCTTTGCCCCGGGGCTTTCCCTATCGGGCGTTACGCATTTCCGGAACCTGACGAATCAAAAGCGCTTAAGCGAAAGAACTTCGAAAGTTTTGCGCAGCGCTTTGTCGGCTTTGTCGCGACGCGCGAGAGCCATACGCGCAATCAGTGCATCGACGATGCCGAGCTGTGCGATGCGGCTGGTCATCGCTTCGGTCCGATAGCGTGTTTCCTTCGCCATGGTCGTCAACACGACGTCGGCGTGATTCTGAATTGGCGAACGGCCAAAATTCGTGATGCAGATAGTCGTCGCACCGGCTTCCTTTGCAAGACGGGTTGCAGTAACCGTTTCAAGCGTGCTGCCCGAATGCGAGACCGTCAATACGGCGACGTTTGGACCAGTTTGCGAGGCGGCGATCGCCTGGATGTGGGAGTCCACCGCCAGACGGCAATCGAGTCCGATGCGCAGCATGCGGTAATGCGCGTCTTCGGCGATCGATGCGGCGCTTCCAATGCCGTAGATCTCGATGCGTTTGGCGGCAAGCATAGCGCTCGCCGCACGTTCGAGCGCCGCCGGATCGAGCACGCGCTGTGTGTCGCGAAGAGCTTGCATGCCACTTGCAAATATCTTCTCTATCACTTGGGCGGCATCATCGCCCGGTTCCAGATCTTCATGGATGAAACGGACCGGCTCCACCAGGTCTTGGGCGATGGCGATCTTCAGATGTTGGAAGCCGTTGGCGCCGAGTTGTCGACACAGATTGATGACGCTTCCTTCGCTCGCGCCGACGCGTTCAGCAACTTCGGTCACAGACATGTGCACGACGTCCGCGGCGTTGTCGGCCAGGAATGCAGCGATGCGTCCTGCGGTGGGCGAAAGCTCGGCGCGCAGCGTGCTCAAACGCTCGCGAATGCCGTCGATAGTCGGCGCGCGTGGGCGAGCGGGTTTTTTGGATCGGGTCATGTCGGCGGAGTGATCCTTTTTACATCGGCAAGTCGGGTGTCGGCAAGGAACGCGCGCAGATCGGGCCAGTCGGCGGCAGGATCGGGTCCGACGATCGCGCACGCGATGCCGAGCGCGCGCGACCCGCGGGCGTCGGTCGCCGGATTGTCGCCGACGACCAGGGCGCGTTCGGCCGCCGCGCCCAATGCTTCCAGGGCGCGCGCGAACAGTTCCGGCTCCGGCTTGCCTATCAGCGTGTAAGGGACTTCGCCCGCGCATGCGCGAAAGGCTGCAAAGACTGCCCCAGTGTCCGGCACGCGTCGTGCGCCGGGGCCTGGATGCCAAAGGTCTGGATTGGCGACGAAGAGTTGCGCACCGGCGCGAACTTCATCCGCGGCGGCGCCGATGCGCGCGAGATCTGTCGAATGGTCGCGTGTAAGCAGCACGAAGTCTGCGTCTTCATCGACGACGCGAAGTCCCCGCGCGGTTGCACGCGTTGCGTCTCCGCCGATCGTCATCACGCGTGCGCCGGGATGCAAGGCGGCGATCCGGTCGAGAGCCGCCTCGCCTGCGAGGATCACGCGCGACGCTGGAATTCCGATGCCGAGCGCCTCGAGCCGATCGGCGATCGTTTTCGCAGAATCAACCGAGTTGTTGGAGATGATCGCGCATCGCGATCCAAGGGCGCGAACGAGCGCGGCGGCACCTTCGATAGCGGAACCGCCATTAACCAGCGTGCCGTCGAGATCGAGCAGCAGCGCTGGCGCGGGCGTTTGAGCGAGAAAACGGCGTACGACTTCATGGTTCATTGGGCCTTGGTATCTCGAAATTGAGATTTTCTCAACTCAAATTGAAAAATATTGAGCGATGTTCATCAAAGCGTCACGGAGGCACAGTAAAACGACTGTGCATTCTGCAAGGGGTTCCTATTGGCCGAGATCGAAATATCCGGGCTGACGAAGTCCTTCGGCGCCACACACGTGCTTCGGGACGTGTCGCTCCGAATCGCGGATGGCGAGTTCGTGTCGTTGTTGGGGCCGTCGGGCTGCGGCAAGACCACGTTGTTGCGCATCGTCGCTGGTTTGGAGACGCAAGACGAAGGGACGGTGCGAATCGCCGGGCGCGCCGTCGATGACCTGGCGCCCAAGGCGCGCGATGTCGCCATGGTCTTTCAATCCTACGCGCTTTATCCCTACATGACCGTCGCGGAAAATGTTGGCCTACCGCTGGAGATGCGCCGCCTGTCGCGCATGCAGCGCCTGCCGTTGGTGGGCAAGTTTTTGTCGGGTACGCGCGCGCGCCGGGCGGAGATTTCGGTTGAAGTTACGAATACGGCGGAGGCTTTGGGCATCGGGCACCTTCTCGACCGGCGCCCGGGGCAGTTGTCGGGCGGTCAGCGTCAACGCGTTGCGCTCGCGCGTGCGATGGTGCGCCAGCCGGCGGCCTTCTTGATGGACGAGCCGTTGTCGAATCTCGACGCCAAGCTCAGGGTGCGGGCTCGCGCTGAAATCGCGGATCTGCATCGTCGGCTCGGCGCAACTTTCGTCTATGTCACGCATGATCAGATTGAAGCGATGACCATGTCCGATCGCGTGGCGGTGATGATGGATGGGCGAATCGTTCAGTTCGCGCCTCCACAGACGCTGTACGACGATCCGGAGAATGTTGCCGTCGCAGCCTTTATTGGAGCGCCCGAAATCAATGTTCTGCCTGCCGTGCGGCGCGGCGACTCCACGGTTGAAGTCGCTGGTGCGAGCTGGGTCGCTTCTTTGCCCGCTGTTGGGGGCGCGGAATTGCGTGCGGGCGTGCGCCCCGAATCGTGGCGCATCTCTATGCGTGGGACGATGGCCGATCCCGCATGGTTGGCGGCCGAGGTGCGGCACATTGAGCATCTCGGTTCCGAAACGCTGATCTATTGCGAGATCGCGAACGGACGTATCGGCGTGGTTGCGCGTGTGGAGCCAGAATTGGCGAATGGTTTGCGTATCGGCGCCGGCATTGGTTTGATGCCCGACGCGGCGAAGGTGATCTACTTCGGCGCCGACGGCATGCGCTTGCGCGGGGGGCGGCCGCCTCTGCATCGGACTCAAGATAATCTGGTCCACCATGGTTGAGGCGGCCATGTCGATGGCGACGGTGCGCCCGCGACGTCGTGCTGGCGCCGCGCTCGAAACGGCAGCGGCTTGGGCGCTCGCCGGGCCTGCGATCGCTTTGATGTGGGTCATGCTTCTTGGGCCGGCCCTCGCTGTAATGGCGCTATCGCTGACTGATTGGGAATTCGGCATGCCGACGATCGCCTGGGCCGGGCTCGCGAACTACGCGGAGATGGCGGGCGATCGCGTATTCTGGAAGACACTCTACAACACGCTCATTT
>JBILXZ010000104.1:0-4713 GCA_044378015.1 Tagaea sp.
TGGGTGCTGCGTTGCTGATTGAGGCAGGTACGAGTTTGCGCGGCTTCTATCGCGCGGCATTCTTTCTGCCTGTCACCTCGACGCTGCTCGCGATGGCACTCGTTTTTCAGTCTGCGTTCCATCCGTCGGTCGGCGCCGTGAACCGCACTTTCGAAGTTCTCGGGTTGCCGACAACCGATTGGCTTCGCAATCCGGACACCGCGTTGTTCGCGCTCGGCGCCATCGGGATATGGCAGGCTTTGGGGCTGGCAATGGTGTTGTTCTTGGCCGGACTGAAGGCAATCCCGCGCGATCTCTACGAGTCGGCGGCAATCGACGGCGCCGACGATGCGTTGGAACGCTTCCGCCGCGTCACTTGGCCGATGTTGGGGCCGGCGACCGTGTTCGTCGTAACGGTTACCGCAATTCGCTCGTTCCAGGTGTTCGACACCGTCGCCGTTCTGACCGACGGCGGCCCGAACAAAGCGACCAGCGTGCTGCTCTATTTGATGTACCAGGAGGGCTTTTCGTTCCTGCGTTCTGCCTATGCTGCGGCTCTTACTTGCGTGTTTCTCGGGTTCGTGCTGCTGCTGACCTGGCTCCAGGTGAAGCTGCTGGACCGCCGCACACATTACGCGTGAGGCTTGCGATGGCTCGACGGGTGACCGCTGCCAAGTTTTTTTTCGCCGGGTTCCGTCACACTGTGCTCGGGCTCGGATCGGTGCTTATGCTCGCGCCTTTTGTGCTGATGGTTTCGATCAGCTTGAAGCCGGCGAGCGAGATTTTCGCGCCTGGTTTCGCGCTGCTGCCCGAAACCTGGGCGATGTGGGAAAACTATTCGACCGCGTTCGCGCGGCAGCCTTTGGCCCGTTATCTCTTGAACGGCTTCATCATTACTTTCGGCATATTCGCGCTTCAGGCGCTTACCGCAGTGCCTTGTGCCTACGCGCTTGCGAAACTGCGCTGGCGCGGCCGCGAGACGACCTTCTTGCTCGTGCTGCTCGGCTTGCTGATTCCGCCCCAGGTGACCGCGATCCCGCTCTACATCTTGATGTGGCAGCTCGGTCTTCTCGACGGCTATGCGGCGATAATTCTGCCTTCGGCGATATCGGTCTTTGGAATATTTTTGATGCGCCAGTTCTTTCGAACTGTGCCGGATGACTTGATCCACGCCGCACGCCTTGATGGCTTGGGCGAGTTTTCGATCGTCTGGCGCATCATGTTGCCCACCGCGATGCCGGCGTTGATCGCTTTTGGAATCCTCTCCTTTGTCTGGAACTGGAACGAGTTTTTTTGGCCGCTGATCGTGGTGCAGAGCGAACAACTCGCTCCGCCGCCCTTGGGCATCGTCTTCTTCGCCAATGCCGAAGCGGGAACCGCTTATGGCCCCCTGATGGCTGCGGCCACCGTCGTCAATGCGCCGCTCGTCCTCGCCTTCCTGTTCGCCCAACGCTGGTTCATAGACGGCGTCACCATGACCGGCGTGAAATAGCCCTGTCCCCAACGGAGGATCCACCGATGCAAACCTTGTCCCGCCGCAACCTGCTCGCCGCTTCGGCCGCCGCTGTCGGCACGCTTGCCTCTCCGCCTTACCTGCGTGCGCAATCGCAGACCGTCGAATTGTCCGTGCAGTACTCGATCCCCGTTCTGTTTAAGGACCTGATCGAGAAACTGGTCGTCAACTTCAACGCGGCAAATCCGTCGATCCGAGTAACGCTGCGCGCACCGGAGCTCGGATACGAAGAGATCATGCAGCGCAATCTGCGCGACGCGATCACCAATTCGCTGCCGGACGTCGCCTTCCATGGTCTCAACCGCCAGCGCACGCTCGACGAACGGCAGATTCCTGTCGATCTGCAACCCTTCATGGCCAACGATCCGGAAACTGCGTCGCTTGGTTTCTCCGATGCGCTGCTGTCGCTTGGCCGCGTCGGTGCCAAGCAGACCGGCGTGGGGTTCGCGCTGTCGACTCCGATCCTTTACTTCAATGCCGATCTGCTACGCGCGGCCGGTGGCAATCCCGAACGTCTGCCGGAATCCTGGGACGACCTGCTCAGTTTGTCTGCCGCAATCCACAACCCTGGCCGAACGCAGACAGGCATGTTCTTCGATTGGACGATCACCGGCAACTGGTCGTGGCAGGGGCTCGTGTTCTCGCACGGCGGCACGATGCTGAGCGCCGACGAATCGCGCGTTGCCTTCAACGAAGAGCCGGGGCAGCGTGCAATCCGCGTGCTGCGTCGGATGCTCGATCAAGGCCGTATGCCGGACATTCAGCCGGCAACTATGTTCCAGGACTTCCTGGCCGGTCGCATGGGGATCGTCATGCAGTCGACCGCCCAGCTTGGCCGTTTCAACCGCGAGATCGGCGGACGCTTCAATCTGGCTTGCGGCCGCTATCCGCTTTCGGCGCCGAGTGCGCGCCTTCCGGCGGGCGGAAATGTGGCCATGATGTTTACGAAAGATCAAGCCAAGCAGCGCGCAGCTTGGCAGTTCATCAAGTACTGCTGTGGTCCGATTGGCGGAACCGAGATGGTGCGCGCCACGGGCTACGTGCCGGCGTCGACCGTGCCGGCGACACGCGAGGATATGCTGGCGGGCTTCTACCGCGAGAACCCGAACCACATGGTCGCCATTCGACAGCTCAACGTGCTGACCGGATGGTATGCGTTCCCAGGTCAGAACGCGCTCCGCATCACCGACACGATCAACGACCATCTACAGACGGTCGTGAACAAGTCGCGCGAACCGGAAGCAGTGCTCACAAGCATGGCGCAGGCCGTTCAAGGTCTCCTGCCGCGTCGTGCTGGCTGATAATGAAAAAGAGAGGAGCCTCGTCATGCGCCTTGCTGTAGTTAGTGACATCCATCACGGGCGGGTAACGTTCGTGAAGCAGGGGCCGCGTGCGCTCGATCTGCTCGCCGCCGGCCTCAAGCGTGCTAGAGACGCGAACGTCGATGCGGTCGTCGATCTTGGCGACCGCATCTCCGACGTCAATGAAGCGGTGGATTTTGCATTGGAAACCGATGTCGGCCGAGTCTTCGCCGAGAGCGGTTTGGTTCGGCACCATGTTTGCGGCAATCACGACCGTGCTCATCTCTCGGTAGAACGCAATGCCCAAGCCTTGGCGACCGAGTTTGGCACAAGGGCAGTCGAAATCGGTGGCATTCGTCTTGTTTTTTGGGAGCCGGACGTGTCGCTTTCGCGCACCAAGGGGTTCTCTCTGGCGCCGGGCGATCTAGAAGCGTTGCGCGACATCTTGGGGCGGGACGGCCGCCGCACGATTCTCTTTAGCCACGCCCCGCTTGGCGGCCTTTCGATGCGAGGGAACTACTGGTTTGAGAACAATCCGGATCATGCAACCTATGCGGAGCTCGACGCGATACGGCAGGTCTTGGCCGATGCGCCTTGCCCGTTGCTCGCAGTCGCCGGGCATGTCCATTGGAATACCATCGGGGAAGTCGATGGCACACGGCATCTGACTTTGCACTCGCTGACCGACAGCACGTTCAGCGACCCTGAGCCTTCCGGTGCGTTTGGTTGGCTGTCGGTCGAGGGCGAGTCGGCGCGTTGGCGGGTCGAAGGTCTTTCGCCGATAGAGGTTGCATTTCCTTTTGCGATGATCAAACCTACTCGGCCTGCTCCGCTGGTCCGCTTTGTCGATCTGAAGATGGGGGCGGATCTGATCTCGGCCTAACGGGCCTCCAAGCAAGTACGCGGGCGCAATGACTCGTGGGTGGATATTCGACGGAAATCCAAAGTCTTTTGGCGCTTTTGGGTGAAGTTCAGATAAGTGCCTCCGTGCAACTGGAGTAGGGCTGAGTACCACTTCGCCTCGAACGATCTGGATGTTTGGCGTTTGCCCGTGGGCCCATCCAGTTGCGCGTGGAGACTGTTCTTATTTTCAATTTTCTGCGCGTCCAAAAGACTGAAGAACCTGTGCGCATTCAGTCATTCGACCTTGGAGAGCCCATTAAGTTCCACAATATTTGGATTTTCCATCGACCTACAGCGTCGGCCGAAGTCTAGCGTGATTCCGTCTGGATATGCCCACAGATAGAGCTAAAGCAAGGTGAAATCGGAGATCCGATCGATGCGGACAGTCTTCGAATATCCGGTTCGGCCGCTGCTTCTTTCCAGGGTCTGAATTGCATCATCGCTGAGATACTAGAAACATGATGATCTGGGGGGCTGGGGGCGCGAGGCATCGCCTAGCTTGGTTCGCATCCCGCCGCTCCTACCACCGGCAGGCCTTCTGCGGTTGAACCGTTCGGCGGGTTTTTTTGTTTTCAAAAGAAGTACGCGCTGCCGGTTATCTCGAATGGCGGCGATGTTGCGCGCAGGATTATGCGGTGGCGATAGACCCGGCGAAGTCGAGCAAGGCAGTGTCGCCGCCACCGATCATGGCCAGTTGTAGTCCCGTCGGCAGGCCGGCTGCGGTCGAATCGTTGGGCAGGCTGATCGCGCACAGTTCCAGAAGGTTTGACGCGCGCGTAAAGCGCGACATGGGAATCGTCGTCTCGTCGATGTCCGTAACCGAGATGGCGGGCAGGGGTGTTCCCGGCAGCGCGATCGCGTCAAAGTCGGCGAACGCGGCCTTGAAGCCGGCAACGCAAGCGCGTCGCTGCGCCTGCAGTGCGGCATATTGCTTTGCGTCGATGTCGCGGCCGGAAAGAACGCGCTGGCGCACATACGGATCGAGCGGCGTTGCCGGATCCTCGACGTCCGCGCGAT
>JBILXZ010000064.1:0-12797 GCA_044378015.1 Tagaea sp.
ATGCTGCCGCACAGCGCTTGGTATTCGGTCAGCGCTTCGGGAAACGCCATCGGTACGAGGGTGTGACCCGTCGTACGCAAGCGTTCGAGCGATCGGCGGTAATTCGCAAGAATGTCGGGATCGCATGGCTCGAGTTTGGCGAATTCCGGTGTGCCCACGCGCAGCAGGCGGCCAGGCTGGCTTTCGGTGACAGGCAGCCCTGCCATAACGCTGTAGAGCAAGCGCGCATCCGCGACGTTGCGCGTAAGCGGGCCCAGCGTGTCGAAGGTCGGGCCCAACGCGGCGATGCCGTCGAGCAGGATGTGCCCGAAGGTGGGTTTGAAGCCGACAATGCCGCAAAGCGACGCCGGAATGCGGATAGAGCCGCCAGTGTCCGAGCCGATCGCGGCGGGAACGAGCCCAGCGGCCACGGCAACGGCCGAGCCGCTGCTCGATCCGCCAGGTGCGCGGTGCACATGGGGATCGACCGGGTTCTACGGCGTGCCCATTGCGTAATTGGTGCCCCAGCCGCCGAGGGCGAACTCGACCATATGCGTCATGCCGACGATGACTGCGCCTGCGTCGATCAGGCGTTGGATTGCCGGCGCGGTTCGCGCCGGGACTTTGGCGGCTTAGCAATTCGACCCGAAGCCGGGTGCGCGACCTTCGAGATCGGCGAGGTCTTTGACGGCGATCGGCACGCCGTGCAGCGGACCAACCGCGCCCTTTTCAGCCGCGTGCCGGTCGCGTTCTTCGGCGCGCCGCATCGCAGTTTCGGCGAAGACATCGACGAAGGCGTGCAGCTTGCCGTTCTGCGCTTCGATCGCGTCGAGCGAATTCCGCACGAGTGCTTGGCTCGACAATTCGCCGCGCGCGCAGCTTCGCGCGAGTTCGCCGACGGAGGGCGAGAGAGTCAAGGCATGCTTCATGCGGCTCGGGGCAGGAACAGCGCCTTGTATCCGAACAGGGAGGTCGCCCCACCCGTGTGCAGAAACACGATGTTCTCGTCGGCGCCGAAAGTGCCTTTGCGGATATGGTCGATCATGCCAGCCATTGCCTAGCCGCTGTAGACCGGATCGAGCAGCAGCCCTTCGGTGCGCGCAAGCAGCGTCACGGCTTCGATCATGCCTTGGGTCGGCACGCCGTAGCCCGCACCGACATAGCCGTCGTCCGCGAACACGCACGTGCGCTCGACGCTGCCGTCGAGAGCTTCTTCTCGTCGATGAAGACCGAGCGCGTCAGCAGAAAGATCTATCGCACGTGTGACGATGCACACGCGGACGCGTTCGAAGATGTCGAGCGCTTTTACAACCCGCATCGCAGGCACTCGACGCTCGGCTATGAGAGCCCGATAGTCTTCGAGGCGAAGATGCGGGTAGCTTAACTTCGTGTCCGCGAAGCCCGGGGCATACCGCTTAACATTTTTCAGTTTGCAAGCGAACCTTGTGTCATACCCTTCACTAGGAACGGTTCGAGCAGGAAAAACAGAATTAGCATTGGCACTAGCGAGATGGTCGCAGCTGCCATCAATGCAGACCATTCGACCAAATACTCGCCCATGAATGACTGCAGACCGACCGTCATGAGCCAGTTTTCGGGCTTGCTCATCAAGGTCCGCGCGAAAACCAGATCGGCCCAGGTCACGATCGCGACATAGGCGGCCGACGCGGCTAAACCGGGCCGCGCCAGGGGCAGCACGATATGGCGAAACGCCTGCCATTCGTTGCAGCCGTCGATCATCGCGGCTTGCTCGAGTTCGCGGGGGATCGCGTCGAAAAACCCTTTGAGTAGCCAGGTCGCAAAGGGTACTGCGATCGCCGCGTTGGCGAGGACCACGCCGGTCTTGGTCTCGATGAGGCCAACCTTCGAGAACAGGATGAAAAACGGAATGATGATCAGCGAGCCCGGCAACATCTTGCTCGCGAGCAAGCCAAACCCCATCGCCTGCTGCGCCTTGGTGCGGTAGCGCGACAGGCTGTAGCCCGCCATGGCTGCGGCGACGATCGCGACGGCCAGCGTGCCCAGGGCCACGATCACGCTGTTGGCGAGCCATGTAAGGATGGGCTTGCGCGCGAATATCTCGGGATAGGCTGCAAGGCTCACGTGGTCGAGCGGGGGCAGCAGCGGGGGATTGCGCGAAAGCATGATCTCGGTCGGCAGGATCGCCGTCATCGCGATCCAGTAGATCGGAAACAGCACGACGAGGGCGATCGCGCAGCAGGCGGCGAGCGTGGCGAGGCCGGACAAGCGCGCGCGCGTCATTGGCCCTCCTGCCGACCCCAGCGCATTGCCACGAACGCGAGCCCGGCGCACACAAACAGCATCAAGACGCCGACCGCCGAGGCGTAGCCCATGCGAAAGAACTGGAAGGCTTCCTCGTAGACGAACATCGACAGCGTCTGCGTGGCGCGCGAAGGGCCGCCGCCGGTCGTGGCGAACACAAGGTCGAAATCCTTCACAACCCACAGCATCTGCAGGATCGCGGCGAGCACGGCCGCGCTGCGAATGCCGGGCCACGTCACGTAGCGGAATTCTGCGACCGTGCCCGCCCCGTCGATGCGCGCGGCTTCGTATAAAGCCTGCGGCACCGACTGCAGGGCCGCAAGCAGCGTGAGCGCGAAAAACGGGAAGCATTTCCAGATCGTCGGCAGCAGCACTGCGTAGAGCGCCGTTTCGCCGTCGACGAACCAGGCAATGTCGTCCGCGACGAGCCCCAAACGGCGCAAGACCGAATTCACCACGCCGTAGGACGCATCGAACATCCACAGGAATGCGATCGCTGCAACCACGCCGGGCACGGCCCAGGGCAGCAGCATCAGGCTGCGCACGTAGCGCCGCCCGGGGAAGTCGCGGTTCAGCAGCAAGGCGATGCCGAGCCCGATCGCGAAGGACGGGGCGATCGTCCCGACGGCGTAGAAGGCCGTCACGCCGGCCGAATGCCAGACGTGTTCGTCGCCCAGCGCCCGGAGGAAATTGCCGAAGCCGAGCGGCAAGCGGTCGAGCCGCGCGATGTTGGGCGCGCGTCCCTCGCGGAGGCTGGTCGCGAAGACAGTGTAGAGCGGATACACGATCAGGCCCGCGACCATCAGAAAGGCGGGGCCGAGCAGACCGTATGCGATCAAGCTCTGCCGCCGCCGTCGCAAGTATGCGCGCATCACCGAAGCGGCACCGCGCGCTCGAGCTCGCGCTGCAGGCCCGCCATCACGGCCGGCGTGGGTTCTTCGGTCGAGATCAGCCGCATCATCGCGCGCCCGAAGATGGAGGCGTATTCGTTGTAGCTCTCCATCAAGGCGGGGTTGGTCGGGAAGACCGACACGGCACTCGCGGCCGCATCCATCACGAGTTTGAGATGCGGCAGGCGTGCCGCGGCATCCGCCCCGAGCGACCCGCGTCGCGGAGCGGGCGAGGCCGCCTGCACTACGTATTCGGCCTGCCATTTCGGACTCGCGGCCAGCTCGAAAAATTTCCAAACGAGTTCACGCTTGTTGGCCGCAAGGTTCGCGGGCATGTGCAGGCTGTTGGAGGTGCCGCCGGTCTCCTTCGGGAAGGGAACCCGCGCCACTTTGAGGTAAGGCCGCACGGCTTCGGGCGCGCGGGCCACAAACGCCCACACCCACGGCCCGTCGCGCAGGAACGCGGCCTTGCCGTCGATGAAGAGCTGGCGGCCGGTCGTCGAATTCATGCCGGGCGGGGCAAAGCGCATCGAACGGCGATACTGGTCGACCGCCGCCACAACCTGCGGATTAGCGAAATCGTAGCGACCCTGGCGCAGCCAATCGAGACCCTGGCCCATGACCCACGTGCCCGCTTCGACCACGAGATTGGGATGTTCGATCGAGGTCGCCACGAGGCCGAACTGGCCTTGGTCGCGCTTCGTGGTTTTTTCGATCGCCTCGAGCCATTGGGCGGGCGTGGCGGGCACCGAGAGCCCGGCATCAGCCAACATCTTTTCATTGTAGTAAAGAAGGCTGCCGTAGCCCATCAGCAAGAGGCCCTGGGTTTTGCCCTCCCATTTCATCTCCGCCTGAAGCGGGGTCCAACTCTGGAGGATGTCGGTGCGCGCAAGCCGGTCGTCGAGCGGGGCAAGCCAGCCTTGGGACGCGAAGGCCGCGAAATTTCGCGTCGGCAGATGCACGATGTCCGGCGCGTTGTTGCCAGCAAAGCGCACGGTCAGCTGCTGCACGTACTGCGTGAACGGGATCGAGTAGAAGTTGATCTTGGCGCCGGGATTGGCCGCTTCGAACTCGGCGATCACGGCCTTCCACCAGCCCGATACGCCGGGCTCTTCGGCCTGCCAGCTCGGAAAATCGAGCACGAGGGCAGGCGTCTGCGCGGTCGCGGAATTCGCCGCTGCGGCGGCGGCAAGTGCGCCCGTGAGAAAAGTCCGGCGTTCCATGGGTTCCTCCGTTGGTTTTTTCTTAGAGCGTTTTTTCGATTGCATAGGCGGCGTCGAGCAGGCGTTCCATCTCGGCCATGCCGAATTCGGTGGGCGTCAGAGCGGGACCCCGGTCCACGACGTCGGAAATGCCGAGGCGGCGCGCCATCAGCCGCTTGCCGTAGCACAGGATGCCCGGCACGCCGCGCGTCATGAAAACGACCAGCGGCAGCACGGCTTCGTGCAGGCGTTGGGCGCGCGCAAGCGAAGCAGGCGTGCCCTCGCGAAAGGCGCGGAAGATTTCGACCTGGATCGCCACGCAATCGGGTGCGGGGATGAGGCCCGCGCCGCCGCTGCGCAGCAGCGAAAGAAATTCGAGGCCGCCATGCCCGCCGAACGCATCGACCTTGCCGCCGAGGGCGGCAAGCGTGGCGGCGATGTCGACCGACCAGCCTTCGGCCTTGAGCAGGCCGATATTGGCGTGCTTCGAAACCAACTCGGCGAGTTCGAGCGGCTTCATCGAGCTGTCGAGATTCACCGGGTTGTTCTGGATCGCCACGGGAAAGTCGAGCGCATCGGCAACGCTGCCGAAATGGCGCTGCAGGGTGCGCGCGTCGATGCCCTTGCCGGGCGGGGGCTGCAGGATCGCCCAGGCCGCCCCGTTGGCGCGGGCCATGCGCGCGAATTCGATCTGGCCTTCGACCGTCGGCTCGCCGACCGTCACGGCGTAGGGCGCGCGGCCGCCGATGGCCGCACCCACAGTCTCGACAAGGCGGCGCCGCTCGCCCGTGTCGAGTTTGTGCACCTCGGTCACGAGGCCGAGCACCGCGATGCCGTGGGCGCCGGCGGCGATGCAATGTTCGACTTGGGCGCGCATGGCGCCGTCGTCGAGAGCGCCGTCGCTGCCGTAGAAGCAATAGAGGATCGGGTAGATGCCTTCGAAACGATGCATTGCGTCAGCCTTCGACGATGTGGTCGAACACGGCGGGGGCGGGCTCGACGCCGTGCCCGGGCCCGCTCGGCAACGTGTAGGCACCCGCCTTGCAGGCCATGTCGCCGGTCACGTAGGCGAGGTTTTTGTCGAAGATGGAGTGCTGGTACTCGTGGTACGGCACACGCTTCAAGGCAGCCGTCGCGTGCAGGCTTGCGGCCATGAACACGCCGATTCCGATCGACGCGTGCGGGATCGTCTGCACGTGGAAAGCATGCGCCATGCGGCCGATCTGCAGGAACTCGGTCACTCCCGTATGGCCCATCTCGGGCTGGATGATGCCCATTGCGCGGGCCACGAAGCGCGGCCGGTATTCGAACACGGTGCGCCATTCCTCGCCCAGCGCCAGCGCCGTCCCGATGCCGCGCGCCACGGCCGCTTGGCCTTCCATGTCCTCGGGCTCGCACGGGGCTTCGGCGAAATAGAGGTCGTAGGCTTCGAGCTTGCGGATGAGGCGGATCGCTTCGGCCGCCTCGAATTTCCAATGAAGATCGACCATCAGACGCACGTTCGGTCCCACGGCATCGCGCAACGCGGCCATCTCTTTGACGATGCCGTCGTCGGACATGGCGGCCGCGAACTTGATCGCGTCGTAGCCCTTGGCCGCCCATTCGACAGCAAGATCGCAGCGCTCGCGCAACGTCGCCTTCGGCAGGCCCGACACGTAGGCCGGAATCGTGCGCGTGCGCACCCCGCCCAGCAGATTTGCAAGCGGCAAGCCCGCAAGCTTGCCGTAGAGATCCCACACCGCGATATCGACGCCCGCGAGGCTGTCGACATAGTAGCCGCCGAAGAAGCCGCGCACGCGCATCAGATCGTAGAGATCCTCGTGCAGCACAACGGGATCAGAAGGATCGCGCCCGCGCATCACGGGGGCAAGCACGTCATCGATAATGGCTTTGACCGCATGCGGGGCAACGATGCCGTAGGTTTCGCCCCAGCCGACCTTGCCGCTTTCGCCGGTGACTTTCACCAGCACCGACATGTCGGAGGAAGGATATATCGACCTGTTGCCCTTGCGGACGAGATAGCTCTTTTCGTTGATGCTCTCGCCTTCGCGCAGCGGCCCCAGATAGGGCACGTCGCGCGGAATGGAAACGATGAAGCTTTCGACCTTGGCGATCGCGTCGAGCGGCGGCATGTCAGGCGCTTTCTTTGAGCTTCTGGACCAAGAACAAATCGGCGGCTTCGGCGGCGAGGGCCGCGAATTCGGCGCTGTCGTGCGCGTCGAATTCGGGTCCGGCCGCGCGCGCGGCCGTGCAGTCGAGCAGTCCGCGCAGCTGCAGCAAGGCTTTCGTCGCGCGCACGCGGAAGATCGCCTGGAACAGCAAAAGCGGCAGCGTGCGCGAATAAAGCGCGCGCGCGCGGGTACGGTCGCCGCCTTTCCAGGCGCGCAGCATGGCAACGTGCACGTCGGCAAGTTCGCTTGCGGGCATCGTTCCGCTCGCCCCGCGCGCGAGTTCGTCGAGCACGTAGCGGGCACCGGCCCCGCCGAACACGCCGGCAAGGCTGCCCTTCGTCGCCGCGAGAATCTTCGACACGTGCTGACCGCAGGGAAGGGTTTCTTCTTTGACGTAGCGGATGGCGGACACTTGCGTCGCGATCGCCGCCACCAGTTCGGGTGCGAGGCCCGCACCCATCGGCGCCGGCGCATTCTGAAGCATCAAGGCAAGCGGCGTGCGCTCGGAAACGCTGCGATAGAAGGCTGCGTGTGCGGCGACGTCTTGGCCGCACGATGCGGGCGCCATGATCATCGCCGCAACGGCGCCCGCCTTGCGGCCCGCTTCGGCGAAGCTTGCGGCGGCTTCGGGCGTGGCGGCACTCGCACCCACGATGAACGGGATGCGTCCGCCAAGTCGCGCGCCCAGAAACGCCACGAGATCGGCGCGCTCGTCGGCCGTCAGTTTTTCGACCTCGCTCGCCATGCCGGGGAAAACGATTCCGTCGGCCCCGCTTGCAAGCACGAAATCGAAGATGCGCGCGAACGCCGTTCTATCGACCGCGTCTTGCGGCGTAAACGGCGTCGGCAATACCGGAAAAACGCCCGAAAGTTCGCTCATTTGACTGACCCTGCTGTGACGCCTTGTATGAACCACCGTTGAAGAAATCCGAACGCGATCACGATCGGCATCGACGCCACCAGCGAGGCCGCCATCGCGCCGCCCCAGTCGGCATTGACTTCGTTGAGATAGCTCAGCAGCAAGCCGGGGCCGACCGCTCGCTTTTCTTCCGAGACGATCAGCGTCATCGCGTAGAGCAGATCGTTCCACGACCACATGAAGCCGTAGAGAAAAACGGTGACGACCGCCGGGATCGAAATCGGCAAGACGATCGTGTGGAAGATGCGCAGTTCGCTTGCGCCGTCGGCGCGCGCTGCCTCGATGAGCTCGTTCGGGACTTGCGCGAAATAGCTGTAGAGCATGTAGGTCGATACCGGCAGCGCGAAAACGATGTAGGAAAGGACGAGCCCAGGCCGCGTATCGATCAGGCCCAGATCGGTCATCATCGGATAGAGGCTGATCAGCAGCAGGCCGAAAGGAAAGACTTGGGCCGACAGCAGCAGCAGCATGACCGCGCGCCGCCCCGGATACTGGAATTTCGCGAAGGAATAGCCCGCATACATCGCCAGCAGCGAGTTGATCGCCGCCGCGCTCCCGGAAACGATCAGGCTGTTTTTGAGATGCAGCAAGAGCTTGCCGCGCGTGATCGCGGTTTCGAAATTGGCGAGCGTCGGCGCATGCGGCCACAAAGTCGGCACGATGCGGTAGAGCTCGGCATTGCCCTTGAAGGCCGAAATCGCGAGCCAATAGATTGGGAAGAACAGGAAGAAGCCGATCGCGACGGCGCAGAGCGCGAAGATCGTGCGGGCGGCGAGCGAGGATAGATCGAACATCGTCTAGACCCCGCGCAGCAGGTGGCGAAGATAGAAATAGGCGGCTGGCATGATCGTCGCGACCCAGAGGAGGCCTACCGCCGAAGCGAGGCCCAAATCCCACTGGTCGAAGGCGCGGCGGAAGACTTCGATCGACAGCACGGTCGTGGCGCGCACCGGGCCGCCGCTCGTGAGCGCATAGATCGTGTCGAAATGCTGGAGATTGCCGATGAGGCCGAGCACGATCACCACGAGAACGACGGGGCGCAGATGCGGCAGGATATGGTCGCGAAGGATCGCGAAGTTGCCGGCACCGTCCACGCGTGCGGCATCGACCTGCTCGCGGTCGAGGCTCTGCAGCCCTGCGAGGAAAAACGACATGAAAAGAGGGATCGACAGCCAGACCTTCGTGACGACAACGGCGACCATTGCGCCCGTCGCGTCCGACAGCCAAGCCTGCTGGCGGTCGATGAGGCCAAGTTCGATGAGGCCCGCATTCAAAACGCCGTAGCGGCTATTGAAGATCCAGCCCCACACGAAGGCCGTAACGGTGCTCGGCAGCACCCACGGGATCAGCGAGGCCGCGCGCAAGGCCGTGCGGCCCCGAAAGGGCTGGTTCAAGATGAGCGCCCAAGCGAGGCCGAGCACGAGCGTGATGGCGGTCGCCGCGATCACGTAGATCGCGGTCGTGACGAACGAGCCCATGATTTCGGGCGAGGCGAGGATCGTCTTGAAATTGTCGAAGCCGATGAAACGGGGTACGGGCGTGCGCAGATCGTTGCGCGTGAATGCGACGCCGAGGGCGCGCACGAAAGGAAGTGCGATCACGCTCGCAAAGGCGAGCAGGGCGGGGATCAGAAAAAGCCAGCCGATGCGCCGCTCATTGGCCTTCAATCCCCCCCGCCGTGCGGCGGGGGAGATGCGAAGAGTCGGACTTGAAAGGGCGCCGGTCGATGCCATCGTCAACCGCGCTTGGCCATCGAGGCTTTCATACGCGACTGCATGGAATCGGCTGCAGCGTTGGCCGTCTTCTGGCCGAGCAGTGCCGCTTGGGTTTCCTCGCTGAGGATCGTCGAGAGTTCGGGCGAATTGTCCCAGATGCCAATCTCGTGTTTGCCCGTGGCGACGGTGGCTTCGCCCCAGGCTTTGAGGAACGCATCGTTCTGCACGACCGGTGCGGCGCGACCGGTCTTCGTCACCGGCAGGCCGCCCAGTTGGAGCGGCAGCGTGGTCTGCACCGCGTCCGACAGAAGATGGCTGATCCATTTGGCGCCCGGCCCGTTGCGGTCGCGCGTGGCTGCACTGTTGAACAGCGCCACGGTATGGCCCCATTCGACCGAGCGCGGAACGTCTCCGGCTTTGAGCGTCGTCATTTTGATCGGCACGACGAACGCGTCGGCTGCGGGTCCGCGGCCCGAGAAGTTCCGCGCGAACGAACGCGCGGCCGGTGCATCGATATAGAAAGCCGAGTTGCCTTGCGCGAACAAGCGGCGCGAGTCCGGCCGATCGAGTTCGGGAGCCACGAGCCGGTCCTTCATGAGGCCTGCGATGAAGTCCATTGCGGCTTTGCCTTCGGCCGAGGCCACATGCACTTCGCCGCCTTCGTCGATCATACGTGCACCGTGCGCCCAATAGACCAGCAGCACGTCGAGCGGGATCGAGGCAGGGTTCTTCGTCGCCATCGCGAACGGCACCGAGTTCGGGACCTTGTCGCGCACGGCCACGAGGGCGGCGCGGAAATCGGCCAGCGTCTCCGGCATCCTTGTGATGCCGGCTTTAGCGAGCACTTCGGAATTGGCAACCATGCCGACCGAGCCCGAGATCAGCGGAATGGCGAGCTGCTTGTTGCCGACACGGCCGAGACCGAGTGCTGCCGGTGCAAGGGCGGCTTCGATCGCGGGGCGGCCGAGCAGTGTATCGAGATCGACGATCTCGGGCAGGGCTGCCATCGAGGGCAGCCAACGATCCTGCAGCTGCACGCTGTCGGGCAGCGTCTTGGAGCGCTGGCGGAGCATCACGTTGCGTTGCGTGTCGCCCCAAGCGGTCGCGACCGGTTCGACCGAAACGCCGCTGGCGGTTTTGAAATTGTCGAGCAGGGTCACGACGAAGGGTTTGTTTGGTTCTTCGGCGTAGGTGAAGCTCATGAAGCTCATCTGGCCGGACTGTGCAGCTGCCGGACGAACGGCGAGGCTAGCCGCACCGGCGGCAGCCAAGGCGCCGAATTGGCGACGGTTGAATTGGGCCATCGAAGTTTCTCCCCTCGAGTTTCGGACCTCGCGGAAGGTCCGTTGTTTTTTTGCTGCGCGCCGCGACCGCGCAGTTGTACGAAAGCGCCTAGACCACGCCGGCGTCGAGCACGAAAGTCTGGCCGGTGCAGCGTTGCGATTCCGCCGACGATAGCCACAAAGCGAGCTTGGCGACATCGGCGGGTTCGAGATGTTCTTTGAGGCATTGGCGGTCGAGATAGGCTTTGAACTTGGCCGGATCCTCGGCATTGGCACGCGCGATCTGCTTTTCGGTCAGGACCCAACCGGGGGCGATCGAATTGACGCGGATGCGCAAACCGCCGAGCTCGCGCGCGAGCGATTTGGTGAGGCCCATGATCGCGGATTTGGCGGTCGTGTAGGCGATGAGGCCGGCGGCCCCGAACATCCACGAGATCGAGCCAAGATTGACGATCGACCCGCCGCCCGCTTCGCCCATTGCAGGTGCGACCGCTTGGGCCGCGAAAAACTGATGGCGTGCATTTACGGCAAAGCGCTCGTCCCACAATTCGGGCGTCATGTCGCGCCAGGGATGGCGTGCATCGTCGCCGGCATTGTTGACGAGCGTGCGGAAAGTGCCGGTCTTCGCGGCAAGCTCGGCTGCGGCCGCGCGCAAAGTCGGCACGTCGCGCAAATCGACGCAGGCTGTTTCGATTTTGACGCCGGTCTGGGCTCGAATCGCTTCGGCGGTTTGGCGCAGGCGCTCGGCATTGATGTCGATCGCCGCCACGCGCGCCTTCTGTGCGGCAAAAGCTGCGACCAGGGCTTCGCCAATACCCGATGCACCGCCCGTGATCAGAACCGGCATGCCGGCAAGATCGGGATAGATCGCGCTCATGCGGCCACCTTCGCTTCGGTCGATGTTTGGCAGCGCATCCCGTCGGCGGCAAAAACGTGCGCTTGGTTCCAATCGACGGCGAGACGAACGGGTGCGCCGACGTCGAGCACGCTGTCGCCGACTTGGCGGACGATCAGCGTTGCGTTTGCGCGCGCAAGGCGCACATGCGCAAAGAGATCGGCGCCGTGATGCTCGACTGCGATCGCGGTTCCTTCGAAATCGGCGACTTCGCTGTCGGCGCAGAGCCGCAGATGCTCGGCGCGCAGGCCGACTTCGGCGGCGTTTGCCGCGCGCAGCGGCGTGGGCGTGCTGTCGGCCAAGCGCACGATGCCGGCGGCATCGCTCGTCGCAGGCACCAGATTCATGCGCGGCGAACCGATGAAGGTCGCAACGAAGCGGTTGGCCGGCTTCCGGTAGAGATCGAGCGGTGCGCCCACTTGTTCCACACGGCCCGCATGCATCACGACGATCTTGTCGGCGAGCGTCATCGCCTCGATCTGGTCGTGCGTGACATAGACCATCGTCGTGCCAAGGCGCTGCTTTAGGCTCGCGATTTCGGCGCGCATGTCGATGCGCAAAGCGGCGTCGAGATTGGAAAGCGGCTCGTCGAACAGGAACACGCGCGGCTCGCGCACGATGGCGCGTCCGATCGCCACGCGCTGGCGCTGGCCGCCGGAAAGCTGGCGCGGCTTGCGCGTCAGCAGTGCTTCGAGGCGAAGCACTGCGGCGGCAGCACCCACGCGGCACGCGATTTCGTCCTTCGGCGTGCCGGCAAGGCGCAGCGCGTAGCCCATGTTTTCGGCCACACTCATATGCGGATAGAGCGCGTAAGATTGGAACACCATCGCGATGCCGCGCTTGGCCGACGGCACGTCGTTGACGATCTCGCCGTCGATCGCGATGCGGCCCGACGTGACTTCGTCGAGCCCGCAGATGAGGCGCAGCAAGGTCGATTTGCCGCAGCCCGAGGGGCCGACGAACACGACGAACTCGCCGTCGTCGATCTCGAGGTCGATGCCGTGCAGCACATGCGTGCCGGCGAAATTCTTGCGGATGTCTTCGAGGCGGACGCTGGCCATTTTTCGCGTGCTCCTCAGCCTGCGAATGGGGATTCCGCCAAACCGCGGAAGCCGGATTTGAGGGCGAAAACGCTGCCCGAAAGCGGCGCTTCGGCGATCTGCTGGGCCGACAGGCGAATGCGCGCACTCGTGATGTAGAGCGTGGAAAGATCCGACCCGCCGAACGCGCAGCTGGTCGGGCGCGGGACGGGCAGGTTGATCACGCGATCGACCTTGCCGTCGGGGTCGTAGCGCGTGACGCACCAGCCGTCCCAATGCGCCGACCACACGAAGCCTTCGGCATCGACCGCAAGCCCGTCGGGCGTGCCCACACCTTCGGGCAATTGCACGAACACGCGCCGATTGGCGATCGAGCCGGTTTCGATGTCGTAATCGTAGGCGTAGATGCGCTTGGGGCCG
>JBILXZ010000119.1:0-3002 GCA_044378015.1 Tagaea sp.
GTTCGACAGATGGAATCCGCTGTCCATTTTGGTGCATCGCCCGTCCGGGTCGAGGCGATAGAGCGAACCGTGCCCGGGCGTGGTGTCGATCGCGAGCGTGCCTGCCCAGAGGCGGCCGCGCCGGTCGCATTTGCCGTCGTTGAATCGATTGCCCGGACGGTCGGCTTCGGGAGCGGCGATAACCGAAACGCCGCCGCCGTCGAGATCGATGGTCTTCAAGCCGCTCTGCATGGCGGCCACAAAGCCGCCGCGACGGCGCGGCACGATGGCGCTGATGAGCTCCGGCATCGGATGCGAGACGAACGCGCCGCTCTCGGGATCGGCGACGATCGCGGCGGGTGCAAGGATGTCGACCATCATCAGGCGCTTGGCGTCGGGAAGCCACACCGGCCCTTCGCCGAGGAACGCCGTGGTCGGAACCGCAGAAATCAGATCGTCGCGGTCTGCGCCGAGCGGGCGCGGGTTGATCTGGATCGACATTGCGACCTGTCCTGCGTTGCCGGAAATGCGCCGTGCGGCCTCCATCACGTCGCGCCCGAGCGCGTGCAGCTTGTCGACGGGCAGGCGATAGGAGGGGCCAACGATCGCGATGGCACCGATCGAGCGCGCGCGCGGATCGAGGATCGGGGCGGCGACCGAGTTGATGCCCAGATGCTGCTCCTCGAGCGACACGGCATAGCCGCGCGCTTTGGTGAGATCGAGTTCGCGGTCGAGCGGATCGCGCTCGGCGATCGTGTTCGGCGTGAAACGACGCAAGCCCAGCGCGTTCTGCAGCCGGTCGCGCGTGAGCGGATCGAGATGGGCGAGGATCGCCTTGCCCGCACCGCTTGCATGGCAAGCCGTGCGCGAGCCCACGCCATTGCCCAAGCGCACCGCCTGGGCCGCTTCGCGCTGGTCGATATAGAGGATGCCGTCGCCGTCGAGAATGCCGAGGCGGATCGTTTCGCCCGTGAGATCGCGCAGGCGCTCGAGCTCGGGCTCGGCTGCACTGCGCAGATCGAACTGGTCCCACACGCGATGCGCCATCTCGAACAGGCGGAAGCCGAGGCTGTAGGTCTGGTCGCGCTCGTCGATGCGCAGCAGGCCCGCTTCGACGAGGGTTGCGAGCATGCGGTGGGCAGTCGCGCGGGTGAGGCCGGCTTTGTCGGCGATTTCGCTGAAGCGTAGGCGGCTGGGGTTTTCGGCGACGATGTCGAGCAGCGACAGACCGCGCCGCAAAGCCTGTGCGCCGGGGATTTCGCGCCCCTGGTCGTTTTGCACTTCGCTGTCGGTAACGACCGCCAGTTTTTTCACGTTTCCCCCTGATGCCCAGCGCTTTGTCTGGTTTGAGTTTCATAATATGAACGCCTATTTCATGTCAACGCAGAATATTCTTTCACGAATTGAGAAATTCACGATACTTAATGACAATAACTGACTGTGGATTCTAGCTTCCACGATTCACCTGCGGGCGCTGCGACAATGGGGATTGAAATCCACATCGGCAATTCGACGGTCGCGGCACGGTTTGCGGTCCGCGGTGCCGAACTCGTGAGCCTCGAATGGCGGGGCGCACAAAGGCTATGGCAGCGCGATCCGGCCTGGTGGGATGCATGCGCGCCGTTGCTGTTTCCCGTGATCGGCCGCTCGAAGGGCGGGGCCGTTTCGATCGCCGGTACCAGCTATCCGATGCCGCCGCACGGCTTCTTCCGCGAGCGCGATTGCACACTTGTTGCACACGACGCGCAGTCCGCGATCTTCGAGCAGAAGGACGATGCGCAAACGCGGCAGTATTACCCGTTTGCTTTCACACTGCGCGTCGAGGTGCGTGTCGAAGCAACGGGCTTGGCGATGTCGGCAGTGATTCGCAATGACAGTGACGAAACGATGCCCTATTGCTTCGGCTACCATCCTGGCTTCGTTTGGCCGACGGAACCGCCCTTGCGCAGCCGCTATGTCTGCCTGTTCGAGCAGGCTGAGACGGCAGCGATCCGCCGGGCCGCCATCGCTACAGGCCTGTTGAAGCCGCAGAGCTTTGCGACGCCGGTCGTCGGGCGACGTTTGGCGCCCGACGATTCGATGTTCGCAGGCGGCGCGCTGCATTTCGAAACGGTTGCGTCGCGCCGCGTATGGTTCGGGCCGGAGGGGGCGGAAGGCATCGAAGTGCGCTTCCCCGATTCGCCGCAGCTCGGCATCTGGACGAAGCCCGGCGCGCCCTTCCTGTGTATCGAGCCCTGGCAAGGACTTGCCGAGGCCGAAACGAGCGACGGTCGCTTGGAGCTGCGGCCCGGCGTGCGGACTCTGGCGCCGGGCGAGACCGCGCAGTACCGGTTGTTCATCGATTTCACGGTCGCTTTTTGGTAGCCGATTTGGAGTACTTGTTTCTCGCGGCACCGCGCCGTGCGTATAGGCCTAGTTTCCGCAACGGCAAGCGTCTCCGGGGTAGCACCCCGGCCTAAGTGGAAGCGTGCGCGGCCTTACCGTTCCCGGTAACTGGCCTCTCGCTTGACGGCTCGATACGGATCGCAAGCCAACGCAAGCGGAAACGAGAATGAAAAACCGTTCGCTCAAACGCGCGCTGCGCAGACTTCTACGCTCGAGGCGCGAACGGTGGTTGGCAGACCGGGATTGGCTATTGTCGAGAGGATAGCTCATGCATTTATACAGATGCCCGAATCACGATCTCGGCGGCATGGGTAATGCTGCGGCTGGGGCCTGAATAGCCGTCGATCCTTTCGATCAATGCGTTCCAAGCACTGCGCGCCATGTCTTTTATGGGGTGTCGAACGATTGAAAGCGGCGGATCGAGCGCCAAGGCCCAATTTGGTTCATCGAAAACAAGTAACGATAATTCGTCGGGAATGCCGACTTGTGACCGTTTGACTGCGGAAATTAGAGGCAATGCCAAGATGCTATTCGACGCAATGATTGCATCCGGGCGCTCGCGGCGGCGCAGTATTTCTTCGATTTGTTTCGTAAATTCGTCGTCGTCGGCAGCGCGGACGAAGGTTTCCGTTTCGACG
>JBILXZ010000005.1:0-96653 GCA_044378015.1 Tagaea sp.
CACGCACGCGATCGGCCTTCAGCACCAGAATGGCCGTCGCAAGCGTGCAGCCGATCGCCGCCAGCTTGAACGCCATCATTGGCCAGGCAACAAGGCTGAAACTGACCATCGACACGGCCAATGCGCCGAAGCCGCATCCGCGTGCGACCGATATCCACGCCATGGCGCGGACACGCTCCAATTCGTCCATGATAGAGCCCCCCGACCCCCGCCGCTTCCGGCTCGGACGATCCCTAGCCGGATACCGTACGCAGAGGCTAGGCCAGTCGGCGGGATTTGGCTAGAGGCCGAGCAGGCGCAGCACGGCAGGCGTCGATACGAACAGGCAGCCCGCAATCCATATCTGCATGGCGCGTTCGGTTGGGGCCGTCTGGCGAGTAAGGCCCTCGTAGATCGCCGCCGCAACGCCGCCCGCCAGCAGCGTGCCCATGCCGAGCATGAAAGAGGCGCTGTAGAACACCGTCTCGCGCGTCAGCGGCACGATCTCGGGCAGGAAAAACGGCACGAAAAACGCGATCCAGGGCAGCCACGGCGACAAGGTGCCGTTGGCAAGGCTGATGGCGAGGGCGATCGCGAACATGCTGCGCGGTTCCATCGCCCTAGCTCCCGCCGGCCGCGGAAAGGGTGGGGGCAAGGCCGAGCTTGAACAGCACGAACGAGCCCACGAGCCGCACGAGGCCCAGCCAGAAAAACGCGATCAGCGGCAGCCACAGTGGGCGCACATAGAGGGGCGTGACGAAACGAGTGGCTCCCACGACCCAGTCGGTCAACAGGCGGAACCAGCGCCAGATGTAGTTGCGCGAGTCCATCGGCAGGATGTTGCCGAGCATGAAACGTCCGATGCAGGTCCATTGCACGACCGCAATGCCGTACACGAACAGAAAGAAGACCGGATAGTCGAAGACGAAGTTGGGGGTACCCGTCATGGAAAACGCTCTACCCGATTTCGCGGATTTTCGAAAGAGAAAGGGCGGGATCTTGCGATCCCGCCCCTCCGGTCTTTGCCGTTTCGGGCAAAGCGACGGCGCTTAGTGCGCCGGCGCTTCGCCGTCCGCGAGCTTCACCGCACCCGTGGGGATGCGGATCGAGTCGATGAAGTCCTGCATTTCCTGCGGCGGCGGCGTCGTGAGCTTGGAGACGATGATCGTCGCCAAGAACGATGCCGGAATGCCGAAGATGCCGACCGAGATCGAGTTCAGACCGAACGGCCACGCCACCTGGCGGCCGCGCGCGGCCACGAGGCTGGTGCTGTCGCCCAGGAGCCCCTTGAGCCAAGGCCCGTAGAACTCCGACGAGACCAGCATGAACATGCACACGCCGAAGCCCGCGATCATGCCCGCAAGCACGCCGGGCTTGTTGGTGCCCTTCCACCACACGCCGAGCACGAGGCCTGCGAACAGGCCCGACGCGGCGATGGAGAAGGCCCAGGCGACCAGGAACAGGATGTCTGCCCCCAAGCTGCCCGCGACCCACGCGCCCAGCAAGGCGAGCACCACGAGCAGCACGCGCGAGATCATCATCCGCTTGGCCGTTTCGGCCTTCGGATCGATAACCTTGTAGTACACGTCGTGCGACATGGCGTTCGACATGGCGAGCAGCAGGCCGTCGGCGGTCGACAGAGCGGCCGCAAGGCCACCTGCGGCCACCAAGCCTGCGATCACGTAGGGCAGGCCGGCGATTTCCGGCGTTGCCAGCACGATCGCGTCGCCCTGGATGCGGAACTCGGCGAGCTGCACGAGGCCGTCGCGATTGGCGTCGTTCACTGCCACCAGACCGATCCGCGTCCATTCCGCAACCCAGGCCGGCAGCGACGCGATCGGCTGGCCGATCACGTTCTGGTAGACTTCGAGCTTCGCGAACGCCGCGTAGGCCGGCGCCGTGAAGTACAGCAGATAGATGAAGAAGATCGACCAGCCGACCGAGGCACGCGCTTCACGCACGGTGGGCGTGGTGAAGTAGCGCATCAGGATGTGCGGCAACGACGCCGTCCCGATCATCAAGCAGAAAGCCAACGCGAAGAAGTTGACCATGCGCATGAACTCGTACTCGCCGCGCGCGTTCGAGAACGGGTTGGTATGCGCGTTGAGGATGCCGAGGCTCTTTTCGAGGGCCGCGACTTTCTCGAGTGCTTGGCCGTACATCAGCTGCGGGATCGGCACGCCCGTGACCTCGACCGAAAGCATGGTCACCGGGATCAAGTACGCGACGATCAGGATGATGTACTGGGCGACCTGGGTCCAGGTCACCGCCTTCATGCCGCCCATCATCGAGCAGAGCAGGATGCCGACGAGACCGGCATAAACCGCAAGCTGGAAGGGCAGGCCGAGGAAGCGCGAGGCGATGATGCCCACGCCCACGAGCTGGGCCACCATGTACACGAACGACGCCGTGACGAGCACGACGACGGCCAACAGGCGGGCGGCATTGCCGCCGTAGCGGGCTCCGAAGAAGTCGGGGACCGTGTACTGCCCGAACTTGCGCAAGTACGGCGCCATCAGCACGGCCACCAGCACGTAACCGCCGGTCCAGCCGATGACGAAGGCATTGGCGTCGTAGCCGCCCAGATAGAGCGTGCCCGCCATGCCGATGAACGACGCCGCCGACATCCAGTCGGAAGCCGTCGCCATGCCGTTGTAGAAAGCCGGAACCGATCGGCCTGCGACGTAGTATTCGGTGAGCTGGCCCGTGCGCGACAGGAAGCCGATGACCGCATAGACGGTCAGCGTGCCTGCGACGAACATGTAGCCGAGATAGACGTTCGGCACGCCCGCATATTCGAGAATGCCGATCAAGACGGTGAATGCCACGAAGCAACCGGTGTAGATCGCGTAGATCCGTCCCAGATTGTTGAGGAACCCACCTTCCATTTTCATAGCCATGGCTGTGCGCTCCTTATTCTTCTTCGACGCCGAATTCGCGATCGATGTCGTTCTGGGCCGACGAGCTCCAGAAACACAAGATCACGTAGCCGGTGATGGAACCTTGGGCGACAAACCAGAACCCGAGCGGGAAGCCCAGGATCGTGATCGCATTCAGTTCGCGCGCGAAGATATGCACGCCGAAACTCAGGAAGAACCAGATGGCCATTGCCGTCCACATCAGCGTGGACGTCTTGGCCCAATGGGCCTTGGCCTCTTCCAGAGAAAGCTGCTTTGCAGCCATGGGGGGACCTCACTGTTTGGTTGACGTGCCGTGCGTCGGCACCCGGTTTTTTTGCCGCAACCTTATGCGCACCGATGCCCCTTGATCGACAGGGTGCGCACGAATTGCGGACGTGGTTGCGGATTTGATTTTGGAGCGAAAAGGGTGGGGGCATCCTCCGGATAGGTGCTTGCATTTCGAGTCTTGTTCTACAAGCTGTATGGCGTGTATCACGGACCCGGAAATCTTCGCAAGCTTCTTAAGTATTGGAATTGTTCATGGAATTCACATCTGGATTGCGTAGATATATCGCCGATACCGTCCGCAGATGGCGGGCGGCACCCCTCACGGATTTGGAATCCTTGAAGATTTTCGTGTCCGAACGGGCCGCGCTGCTGGCCCAACGCGCCTCGCGCGAGTTTTGCCGCAATTCGCTTGGCCATTACGGCCAGGCGGCGTTCGGCGACGAAGCCTTTCAGGTGGCCCTGCAGACTTGCCGTTGGGAAAGCTTCGTGACCGTTCTGGCCGACATGCTTCTCGTGGTTGAGGGCGAACTGCGCACCCCCGACACGGTCGACGATGCAAGCCTCAATGCCGGGTTGGTGGGCGTCTATGCCGATATCCTGGCGCAGTATCCGGCGCCAACCAGTCGCCCCGATGGTTGGGGGGCCGATATTGCCGCGTTCGAGGCAAGGCTGCTGGCCGCGATCGCCAACCCGCCGCGCGCCGTCCAGAAGATCGCGATCCGCTCGTCCAAGCGCATGTTCGAAACGCTGCCGGTCAAATCGGGCGTGCACGATGCCGACTACCAGGCCGTGGCGGGCGCCGTGAAATTCGGCATGCTGTCCTTCCTGCAGGATTTGCGCCCGATGCTGCGCGGCGCCGAAACCCGCGCGGCACTGGGCGGGTGATGGCAGGGCTTATCGCCCTCGATCTGTTTTTGGGGCGCGCGCGCGACGCGCTCGTCGAAGTGCCTGTAGTGCCCCACGATCTGCCGATCGCCGCCGCCCTCGAGGCGCTGGCCGCCGCCAATGCCTCGGCGTTGCTCGCGGTCGATGCCGAGGGGCGGCTTGCGGGCCTGCTCACCGAGCGCGATGTCGTGACGCGCGTGGCGCTCAAGGCCTCGGCAAGCGCGCCCGTGGCGCAGTTCATGACGCCCGACCCGATTGCCGTGTCGGCCGACGAATATCTCTACCGCATTCTCGGGCGGCTACGGCGGCGCGGCTGGCGGCATATGCCGGTCGTCGATGCCGACGGCAAGCCCATGGGCCTTGTGGCACGTGCGGGCGCATTGGCGGCGGCGGGTGCGCGCGTGCTGCGCGAACTCGACATTCTGGGCGGCCTCGAAGCGGCGCTGGGCGACCATCGCACGGCCAAGGCGGCGCAGATCGAGCTTGCCCAAGCGCTGCTCGACGACGGTTTGCCCGCCCCCGACATCCAGCGCATCGTGACCGAGATCAATCGCGACCTGCATCGCCATGTGGTGGCGCAGCATCTGGCCGAGTTGGGGCCGTCGCCGGTCGCCTTCACGTTTCTGATCATGGGTTCGGGCGGGCGCGGCGAAAGCTTTCTCGCCCCCGACCAGGACCACGGCATGATGCTGGCCGACTATCCGGACGATGCGCACGACGCGATCGACGCTTGGTTCGTCGAATTCGCCGTGCGCATTTCGCAAACGCTTGCCGCGATCGGGTTCGAGCTGTGCAAGGGCAATGTGATGTCGTCGAACCCGGTCTGGCGCAAGACCGCGTCGCAATGGGCCGAGCAGATCGGCCTTTGGATCGAGCGGCGCACGCCCGCCGCCTTGCTGACCGCCGATATCTTCTTCGATTTCGAGCCGATTTTCGGCGACCCCGCCCCGGCCGTGCGCCTGCGCGGGCAAGTGGCCGAAGCGCTCAAGCGCCATCCGGGATTCGCGCGCGCGATGCTGGGCGAAGACCGGCGCCTGAAAGTGGCCCTCGGCCTGTTCGGGCGTTTGGCACCGATCGCGTCGGGCGAACATGCCGGCGAGATCGATTTGAAGATGAGCGGCACGATGCCGCTGGTGGCGAATGTGCGCCTGCGCGCCCTGCGCGCGGGCACGCTCGCGACCGGAACGCGCGCGCGGCTCGAAGCGCTCGATGCGGCAGGCGCCCTGGCGCCGGGCGAGGCCGCAAGCCTTGCCGCCGCCTTCGAAACCGTGACGTTCTTTTTACTGCGCGGCCAGCTTGCCGCCGCGCGCGCGGGCCGTACCCCCGGCAACTACGTTCGGCCGGGCGATCTTTCCAAGCCCGAGCGCGCGCGGCTTGCCGAAGCTCTGCACGCGATCGACCTTTTCGCGGCGGCGACGCGCGCCGACGTCACAGGCCGCCTGCTCGGCTGAGATTGTGGGCGGCAAGGCGCATGTCGAGCGCCATGTTCGAGGCGGCCGCCAGCTCGCCGTACGTCGAAAGGCCGCGATGGCGGCAAATGTCGACGAGCTTGGCGAAGATCGCCGCCGTCGCAAGCGCGTCGTCGAGGGCCGAATGGCGCCGGCCGATCTCGATGCCGAGCAGCCCTGCCAGGCCTTCGAGGCTGTGGTCGGCAAGGTCGGGAAACAGCCAGCGCGCAACGAGCAAAGTGTCGAACGGCGGATTTTCGAATGTGTATCCGCCCGCTTTGGCCGCCCGCGCCACGAATGCCAGATCGAACGCTGCATTGTGCGCGACCAGCACCGCGTCGTGGGCGAAGCGCTTCAGCTGCGCGATCGCCGTCGGCGCATCGGGAGCGCCGGCAACGCCTGCGTCGTCGATGCCGTGGATCGCGGTTGCGGCGAGCGGGATCGGCCGTCCTGGATCGACCAACGTCGAAAAATTTTCGCTGCCCAGCACGCGGCTGCCGAGCACGCGCACGGCCCCCACCGACACGATCGCGTCGTTTTCGACGTCGAGCCCGGTCGTCTCGAGATCGAACACGCAGTACGCAAGGGCGGCGAGTGGCCGGTCGGCGAGGTCCGCGTTGGAAGGCGACAGGCGCTGGGCGTCGAAATCGAAAAACTCGGGCCGCGGCGGCAATGCGGCACGCGCGTCTTGGTCCGCGTCGCGCGCGCCGAAAGTCAGCACATAGGCGTCGCTTGCGGCCGCCGGATCACGCGCCCAGACAAGGCGCGCCGCAAAGGGCCCGCGCCCGTCGGCCAGATAGACCTGCGCCGAAGCGCAGTTGCCGGTTCTTGCGGCGGCAAACGCTTCGTCGACATCGGCAATCTCGAGCAGCAGCCGCACGTCGCGCCGCAGGCCCACCGGCCCGCACGGGGCCAGCAGCTCGTTGGCGCGCGCGTTGAACAGCAGCAGTCGGTGGTCGCGGTCGGCGACGATCACGGCCTCGCTGAGATCGCGCAGGATCGCCTCGAGCCACGCGCGGTCGTGCTGCAGTTGCGCGTCGCCCGCGTTCGCGGCGGCGCGGGCGGCTTCCAGTTCCGCCGCGAGGGCGCGCCGCTCGGCAGCGGCAAGAGCCAGGGTCCTGCGAAACGCGGCAGCCGCAACCGCCAGGGCGAGCGCGAGCCCAAGGCCCGCGCACAGCAAGGCTGCGGCAAGGCCGGGCATTTGGCCGCCGCGCGCGAGGCTCCAATAGAGGCCCGCGAACAGCGCCAGCCCGAGCCCAAAGCCGAGCAGCAAATGCGCGACCGGTAGATGCGGCGACGACATGCGACCGTTATAGCAAGAAATCCGCGCGCGGCGACAGCGCGGCGCCGGGCTTGCCGCGCGCGCGCACCGGGTGCTATCGCTTGCGCGATGGAAAACGCTTCCGCGTCGGGCGGCTGGACGCCCCTTCCGATTTCGGTGCTGACAGGCTTTCTCGGCAGCGGCAAGACCACGCTTCTGTCGAAGCTGCTGGTCCATCCGGCAATGGCCAAGACCGCCGTCATCATAAACGAATTCGGCGAAATCGGGCTCGACGATCTGCTCGTGCAGGGCGAGCTTTTGAACAATGTCGATCCGGCAGGCCAGACCCAGTTCGTGAAGATGAATTCGGGCTGCCTGTGCTGCACCGTGCGCGGCGATCTCGAAGTCGCGCTGCGCGACCTCTACCTCAAGCGCGTGCGCGGCCAAGTGCCGGAATTCGCGCGCGTCGCGATCGAAACGACGGGGCTTGCCGATCCCGCCCCCATTCTGCACACGCTGATCGACGATCCCGTGCTTGCCGCCTATTACCGGCTCGACGGCGTGGTCGCGACCGTCGATGCGGTCAACGCGGACACCCAGCTCGACGCGCAGTTCGAAAGCGTGAAGCAAATAGCGGTCGCCGACCGGCTCGTGCTGACCAAGACCGATATCGCCGATCCGGCCAAGGTCGCCGCCTTGCGCCTGCGTCTGGCCGCGATCAATCCAGCCGCGCCGGTGATCGTGGCGGTCCGGGGCGAACTCGATCCAGCGCTGCTGTTCGATGCCGGCCTCTACAATCCCGCGACCAAGACGGCCGACGTGCGCCGTTGGCTGGCCGAAGAAGCCTATGCCGCCAATGAAGTCCACGATCATGCGCATGGACACGACCACGACCATGGGCACGACCATGGGCACGACCACGACCACAGCCATGAGCACGCCCACCACGACGTCAATCGCCACGACGACCGCATTCGCGCGCATTGTCTGACAGTGGACGAGCCGATGGAGTGGGACGTGGTGGCAAGCTGGCTCGGCAGCCTGGCGCAGTCGCGTGGGGCCGATCTGCTACGCATGAAGGGTTTGGTCAACGTCGCGGGCGAAGACCAGCCCGTCGTCGTGCACGGCGTGCAGCACCTGTTCCATCCGCCCGCGCGGCTGCCGGCGTGGCCCGACGCCGACCGGCGCTCCAGATTCGTGTTCATCACGCGCGACGTGCCGCGCGCCGATCTCGAAAAGACCCTGGTCGCGTTCCGCAGCGATGCGGCCAAGCGCGCCGCCCTGGCGCGCTAGCCCCACTGCAATAGAACGCGGGCTTGATCCGGCCCGGGGGTGTGCTATCTCCGGGGCCGGTTCGTTTGTCCGCCCCGCGCCCTCGAAGGAACAGCCCGCCATGGCCGCCTACCAGTATGTCTACGTGATGAAGCGTCTCGCCAAGGTCTATCCGGGCGGGAAAAAGGTGCTGGACGACATTTGGCTGTCTTTCCTGCCCGGCGCGAAGATCGGCGTGCTGGGCTTGAACGGCTCGGGCAAATCGACCTTGCTCAAGATCATGTCGGGGCGCGACCCGGACACGTCGGGCGAACATTTTCTGGCCGAAGGGGCGACATGCGGTCTTCTCGAGCAGGAGCCGCATCTCGACGCAAAAAAAACCGTGGCCGAAAACGTCATGGAAGGGCTCGGATCGCTCAAAGCCATGGTCGACCGCTTCGAAGAGGTGTCGAACAAGCTCGGCGAAGTGACCGACGACGACGAGATGAACGCGCTTCTGGCCGAGCAGGCCGAACTGCAGGAGAAAATCGACGCCGCCGACGCCTGGGATTTGAACCGCACGATCGAGATCGCGATGGATGCGCTGCGCTGCCCGCCGGGCGACGCGGCCGTAACCAAACTTTCGGGCGGCGAGCGCCGTCGCGTGGCGCTGTGCCGTCTCCTGCTGCAGAAGCCCGACCTGCTGCTGCTCGACGAGCCCACCAACCATCTCGACGCCGAATCCGTCGGCTGGCTCGAGCGGTTTTTGCACGATTATCCGGGCTGCGTGGTCGCCGTCACGCACGACCGCTACTTCCTCGACAACGTCGCGGGCTGGATCCTCGAACTCGACCGCGGCAAGGGAATCCCTTGGGAAGGCAACTACTCGTCGTGGCTCGACCAGAAGCAGAAGCGCTTTGCCCTCGAAGAGAAGCAGGAGACCAACCGCCAGAAGACGCTCGAGCGCGAGCTCGAATGGATCAAGTCGAGCCCGCGCGCGCGCCAAGCCAAAAACAAGGCGCGCATCCAGGCCTACGACGCGCTGGTGGCCGAGGAGCGCGACCGCGCGCCCGACAGCATGCAGATCCAGATCGCACCAGGGCCCCGCCTCGGCAACACGGTCGTGGTGGCCGAGCAGCTCAGCAAGGGCTTCGGCGACAAATTGCTGATCGACAAGCTCGATTTCCGCCTGCCCGCAGGCGGCATCGTCGGCATCATCGGCCCCAACGGGGCGGGCAAGACCACGCTTTTCCGCATGCTCGTGGGCCAGGACAAGCCCGACGGCGGCAAGCTCGAGATCGGCGAGACGGTGCAGTTCGGCTATGTCGACCAGAGCCGCGACGATCTCGATGCCAACAAAACCGTGTGGGAAGAAGTCTCGAAGGGCGACGACATTCTCGTGATCGGCGGCCGCAACGTGCCGAGCCGCGCCTATGTGGCGTCGTTCAATTTCAAGGGTGCGGACCAGCAGAAAAAAGTCGGCCAGCTTTCGGGCGGCGAGCGCAACCGCGTGCAGCTGGCCAAGATGCTCAAAGCCGGCTCCAACGTGCTGCTGCTCGACGAACCGACCAACGATCTCGACGTCGACACGCTGCGCGCCCTTGAAGACGCGCTGCTCGGATATTCGGGCTGCGTGCTTGTGATCAGCCACGATCGCTGGTTCCTCGACCGCATCGCCACGCACATCCTGGCGTTCGAAGGCGACAGCCAGGTCGTGTGGTTCGAGGGCAACTACCAGGACTACGAAGCCGACAAGAAGCGGCGCCTGGGCGCCGATGCCGACCAGCCGCACCGCATCAAATACAAGCCTCTGACGCGCGACTGAGGATTCAGCTGCGCCCGGCCGCCGTCGGGGCCGGGGCGGCGGTCTTGCCGCGCAAGGCTTCGATCAAAGCCGACAGGCGGCCGCCGTTGCGCTGGACGGTCGCGGAGAAATCGTCGCGCTGGGTGATCGCCATGCTGACGTCTTCGATGATCACGTCGATGATGCGCCAGCTGTCGCCGTTCGGGCGCACGCGCCAAGCCACGCGCACGGGCGCGCCCTGGGCGCGCACGAACTGCGAAAGAACGAAGGCCTCGTTGTCGTCGCCGCGGCGCGAGCCTACGGTCACGATTTTCTCGCCGCCGTAGTCTGCAAAGCGCGTGGCGTAGCTCGCCACGATGTAGTCTTCGAAGGCCTTCAGATATTCGGCCCGGTCGGCTTCGCTGGCCGTGCGCCACGGGCTGCCGAGCGCAAAGCGCCCGATCGTGGCCACGTCGAACGCCTCGGTGAAAATCTTGCGGAACCGTTCCCTGCGCTCGTCGTGGTCGATTTCGTTCGAGGTGAGCCCCTCGATCGCCGTCTGCGAAAGACGGTCGATGAATTGGGCCGCAGCGGGAACGGCGTTCTGCGCCCGCGCGGACGGGGCGGCGAATGCGAGCGCCAGGAGGGCAAGGCAGCTCAGGACAACCCGGCGCAACATCGCGCGTTATCTCCGTCGGCCCGTCACTGTGCTGCGTCGGCGCGCGGACCCGAAATGCCGGGGCCTTCGCCGTCGGTCATGCGCGGCGAGGGCGGATTTGCGCCCGGATCGGCGTTGCGGATCGCCGCACGCCGCCTTTCTGCCGAAACGCGGCGCACGGTCGCGTAGAGATCCGTCGAGCTCCGCTGCAGATCGTCGATCTGCTGGCCGTTGGCGTCGCGATAATGCACGGCCGTCGTGCCGCTGCGCGCATAGGGCGTCCAATCGAGATTGGTGCCGCGCGTCAGCAGGCTGAACGGATCGAGGAACGTGTCGACGGCGAACCCGACAAGGTCGCGGCCGTTCGACGCGCCCAGCACGGGCAGCATCAGATAGGGACCTTCCTGCACGCCCCAGGCGCCCAAAGTCTGGCCCGCGTCTTCGTCGTGATGCACGAACCCCAGCTCCTTGGCCGGATCGAAGACGCCGAAGAAGCCGATGATCGTATTGATGAAGAATCGCGCGATCGCCGTGCCCGCGCGCGTGCCCTCGCCCTGCAGGCCGTCATTGGCGACGGTCCACGGCGTACGCAAATTGCCGAGAAAGTTGCCGGTGCCTGTGCGCACGCCCTGCGGCAGCATCCCGTACCAAGCGGCCGCAGGCTTGAGCATGATCTCGTCGAGGAAGCGATTCACTTCGAAGAAATAGCGGTTGACGGGCTCGATCGGGTCCCAAATGTCGCTGCCCGCGTCGTTTGCCTGCGCGACCTGCAGCACTGCCTTCGGGTCCTCGTCGGCTCGCACGGCCGATGCGCCGACAAACAGACTGCCCGCAAGAATCGCCGTCAGACACGTGCGACGCAACGAACCGAATTTCGACAAGCCAGAATTCGACAAGAACGACATTGGGGCGGGGAATCCTTCGAAACGAAAAGCGATGTTCACCGGCAGAATGCTCGGGCAGTTCTCGAATGCAACCACTTTAGCGTCGATGCGTTTACGAACGCTGAAGAGCTTCGGATCTTCGCCGCTTTTCGGACTCGATCCCGGCAACGTTCAGTGCTCGGCTACACACGATGCTTTCGACCCGAACTTTCTAGTTCGATTCGACTCTCAGAATGCGAATAAGTAACACAGGGGTTCGCGCCAAAACCAGACCCCAAAATCGGCGCACAGGCTTCCGTCCCCTCCTGTTGCGCTGATACAACAGCCGTCAACGTTAAAATCGTAATCGGCGCGTTTGATCTATTGAAAGACATAAACATATCATTATATCTTGCTTCTATTGGAGCAGAAATGTCGTTGTCGATGACCGCCCTTTTGGACGCCTTGCGCGCCGCCGCCGAGCCCACGCGGTTGCGGCTTTTGGCGCTATGCGCCCAGGGCGAACTTACCGTCAGCGAGCTCGTGCAGATTCTGGGGCAAAGCCAACCGCGCGTGTCGCGCCATCTCAAATTGCTGTGCGACGCGGGACTGCTCGACCGGCTGCCCGAGGGCAGCTGGGTTTTCTACCGGCTCGCTGCCGGTACGCATGCCGACGGTTCGGCAGGCGCGCTCGCGCGAAAGCTTGCCGAATTGCTGCCGACGGACGACGCGCAGCTGCAGCGCGACCGCGACGGCCTGAACGCGGTGCGCGCGACGCGGGCCGCGCGCGCGGCCGCCTATTTCGACGCCAATGCGGCAGGTTGGGACCGCATCCGCTCGCTGCATGCGCACGACCGCGAAGTCGAGCAGCGCCTGCTCGATCTGATGCCCAAGCGCGCGGCCTTCGACGTGCTCGATATCGGCACCGGCACGGGGCGCATGCTCGAGCTTCTGGGCGCGCGCGGCGCGCGCGGCGTCGGCATCGACCAGTCGCACGAAATGCTGCGCGTGGCGCGCGCCAACATCGCCAAGGCGGGGCTTGCCGACGTCTATGTCCGCCAGGGCGACATGTATCGCCTGGCCTGGGACGCGCCCGAATTCGACGTGGTCACGATCCACCAGGTGCTGCATTTCGCCGACGATCCCGCGGCCGCGGTGGCCGAGGCCGCGCGCGTGCTGCGGCCCGGCGGTCGGATTGTGATCGTCGACTTCGCGCCCCACACCTACGACGCGCTGCGCAGCGAAAACGCGCATCGCCGACTCGGCTTTGCGGACGCCGACATGCGCGTCTGGCTGCTCGCGGCGGGGCTGGTACCCGTCGCGCCGGTCAAGCTGCCGGGCGAACCTTTGACTGTCTGCCTGTGGGCGGGCGACAAGGCGCCGATCGCCTTTGCCGCGCCTGCGTCTCTCGCTTCTTAGCTCGAAAAAGGAACCTTGCCCCCATGAACGAACGGCTTTTCGGCGGCGAAACCGCGACGGGTGCGATCACCGTCAGTTTCGAATTCTTCCCGCCCAAGAACGAAGAGATGGACAAGCAGCTGTGGGCCGCGTTCGAGCGCTTGGCGCCGCTGGGACCCCGCTTCGTTTCGGTCACCTACGGGGCGGGCGGATCGACGCGCGAGCGCACGCACGCGGTCGTCAAGCGCATCGCGTCCGAAAGCGACGTGTCGCCCGCGGCCCATCTCACTTGCGTCGCCGCCACGCGCGCCGAAATCGACGAGGTGGTGCGCAGCTACTGGGCGGCGGGCGTGCGCCACATCGTGGCCTTGCGCGGCGACCCGCAGGCAGGCCAGACGAAATACGCGCCGCACCCCGACGGCTACGCCTACGCGAACGATCTCGTGGCGGGTATTCGGCGTATCGCCAATTTCGACATCTCGGTGGGCGCCTATCCCGAATCGCATCCCGATGCGCCGTCGCCCGAGGCCGACATCGACTTTCTCAAGGCCAAGTTCGACGCAGGGGCCAACCGCGCCATCACGCAGTATTTTTTCGACACCGACGTCTACTTGCGCTACCGCGACCGCTGTGCCGCGCGCGGTATAGGCAACGAAATCGTTCCGGGCATCCTGCCGGTGACGAATTTCGCGCAAGTTCAGAAATTCTCGAAAATGTGCGGTGCTTCGGTGCCCGCATGGCTCGCCGACCTGTTCGACGGGCTCGACCCCGATCCCGAAACGCGCCGCCTTGTGGCCGCGATGGTCGCAGCCGAGCAATGCCGCCGACTGCAGGCGCACGGCGTTACGAACTTCCATTTCTACACGCTCAACCGAGCGGACCTCGCCTATTCGATCTGCCATGTGCTGGGCCTGCGCCCGGCCAAAGTCGCGGCCCCCCTTGCTGCAAAATCCGCCTGAAAGACGCCTCCATGACACGCGCCCAGAAAGCCGAGCTGTTCCGCAAAGTCGCGGCCGAACGCATTCTCGTGAAAGACGGGCCCTACGGCTCGATGATTCAAAGCTACAAGCTCGACGAGGCGGGGTACCGCAACGGGCGCAGCTACAACCACGACCAGAAGGGCAACAACGACCTGCTCAATCTCACGCGCCCCGAGATCGTGGCCGAAATCTGCAACAAATACATCGACGCCGGCGCGGATCTTCTCGCCACCAACAGTTTCAACTCCAACGCCATCAGCCTGGCCGATTACGGGCTGCAGGCGCAGGCGCGCGAGATCAGCATCGCGGCGGCCCGGGTGATCCGCAAAGCGTGCGATGCGGCGATGGCCAAAAATCCGGAAAAACCGCTGTTCGTGATCGGCGCATTGGGGCCGACGAACAAGACCCTGTCGATCAGCCCGGACGTCAACAATCCGGGCTACCGCGCGGTGTCGTTCGACGAGATGCGCGACATCTACCGCGAACAGATCGACGGGTTGCTCGACGGCGGCGCCGATTTCATCATGGTCGAAACCGTGTTCGACTCGCTGAACGCCAAAGCGGCGCTCGTCGCCTGCTCCGAAGCAGGCGAAGCGCGCGGCGAAGATATCCCGGTCATGTGCTCGTTCACCCTCACCGACATGGCCGGGCGCAATCTCTCGGGCCAGACGGTCGAAGCGTTCTGGAACTCGGTGCGCCACGCAAAGCCGCTCACGATGGGCATGAACTGCTCGTTCGGCGCGACCGAGCTTTACCCTTACGTTGGCGACATCCAGGCGCGCGCCGACACGCTCATCTGCGTCTATCCCAATGCGGGCCTGCCCAACGACATGGGCGCCTACGACGAGCCGCCGGAAATGACCGGCCAGCTCGTGGGCGTGTGGGCGCGCAACGGCTGGATCAACGTGGTCGGCGGCTGCTGCGGCACCACCCCCGGCCATATCGCGGCGATCGCCAAGTCGGTGGCGGGCGTGCCGCCCCGCCGTATCCCCAAACTCGGCGCGCGGCTGCGGCTGGCGGGCATGGAAGCAGTGAGTTTCTGACATGAGCGAACCCAGCAACGCCGCGGCCGCCACCTTCGTCAATATCGGCGAGCGCACCAACGTCACCGGTTCGGCGGCGTTCAAGAAACTCATTCTGGGCGGCGACTACGCGGCCGCCGTCGAAGTGGCGCGCCAGCAGGTCGAAGCCGGCGCCCAGATCATCGACGTCAACATGGACGAAGGCCTGCTCGACGCCGAAAAGGCGATGGACACGTTCCTGAAGCTGATCGCCGCCGAGCCCGACATCACGCGTGTGCCCGTGATGATCGACAGCTCGAAATGGTCCGTCATCGAAGCGGGCCTCAAATGCGTTGCGGGCAAGCCCATCGTCAATTCGATATCGATGAAGGAAGGCGAAGCGCCGTTCGTCGAACAGGCGCGCAAGGTCCGTCGCTACGGGGCTGCCGTCGTCGTGATGGCGTTCGACGAAAAAGGCCAGGCCGACACGGCCGACCGCAAGGTCGAGATCTGCAAGCGCGCCTACCGCATCCTCGTGGACCAAGTCGGCTTTCCTGCCGAGGACATCATCTTCGATCCCAACATCTTCGCGGTCGCGACGGGCATCGAGGAGCACAACAACTACGGCGTCGATTTCATCGAGGCCACGCGCCGCATCAAGGCCGAATGCCCGCACGCCAAAATCTCGGGCGGCGTGTCGAACCTGTCCTTCTCGTTCCGCGGCAACGAAGCCGTGCGCCGCGCGATGCATTCGGTGTTCCTCTACCACGCCATCAAGGCCGGCATGGACATGGGCATCGTCAATGCGGGCCAGCTCGACGTGTACGACACGATAGCGCCCGAGCTTCGCGACGCGTGCGAGGACGTGATTCTCAATCGCCGCGACGACGCGACCGAACGGCTCCTGGAGCTTGCGCCCAAATTCAAGAAGAGCGGCGCCGACGCCCCCGACGCGGCCGAGCTCGAATGGCGCAGCTGGCCCGTCAAGAAGCGGCTCGAACACGCGCTCGTCAAAGGCATGGACCAGTACGTGGTCGAAGACGCCGAGGAAGCGCGCCAGCAGGCGGGCCGGCCCATCGAGGTCATCGAAGGGCCGCTGATGGACGGCATGAACGTGGTGGGCGACCTGTTCGGGGCGGGCAAGATGTTCCTGCCGCAGGTCGTCAAATCCGCGCGCGTGATGAAAAAGGCCGTCGCCCATCTCATCCCCTATATCGAGGCCGAGAAGACCGCCGATTCCAAGCCCAAGGGCAAGATCGTCATGGCGACGGTCAAAGGCGACGTGCACGACATCGGCAAGAACATCGTGGGCGTCGTGCTCCAGTGCAACAACTTCGACGTCGTCGATCTCGGCGTGATGGTGCCGGTGCAGGAAATCCTGCGCGTGGCGGCGGAAAGCAAGGCCGACATCGTGGGTCTTTCCGGGCTCATCACGCCCTCGCTCGACGAAATGGTCACGGTCGCCGAAGAGATGAAGCGGGCGGGCATGAAAATCCCGCTGCTGATCGGCGGGGCGACGACCTCGAAAACGCACACGGCCTTGCGCATCGCGCCCCGCTACGACGGGCCGACCGTGCATGTGCTCGACGCTTCGCGCGCCGTGAGCGTGTGCTCCTCGCTCTTGTCGGACACGCAGGCCGACACGTTCAATGCCGACGTGCGCGCCGAATACGAGAAGATCCGCATCGAGCGCGCGGGCGGCCAAAAGGAGGCGCTCGTCTCGCTCGTCGAAGCGCGCGCCAACGCGCCCAAGCTCGACTGGTTCGACTACGTGCCGCCCGAGCCCAAATTGCGCGGTACCAAGACCTTCGCCGACTATCCGCTGGCCGAGCTTGTGCCCTATATCGATTGGACGCCGTTCTTCCGCGCTTGGGAACTGCAGGGTACCTACCCCGCCATTCTCGACGACAAGGTCGTTGGCGAAAGTGCGCGCAATCTGTTCGCCGACGCGCAGAAAATGCTGACGCGCCTCGTCGACGAAAAATGGCTCGTCGCCAAGGGCGTGTTCGGGCTGTGGCCGTGCCGGCGCATCGGCGACGACGTGGCCGTGTACGAAGACGACAGCCGCACCAAGGAAATCGGCCGCTTCCATTTCCTGCGCCAGCAGATCGCCAAGCGCGGCGGGCGGGCCAACGATTGCTTGGCCGATTTCGTCTCGACCGAGGCCGACCATATCGGCGGCTTCGCCGTGACGGCGGGCCACGACATCGAATCGCATCTCGCCCGCTTCAAGGCGCAGCACGACGACTATTCGGACATTCTGCTCAAAGCGCTTGCCGACCGGCTGGCGGAAGCCTTCGCCGAATGCCTGCATGCGCGCGTGCGCAAGGAATTCTGGGGCTATGCGGCCGACGAGACCCTGTCGAACGAAGATCTCGTCGCCGAGAAATATCGCGGCATTCGGCCTGCCCCCGGCTATCCCGCATGCCCGGACCACAGCGAAAAGGTCGAGCTGTTCCGCCTGCTCGACGCGCACCGCCAGACGCGCATCAGCCTCACCGAAAACTTCGCGATGCTGCCCACGGCCGCCGTGTCGGGCTTCTATTTCTCGCACCCGAAGGCCGCCTATTTCGGAGTCGCGCGCATCGGCAAAGACCAGGTCGCCGAATACGCGCATCGCCGGGGCGTGTCGCTCGAACAGGCCGAAAAATGGCTGCGGCCGAATTTGGGCTACGAGACGTGAGGGGCGCTGACTATCCCAACGCCCGCCGGTAGATGGGCCCCAGCAGGGCGGGCGTCATGTAGATCGGGAACTGCATGCAGGTGAAATAGAGAAAGAGATCGCTGTCGCTGGCCACGCCGATCGCACCCACCACCAGCGCGAAATTGCGGTTGCCCGCCCCCAGGCACGCGGTCAGCGTTTCGGCGCGCTTGAGGCCGAGCGGCTTTTCGAACGGGATCATGAAAGCTGCGGCCAAAGCTTGAAGGCCGAAATTGGCGGCGAACGCGGCAGCCATATAGAGGGCGACCTTGCCGGGCTCGGCCAGGATCGCGTCGGCGAAGCCGTCGACCGCGCCGAACGCGAACACGACGAGCAGCAGAACGCCGATGCCGCCGATGGCATTGTCCCAGCGCTGCAGGCGCGCAGGTCCTGCGAGTTTGCGCACGATCCAGGCGGCCGCAAATGCCCCGCCCACGAGGGCCGCGAGCCGCAGCAGCAAAGCGCCCGCACTGATGCCGACCTCGAGATTCAGCAGGGCTGCCGCGAGCGGCGGCAAGGTGAAGGGCACGGCGAGGCTCGTGCCCACGAGCAGCACCAGCGCCCAGCGCGAATCGAGGCCGAGCATGCGCGCATAGGCCGTCATCGACACGAGGATGGGGGCCGTCGCGAAGATGCCGATCGAAAGCGCGAGCGGGGCCGGCAGCAGCCATGCGGCAAGCGGGACGGCGGCGAGCGGCACGCCAACCATCAGCAGAGCGACCAGAATCGCGAGCTTGACGGGCTCGCGCAGCGGCTCGGCCAGCGTGCGCCAGTCCATCCGCAGGATGGCCGTGGCGAGCAGGATCGTCACGGCCGGCAGCAGATAGGGGCGGGCGGCGGCGGCGAGATCGGGCAGCACCATGCCCGCAAAAAGGCACAAGGCAAGGATGGTCGAAGCGCGGGAATTGATCCAGCTCAGCATTCGGTTCGGCGTCATGGAGATTCCCTTAGCACGGTTTTGCGGGCTCTTGCCCGATCGCTGCGGCCAAGCGCATTCTGCCGCGCATGGATACGCCGCAAGCCGCCTTCGCCGCGCCGTTCGACCGCCACGCCGAAGCGATCCGCCCGGAATGGATCGACTACAACGGCCACATGAACGTCGCGTTCTACGTGCTCGTTTTCGACAACGCGACCGACGCGCTGTTCGAGGCGATGGATTTCGGCGCCGCGTGGCGCGGGCGCAGCGGGCGCAGCTTCTTCGCGGTCGAAGCCCATGTGCGGTATCTGGCCGAACTCACGCTCGGCGACGAAGTGCGCGTGGCGACGCAGATCCTGGGCACGGACGCCAAGCGGCTGCATTGTTTCCACACGCTGCGCCGCAAGGCGACCGGCGGCGTCGCGGCGACGATGGAAATGCTGTCGCTCCATGTCGATCTCGGCACGCGCCGCGCCGTGCCGTTCGCGCCCGACGACCGCGCGCGCATCGCAGGCTTCGCGGCTTCGCATGCGAACCTGCCGACGCCCGACGGGGCGGGGCGGGCGGTCGGCTTGCGCAAAGTCGCCGAACCGGGCTAGATTCGGCGAATTGTCGAAGCCGGGGGATTTGCCGATGAACCAGCAGACCGTTTTTGTCCAGCCCGCCTTGCGCGCCAAAGCCGTATCGGCTGCGGCGCTTGCGCTGCTTTTCGGCGTTTTCGTGCTGGCGGGCGTGGGTTTCGCGGGCGCTTCCGTCATCCACAATGCGGCGCACGATTCGCGCCACAGCTTCGCTTTCCCCTGCCACTGAGTTCGCCGCGATGATCGCGCGTCTTTTTTGGGTCGCCCTGGTCGCCGGGGCGATCGCCGGGCTTTTCGCCGCCGTATTGCAGGCCGTCGGCGTGTGGCCGCTTATCGCGATTGCCGAAAGCTTCGAAGCGGTCGATGCCGTTCCGAGCGCCGAGATGCACGCGCACGGGCACGCGCACGATTGGTCGCCCGAGGGCGCATCGCGCATCGGCCTGTCGGTGCTGTTCGACGTGTTGGCTGGGATCGGTTTCGCGCTGCTCGCCAACGCGGCCTTGCTGCTGGCGCGCGCGGTGCGCCGCCTGGCGCTCGATTGGCGTTTGGGCCTGGGGCTCGGCGCCGCCGGTTTTGCGGCCTTTTCGCTCGCCCCGGCCTTGGGACTCGCACCCGCTCTGCCGGGCATGGCCGAAGGCGATCTGCTGGCCCGCCAAACCTGGTGGATCGCCACGGCCGCATCGACGCTGGTCGGCGTGGCGCTGATGGCATTGTCGCGCGGCAGTCTCGTTTGGGCGCTGGGACTGCTGGCGCTCGCGCTGCCGCACGCGGTGGGCGCACCCGGCGAGGCGACCGGCCTTGTGGCCTTGATGGGCCAAAGCGGGCCGATCGGCGAAGACGGAATGACCGCCGAACTGGCCCAGCGTTTCGCGCTCGCGTCGCTCGGTGCGGCCGCCGCGTTTTGGGCCGTTCTCGGAATCGCGTCGGCGAAACTCCAGCGTCGCTATCTCGAAATCGCCTGAATCCTAGAGCGTGGAGCGCAGCTTCAAATGGCTGCGCCGGTCGATCGACGGCACGTTCATGCGCCGCACGGCGCCGTCTTGCACCAGTTCGAATTCGAGCACGGCGCCTGCGGGCCCTTGCGCCCACAGCGCGCGGTAGAATTCTTCGAGCGTCGCGGGCCGTTTGTCCCGGACCGCCGCCACCACGTCGCCGCGCTTGATGCCGGCTGCCTCGGCAGGGCCTTGCGGCGTCACGCGCAGCACCACAAGGCGCCCGCCGCCGGTTTCGCCCAATGTCATGCCGAGCCACGGCCGCACCGGGGCGGTCGACTGGCCCGACACGATCAGGTCGGACAGCAGCGGCGGCAGCAGATCGATCGGGATGAACACGTTCCCCGGAATCGGATCGGGGGTGCCGGCGGCGTTGTTGACCACGAGCGAGCCCACGCCGACCAAGCGCCCGTCCGCGTCCACGAGGGCAGCCCCGCTCCAGGCCGGATGCGGCGGGGCGGTCCAGATTGCCTCGTCCAACAGATATTCCCAGTTGCCCGCAAACGCGCGCCGCGACAGCACGACCGCAGGTGCCGCCGAAGCGCGGCCGCCATAGGCGAGGACGGCGACCGAGTCGCGCTCGCCCACGTCGCGCGACCGGCCGAGCGCGAGCGGCTTCAGTCCGCGCGGGCTGTCGGCCATGCGCAGGAGGCCAAGCCCGCTGTCCTGATCGTAGCCGACGACCGTGGCGGGAATCGCGCGTCCGTCGGGCAGATGCACCTCGCCGCCCGAGGCTTCGACCATCAGATAGCCTGCCGTCAGCAGGAGGCCGCTTGCGTCGATCAAAATCGCCGAGCCTTCGCGCTCGCGGCCCAGCGTCTGGGCGGTACGCGCTTCGGCGGGCACGAAGGTTTTGAGGCGCAAGACGGCACCCAACGCGTCTTCAAGCGTCTGCGCAAGGACTGCGCGCGGCGCCGCGGCCAGAGCGACAACAAAGATGGCAAGCGCGTAGACGAATCGTGCAGCACGCATGGTCGTCTCCTATGGGAAGCGCCGGATCCTGCCGCGCGGAAATCGAAAAGCATTTTCCATGCCGGCGCCCGTTTCGCCAAGGGGCTTTAATGTTGTATAGCCGGGCCATGGATCCAGCCCCCGAATCGACGCCCGTGCCGGTCGGCGAACCGGCCTATCTGCGCGCGCTCAATCCGCAGCAGCGCGAGGCGGTCGTTTCGACCGAAGGCCCGCTGCTCGTGCTCGCGGGGGCGGGAACCGGCAAAACGCGGGTGCTGATCACGCGCGTCGTGCATCTGCTCGTGCAGCGCAAGGCGTTCGCGGGCCAGATCATGGCCGTGACGTTCACGAACAAGGCGGCGGCCGAGATGCGCGCGCGCATCGGGGCGCTCGTCGGCGATTCGGCAAGCGCCATGTGGCTCGGCACCTTCCATGCGCTTGCCGCGCGCATCCTGCGCCGCCACGCCGAACTTGTCGGCCTCAAGCCCAATTTCACGATCCTCGACCAGGACGACCAGATCCGTCTCGTGAAGCAATTGCTGCAGGCCGAAAACATCGACGACAAGAAATGGCCGCCGCGCCTCGTGTATGCGGCGATCGAGCGCTGGAAGGATCGCGGGCTCGCCCCCGACAAGCTGGGCGCCGAAGCCAACGCCGACGCCGTCGTCGATCTGGCGGGCGGACGCCTGGCCGAACTCTACGCGATGTACCAGCGGCGTTTGCTGACGCTCAACGCGTGCGATTTCGGCGATCTGCTTCTGCACAATCTCGAATTGTTCCAGAAGCAGCCCGAAATTCTCGCCGAGTACCACAGGCGGCTGCGCTATCTGCTCGTCGACGAATACCAGGACACGAACGTGGCGCAGTATCTGTGGCTGCGCATTCTGGCGCAGGGTTCGCGCAATCTCGCCTGCGTGGGCGACGACGACCAGTCGATCTACGGCTGGCGCGGCGCGGAGATCGGCAACATCCTGCGCTTCGAGCAGGATTTTCCCGGCGCCAAGATCGTGCGCCTCGAGCAGAACTACCGTTCGAGCGAGCATATCCTCGCGGCCGCCTCCGGCCTCATCGCGCACAACCGCGCGCGGCTCGGCAAAACCCTGTGGACGGCGGCGGCGGGCGGCGAACGCGTCTCGGTGCGCCCCGTCTGGGACGGCGAGCAGGAGGCGCGGTTCGTCGCCGACGAAATCGAGGCCCTGCAGCGCGGCGGCGAAAAGCTCGGCGACATCGCGGTGCTCGTGCGCGCGGGCTTCCAGACGCGCGAATTCGAAGAGCGCTTCATCGTGCTCGGCATTCCCTACCGCGTCGTGGGCGGCCCGCGCTTCTACGAGCGCGAGGAAATCCGCGACGCGATCGCGTATCTGCGGGTGATCGCGCAGCCCGACGACGATCTGGCGTTCGAGCGCATCGTCAACAAGCCGCGCCGCGGGATCGGCGATGCGACCGTGCAGACGCTGCAGCGCCTCGCGCGGGGGCGCGGGATGCCGCTGCTGGCGGCGGCCGAAATGCTGGTCGGCACGGACGACCTCAAGCCGGCCGCGCGCAACGCGATCCGACGCCTGGTCGAGGATTTCGCGCGCTGGCGCGCGCAGGCGCCGCGCGCCAACCATGCCGAGCTTGCCGCAACCGTGCTCGACGAAAGCGGCTACACGCGCATGTGGCAGGAGGACAAGTCGCCCGAAGCGCCCGGCAAGCTCGAGAACCTCAAGGAACTCGTGGCCGCCCTCGAAGAGTTCGACGGTCTCGATGCGTTTCTCGAGCACGTGTCGCTGGTCATGGAAAACGCCGAAGCAGCGCCCGGCGACATGGCGAGCCTGATGACGCTGCATGCCGCCAAGGGCCTCGAATTCGGCGCCGTGTTCCTGCCGGGCTGGGAAGAGGGGCTGTTTCCGCATCCGCGCGCCCTCGACGAAAAGGGCGAGGCGGGGCTCGAAGAGGAGCGGCGCCTGGCGCATGTGGGCCTCACGCGCGCGCGCAGGCGCGCCTATGTGAGCTTTGCCGCCAACCGGCGCATCCACGGCATGTGGCAGTCGAGCGTGCCCTCGCGGTTCGTGGCCGAACTGCCGCCCGAACGGCTGCTCGTGGCGAGCGAGCCGGGCCTGTGGGGCGACGGGCCGCAATTCGCTTCGCAAGCGTCGGGCGAATTGGTCGAGCCCGCACGGCGCTTTGCCTACGGCAATCGGCGGGCGCCCGTCATCGACGGGCGGGCGACGTCGACGGATACGCGCCGCCACGGCGGACTTGCGGCAGGCATGCGCGTGTTCCACCAGAAATTCGGCTACGGTCAGGTGCTGGCGGCCGAAAGCGGCAAGCTTGAAGTCGAGTTCGAGCATGGCGGGCTCAAGCACGTCATGGAAAACTTCGTGGAGAAAGCATGAGCACGATCTGGCGCCTGGCGTTTGCGGCCGACGCGGTCAGCCAAGCGGCCTATGTGCAGGCGATCGAGGAAGAGGCGGGGGCGCTCACCGCTTTCGAGACCGCTCCCAACGGACCTTGGCTCGTCGAGGCTTTCTTCGACGCGAAGCCCGATCTCGGGCGGCTCGCGCCGCTGATTTTCAAGGCCGCCAAGGATCTCGGCCGCAGCGTTCCTTCCCTTGCCGTCGAAGAACTCCCCGAGCGCGACTGGCTTGCCGAGAACCGCGCCTCGTTCCCGCCGCTGGAAATCGCGCGCTTCTACGTATACGGCAGCCACGTGCAGCGCCCCGTTCCGGCGGGTGCTTGGCCCGTGGCGCTCGACGCGTCGATCGCGTTCGGCTCGGGCGAGCACGCCACGACCAAGGGCTGCTTGCGCGCGATCGCCGATCTTGCCAAGCGCAAGAAAATCCGCCGCGTGCTCGATCTGGGCTGCGGCTCGGGCATCCTTTCGATCGGCGCCGCGCGCGCGTGGCCAGCGCAAGTGCTGGCGAGCGATATCGACTCCGATTCGGCCGATCTCGCGCGCGAAAATGTCCGGCGCAACGGCCTTGCCGCGCGCATCGAGGTGCGTGCCTCGGCGGGGTTCGCCAACCTCGGGCGCACGCAAGCGCGGTACGATTTGGTGCTCGCGAATATTCTGGCGCGCCCGCTGGCGCAGCTTGGCGCCCGGCTTGCCGGGGCCGTCGCACCCGGCGGTACGCTGGTTCTGTCAGGCCTGCTCGCCGAGCAGGAAACCTGGATTCGCGCGATTTATCGGCTGCACGGCATGGTCTTCTGCGGCCGCATAGCGCAACAAGGCTGGCACACGCTGCGCTTCACCAGGCGCTAATTACCTGTCGATAAAGGAAAATTTTGCGCAACACGCGCCGAAATTTACCATTCGGCGATTGGAAAATTATGTTGAACGGCGCACGGCGTATCGGCATATTGCCGTCGGCCCGCTGTGGTTTGTGGGAATCGATAAATTGCATTGCCGACGTGTAAAATTCGGCCTGCCAGAAGAAAAGGGAACCGGGATGAGCGACGCAGTTTACGGCCAAAAGGCCGCCCCCATGACGGCCGAGGAACGCAAGGTCATCCTTGCCTCGTCGCTGGGCACGATTTTCGAATGGTACGATTTCTATCTTTACGGCTCGCTCGCGGCGCTGATCGGCGCGCAGTTCTTCAGCGCCTTCCCCGAAGCCCAGCGCAACATCTTCGCGCTGCTGGCCTTTGCGGCCGGCTTCCTCGTGCGTCCGTTCGGCGCGCTCGTGTTCGGCCGTCTCGGCGACATGGTGGGCCGCAAATACACCTTCCTCGTCACGATCGTCATCATGGGCGCTTCGACCTTCCTCGTCGGCGTGCTGCCCAACTACGCCACGATCGGCGTCGCGGCCCCGATCATCCTGATCGCGCTGCGCATGCTCCAGGGGCTGGCGCTGGGCGGCGAATACGGCGGTGCGGCCGTGTACGTGGCCGAACACGCGCCGGCCGGTCGGCGCGGCTATTTCACGAGCTTCATCCAGACCACGGCCACGATCGGCCTGCTCTTGTCGCTGCTCGTGATCCTGTCGATCCGGCTCTATCTCGGCGAAAAGGACTTCGCCGACTACGGCTGGCGCATTCCGTTCCTGCTGTCGGTCTTCCTGCTCGCGATCTCGGTCTGGATCCGTCTGCAGATGAACGAAAGCCCGGCCTTCAAGAAGATGAAGGAAGAAGGCACGCATTCGAAGGCGCCGCTGTCGGAAGCCTTCGGCCAGTGGAAGAACGCCAAGATCGCATTGCTCGCCCTGCTCGGCCTCACGGCCGGCCAGGCGGTCGTGTGGTACACGGGCCAATTCTACGCGCTGTTCTTCCTGCAGTCGATTTTGAAGGTCGATCTGCTCACGGCCAACGTGCTGATCGCCTGGTCGCTCATCCTGGGCACGGGCGGCTTCATCGTGTTCGGTTCGCTGTCGGACAAGATCGGCCGCAAGCCGATCATTCTGGCGGGCTGCGTCATCGCGGCGGTCACCTACTTCCCGCTGTTCAAGGCGCTGACGGCCAATGCCGATCCGACGCTGTTCAAGGCGCAGACCGAATCGCCCGTGGTGGTGAAGGCCGATCCGGCGGACTGCTCGTTCCAGTTCAATCCGACGGGAACGGCCAAGTTCACCAGCTCGTGCGACATCGCCAAAGCCTTCCTGGCTCGCAACGCCGTGTCCTACACGACCGAAGCGGCCCCGGCAGGGACCACGACGACGATTAATATCGGGTCGGTCTCGATCGAGTCGTTCGACGTGGAAAAGGCGGGGGCGGAAGCCGCCGCCAAAACGGCGGCCTTCAACCGGGCGGCCGGTGCGGCCATCACGGCGGCAGGCTATCCGGCGGCAAACGATCCGAACCGCGTCAGGGTCTCGGGTTTCTTCGACATCTTCCGCGCCCAGCCCTTCACCATCATCGTGATCCTGACCGTTCTGGTCATCTACGTGACGATGGTGTACGGGCCGATCGCGGCGGCGCTCGTCGAGCTGTTCCCGACGCGCATCCGCTACACCTCGATGTCGCTGCCCTACCATATCGGCAACGGCTGGTTCGGCGGTCTTCTGCCGGCCACCTCGTTCGCGATGGTGGCGCAGACGGGCGACATCTACTACGGCCTCTGGTATCCGATCGTGGTCGCGCTCGGCACCGCGGTGATCGGGTTCCTGTTCGTGCCCGAAACCAAGGACCGCGACATCTTCACCTACGACGGCGAAAAGTAACGCCGGTCCTTCGGTCCGGTTCCGGCCGAGAAGAGGCCCTGCCGAAGCGTTCGGCAGGGCCTTTTTCGTGGCCGTTCGCCGCGTCGAGCGACCCGGCCGCGCCGCGCATGCGGGTTGCTATGGGGGCGGCAGCGGCCTATGTTGATGACGGACGGGGCTGCGGGGTGCGTTAGGCATGCGTATTCCCCGGGGCGATACACACTCCTAGGGGACTGTTCCTTCCGAAACCGTGGTTTCGGAATATGGTTCCCACCTGCTTATAGCGGGCCACGGAGGAAACCAACGCCGACGGCCGCTGTGGCTCCGTCCACTTTTTGATTTTCGCAATTCAGGCCTGCCGGGATCGGAAACCGTCTGTGAGCGCCCGCCCGTCGCCGCTCGTCCAAAGCCCCGAAAAAGCCGCGTTGCGCGACCGCATGCGTGCCGCGCGCGCGGGCGTGCATGCGATCGAGGCGGCGAGTGCGGCGCGCGCGGCGCGCGACCGGTTCCTGGCCCGGATCGAGGTGCCGCAGAACGCCGTTGTGGCTGCCTATGCCGCGTTCGGCGGCGAAATCGACCCGTTGCCGCTGCTCGAGGCGCTGGCGGCCAAGGGCGTGGCGCTTGCCTTGCCGGTCGTCGAGGCCAAAGCAGCGCCGCTCGTATTCCGCGCCTGGATGCCGGGCGACCAGCTGGTGCAGCATCGCTTCGGCATGGCCGAGCCGCCGCGCGAAGCGCCCGCTTTGGTGCCCGACATCGTCGTGGTCCCGCTGTTGGCCTTCGACCGCCAGGGCCATCGTTTGGGCTACGGGGGCGGCTACTACGACCGCACGCTTGCCGCCTTGCGCAAGCGCGGCCGCGTGCTTGCGGTGGGGATCGGCTTTGCATTGCAGGAAATGCCGAGCGTGCCGCGCGCGGCGCACGACGTGCCGCTCGACTGGATCGTGACCGAGCGCGCAGCTTTCGCGCCGCTTGCGGCCGATGCGCGCGCCGACCATTGGCTGAGCTGGAAAGGCTTTTGAGGACGACATGATTCGCGTGCTGTTTTTGGGGGACATTGTCGGCCGCTCGGGCCGCGAGGCGGCCGCCCGCCACGTGCCGGCTTTGCGGGCGAGCCTCGATCTCGACTTCGTCGTCGCCAACGCCGAGAACGCGGCCGGCGGCTTCGGCATCACCGACAAGATCGCGGCGGAGCTCTACGCGACCGGCATCGACTGCATCACCACCGGCAACCATGTGTGGGACCAGCGCGAGCTGATGCTGACGATCGACCGCGATCCCAAGCTCCTGCGGCCGATCAATTTCCCCAAAAACACGCCGGGCAAGGGGGTGGGCGTCTATCGGCTGCCCAAGGGCGGGCAGATCGTGGTGATTAACGCGATGGCGCGGCTCTTCATGGACCCGCTCGACGATCCGTTCGCCGCCGTGGATGCGGCCCTCGACAAGCACAAGCTGGGTGCGAACGGTGTCGCCGCCATCTTGATCGACCTCCACGGCGAAGCATCGAGCGAGAAATACGCGTTCGGCCATTTCTGCGACGGGCGCGTGTCGCTGGTGGTGGGCTCGCACAGCCACGTGCCGACGGCCGACGCGCAAGTGCTGACGGGCGGCACGGGCTACCAGACGGATGCGGGCATGTGCGGCGACTACGATTCGGTGATCGGCATGAAGAAGGAACCGGCGACGATGCGCTTCGTGCGCAAACTGCCGGGCGAGCGCCTGACGCCGGCCGAAGGCGAGGGCACCTTGTGCGCGATCTACGCCGAAATCGCCGACACTGGCCTCGCGACGCGCGTCGCGCCCGTGCGCCAGGGCGGGCGGTTGGCGTCTGCGATGCCTTAGGTTGCGCGCTATCGACGACGTTTCTCGGCCCCCGATATTGCCGCGTATCGGCCCTGGATGAGGCGCTTGCCGCTCTAGAACAAACCGTGACGGCGCGCCAGATTTGGTATAGGTTTTGCCCGAGTTTCCGTATATCTAGCCGATTCGATTTCGGCGACTTTCGGGATTTATCGCGATGGCAGGCCATTCCCAGTTCAAAAACATCATGCACCGCAAAGGCAAGCAGGATGCCAAGCGGGGCAAGATCTTCACCAAAATCATCCGCGAGATCACCATTGCCGCGCGCACCGGTCTGCCCGACCCCGCCGCCAATCCGCGCTTGCGCGCGGCCGTCATCCTCGCGCGCGAAAACAACATGCCCAAAGACACGGTCGACCGCGCCATAAAGCGCGGCTCGGGCGGCGAGGACGGCGTGGTCTACGAGGAAGTGCGCTACGAGGCCTACGGGCCGAACGGTGTGGCGCTCATCGTCGAAGCGCTGACCGAAAACCGCAACCGCACGGCTCCCGACATCCGCACGATCCTGTCCAAAAACGGCGGCGCATTGGGCGAGACCAATTCGGTCGCCTTCAATTTCGCGCGCGTGGGCCAGATCGCGTTTGCGCCCGACAAGGCGGCAGCCGACGCGATGTTCGAAGCAGCTCTCGAGGCGGGGGCGGACGACGTCGAAAGCGATGCCGAAGCCCATGTCGTGACCTCGAGCGTCGAGAATTTCGGGCCCGTGCGCGCGGCCCTCGAAAGCAGGTTCGGCGAGCCCAAGCGGGCGGCGCTCGTCTTCAAGCCGAACGTGACCGTGCCGCTCGACGAAGCGGGCGCGCGCGCCGTGCTCGACCTGATCGAAGCGCTCGAAGACAACGACGATGTGCAGACGGTGACGGCGAATTTCGAAGTCGCCGACGCCGTGCTCGCCAAATTGTCGGCGTGAGGGGCGCCGCCTTGCGGCTCATCGGCATCGATCCGGGCCTGCGCACCACGGGCTGGGGCGTGATCGCGGTCGATGGAAACCGTTTGAGCCATGTCGCCAACGGACGCGTGCAGAGCGACGGCGAGCAGCCGATGGCGCAGCGCCTCGCAAGCCTCTACGACGGAATCGTGGCGGCGATCGAGCGCTGGCAGCCGCTCGAGGCCGCCGTCGAGGAAACCTTCGTCAACGCCAATCCGGCCTCCGCCCTCAAGCTTGGTCAGGCGCGCGGCATCGCGTTGCTGGCACCCGCGCGCTGCGGGCTCTCCGTCGCCGAATACGCGGCCAACGCCGTCAAAAAGGCCGTCGTGGGCGCGGGCCACGCCGACAAGGCGCAGATCCAGATGATGGTGTCCCGGCTTTTGCCGGGCGTGGAATTTGCCGGAGCGGACGCGGCAGATGCGCTCGCCATCGCGATCTGCCACGCGCACCATGCCGCCAGCCGCAACGCCTGGGCGAAGGGCACCGTGATGGCGGGCGCGCGATGATCGCCAAGCTCAAAGGCCGCGTGGACGAAATCGCCCGCGAGAGCTGCGTGGTCGACGTGGGCGGCGTGGGCTATCTCGTGCGCGCCTCCTCGCGCACGCTCGCGGCCTTGCCGGGAGCGGGCGAGGCCTGCACGCTGCTGATCGAAACCAGCATCCGCGAAGACGCTTTCGAGCTGTTCGGCTTCGCGGCCGCCGAAGAGCGCGACTGCTACCGGTTGCTCACGAGCGTGCAGGGTGTCGGCCCCAAAGCCGCACTCGCGCTTCTGTCCGCACTCGCCCCCGGCGAAATCGCCGGGGCGATTCTGGCCGACGACAAAGCCACGCTCACGCGCGCCGACGGGGTCGGCCCCAAACTCGCGATGCGCATAGCAAGCGAACTCAAAGACAAAGTTTCCGCGCTCGGCCTTGCGATCGCCGCATCCAAAGCAGGTGCGGGCGCTGCCTTGCCGGGGGCTGCCCCTGCGAGCGAAGCGGCGGCCGACGCGGTCTCGGCCCTCGTCAATCTCGGCTACAAGCGCGCCGAGGCGGTCGCGGCGGTCAACAAAGCCGTCAAGAAATTGGGGACAGGGGCGGGCGTGCAGGCGCTGATTCCCTTGGGCCTGCAGGAACTCGGGCAATGAAAAAGGCGCCTGCGGAACCGGCACGCGAAGTAAGCCGCGAAATTCTGCCCGACGACGCGCCCGAGCAGAAAATCCGGCCGCTTTCGCTCGACGAATTCGTCGGCCAGCGCCAGGTGCGCGAAAATCTGCGCGTGTTCGTGGAAGCCGCACGCGGGCGCGGCGAAGCGCTCGACCATGTGCTGCTGCACGGGCCGCCGGGCTTGGGCAAAACCACGCTGGCCCAGATCGTCGCCAAGGAACTGGGCACGGGATTTCGCGCAACCTCCGGCCCCGTCATCGCGCGTGCGGGCGATCTGGCGGCGCTGCTCACCAACCTGCAGCCGCGCGACGTTCTGTTCATCGACGAGATCCATCGCTTGGCCCCGGCGGTCGAGGAAATCCTCTATCCCGCGATGGAGGATTTCCAGCTCGACCTCATCATCGGCGAGGGGCCCGCCGCACGCTCGGTGCGCATCGACCTGCCGCCTTTCACGCTGGTGGGGGCAACGACGCGCGCAGGGCTTGTGACCACCCCCTTGCGCGACCGCTTCGGCATTCCGCTGCGGCTCGTTTTCTACACGCCCGACGAGCTCGAAGCGATCGTAAAGCGCGCGGCGGGCGTGTTGGGCTGCAGTCTCGCCGCCGACGGGGCGCGCGAAATCGCCAGGCGCTGTCGCGGCACGCCGCGCATTGCGGGCCGTCTCTTGCGCCGCGTGCGCGATTTCGCCGCCGTTGCGGGCCTCGAAACCATCGATCGCGCGGCGGCCGACGCGGCTTTGGCGCGGCTCGAAGTCGATGCGCTCGGCCTCGATGCGATGGACCGGCGCTATATGCGCGGCTTGGCCGAAAACTACGGCGGCGGGCCGGTGGGCGTGGAGACGCTCGCCGCCGCCTTGGCCGAGCAGCGCGACACGATCGAAGAAGTGATCGAGCCCTATCTGATGCAGGAAGGGCTCTTGCTGCGCACGCCGCGCGGCCGCGTGCTGGGCGAAAAAGGCTGGCGCCATTTGGGCCTCAGCCCGCCTGCGGGGGCGCAAGTGCAGCTCGATTTCGCGTCTCCCGCCGCCGAAGACGAGGCAGCGCCGTGACCGCCGCGCATCTGTTCCAATGCCGCGTCTACTACGAAGACACCGACGCCGCCGGCATCGTCTACTACGCCAACTATCTCAAATTCGCCGAACGCGCGCGCACCGAGATTTTGCGCGAGGCGGGCATCGTGCAGCACGACGTCGCGCGCCGCGACGGGGTCGCGTTCGCGGTCAAATCGGTCGCGGTCGAGTATGCGGCCCCCGCCAAACTCGACGACGCGCTGGTCGTCGAGACGACGGTCTCGCGGTTGGGCGGGGCCTCGGCCACGGCCGACCAGATCGTGCGCCGGAAGGCCGACGGCACGGCGCTTGCCGAGATGCGCGTGCGTCTGGCATGCCTGCGCCTGGCCGACGGCAGGCCTGCGCGTTTCCCGGCCGACGTGCGCGAAGCCCTTGCGCGCCACATTGTCGTCACGAAAGACTGAGACAAACGCCAACGTCATACACGCGAAGGAAGTCTGCATTATGGATCGTACCGTCGAAACGACAGCGCTGGCCGGCGGCGGCATGCCGGAATTCACGCCTTGGGCGCTGTTCCTGCATGCCGATCTGGTCGGGCAGTTCGTCATTCTCGTGCTGGTGCTCGCCTCTTTCTGGACATGGGCGATCGTCGTCGACAAGTGGCTGCGCTTGCGCAAGCTGCAGGCGGCGGCCAACCAGTTCGAGGACCAGTTCTGGTCCGGCGGTTCGCTCGAAGATCTCTACGACCGCGTCGGCGCGCAGCCGTCGGATCCGATGACCGCGATGTTCGGAGCCGCGATGCGCGAATGGCGCCGCACGGCCGCCAAGGGCCTCGTCGCGGCGGGCCAGATGCGCGCGAGCCTGCAGGCGCGCATCGAGCGCGTGATGGCCGTCACCCTGTCGCGCGAGATGGACCGGCTCGAAAAGCAGATGACGTTCCTCGCCTCCGTCGGCTCGACCGCGCCCTTCATCGGGCTGTTCGGCACGGTGTGGGGCATCATGCGGTCGTTCCACGCGATCGGCGTGACCAAGAACACGTCGATCGCCTCCGTCGCGCCGGGCCTCGCCGAAGCCTTGTTCGCGACCGCCTTGGGCCTCATCGCCGCCATTCCGGCGGTGATCGCCTACAACAAGATTTCGACGGAGCTCAACCGCTACGCCGGGCGCCTCGACACGTTTTCTTCCGAGTTCGGCGCCATCCTGTCGCGCCAGCTCGAAGAAAAGAGCTGAGCCATGGCCGGACCTTTGATGCCCGGACCTTCGGCGCAGGGCGGCAGGCGCGGGGCAGGCGGGCGGCGCCAGTCGCGCATGGTCGCCGAAATCAACGTGACGCCCTTCGTCGACGTGATGCTCGTCCTGCTGGTGATCTTCATGATCACGGCCCCGCTGCTGACCTCGACCGTGCCCGTCGATCTGCCGCAGACGCAGGCCGCGCGCGCGGCAGGCCAGGACGAGCCCTTGGTCGTCAGCATCAATTCGAACGGCAAAGTCTATCTGATGGACACCGAGCTCGAATTGGACGCGCTGGTCGCGCGCCTGCGCGCCATCACCAACAACAACACCGAGGCGCGGATCTTCGTGCGCGGCGACAAGGCCATCAATTACGGCCGCGTGCTCGAAGTGATGGGCGCGGTCGCGGCTGCCGGCTACACGAAAGTCGCTCTCGTCGCCGAAGTTCCGCGCGGGGCAACGCCGCCCGCCCGCCGCTGAAAGCCCGCGCAGGATGCTTGCAACCGCTGCCGCCGTCGACGACAACACGCCCGAGCCGTTCGGCATGGGGCGCGGCCTTGCGGCGTCGGCCGCGCTGCATGCGGCGATTTTCGCGGTCGCGGTGTTCGGCATTCCCAATCTGCTGACGCGCGATTTGCCGGTCGAAGAGCGCCCGCTGGTGTTCGAAGTGCTGCCCATCGCGGCGATCACCAATGCGCCGCCGCCGCGCCCCGAGCCGCCGCGCCCGGAACCGCCGAAAGTCGAAGCGCCGCCAGCGCCCACGCCGGTGCCGCCGGCGCCCACGCCGCCCGTGGCGCGCCCAACGCCGCCGCCCCCTCCGCCGCCGCCGCCGGCTCCCTCACCGCCGACCCCGCCGCCGCCTGTTCCCGCACCTGCGCCGCGTCCGGAACCGGTTCCCGCACCGGCGCCGGCCCCGCCGCTCCCGGCGCCGCCGGCCCCCGCACCGCGCCCGCCAGCGCCGCCGACCCCGCAGGCGCGCCCGCAGCAGAATTTCGATCTCGACAATGTGCTGCGAGACCTCACGCGTCCGCGTCCGGCACCCGCGCAGAGCACGCCCGCCCAAGCGCCCGCACCCGCTCCGCAGCAGGCGTCCGCGCGCGCGTCGAACGCGCCCAACAATCCGCTGCTGCCCTTGTCGATGACCGACCAGGACGCGATCCGCCAGCGCGTGTCCCAGTTCTGGAACATCGATGCAGGGGCCCGCGGCGTGGAAAGCTTCGCGGTCGAACTGCGCGTGTGGATCGCCGCCGACGGCACGGTCTCGGAGGTGCGCATCGAGCGCGTGACCGGCGAAGACGGCCCGTTCCGCCAGGCCTTCGCCGAGGGCGCGCGGCGCGCGGTTTTGCGCGCCTCGCCCTTGCCGATGCCCGCCAGCAACGCCCAGCAGATGCTGAACGGCAATCTCACGCTCGTCTTCCGCGCGGCCGAGATGCTCGGGCAAAGACGCTGACCCCCGAATCGTTCTAAGCTTCCGCCGCAACAGTCTGGAAAGCGCCCGATGGCCAAAATCGACCGAATTCTTTCCCTTTTGTCGCGCCGCGCCGTTTTCGGCGGTTTTGCCGCAGCGGCCCTTGCGCCGGCCGTCCCGGCCGCCGCCCAAGTGCGCATCGACATCACGCGCGGGCGCGTCGATCCCGTGCCGACGGCGATCGCGCCGTTTTTCGGCGAAGGGCCGGATGCGGCGACGGGCGCGGAAGTATCCAAAGTCGTCGCCGCCAATCTCGACCGCTCGGGCTTGTTCCGCCCGATCGATCCGCGCGCGTACATCCAAACGCCCGAGCAGATGCGCAGTGCCGCCCCGCGCTTTCCCGATTGGCGCGGCATCAACGCAGCTTTGTTGGTGCAGGGCAGCGTGGAAACGCAGCGCGACGGGCGTTTGCGCGTCGAGTACCGGCTGTGGGACGTGTTCGCCGAAAGCCAGATGGAGGGCCGCGTCTACACGACCGTGGCGGCCAATTGGCGGCGCATCGCGCATATCGTGTCGGACGCGGTCTACAAGCGCGTGACGGGCGAGGACGGCTATTTCGACACGCGCATCGTCTACGTGTCGGAATCGGGGCCGCAGCAGCGGCGCGTGAAGCGCTTGGCCATCATGGACCAGGACGGGGCCAACCACCGCTTTCTCACCGACGGGCGCGAACTCGTGCTCACGCCGCGCTTTTCGCCGACCGCGCAGGAGATCACGTATCTCGCCTACGTGCCGCAGCCCAGCAATCCCAACATCGTGCGCCCGCGCGTCTATCTCTACAACATCGACACGGGCCAGCGCGAAGTGGTGGGCGACTTTCCGGGCATGACCTTCGCGCCCCGCTTTTCGCCGGACGGCAACCGCGTCGTCATGTCGATGTCGGCCCAAGGCAACACGGACGTCTACACGCTCGATCTGCGCACGCGCCAGCAGGCGCGCATCACGCAGCATCCGTCGATCAACACCTCGCCGTCCTATTCGCCGGATGCGCGCCAGATCGTGTTCAACTCCGATCGCGGCGGCATGCAGCAATTGTATACGATGACGGCCGGCGGCGACAACGTGCAGCGAATCAGCTTCGGCGCCGGACGCTATTCCACGCCCGTGTGGTCGCCGCGCGGCGATCTGATCGCGTTCACGAAGCAGACCGAGGGCGAATTCTACATCGGCGTCATGCGCCCCAACGGCCAGGACGAAAGGCTGCTCACGCGCGCCTTTTTGGTCGAAGGACCGACCTGGGCGCCGAATGGGCGCGTAGTGATGTATTTTCGCCAGGGTCCCAGCGACGCCCGCGGGGCAGGGGGAGGAGCGCGACTTTTCTCAATCGATCTAACGGGTTACAACGAGCGGGAGATCCTCACGCCGGCCGACGGGTCCGATCCTGCTTGGTCGCCGCTACTGCCTTGACAGCGCTTGATTCTCCGTGCTTGCGCTCTTATATTGCAAGCGGTTTTGCCGTGACCGGTTCCGAAATCCGAGACGGGCGATGCTGCACCGCAGCTATGCGCAAAAGTCCATCGACCCGCGATGGCGTTTGCGGTAGACGCGAAACACGCAACGCTCGTCGCGCCACAAGGGTCCGTTGTCGGCATGGATGATTGCCATCGTCGGGGCGGTTCCCGCCAAGACGACCACCTTCAAGTCGCCCCGTCGTAAAGACGACGCGGGGTTCAGGGAAGAAAGAGGAGTTCCTTTAAGATGCGCTTCAAGCTGATTGGCACGCTCGCGGCAGTTGCTTTGCTCGCAGCGTGCGAGACCGCCCCGCAGAACCAAGCCGCCACCGGCAGCACGGGTGCCGCCACGGCCACCGCCGCCCCCGCGACGGCGACGCGCCCGGGTCCGCGCCCCGGTTCGCAGGAAGATCTGGTCCAGAACGTCGGCGACCGCGTCTTCTACGACTACGACAAGTCGGAACTGCGCCCCGAAGCGCGCCGCACGGTCGAGCGTTGGGCCGCATGGCTCAAGCAGTATCCGCAAGTCACCGTGACGGTCGAAGGTCACGCCGACGAGCGCGGCACGCGCGAATACAACATCGCCCTCGGCGAACGCCGCGCGACGGCGGCCCGCAACTTCCTCGTCTCGCAGGGCATCGAAGCCCGCCGCGTGGCGACGATTTCGTACGGCAAGGAGCGCCCCGCGGTCCTCGGCTCGAACGAAGCGGCTTGGTCGCAGAACCGCCGCGGCGTGATGCAGGTCAACTGAGCCGTACCGGGACGGTTTCGTCCCGTAACGGTTTCGGTCATCGATAAAAGCGCCCGTCCGGGTTCTCGCCCGGGCGGGCGTTTTCTTGTCAGTTTCCTCTCTTCGTCCTCCTGGCGGAACTTCGAGCATGCGGCTTTTGCGACTTTGCGCCCTGGCTGTCGTTGCGGTCCTGATGGCGGCCTGTGCGGCAACCCAGTCGGCTGCGCCGCCTGCGACCCCGCCCGGTGCCCGCGCCTACCTGGTGTTTTTCGATCCCGACAGTGCGGCGATCACGCCGGTCGCGCGCGACACGCTGGGACAGGCGATCGCGCATCTGAATGCCGAGCCTGCGGCGCGCATCGTCGTCGAGGGCCATACCGACTTGATCGGCACGCCCGACCACAATCTCGCCCTCGGCGTGCGCCGGGCGGCTACCGTGCAGGCGTTTTTGACGGATGCGGGCGTCGCCTTGTCGCGCATCACGGCCCTGTCCTACGGCCAGGAGAGCGCGCCGCCGCTCGAGGGCGAATTGCGCGCCTCGGCCTTGCTGCGCCGGGTCGTGCTGCGCGTCGAATAGCGCCTCGGCCCCGAAATAGCCGCAAAAAGGCCATCGTGCCGACGCAGGCGTCCGCCACGCTTGCGCTCCGCGCGCGCATTTTCTTGCTTCGGTGTTGCAAAACGCCCGATTCGCAAGGCACAAGGCAAACGCCATTTTTCGGAGGATCAAGGACCATGACCAAGAAGATGCGCGGCAAAATGCTGGCGGCTGTGGCAGCTCTCGCGCTGCTGGGGGCTTGCGACACCACGGGCACCAATCTGGGCGGCGTCGGCGGCTCGGGCGGCGGCGTGCCGGCCGTTGCCAATGCGCCGCCGATGCGCGGCGCGGATATCGGCGCGGGCAATATCGGCGCCGTCGGCGGCGTGCGGCCCGGCAGCCAGGAAGATCTCGCCCAGCGCGTCGGCGACCGTATCTTCTTCGATTCCGACCGTTCGGATCTGCGCGCGGATGCGCGCCGCACGGTGGAAGGGTGGGCCGGCTGGCTGCGCCAGAATCCGACCGTGGCCGCCGTGGTCGAAGGCCATGCCGACGAGCGCGGGACGCGCGAATACAATCTGGCCCTCGGCGAGCGCCGGGCGGCTGCGGCGCGCAATTTCCTGATCTCGCAGGGCATCGAAGCGCGGCGCGTGTCGACCGTGTCGTTCGGCAAGGAACGGCCGACCGTGCTGGGCTCGACCGAGCAGGCGTGGTCGCAAAACCGCCGCGCGGTGCTGCTGGTCAACTGAGAGGTTCCGGAGCGGGCGATGCGGCGGCTTTCTTTCGCCCGCCGTCCGCTCTAGAATTTTTCGTCGCAACGACTCCGGGGACTTGCCCATGACGAGCTTCCGCCTCCTGGGTGCGGCCCTTGCGGTCGCCCTTCTGGCCGCGACCGCACCCTCTCTCCACGCCCAGTCGGCCGCGGATACGCGCGCGCTGATCGAGCGCATGGATCGGCTGCAGCGCGACATGGACGTGATGCAGCGCAACCTGGCGCGCGGCGCGGCGGGCGGCGTGGCGGCGGCCAATTCGCCGCCCGTGATGTCGCCCAACACCGGCGTGCAGCCCGCCTCGGGCTTCGTCGAGCAGACGGAAGTGCGCATCTCCGCCCTCGAAGGCCAGATGCGCGACCTGACGGGCCGCCTCGAGGAGACTCTCAATCGCGTGGCCCAAGCCACGCAACGTCTCGACAAACTGGTCGGCGACGTGGATTTCCGCTTGAACAAGCTCGAGCAGCCGGGTGCTGCCGCGTCGGCAACCCCCACGGCAGCCCCTGCGGCCGCCGCCCCGGCGACGCAGGCGCCGAGCGCGACCCCGGCCGCACCGGTTCTTGCGCCGGGGCAGCAGCGCATCGTGCTGATGCCCGGCTCGCCTGCCGTTGCCCCGCAACCGGCGCAGGCGGCTGCCGCCCCGGCCGCCGCTGCCGTGCAATTGCCCGCCGGTCCGCCCGAAATCCAGTACGAATTCGCCTACGGCCTCTACCAACAGGCGGTCCAGGATCGCGGCGAATTCGGCGGCGCGGAGCAGGCGCTGCGCAGCTTCGTCGCCGCCAACGGCAGCCATCGCCTTGCGGGCGACGCGCAGTACTGGCTCGGCGAAACCTTCTACGCGCGGCGCGACTGGACAAACGCCGCAGGCGCTTTTGCCGAGCAGTTCCGCCGCTTCCCCCAGAACGTCAAGGCGCCCGACGCGTTGCTGCGCCTGGGCCAGTCGCTGGGCCAGCTCAATCGCAAGCAGGACGCGTGCGGCACGTTGGGCGAACTCGAGCGGCGCTATCCCGCCGCCACGCAATCGATCAAGATTGCCGCGACGCGCGAGCGCACCCGCCTTCAGTGCGGCTAGGTGCGGCACTCGACCAGCACTCGTTCGACGCGGCGCTTGCCGCACTGGGACCCTTCGAGGCGACCCCTTTGCTGGCCGTCGGCTGGTCCGGCGGCGGCGATTCGACGGCCCTTCTGAGCCTCGCCGATCGCTGGGCGCGCGGACGCGGCGGGCGCGTCGTCGCCTTGCATGTCGATCACGGGCTGCGCGCCGAATCGGCCGCCCAAGCGCGAGCGCTGGCGCAGCGCGCCGCGGCGCTCGGGCTCGCGTTCGAATCGCTTGTTTGGGCGGGGCCGAAGCCAAAGCAGGGCGTGCCGCACGCAGCCCGCCGGGCGCGGCGCGATCTGCTTGTGGCGGCCTGCCGGCGTTTGGGCGCCGTCCATCTTGCGCTGGCCCACCATGCCGACGACCAGCGCGAGACGGTCGCGATGCGCGCGGCCCGCAAGTCGGGCGCGATCGGGCTTGCCGGCATGTCGGCGATCGCGGCCGACCGCGGCGTGCGAATCTTGCGTCCGCTGCTCGGTTTCGCGCATGCCGATCTGCTGGCGCTGTGCCGCGCGCGCGGGCTCGCTTGGCTCGAGGATCCGACCAACCGCGATCCGCGCTTTTTGCGCGCACGCATGCGCTTGGCCGGCGCGGTTCCCGCGATCGACGCGGATGCGGGCCGCACGCGCATGCAACTGGAGAAAGAATTCGCGCGGCTCGCGGCGCAGACCGTCGCGCTGGCGCCCGGCGGCTTCGCGTGGCTCGACCGCGCGCGGCTGGCAGAAGCCGGTCCTGCGCGCGCGCAGGGCGTGTTGGCGCGCGCGGTTTTGTGCGTCGGCGGCGACGACTATGCGCCCGCGCCCGCCGCCTGCGCGGCCGCGTGGGCCGACCTTGCGACGGCGGCGCCGGGCCGGGGCGGGCGTACGCTCGGCCATTGTCGTTTGCGCATCGAGCAAGGCGGGCGCTTGCTGGTCGCGCGCGAGCCGCGCGCCTGCGCGGCCCCGTTGCCGCTCGAAGCGGGCCAGACGGTATTCTGGGACGGGCGCTTTGCCGCCGCGTGCACTGCAAGCGGGCTCGAAATCGGGGCGCTGGGCGCGCAAGGTTGGGCGCAATTGCCGGGCAAACTGCGCGCCTTGGCGGCCAAATCGATACCCGCACCGGCGCGCGCAGGCTTGCCGACGATCCGGGACCTTGACGGCGTGCTTGCCGTCCCCCACCTCTCTTATGGACGCGAGGGTCACAGGCTTGATACCGTGGACGTCCGTTTCTGGCCTCGGCACGCTTTATGCGGCCCTGCTTTCGTGGCGGGCGGCCTGGGCAGCCCGGGGCCCCAGCGACCTCTCGAAGGGGCAAAAAGTTGAACAATCTCGGCAAGAATCTCGCACTCTGGGTCATCATCGGTTTGCTGCTGGTGGCTTTGTTCAATCTGTTCCAAGGCTCGAGCCCGCGCAACGGAGCGGCCCAGATCCAGTATTCGGAATTCCTCAATCTCGTCGACCGCCAGCAGGTGCGCGACGTCACGATCTCGGGCCCGCAGGTGCGCGGCCATCTGCAGCCCGACGGGCGCGGCTTCGTGACCTACGCGCCCAACGATCCCACGCTGGTCGAGCGTCTGCAGAAAAACAGCGTCTCGTTCTCGGCCGCACCGCTCGAAGAGCCTATGCATCCGCTGCTGCAGATCCTCGTGTCCTGGGCGCCGTTCCTGGTGATGATCGGGCTGTGGGTGTTCTTCATGCGCCAGATGCAGGGCGGGGGCGGGCGCGCGATGGGCTTCGGCAAATCGAAGGCGCGTCTGCTCACCGAAAAAGTCGGCCGCGTGACGTTCGACGACGTTGCGGGCATCGACGAGGCCAAGGGCGAACTCGAGGAAATCGTCGAGTTTCTGCGCGATCCGCAGAAATTCCAGCGCCTCGGCGGCAAGATCCCGAAGGGCGTGCTGCTCGTGGGCCCGCCCGGCACGGGCAAGACGCTGCTTGCGCGCGCCATCGCGGGCGAAGCCAACGTGCCGTTCTTCACGATCTCGGGCTCGGACTTCGTCGAAATGTTCGTTGGCGTGGGCGCGAGTCGCGTGCGCGACATGTTCGAACAGGGCAAGAAGAACGCGCCGTGCCTGATCTTCATCGACGAAATCGACGCCGTCGGCCGCCATCGCGGGGCGGGTTTGGGCGGCGGCAACGACGAGCGCGAACAGACGCTCAACCAGCTGCTCGTCGAGATGGACGGCTTCGAAGCCAACGAGGGCGTGATCCTTATCGCGGCCACCAACCGGCCGGACGTGCTGGATCCCGCGCTGCTGCGCCCGGGCCGCTTCGACCGCCAGGTCGTTGTGCCGAATCCGGACGTGCTGGGCCGCGAAAAGATCCTGCGCGTGCATCTGCGCAAAGTGCCGATGGCGCCCGACGTGGACGCGAAGGTCATTGCGCGCGGCACGCCGGGATTCTCGGGTGCGGACCTCGCGAACCTCATCAACGAGGCGGCTTTGCTGGCCGCCCGTCGCGGCAAGCGCGTGGTGACGATGGCCGAGCTCGAAGACGCCAAGGACAAGGTCATGATGGGCACCGAGCGGCGCTCGATGGTGATGACCGAAAAGGAAAAGGAACTGACCGCCTACCACGAGGCGGGGCATGCGCTGCTTTCGATCTGGGTCCCTGGCAACGATCCCTTGCACAAGGTCACGATCATTCCGCGCGGCCGCGCTTTGGGCCTCACCATGATGCTGCCCGAGCGCGACAAGCTCTCCACCTCCAAGCGCGAGATCGAAGCCAAGCTCGTGATGGCGTTCGGCGGGCGCATCGCCGAAGAGCTGATCTTCGGCGCCGAGAACGTCACGACGGGCGCGTCGGGCGACATCCAGATGGCGACCAACATGGCCAAGCGCATGGTGACCGAGTTCGGCATGTCCGAAAAGCTCGGCCGCGTGCGCTACTCGGCCAACGAGCAGGAAGTGTTCCTGGGCCATTCGGTCACGCAGACGCAGAACATGTCCGAAGCCACCGCCGAGACGATCGATTCGGAAGTGCGCCGCATCATCGAAACGGCGGAGGTGCGCGCGCGCGAATTGCTGGGCGGGCGCATGGACGATCTGCACAAGATCGCCAAGGCGCTGCTCGAATTCGAGACGCTTTCGGGCGACGAGGTCAACGCGCTGCTGCGCGGCGAGCCCGTCGTTCGCCCGACCGCAGACGATCCGCCGCCCTCGGCCAAGCCCGGCGGGCGCCGCGGCTCGGTGCCGTCCTCGGGCGGCACCAAACCCGCCGGCGGTTTCGATCCGCAACCGCAGCCGGGCGCTTGAGCGCGACGCAGCGGCGATGCCCGAGGCGCAAGCCTCGCTGAAAGACATGTTCGACCGCGCGGCCGTCGATTTCCTTGCCCGGAGATTGGCGGCCGTCTGTCCGACGTTCGACGCCGGGAATTTCACCAAAGCCGTCGCCGCCGACCTGCCTTCCCTCGAGCTCAAAGCGCGCGCCGCACGCATCGCCGACGGCATTCGCGACGCGCTGCCCGGCCGCTATCCCCGGCAGCTCGCGCTCGTGCGCAAGGCCGCCGGCGCGCCGCCGCCGCCCGATGCGGACGGCGGCATGGGCGGGTTTCGCTGGATGCCGTTCCTCAATTTCGTCGGCCGCCACGGCCTCGAAGCGCCCGAATTGTCGCTGCAGGCGCTTGCGCATCTCACCTGCTTTGTCTCGGCGGAGTTCGACGTGCGGCCCTATCTGCTCGCCGACCCGGAACATGCGCTTGCGCATGCGCGCGCTTGGACCGCCGACAGCGACTGGCGCGTGCGCAGGCTTGCCAGCGAAGGCATCCGCCCGCGTCTGCCGTGGGCCATGCGCCTGCCGATGTTCGCGGCCGATCCCGCACCGGTGCTCGGCGTGCTCGACCGCTTGGTCGCCGACCCGCATCCGGTCGTGCGCCGCTCGGTCGCCAACAATCTCAACGACATTGCCAAGGACCATCCGGCCAAAGCGGTTGCCGTGGCCGCCGAATGGCTCAAAGTCCGCCAGGCGCGTGACATTGTGCGGCACGGCCTGCGCACGCTCGTGAAGGCGGGGAATGGCGACGCGCTCAAGCTGCTCGGTTTCGAAGGCGGCGCGCAGCTTGCGGCAACCGATTTTGCGCTGGCGCCCAAGAAGATCGCGCTCGGCGAGGCGGTGACCTTCGCCGCCACCTTGCGCAACGGCGGCCGCCGCCGCGCGCGTCTGTCGATCGACTACGCCGTGCACCATCGCAAGGCCAATGGCGGCACCACGGCGAAAGTCTTCAAACTCGCAGTGCGCGAATTGGGGCCGGGCGAAAGCTGCCGCGTCGAAAAGCGTCACGCGATCCGCGCCATCACGACGCGCCGCTACCATGCGGGGCTGCATGCGCTCGCCCTGCTCGTGAACGGCCACGAGCTTGCGCGCGGCGAGTTCGCGCTGGTTATGCCCTAAAGGCCTAGCACCAGACGCGCCCCCAGCGGTCCCGCGCGCAGCGATGCGGATGGCGATAGGGGAAGCCGGGCCGCCTGCCCCAGAAGGGCGACGGTTCGAATCGGCTGTACGGATGGTAGCCGTAAGGCACCGCATGGCCGGGGTAGGGCGAGGGATAGGGCCAATAGCCGGGCCCGTTCCGGCCCGCGCTCGCATCGATCGCCCAAACGCTGCCGCCGGACGTGACGCAACCCTGCAGCAGCAGCATCGTCGCGCACGCGAGCGCCAGGCGGATGCGCATGTCGGTACCTTTCGGAAAAAAACGCCGCGATTTTCCCGACAACGCCGGACCGATTCGCGCTATTCCAGAGCCATGCGCAGGTTCGAACGATTCCCGTTGGGCGTGCCCCTCGTCATGGGCATCGTCAACGCGACACCGGACTCGTTCTCCGACGGCGGCGATTTTTTCGACACCGATGCCGCCATCGCGCACGGGCTTGCCCTCCAGGCCGAGGGCGCCGACATCCTCGATATCGGCGGCGAGTCGACCAGGCCCGGTGCGGCGATGGTGCCGCCCGACGAGGAGCAGCGGCGCGTGGTTCCCGTGATCGCGGCCCTCGCCAAAGCGGGCGCCGTCGTTTCGATCGATACGCGCAACGCCGCCACCATGGCGGCCGCGATCGATGCGGGCGCTGCGATCGTCAACGACGTGACGGCGCTCGCGGGCGACCCGGCGTCGCTCGAGCTCGTCGCGCAGCGCCGTGTGGGCGCGGTGCTCATGCATATGCAGGGCGAGCCGCAGACGATGCAGGCCGACCCGCGCTACGCGGACGCGCCCGCCGAAATCGCGACCTATCTCGCCGGGCGCCTTGCCGCGTGCCGTGCCGCCGGCATTGCGCCCGAAATGCTGTGCGTCGATCCGGGGATCGGCTTCGGCAAGACCGTCGCGCACAATGCCGAGATTCTCGCCAATGTGCCGAAGCTGCGTGCCCTGGGTGCGGCCGTGCTGATCGGGGCCAGCCGCAAGGCGTTCATCGGCGCCTTGTCGAAAGCCGAGCGGCCCAAGGAGCGGCTGCCGGGTTCGCTGGCGGCTGCCCTGGCGGCGGTGGCGGGCGGTGCCGACATTCTGCGCGTGCACGACGTCGCCGCCACCCGCCAAGCGCTAAGTGTCTGGCAGGCTGTCGCAAATGCGCGCAAATCGACATGACTTTACCGCCTATCCGCCAGCGCCTATAAGCGGGGCATGGCAAAGCTTTTCGGCACAGACGGGATTCGCGGCCAGGCCAATCGCTGGCCGATGACGGCCGAAATCGCGACCAAAGTCGCGATGGCAGCGGGCAAATTGTTACGCCAAGGCCACCATCGCCATCGCGTGGTGATCGGCAAGGACACGCGCCTGTCGGGCTATCTGTTCCAGCCCGCACTTACGGCCGGGTTCGTGTCGATCGGCATGGATGTGGTGATCCTCGAGCCGCTGCCGACGCCCGCCGTGGCGATGCTCACGCGCAGCCTGCGCGCCGATCTGGGCGTGATGATTTCGGCCTCGCACAACCCGCACCAGGACAACGGCATAAAACTGTTCGGCGCCGACGGCTACAAGATTTCGGACGAGATGGAAGCCGAAATCGAAGCCTCGCTCGACACGGTCGACGGCCACGTCGCCCCCGAACTGCTCGGCCGCGTGCGCCGCCTCGACGACGGTCCGGGCCGCTACATCGAATTCGCCAAAGCCACCTTTCCCAAGGGCCTGCGCCTCGACGGCCTCAAGATCGTCGTCGATTGCGCCAACGGGGCTGCCTATCGCGTGGCGCCCACCGTGCTTTGGGAATTGGGCGCGGAGATCGTGCCGATCGCGGTCGATCCCGACGGGCTCAACATCAATCGCGGCTGCGGCGCCACGCACATCGAATTGCTGCAGCAGGCGGTCGTGGCGCACGGCGCGCATATCGGCTTGGCGCTCGACGGCGACGCCGACCGCGTGCAGCTCGTCGACGAAAAGGGCCGCGCGATCGACGGCGACCAGACTTTGGCCGCGATCGCGCGCGGCTGGAAGGCCGAGGGCCGTCTGCGCGGGCGCAACGTCGTCGCGACCGTGATGTCGAACATGGGGCTCGAGCGGTGGCTCGAGAGCCAGGATCTCGCCCTTGCGCGCGCCAAAGTCGGCGACCGCAACGTGCTCGAAATGATGCGCGAGCTCGACGCCAATCTGGGCGGCGAACAGTCGGGCCACGTGATCCTGTCGGACTACGCAACCACCGGCGACGGACTCATCGCGGGCCTGCAGGTGCTGGCCGCCCTCGTGCAGGCGGGGCTGCCCGCCTCGGAAGTTGTGCACGTGTTCGACCCCTATCCGCAGCTGCTCAAGAACGTGCGGTTCGCAGGTCCCCCGCCGCTCGAAGACGCGAAGGTCAAAGCCGCGATCGCGGCCTCCGAAGCGGCGCTTGCCAGGGACGGGCGCCTGCTGATCCGCAAATCGGGCACCGAGCCGCTGGTGCGCGTGATGGCGGAGGCCGGCAGCGACGGGCTCGTCGCCACAAGCGTCGATCGCGTGGTCGATGCGTTGGTCGCCGCCGGCGGCACGCTTGCGGGCGGCACCAAGGCGAGTGCGGCGGCGAACCCGTCGCGCGACGCGGCTGGTGCGGCTGGCGATCTGCCGGGCCACGTGCGCCTCCGCCGCACGGCGTCGCCCAGCGTGGGCCAATAGCATGCGCGGCCGGGTTCTGATCGTCGCGGGCTCGGATTCGGGCGGCGGTGCCGGCATCCAGGCCGACATCAAGACGGTAACGGCCCTGGGGGGCTATGCCGCGACTGCGATCACCGCGCTGACGGCGCAGGACACCAAAGGCGTGCACGGCGTGCATGCCGTGCCGCCCGATTTCATCGCCCAGCAGATGCGCGTTGTGCTGGCCGACATCGGCGCGGACGCGATCAAAACCGGCATGCTGCACGACAGTGCCGCGATCGACGCCGTGTGCGACGTGCTCGACGCGCACGGCGCCGGCATTCCGCTCGTCGTCGATCCGGTCATGTACGCCAAAGGCGGGCATGCGTTGCTCAAACGCGAAGCCGTCGAAACGCTGAAGCGCCGGCTGATCGTGCATGCGGCGATCCTCACGCCGAATCTGCCGGAGGCCGAAGCGCTGTCGGGCCGCACGATCCACACGGCCGAAGAGATGCGCCACGCGGCGCAGACGATGCTCACGCTCGGCTGCAACGCGGTGCTTCTCAAGGGCGGCCATCTCGACGGAAACCGCCTCGTCGACGTTCTCGCGACCGACGACGGCGTGCAGGTTTTCGAAAGCCTGCGCATCGAAACGCGCTCGACGCACGGCACGGGCTGCACGCTCGCTTCGGCCATCGCCGCAGGCCTGGCGCAAGGCCTCGATCTGGTTGCGGCCGTCGCGCGCGCGCGCGCCTATGTGCGCCGCGCCATCGAAACGGCTCCCGGATTCGGCGGCGGGCACGGGCCGCTCAACCACGCGCACACGGTCCCGGACGCGCCGGTTTAGGCGGCCGACCTTCAGACCATCCGCAGGCTGCCGATCGGCGGCTCTTCCAGGATTTCGACGATCGTGCCGATCGCGCGTTCGAGATCGGCGTCGGCCTTCGGGGCGGCAAGCGCAAGGCGCACGGCGTGGGGCACGGGCGCCCTGCCGATCGCGAACGCGTTGGCGGGTGCCACGCCCACGCCGCGCTTGCGCGCGACGTCGGTGAATTCCTCGCGCCGCCACGGTTCGGGCAGTTTGAGCCAGATCTGCGAAGCCGCCGGATGGCTCGCGAATTCCTGGCGCGCGAGCAGCCGACTCGCGATCTTCTGGCGCCGTTCGGCGAGACCCTTCTGCCACGCGGCGGCCTTGGCCGCATCGCCGCCGCGCACGAGGCGCGCGCCCAATTCGGCCGCCAGCGGCGTGGTCATGTAAGTCGAAGCGCGGATCGCGGCGGAAATGCGAATCGCGACCTGCTCGGGCGACAGCACGTAGCCCAGGCGCAGGCCGGGCGCCACGCTCTTCGACAGCGACGTGATGAACACGCCGATTTCCGGCGCGAGCGCCGCCAAGGGCGTGTTGCCTTCGTCGAGGAAACCGTAGATGTCGTCTTCGATCATCGTCACGTTGTAGCGGCGGCAGATCTCGACGACCGCCTTGCGCCGCGCGAACGGCATCAGGCTCGTGGTCGGGTTCTGGAACGTCGGCACCGTGTAGATGGCTTTGGGCGCGTGCTGGCGGCACGCGGTTTCGAGGGCGTCGGGCAGCAGGCCTTCGTCGTCGAGCTCGACGCCGATCAGCCGCACGCCGAGCAAGTTGGCGATCGACTTCATGCCGTAGAACGTGAGCGCTTCGACGAGCACGGCGTCGCCCGGCCGGGCCACGGCCGCGATCGTCAGCATCATCGCGTTCTGGGCGCCCGCCACGACCGCAACGCGCGCCGGATTTGCCGCAAGGCCGCGGCGCGAAATCCACTGCGCACCCGCTTCGCGGTGGGCCGGCAGGCCTTGGGTTTCCACGTAGCCCAGCAACGGCGATAGATCGCCCTGGGCCATTTCGGCCATGTGACGCGCGATCATCTGGCTCGCCGGGCCCGCGACGGCCGGCAGATTGCGCGACAGATCGACATAGTCGTCCGTCGTGGGGGCCGCCATCGGCATCGACGGGGCCGCATCGCCGATGCGTTCGCGGATGAACGTGCCGCGCCCGACCTCGCCCGCAATGAGTCCGCGCCGCTCGGCCTCGGCATAGGCGCGCGTGACCGTGCCGACGGTCACGTGCAGGCGCCAGGCAAGATCGCGATGCGTGGGCAGGCGGTCGCCCGCTTTGAGCCGCCCGCTCGATATGTCGACGGCAAGCTGGTCGGCCACCGCGAGATAGCGCGGGCCGCGACGGGTGGCGATTTCGGGAAGCCAATCGGTCATGGTGTCTCGCTTTGTTATGGTGACAATGTATTCGTTGACCCTGAATTGTGTCAATGAGAGGGTGGCTTTGCGAACAATGAGGGTGACATTCATCCACATATCCGCGCGAAAGAGGAGGTTTGTATGGGTACAATGATGCAAATCGGCCCCGCCGGGGCTGGTCCGATCGAACAGACGGTGCTGTCGCTGCGCCTTGCCGCTGTCGGCGCCGTGCGCGCCCTCGATCGCGTTTTGCTCGTGTGCCTCAAAAAACTCTTCGCGTGGCAGGAGCGCGCGCGCCAGCGCCACCAGATGGCCGAGCTTTGCCCGCGTCTGCGCGCCGACATGGGCCTTTCCGAGTCCGACGTGTGGGCCGAATCGCGCAAGCCCTTCTGGCAGGGCTAAGGCTTCGATGCTGTCGCCCGATATGGCGGCAAGCCTGCCGATCGCTGCCTTTGCGGCGGCGGCGTGGATGTGGCCGCGATTGCCGCATCGCGCCGCCCTCGCCGGGGCGGCGACGGCGTTTGCCGCGGCCCTTGTGTTCGGCAAAGCCGCCGCCGCCGCCGACGCCTTGTGGCGCAGCGTGTGGATCGCGGGGCCGATGGCGCTCGTGATCGTGGCGGGCGTCGCGCTGCGCGACGCAAGCCCGCCTGCGATCGCCGCGTCGCGGGCAAGCGGCGTCGAAGACGCGCGCACGCGCCATCGCAAGCTCTACGTCGCGTGCTTCCTGCTCGGTCCCTTTTTCGAATGCGCGGTCGGGTTCGGCATCGGCACGATGCTGGCGCTGCCGTTCATCGCGGCCGCCGGATGGAGCGGCGCGCGCGCGGTGGCGCTCGGGATGCTTGCGCAAAGCTTCGTGCCGTGGGGCGCGCTGGCCATCGGCACGATGGCGAGTGCCGCGATCGCCGATCTGCCGCCGACGGCCCTCGGCGTCGCGGCGGCCGAATCGACCGCGTTTCTGCTGCCGGCGTTTTTGGCCGTGTTCTGGTGGCTCACGCGCGACCAGCGCGTCGCCCTCGCGCAATATGCCGAAGACGCGCTGTGGCTCGCCGCGACCTGGGGCGCGGTGCGCTTCGCGAGCGAATTTCTCGCCCCCGACATTGCGGGCCTTGCCGCGATCGGCGCCGTGCTTGCGGTTCGCGGCTTCGCCGACGGCGGGCGCATCGACGCGCAATTGTGGCGCCGCCACTGGCCCTATCTGGTTCTCGTGCCGCTGCTTGTCTGCGTGCGGCTTGCCGCACCCGTCGCCGACCTGCTGACGCGCGTGGCGGTCCCGACGGCGGCCGATCTCGCCCCATTCGCGCCGTTCCACCACGCCGCGTTTTGGCTTGGGCTGGTCGCGATCGCCGCTTGCCTTGCGCAAGGCCGCAACGTGGGCGCTTCGATCGGCAGCGCCGTCGCGACGGCGCGCGGCGCCATGGTTGCGGGCTTTGCTTTCGTTCTTTTCGGGGAAATGCTGGCCCGGCCCGGTTTTGCGAAAATCCTGGTGAACGCCGCCGAGGATGCGGCCGGTCCGGGCGCTTTGCTGCTCGCGCCGCTGCTGGCAGCCTTCGGCGGCGCTATGACGGGCTCCGCCCTTGCGGCCAACGCGATGGCCTTGCCGCTGACGCTGCCTTTGTGGGGAGCCGATGCGCTGGGCGGCACCGGCCTGCAGACGGCTGTAGCGGCGGCTTTCACGGCCTTGTCGCCGTCGCGCGTGGCGCTCGCGGTGTCGCTGGTCGGGCTTGCGGGCGGGCTCGGTTTGGCCTATCGCGCATTGGCGCCGCTGGCAGCGGCCCTTGCGCTCGCGTCGCTGGTCGCTTTTGCCGCCGAAAGGATCTGATCCCTCGATGTACATCCCCGGCCCCTTCGCCAGTCCGCACGAAGAAGCGACATTGGCGCTCGTCGAGCGCCACGGCTTCGGCCAGCTCGTCACCAACGGCGCCGACGGTCTCGTCGGTTCGCATCTGCCGATGCAGCTCGACCGCACGCGCAACGTGCTGATCGGCCATCTCGCCGGCCCCAATCCGCAGACCGACCACCTGGCGGCGTGCGAAAAATCCGGCGCGCACGTGCTGGCGATGTTCGAGGGGCCGCACGGCTACGTGTCGCCGAGCTGGTATGCGCCCACGAACAAATCCGTGCCGACCTGGAACTACGCTGCCGCCCATGTCTACGGCGTGCCGCGCCTGATTGCCGACAAAGCCATGCTGCACGACCTCGTCGAGAACCTCGCCAAACAGTACGAGCGTTTGAGCTGGCGCATCCAAGCGCAGGACGCGGCGTATATCGACACGATGCTGGGCGGCATCGTCGGCTTCGAAATCGCGATTTCGCGCATCGAAGGAAAGTTCAAGCTGTCGCAGAACCGCAACGCGACGGACCGCGCCAACGTCATCGCGGCGTTGGCCGCCAGCGGCAATGCCGACGACGCGGCGCTTGCCGAATTGATGCGGAGCCATTTCGAAAAAGGAAAATGACGATGCGCCTGCCGATCTACCAGGTCGATGCGTTTGCCGACCGCTTGTTTGCGGGCAATCCGGCGGCGGTCGTGCCGCTCGCAAGCTGGCTGCCCGAGGCGACGATGACCGCCATCGCGGCCGAGAACAATCTCGCCGAGACGGCGTTCTTCGTGCCCCAAGACGACGGTTTCGGCCTGCGCTGGTTCACGCCGGAAATCGAAGTGCCGTTGTGCGGCCACGCCACGCTCGCCAGCGCCTTCGTGCTGATGACGGAGCTCGAGCCCGCGCGCGCCCATGTGCGCTTCCACACGAAATCGGGTGCCCTGGAAGTCGCGCGCCACGGCGATCTCTACGCGCTCGATTTTCCCTCGCGCGGGCTCGAGGCCGCGGCCGATCCGGATGCGGTGGCGCAAGCGCTCGGCGGCGCACCCGTCGCCGTGTCGTTTTCCGTCGACCGGTACATGGCGCTCTACGAAACGCCCGACGAAGTGCGCGCGCTCAGGCCCGACATGAAAAAGCTGCTCGCCACCGAATACGGCCGCGCCATCGCGACCGCACCCGGCGAAGAAGGCTGCGATTTCGTGTCGCGCTTCTTCGCGCCTGCGGCGGGCATCGACGAAGATCCGGTCACCGGCTCGTCGCACTGCACGCTCGTGCCCTATTGGGCCAAGCGCCTGGGCAAGACGAAGCTCGTCGCGCGCCAGGTCAGCAGACGCGGCGGCACGCTGCTGTGCGAGGATGCGGGGCCGCGCACGATCATGTCGGGCCGCGCGCAGCTCTATCTCGAAGGCAGCATCTATGTCTGAAGCGACCGTCTTGCGCGCGGCCGAGGGTGCGGCCGACATGGCGACGGTCGCGGCGCTCTTTCGCGAATACCAGCAGGGCCTCGGCGTGTCGCTGTGCTTCCAGGATTTCGAGCGCGAACTGGCCGAGCTGCCGGGCGCCTATGCGCGCCCGAGCGGCATCGTTCTCTTGGTCGAGCGCGGCGGGCATGCCGTTGGTGTGGGCGCGTTGCGCCCGCTCGGACCCGGCATTGCCGAAATGAAGCGGCTCTATGTGCGGCCGTCCGCGCGCGGTCTCGGGCTCGGGCGCGAACTCGCGCTCGCCCTCGTGGCCGAGGCGAAGCGATGCGGCTACGCGGCGATGCGGCTCGACACGCTACCGCATCTGAAGGCTGCGATAGCGCTCTATGCCGACATGGGCTTTCGCGCGATCGAGCCCTACAGCGAAAATCCGATCGCGGACGTGCGGCACTACGAGTTGGCCCTGTGAGCGCGCGCGCATGCTGAGCCTCGAAGCGCTTGCCTCGCTCGTCGCGTTTTCATTCGTGACGTCGGCCACGCCGGGGCCGAACAATCTGATGCTGCTCGCCTCGGGCGTGAATTTCGGTTTCGCGCGCACGATCCCGCACATGCTCGGCATCGGGCTCGGCTTCATGCTGATGATCGTGCTGGTGGGGCTGGGGCTCGGCGCTTTGTTCGAGGCGCTGCCGTGGCTGCACGATGCCATCAAATATGCGGGCTTCGCCTACATGCTTTATCTTGCCTGGAAGATCGCCAACTCGGGCCGCATCGGCGAGGGCAAGGAGGTGGGCCGGCCGATGACGTTCCTCGCCGCCGCCGCATTCCAATGGGTCAACCCGAAAGCCTGGGCAATGGCCGTGACGGCGCTCGGTGCCTACACGGTGCCGGACGATTTCGTTTTGAGCGTGGGCCTTGTCGCGCTCGTGTTCGGCCTCGTCAATCTGCCGACCGTGTCGAGCTGGGCCCTGTTCGGCATGTGGCTGCGGCGGTTCTTGGGCGATCCCAAAATCGTGCGCGTCTTCAATTGGAGCTGTGCCGCCCTGCTCGTGGCGTCGCTGGCGCCGATGCTGCGAGGCTAGGGATGGCGCAAGTTCCGGGTGGCACGCGCGCGCGAGCCTGCCTATCTTCTTCGCCATGAGCGATTATTCCCGCATCGAAAAAGCCTTGGGCTATCTCGCGGCAAACGTCGAAGAGCAGCCCGAACTCGACCGGATCGCAGCCGAAATCGGGCTGTCGCCGTTCCATTTCCAGCGCCTGTTCACGCGCTGGGTCGGCGTAAGCCCGAAGAAATTTCTGCAGTATCTGAGCCTGGGCCGCGCAAAGGCGTGCCTCGCACAGGCGGGCTCGGTGCTCGACGCGTCTTTTGCGGCAGGATTGTCGGGGCCGGGGCGGCTGCACGATCTGTTCGTGGCGCACGAGGCCGTCACGCCCGGCGAATACAAAGCGCGCGGGGCGGGGCTCGAAATCTTCTGGGGCTGGGCGCGATCGCCGTTCGGCGAAGCGTTGGTGCTGGCGACAGCGCGCGGCCTTTGCGGGCTCGCTTTTTCGGGCGATGATCCGGTTGCAAAGGCCGCGACCTTCGCCGACATGCAGGCACGCTGGCCGGCCGCGAGCTACCGCGAAGACCGCGCTGCGGTCGCCAAAATCGCGGGCCATTTGTTCGCCGAGAAACGCGACGAATCGCTCAAACTGGTGCTTTGCGGTTCGCCCTGGCAGATCAAAGTGTGGGAGGCGCTGCTCGCGATCCCGCCCGGGCAGCTCGTGTCCTACGACGACATCGCGCGCTTGATCGGCGCCAAGCGCGCGAGCCGCGCCGTGGGCACGGCCGTCGGCGCCAACCCGATCTCGTGGCTCGTCCCCTGCCATCGCGTGATCCGCAAATCGGGCGCAATCAGCCACTACCATTGGGGCCGCCCGCGCAAGCTTGCGATGATCGGCTGGGAAGCCGCACAGGCCGAACTGGCAGGGCACGCAGCGCCCGGCTAGACTGCGCCTCATGAAAACCAACAACTATCTCGACGATCTGGAGAAGGGCGACCGCTTCGAGAGCCGCGGCTACACCTTCACGGAATCGAGCATCGTCGATTTCGCGTTTCTGTACGATCCCCAGCCTTTCCACATCGACGCGCCGGCCGCCGAGGCTTCGCATTTCGGCGGGCTCATCGCGTCGGGCTTCCATACGCTGTCGGTCGCGTTCCGGCTCGTGTACCAGACCGGCTTCGTGCGCGACGCCTCGATGGGCGGTCCCGGCATGGACGAGCTGCGCTGGCTCAAGCCCGTGCGGCCCGGCGACACGCTGCGCTGTTCGGCCGAAGTGCTCGAAGTGTCGCCTTCGCGCTCGAAGCCCGATCGCGGCATCCTCAAGCTCGCCTTGGCCGCGCGCAACCAGATGGAAGAAACCGTGATGACCGTGACCTTCATCATCCTGCTCAAGCGAAAGCCCGACGCATGAGCCGCGAATTCGGTCTGCGCGACGCCGAACCAAAAGACGTCGGCCTTGTGCTGCATTTCATCAAGCAGCTCGCTTCTTACGAAAAGCTCGCCCACGAGGTCGAGGCGACCGAGGCGAATCTGCGGCGCTGGATGTTCGGGCCCGACGCGGTGGCCGAGGCGATCCTTGCCGAAACGCCGCAAGGGCCCGTCGGCTTCGCGCTGTTCTATCGCAGCTTTTCGACCTTCATGGGCAGGCCCGGCCTCTATCTCGAAGATCTTTATGTGGAGGAAGCCGCGCGCGGTCTCGGGATCGGCAAGGCGCTGATCGTCGCAGGCGCTGTACGCGCGCAGACGCGCGGCTACGGCCGCTACCATTGGCAGGTGCTCGATTGGAACCAGCCCGCGCGCGATTTCTATGCCGCGATGGGGGCGGGCGAACATCCGGCCTGGATCAATGTGCGCGTCGCGGGCGATGCCCTTGCCGAACTCGCCGCACGGGAAAAAGCGTGACGATGCGGCTTTTGCTTGCGGGCCTCGCGGCGTTGCTTGCCGCCGACGGTTTCGCCGGCGTGCGGCCCGCGACCGAAAGCGGCTTTGCCCTCGGCATGCCGCGCGCGGTCGCTCTGGCGATCGCCGGGCCTGATGCCGATGTCGGCGCCATGTGCGACGGCTCGCAAGGCGTGATGCGGGTGCGCGCGACCGGCAGCTCGATGGCAAGTTTTGCCGACGGCAAGGTTGCGCGCATCGAAACGCTTGCAAGCCAACCGCCGGGCAGTCCTTACGCGGCGTGCAGCAACGCGTTCGATGCGCAAGCCGCAGGGTTGATGCGGTACTGGGGTGCTGCGGGGGCACCAAGCGAGGCTGAGCTTGGACTTGCCCGCACGCGCACCGTGCAGTTCAAGCGTAACGATGCGCAGTCAAGCCTAGTGCTGCGCTGGTTTCCGGGCGGGACCTGCGACACCGCTCTCCGCGTCGAGCAGTCGTCGCTTTAGTTTGCGCGCTGCACGACCGCACAGGCCAAGCGCGGGCCTGCCCCGCCGATCGGTTGCGTCGCATGGTCGTCGGCATTCTGATGGATCACGACGGCCGCGCCGTCGGCATCGAGCATCGTGCCGCGACCGGCGGCCCCCACGAGCGACGCGAAATTGGTGAACATCTCGGCCTCCGCCGAACCGTCGCGATGCACGATGACGTTCGGCAGATCGCCGTAATCGCCGGTCGGATTCAAAAATCCGTGCGGCAGGCCGGGGGCGCCCAGATGCGGGCCCGACGCAACGAAGCCCGCTGCCGCGTCCGCGCATGTTCCGACCGAATGGATATGGATGCCCTTGCGCCCCGGCGCCAAGCCGCCCTCGCGGATCGAGACATTGACCACCACGCCGCGCGCGGCTTCGACCATCGTCAGCGTGCCGATCTCTTTGCCTTCGCGGTCGACGAACGTGCCGGTCGCGCGCGCGAGCGGAGCAGGCGTTGCGACGGGTGCGGGGGGCGGCGCTTGGGCAAAGGCCGCACCGGCGACAAGCGAAAAAGCGGCGGCGACGATGGAATTGCGCATTGGTGTTCTCCCGAATTTGTTTTTATGGCGTGCGAGTATCGGCCGCGGGCAGGCGAATGTCGAGCATGCTGCCTTCGTCGCATTGAGCGAGCGCGGCCAAAAGATCGGGCAGCGCCAGCGCCACGCAGCCCGCCGTCGGCGAAAACTCCGCGCGCGCCACATGCAGAAAAATCGCGCTGCCGCGTCCGGCCTGCGGCGGGTCGTCGTTGTAGCCGAGCGGCACCACGATGTCGTAGACGCCGTCGGCGCGCGCCAGACGTTCGGGATGGTTTTCGATGCGGCTGCGGATCAGGCGATTGTAGGTCGGCGACGCCGCGTCGTCGTCCCACGCCATGTCGGCCTCGATCGGCTGGAACCAGTCTTTCAGCGGTGCGGGCAGCGCCAGTCGGTCGGCCCGGTAGAAGCCGCGGCGCAGCTTCCACGCACCCGCAGGCGTCGCTCCGTCGCCTTCGCGCTTGGCCGCAGCCGCGACGATGCCGCTGCGGCCCAAAGCGCAGTCGAAGCTTCGGCCGTCGATTGAAAGCGTGCCGCGCGCACCTTGGCCGGTGACGATCATGCAGCCCTAGACTAGCCGACGATATTGTAGCCCGCGTCGACATAATGCACGCCGCCGGTCATGCCGGCGGCGGCGTCGCTCGCAAGGAACGCCGCGAGTGCGCCGATCTCGGCGATCGTCACGAGGCGTTTGCCCGGGCTCGTCGCTTTGGCGCGCTCGACGAGTTCGTCGAACCGGTCGATTCCGGAAGCGGCGCGCGTGAGCAGCGGACCCGGCGACAACGCGTGCGCGCGGATGCGCTTGGGCCCAAGCTCGGCCGCAATGCTGCGCATGCTGGCTTCGAGCGCGGCTTTCACCGGCCCCATCATGTTGTAGTGCGCGACCGCTTTTTCGGCACCGTAGAAACTCACCGTCATCAGCGTGCCGCCGTCGGCCATCAAAGGTTCGGCGAGCTTCGCCATCTGGATGAAGCTGTGGCACGACACGGCCATCGCCTGCAGAAAGCCCGCCTCGCTGCAGTCGACGACGCGCGCATGCAGATCTTCGCGCGGCGCGAACGCGATCGAGTGCAGCACGATGTCGAGCTTGCCCCAGCGCGCTTTCGCGTCGGCGAAGGCAGCTTCGAGCGCACCGGGCACCCGCACGTCGCAAGGGCCCACCAGTGCGGCCCCCAGCGGATCGGCCACGGCCGCGACATGCGGCCGCGCCTTGTCGCTGAGATAGCTAAGTGCTACGTCGGCACCCGCCGCTTTGAAAGCGGCAGCGCAGCCGGCCGCGATGGAATCGGCATTCGCGACGCCGAAGATCAGTGCTTTTTTGCCGCCGAGCGGCGCGTTCGTTTGCATGTGCGTATCCTAACACCGGTATGTTGCCGATTTTATCCGTTGCAACGTCGCAGGCAACGCTTTATGAACTGCCCCGGGCCAGGACCTCCCAACGGGTCCCGGCTCTTCTGAAAGGAAGAGCTTACAATGACAAAGAGCAAACCGAGCGCGCGCCCCGCGTGCGCGAACTTCTCGTCCGGCCCCTGCGCCAAGCGCCCCGGCTGGTCCCTCGACACCCTCAAAGACGCGGCCCTCGGCCGTTCGCACCGCTCCAAGCTCGGCAAAACCAAGCTTGCCGACACGATCGAGCGCACGCGCAAGGTGCTCGGCATTCCGGCCGATTACCGCATCGGCATCGTGCCGGCATCCGACACGGGTGCCTACGAAATGGCGATGTGGTCGCTGCTGGGTGCCCGCGGCGCGGACCTTCTGACCTGGGAATCGTTCGGGGCGGGCTGGGTCACGGACGCCGTGAAGCAGCTCAAGCTCAAGAACACGCGCACCTTCGAAGCGCCCTATGGCGAGCTTCCCGATCTCAAAGCCGTCGATTTCGACAACGACGTCGTCTTCACCTGGAACGGCACCACCTCGGGCGTGCGCGTGCCCAACGGCGACTGGATCCCTTCCGACCGCAAGGGCCTCACGATCTGCGACGCGACTTCGGCCGCGTTCGCGATGCGCCTGCCGTGGGACAAGCTCGATGTCGTCACGTGGTCGTGGCAGAAAGTGCTCGGCGGCGAAGGCCAGCACGGCATGCTCGTTCTCAGCCCCCGCGCGGTCGAACGGCTCACGACCTACACGCCGCCATGGCCGATGCCCAAGATCTTCCGCCTCACGCAAGGCGGCAAATTGATCGAAGGCGTGTTCAAGGGCGAGACGATCAACACGCCCTCGATGCTCGCGGTCGAAGACGCGCTCGACGGCCTGATCTGGGCCGAAAAGATCGGCGGGCTCGACGCCCTCGTCGCGCGCTCGGAGAAAAACCTCGCCGCGATCGAAGCCTGGGCCGCCAAGACGCCGTGGGTCGGCTTTCTTGCCGCCGACAAGGCGATCCGCTCCTGCACGTCGGTCTGCTTGGTGATCCAGGACCCGGACGTGGCCAAGCTCGACGCGGAAGCCAAAGCCGCCTTCTCCAAAAAGATGGTGGCCTTGCTCGAGGCCGAGAAGGTCGCTTTCGACATCGACGCCTATCGCGACGCGCCGCCGGGCTTGCGCATCTGGGCGGGTGCGACCGTCGAAACCGCCGATCTCGAAGCTTTGTTCGGCTGGCTCGACTGGGCGTTCGAAACCGTCAAGGCCGGCTGAAGCAGCCCGCTTTCCCTTTCAAATTTTGTGCGTCCTTAAACGCAAGGAATCCGCCATGGCCAAAGTTCTTATCTCCGATGCCTTGAGCCCGCGTGCCGTCGACATCTTCAAGGAGCGCGGCATCGAAACCGACATGAAGGTCGGCCTCAAACCCGACGAGCTCAAAGCCATCATCGGCAACTACGACGGTCTCGCCATCCGCTCGGCCACGAAAGTGACCAAGGAAATCCTGGCGGCCGCCCCGCATCTCAAAGTGATCGGCCGTGCGGGCATCGGCGTCGACAATGTGGACGTGCCCGCCGCCACCGCGCGCGGCGTGGTGGTGATGAACACGCCCTTCGGCAATTCGATCACGACGGCCGAACACGCGATCGCGATGATGATGGCGCTTGCCCGCCAGCTGCCGAGCGCCGACCGCTCGACCCAGGCCGGCAAGTGGGAGAAGAACCGCTTCATGGGCGTGGAAATCTCCGGCAAGATTCTGGGTCTCATCGGGGCGGGCAATATCGGCTCGATCGTCGCCGACCGCGCCTTGGGCCTCAAGATGAAGGTCGTGGCCTACGACCCGTTCCTCGCCCCCGAACGCGCGCAGGCGATGGGCGTGGAAAAGGTCGATCTCGACACGCTTCTGGCGCGCGCCGATTTCATCACGCTGCACACGCCGATGACCGAGCAGACCAAGAACCTTCTCGACGCCAAAGCGCTCGCCAAGACCAAGAAGGGCGTGCGCATCGTCAATTGCGCGCGCGGCGGCCTCATCGTCGAAGAAGATCTCAAGGCGGCCCTCGACAGCGGCCAGGTGGCCGGTGCGGCGCTCGACGTGTTTTTGACCGAGCCCGCCAAGGAGAACCCGCTCTTCGGCCGCGAAGACGTGATCTGCACGCCGCATCTGGGCGCTTCCACCAACGAAGCGCAGGAGAACGTGGCCCTGCAGGTGGCCGAACAGATGTCGGATTTCCTGCTGACGGGTGCGGTCACCAACGCCGTCAACATGCCGTCGGTTTCGGCCGAAGACGCGCCCAAGCTCAAGCCCTACATGCAGCTTGCGACCAATCTCGGCTCGTATCTGGGCCAGCTGCAGGACGAAAACGTCGTCTCGGTCGCGATCGAATACGAGGGTGCGGTCGCGGCGCTGAACACCAAGCCGCTCACGGCTTGCGTGCTTGCGGGCTTCCTGGGCGCGCAGCTCGAGACCGTGAACTCGGTCTCTGCCCCGGCGGTCGCGCGCGAGCGCGGCATTGCGGTCACCGAAGCGCGCCACGACCGCGCATCGGACTATCCCACGCTCATCAGCGTGACGGTCGTAAGCCAAGGCCAGACGCGCAAGATCGCAGGCTCGCTGTTCGGCAACGCCAAGCCCCGCATCGTGGCGATCGCCGACGTGCCGATCGAAGCCGAGTTCGGCGCTTCGATGCTCTATGTGCGCAACCAGGACAAGCCGGGTTTCATCGGCTCGATCGGCCGCCTGTTCGGCGATTCCGGCCTCAACATCGCCTCGTTCAATCTCGGCCGCCAGACGCGCGGCGGCGAAGCGATCTGCCTCATCGCCGTCGACCAGCCGATCGGCGAAGCCTTGCTGGAGAAGATCCGCGCGTTGCCGCAAGTGTTGCGCGCGCGGGCGCTGCGGTTCTAGAAGATCGGGGCCGGGGCGCGCCGCAGACCTTGGCGGCGCGTCCTCCTTTTTCAAAGGCGGCGGACGATTTTCGATTTCCGCAGCTGCTGCAGGCGCAAAAACGTCTGCTTCATTTTCCGGAACTCGCTGGGCGGCAGATAGCCGTAGTGGAATTGCCCGGCTTTGCCTTGAATCGGTCGAATGTCGGTCGGCCATGAATCGAGATTGCATTCCGAAACGACAACCCACTGGCGTTCGGTATCGAGACCCGCGACCTTCTTTGCATGCGGCGAGAGTTCGAAGCCTTCTTGCGCGTCGTCGGGCGGGACGTGGGAGATCGGAACGTAGACAGCTTTGATCGTGTCGGGTCCGTCCGGAGCGTCTTCATCCTTTTTGGACTGGATGTAGAGGACGATCACGCAGCACGGTCGTGCCTTGTCCGGCGTTTGGCTTTGCTCTTGGCGCTTCCAGAGATACTCGTACGAAACGACGAGGCCGATTTCAGGTGCGGGCAGCGGCCCCGTATTGGTTTAGCGCTCTCCTGTTTGAGCAAAAATCTAAGGCATTATTCTGCAGGCAAGTGCTTGCGTGGTTTCCGTTTACTGCCAGTGAAAGCCTTGATCTAAGGAATAATAAGTCGTATTTTAGGACTATGAACATCGTATCGGCATTATATGATCGTTTTGATGCGCCTCTTGTCGACCGTGTCGGCGGGCGCTTGTGCCGCCGAATAGGCGACGAAAAAAAACGACGTAACATGTCGCCTGAAGCGGGCTTTTTCGTATCGGATCAAAGCTTTAAAATAGGTTGCGTGAATTGGCGACGGTCGCCTTATGTCGCCTATTTCCCATGGCGTGGCTCGGCAAAACCGGTTACTCAAGCGCGCTCGCGCAAGGCCGAACTTTGCGGGGCGGGGGAGCCATGAACGAACTTGTCACACGCGCCTTGCTGCCGGCGGGCTTGCGCGATGCGCTGCCGGCCGAAGCGGACCAAGAGGCGGAAATCGTCTGGCGCGTCACGCAAGTTTTCAAGCGCTACGGCTATGCGCGCGTGAAGCCGCCGATGGTCGAGTTCGAAGAATCGCTGCTGGCCGGAAGCCAGGCCGGCATGTCGCGCCATTGCTTCCGCCTGATGGATCCCGACAGCCAGCGCATGATGGCGCTGCGCGCCGACATGACGCCGCAAGTGGCGCGCATCGCGGCCACGCGCCTCAAGGGCGAGGCGCGGCCGCTGCGCCTGTCCTATGCGGGCCAGGTGCTGCGCGTGAAGGGCGATGGCTTGCGGCCCGAACGCCAGTTCGGCCAGGTCGGCGCGGAACTCATCGGGGCGGACGAGCCCGCGGCAGACGCCGAAATCATCGCGATGTCGGCGGCGGCTCTTGCCGACGTGGGTGCCGCCCACGTCTCGATCGACCTGACGATTCCCTATCTCGTTCCGGCGATCATCGGCTGGAGCCAGGTGCCGCCCGACGTCGCGGCAAGCTTGCGCGCGGCCCTCGACCGCAAGGATGCGGCCGAAGCGGCCTCCCTCGGCGGCAAGATCGGCGTCTTGCTGGCCGAGCTTGTGGCGGCAAGCGGGCCTGCGGCGGCCGCCCTTGCCAAGCTCGACGGGCTCGATCTGCCGCCCGCCGCGCGCGGCGAGGTCGTGCGCCTCAAAGAGGCCGTGCGGCTCGTGCAGTTGGCGCGCCCGGATCTGGCGTTGACGATCGACACGGTCGAGCGGCGCGGTTTCGAATACCAGAAGGGCTTGTCTTTCACGATCTTCGCGCGCGGCGTGCGCGGCGAACTCGGGCGCGGCGGGCGCTATCTTGCGGGCGAAGATCTTATGGAAGGGGCGGGCGAGACCGCCACCGGCGTCACGCTCTTCACCGACACGGTGCTGCGCGCGCTGCCGTTTCCGGCGGCCGAGGCCTGCGCGTTCGCACCCTTCGGCACGCCGCCTGCGGTCGTCGCCGCGTTGCGCGAAAGCGGCCGCATCGTGCGCGAAGGTTTCGGGTCCGTGCCGGACGCGATCGCCGAAGCGCGGCGCCTGGGCTGCAGCCATATCGTCGAAGGCGGCAAAGCCGTCGTTCTAGAGGAAGCGAAGAAATGACCAACGTCACTGTCGTCGGCTCGCAGTGGGGCGACGAAGGAAAAGGCAAGATCGTCGACTGGCTCAGCGAGCGCGCCGAAATCGTCGTGCGCTTCCAGGGCGGGCACAATGCCGGCCACACGCTGGTCGTGGACGGCGTCACCTACAAGCTTTCGCTGCTGCCGTCGGGCGTGGTGCGGCCGGGCAAGCTCGGCATCATCGGCAACGGCGTCGTCGTCGATCCCTGGCATCTCCTGAAGGAGATCGCCGCGATCCGCGACAAGGGCGTGGACGTGGGGCCGGACAATCTTAGGATCGCGGAAAACGCGTGCCTCATCCTGCCGTTGCATGCCGAAATCGACCGTCTGCGCGAGGAAGCGCGCGGGGCGGCCAAGATCGGCACCACCGGGCGCGGCATCGGCCCCGCCTACGAGGACAAGGTCGCGCGCCGCGCCGTTCGCCTCTGCGATCTTGCGGACGCCGCCACCCTCAAGGCCAAGCTCGACGAACTTCTGCGCCACCACGACGCGCTGCGCAAAGGCCTGGGCTTCGCCCCCGTCGACCGCGCGGCGCTCGAAAAGGCCCTGGCCGAGATGGCGCCGCAGATCCTGCCCTACGCCGATCCGGTGTGGCCGTTCCTCGACGAGGCGGTGCGCAAGGGCCGGCGCGTCCTGTTCGAGGGCGCCCAAGGCGCTTTGCTCGACATCGACCACGGCACCTATCCGTTCGTCACCTCGTCGAACACGGTGGCGGCCCAGGCTGCAACCGGGGCGGGCGTGGGCCCGCACGCGGCGGGTTTCGTTCTCGGCATCACCAAGGCCTACACCACGCGCGTCGGTTCGGGGCCTTTCCCGACCGAGCTCACCGACGCGGTCGGCCAGGGACTGGGCGAGCGCGGGCACGAATTCGGCACCGTCACCGGCCGGCCGCGGCGCTGCGGCTGGTTCGACGCCGTTCTCGTGCGCCAGAGCGTGCGCGTGGGCGGCATTCGCGGCATCGCGCTCACCAAGCTCGACGTGCTCGACGGCATGGACGAGCTCAAAGTGTGCGTGGCCTACGACATCGACGGGCGGCGCTACGACCGTCTGCCGGCCGCCCAGCATCTGCAGGCGCGCGCGGTTCCCGTCTACGAAACCATGCGCGGCTGGAAGGAATCGACGCGCGGCGCGCGCTCGTGGGCCGAGCTGCCCGCGGCGGCCGTCAAATACATCGTGCGCATCGAAGAGCTGATCGGCTGCCGCGTGGCCATGCTCTCGACCAGCCCCGAGCGCAACGACACGATCCTGACCGCCGACCCGTTCGCGGGCGGGTAGGCGCGGACAAGGCCCGCGCGCGCCGCGTCTTCAGCCGCCGCCCGCGACGCCCGCTTTTACGGCGCGCTGCAGCTTTTCGAAGGCGCGCACTTCGATCTGGCGCACGCGTTCGCGGCTGATGCCGTATTTCCGGCTCAGGTCTTCGAGCGTGGCCGGATCTTCGGAAAGGCGCCGATCGACGAGGATCGTGCGTTCGCGCGCATTGAGCTGGTCCAGCGCCTTTTCGAGCAGCTTGTGGCGGCGCGCGGATTCCTGGCTTTCGGCCAGCCGCGTTTCCTGGCTCTCGACTTCGTCCACGAGCCAGTCCTGCCACTCGCCTTCGAAATCGCCGCGCACCGGCGCGTTCAGCGAGTGGTCGGGCGCGGCCAAGCGCCGGTTCATCTGGACCACGTCCTGCTCGGGCACGTTGAGGTCGGTCGCGATCTTGGCCACGATCTCGGGCCGCAGATCGCCTTCTTCGAGCTGGCGCATCTGGCCTTTGAGCCTGCGCAGATTGAAAAACAGCTTTTTCTGCGCCGCCGTCGTGCCCATTTTGACCAGCGACCAGGAATGCAGGATGTATTCCTGGATCGCCGCCCGTATCCACCACATCGCGTAGGTGGCGAGGCGGAATCCGCGCTCGGGCTCGAAGCGTTTGACGGCCTGCATCATGCCGACATTGCCCTCCGAGATGAGTTCGGCCACCGGCAGCCCGTAGCCGCGATAGCCCATCGCGATCTTCGCCACGAGGCGCAGATGCGAGGTCACGAGCCGGTGGGCCGCCGCCGCGTCCTCGCGTTCGCGCCAGGCTTTCGCCAGCATGTATTCTTCGTCCTGCTCGAGCATCGGGAACTTGCGTATCTCCTGGAGATAGCGCTGCAAGTTTCCGTCCGAGCCCGGCGCTGGTATGTGCGCACGCAACCGCTTGCCCCCTTCGGCGCCCCTTCGGCAGTGTCCCGCTCTGCCGCAGGCGCGATCTTACCCTTTGGTGCCCCGCATGCCTAGCGACGCTGCGGCCCGCCGCAATCGTTCGGCGAAGGCGGCAAGGTCGGGGGCCATCGCGCGTTCGAAGCGCAGCGGCCGACCGTCGTGCGGGTGCGCGAATCCGAGCACGAACGCGTCCAGCGCCTGGCGGCCGAACGACGCGATTTCGGCCTCGAGCGCGCCCGCGCGCGGCGACGCCTTGCGTCCGTAGATACCGTCGCCTGCGAGCGGACAGCCGATCGCGGTCAGATGCACGCGAATCTGGTGCGTGCGGCCCGTCGCAAGACGGCACTCGACCAAGGCCGCGCGATCGGAAAAACGCTCGAGCGTGCGGTAATGGGTTCGCGCCGCTTTGCCGCCGCTGCGCACGATCGCCATGCGCTTGCGGTTGCCGGGATCGCGGCCGATCGCGCCTTCGATATCGCCCTCGGACGGGCGCGGCACGCCGCGCACGATCGCGGCATAGAGCCGTTCGACCGTGTGGCTCGCGAATTGCGCGGCCAGACCGCGATGCGCGGCGTCGGTCTTGGCGGCGACCATCAGGCCGCTCGTGTCTTTGTCGAGCCGATGCACGATGCCCGGCCGCTCGACGCCGCCAATGCCCGACAAGGAGCCCGCGCAATGCGCGAGCAGCGCGTTCACGAGCGTGCCGTCGGCATTGCCGGGTGCCGGATGCACGACGAGGCCGGCGGGTTTGTCGACCACGATCAGATGCGCGTCCTCGTAGACCACGTCGAGCGCCATCGCTTGGGCGGCCTGGCGCGCGGGCGTGGCGTCCGGCACGGCGAGTTCGAGCGTTTCGCCCGCTTTGACCTTGTGCGACGGCTCCGTTATCGTCGCGCCGTCGATGCGCGCGTGGCCTTCTTCGATCAGCGCCTTGAGTCGGCTGCGCGACAGCGCGGCGCCGTGCAGCGCCACGAGCGCGCGGTCGAGCCGCGTGCCGGCCAGATCCTCGGGCACCGGGGCTGAAAAGAGGGCAGGCGCTGCGTCCATGAATAGTTTGGTACCCGAACCGAGGTCGTTAATCCACCCATGCGCGCTTTGAAAGCCGTCGTTCTGTCGTTGGGCGCTTTGTGCGTGGCCGCCTTCGGCGTTCTGGTCTATCTGGTCGTTGCCGGCGTCGGCGGCAAGGATGCGTCCGCGCCGCAAACCGCCCCTATGGCTGCGGCAGCACCGCCGCTGGCGGGCCTGCGCTGGAACGATTTGTCGCTCGGGCAGCCGCCGGGCACGCGCATCGTCGGCGTGGCGCCGGCGGGCGGCTTGCTTGCGATCCATGTCGAAGCGCCGGGCGGCGCGGGGAGCGTTCTGCTCGTCGATCCGGCGAGCGGCCAATTGCGCGGCCGCATTCTGCCGGGAGCAAGCCCGTGAATTTCGCGTCCGACAACACGGCACCCGTGCATCCCAAGATCATGGCGGCTCTCGAAGCCGCCAATTCGGGCCATGCGATGGCCTACGGCAGCGACGCGATCGCCAAGCGGCTCGAAGCGCGTTTCGCCGAGCTGTTCGAGCGGCCCTGCGCGGTGTTTCCCGTCGCCACCGGGACGGCCGCCAATGCGCTGGCGCTGGCCGCCATGGCGCCGCCTTGGGGCGCGGTCTTCTGCCACCCGCACGCGCACGTCAACACCGACGAATGCGGCGCGCCCGAATTCTATACCGGCGGCGCCAAACTCGTCGGCGTTGCGGGCGCCGACGGCAAAATCGACGCGGCCGCGCTTGACGCGGCGCTCGGCGGCGCGCGGCGCGTCGGCGTGCACCAGGTGCAGCCTGCGGCCGTGTCGATCACCAATGCGACCGAAGCGGGCACGGTCTACGCGGTTTCGGAAATCGCGGCCTTGGCCGAGATCGCGCACCGCGCCGGTCTCGAATTCCATCTCGACGGCGCTCGCTTCGCCAACGCCCTCGTGCGCCAGAATGCGACGGCGGCCGACGCGACGTGGCGCGCGGGCGTCGACATCCTGTCGTTCGGCGCCACCAAGAACGGCTGCATGGCGGCCGAAGCGATCGTGGTGTTCGACGAAGCCCTTGCCGAAACGATCGCGCTGCGCCGCAAACGCGCGGGCCATCTGTTTTCGAAGATGCGCTATCTTGCGGCCCAGCTTGAAGCCTATCTGGCCGACGATCTGTGGCTCGGCATGGCGCGCCACGCCAACGCGCTGGCGCTGCACCTGTCGCAGGCGCTTGCGGCGGTACCGGGTGCGAAACTTGCGCACAAGGTCGAAGCCAACGAGATCTTCGTGGAACTGCCCGAAGCCTCGATCGCGGCGCTCGAACAGGCGGGTTTTGCCGTCTATCGCTGGAACGGGCCGGGCACGCGCCTGCTGCGTTTGGTCGTGTCGTGGTCCTCGCGCGCGGAAGACGCCGACCGCCTCGCCGCCACCGCACTTGCCGCCGCGCCGCGTATCGGCTAAGCCCTGAGGCACGTACAAGGTCCCCATCGTCTAGAGGCCTAGGACGGCACCCTCTCACGGTGCAGACCGGGGTTCGAATCCCCGTGGGGACGCCATTTAGAATATTTATATGTTTATCAATAAGATAACAGTCTCCAAACCTTCGTTTACCACCAATGTATTCCACCAATATCAAGATAGCCAATTGGCGCCACGAATCGCCGAGCCGCTATCGTTTTCTATCGTTTTTGGGTGCAAATCCCGCCTCAGCTCTGGCACCGTCGAAATCTCGGCTTAAACCACTTGAATCGCTTAGTGATCCAAAAATCCATGCCACCACGACCTTGGCTAAGTCGTCGTTCTAGAGATTGGCCGAGATATTAAAGAGTCGGGGGAGCCAGTGACTTCGAGGTATCACCCCCTTTGCACTTCACACGAGCGAACCCATTTGCAACTGACGACCTCCCAATTAATTCGCAACACATTGGAGTCAGGGAGAGCTGGCTCGATTTGTTTGAACAGTTTTCCGGGTTTTGTAAGTGGCGCCTCTGCCGGGTTCAGGCGGCCGCGAGAAGCGGTTGCCGGTTGAAGTACGCCCGATCCCGCATTTGCCGGTCAAGGCTCGAGTGCGGGCGCCGCGCGTCGTAGAACTCGATGTACCAGCCGAGCGACGCGCGCGCGTCGCCCACCGTGTCGTAGGCGCGCAGATAGACCTCCTCGTATTTGATCATCCGCCACAGCCGCTCGACGATCGAGACAGCGTAGCTGTTGAGGGTTGTCGCGCTAGGCGCCCTTGCCCGCAAGCGCGCCGACGAACGCTGAACTGGCTGCCTTGGTCGGTGTTGGAAGCATCCGGCCTGCCGTAGCGCGCCAGCGCGTCTTCGAGCGCCTCGACGCAGAATGCCGCCTCAATCGTGAACGACAGTCTTCACGCCAGCACGCGGCGGCTGTACCAATCGACCACCGCTGCCAGCTACACGAAACCGCGCGCCATCGGGATGTAGGTGATGTCCATCGCCCGGACCTGGTCGGGCCGCGTCACCGCCGACCTGCGCAACAGATACGGATAGATCCGACGCTCCGGTGCGGGCTTCTACGTACAAGCGTCCGAAGGCAATCCCATCGGCAACAAACTGGTCGCGAAGCATTCGGCTGCCCGCAAAAGGGAGCTCGAGGCGCAGCGCGTCGATCCGGCGCATCGGCGCCAGATCGGATGCCGGGACCGGGCGGGGCAAGTAGTAGACGTTACCCCGGCTGATCCCAAGCGTTGCAGCTCGCCGCGAAGCCTCGAGATCACGATACGGATTTTCTCTTCCGACGAGTTCTGCTTAAGGGTTTTGCGGCGGATCTTTCGGACATGCCGCTCGGCAGGGTCTGTTTCATCGATCTCATCCTCGTCCCGTTCGCGGTGACGATGAGCCGAAAACACTCCGGTACACAAACTACTCAAGCTGTCCCATGGGCGCTGACGGCGGCTGGCCTAGACCCCGATCTCGTCCGAGCGCACGAAAAACTCCTTCAGCACGGTCGCGCCGAAACTGTTCGACAGCGGCACGTCGGCGGCGTCGCGGCCGCGGCCGATCAGCACGCGCCCGATGCGCGGCCGATTGTGGCGCGCGTCGAAAACGTACCATCTGTTGCCGAGATAGGCTTCGAACCACGCGCTGAAATCCATCGGGGCCGGATCGCGCGGCACGCCGATGTCGCCGAGATAGCCGGTGCAGTAGCGCGCGGGGATGTTCATGCACCGGCACAGCGCGACCGCCAGATGCGCGAAATCGCGGCACACGCCCGTGCGTTCGCCGTAGACGTCGAATGCCGATTTCGTGGCGCGCGCCTGCATGTAGTCGAACCGGATATGGCCGTGCACGAAGTCGCATATCGCCTGAACGCGCGCCCAGCCGGCGTGCGTGCGGCCGAACAGCGCCCAGGCGATCTCGGACAGCTTGTCGGTCTCGCAGTAGCGGCTGCCGAGCAGAAAAACGAGCAATTCGGCCGGCAGGTCCGGAACCGGTATCTCGGACGCGAACGGCGCGATCTCGTCGGGCGCGCCGTCGCAGCCGATCGTCGCGTCGGCCGTCATCCGGAACATCCCGGCGGGCGCGGTCAGCCGCGTGCAGAGATTTCCGAAACCGTCGAGATAAGTCTGGAGCGGCACCGCCGGGAACGTGGCGACGAAATCGGGTGTTGCGAGATCGCGCGCCGCCGACGGATGCACGCGCAGCATCAGCAGGAGAGGCGTCGGCTGCGGGCATTCGTAGGCGATGTCGTAGCCGAGGCGGATCTGCACGGTACCTCCGATCGAGCCCATCCTACGCGCAATTCCCGGCGGAGGGCGATCAATCCGACGCGCCGCGCGCGGCAAGGCGGCGTCAGGCGCTCGGCGTGCGGTCGATGCCGAGCGGCACGGCGCGCAGAACCTGTTTCAGCAGGTTCCAGTCGATCGGCTTCGCCAGGACCCTGTCGAAGCCGCTGCTGAGATAGGTCTCGCGCCGTTCGCTGACGATGTCGGCGGTCAGCGCGAAGATCGGCATGCGCGCCCGCGCGCCGCCGAGGCCGCGGATTTTTTCGGCGGCCGTCAGCCCGTCCATGACCGGCATTTGGATGTCCATGAGCACCACGTCGAAGCCGCGCGCCTGCACGCGTTCGAGGGCCTGCGCGCCGTCCACAACCTCGACGATGCGGTGGCCTTCCTTTTCGAGCACGCTTTTGATGACCAGTCGGTTGACGTCGCTGTCGTCGGCCAGAAGGATGTCGAGCGCGGCGGCGGCCCCAGGGGGGCGCGCGGGCGGGCGTTCGGCCGCGACCGGCGGCTCGGCCAAGCGCATCGGCAACGCGAAGAAGAATTCCGAGCCGCGCTCCGGCACGCTTGCGGCCGAAATTTCGCCGCCCATGCGCTCGATCAGGCGCTTGCAGATCCACAGGCCGAGCCCGAAGCCGCCGAAGCGCCGGGCGACGCTTTCGTCCGCCTGTTCGAAGGGGCGAAAGATGCTCTCGATCTTCGCGGGCGCGATGCCGACGCCCGTGTCGCGCACCCACACGAACACGTTCGTTGCGCCCGACGCGGTCGGCGCGCATTCCACCGCCAGCGTGACGGTCCCGGCTTGCGTGAATTTGAGCGCGTTGCCGAGAACGTTGTAGAGGATCTGCTGGAAGCGGGCCGCGTCGCCGACCAGTCTCGGCAGGCCCTCGGGCGGCAGGCGCACGTCGAAGGCGAGCCCTTTCTCCACGAACATCGGCGCCAGAATGTCGCCCACGCCCGCGATCGCAGACGCAAGATCGAACGGCTTCTCCTCGATTTCGATCCGCCCTTCTTCGATGCGCGAAAACTCGAGAACGTCGTTGATGACGCGCAGCAGAAGATTGCCCGACGACTGCATGACCTCGACGTAGCGGCGTTGCTGCGGCGAAAGCTCGGTCGCCAGCAGAAGTTCGGATATGCCGAGCACGCCGGTCATCGGGGTGCGCAGCTCGTGGCTGACGTTTGCGAGCAGCAGCGATTTGTCGCGGCTCGCCTCTTCGGCCGCGGCTTTCGCGGCCTCGAGCTCGCGCTGTATCGCGCGAAGCCGCGTGGTTTCCGTCTGCACCGAAACGAAGCGCTGCAGCGCGCCGTCGCTCCCCATGATCGGATTGATGTGAACCATCGTCCAGTAGGGCTCGCCGCTCTTCGTGTAGTTCAGGATTTCGGTCGAAACGGAGCGGCGTTCGCGCAAGGCCGCCGCGATCTCGGCGACCGCGCGCGGGTCGGTGTCGGGGCCTTGCAGCACGCGGCCCGGCCGCTTGCCCAGCATTTCCTCGGCGGCGTAGCCGGTGCGCGCGCAGAACGCCGGATTGACCCATTCGCAGCGGCCGTCCGCGTCGGCGATGACGACGAAATTGTCGGTGTTGTTGGCGACGAGCGAAAGCTGCTCGAGTTCCTTCTGGTAGGCGCGCTGGCGCGTGACGTCGTGCAGCGTGCCGAGATAGCCGGCCGGAACAAGGCGCGTGAGCGAGATTTCGACCCAGGCAAGCGACCCGTCCGCCCGCTTCAGCGCCAGCGTCCGCGCGCTGCGCGCCGCGTTCGGATCGGCCGCCACGATCTCGTCGATGCGCCAGTCGCCGGGCTCGGCCAGATAGTCCGCAAGGCGCGTGCCGAGGGCCGCATCCGGCGCTCCCCCCACGACGGCCGTCCAGGCGCGGTTCGCGAACACGACGCGTTCGTCCCGGTCGAGTTCGAACACGACGTCGCTGATCAGCTCGATGCGCCGGCGCATCGTCTGTTCGCTCTCCGCCAGCGCTTCGATCAGACGGTTGGTCGCCTGGACCTGGAGGTCCAGCCGTTCGGAGTCCGCCTCGTTCGGGTTCTCGCTCAAGCGGCGATCTTCAGTTCCGACCCGACGATCACGCTGGCATACAGCGGAAAGACCGTCGTGCAGAAAAAATCCTGTTCGACGGCGGTGCGCGCCGAAGTGCAGTCCTTGAGGACCGAGACGCTGTAGCCGCGTTCGTAGGCCGCACGCCCGGTCGAATCGATGCAAAGCGACGTGACCATGCCCGCAAGCCACACGTTTTTGATGCCGCGCTGCTTCAGGATCCCGTCGAGTTCGGTGTTCACGAAGCCGTTGAAGCCGATCTTGCCCGACAGCGTGATAATGCGGTCCTCGAACGGCGCGATCGCGGGAACGACTTGCGCGCCCTTGCTGCCGATCGCGAAGGCGCCCGACTCTTTGATCGCGTTGAGGATGCCGACCGGGCTCGCGAGCGCGCGATAGTCCGGCTTCAGCACGATCGGCGTCGAGACGATGGTGATCTCGGTGCCGCGCAGGCGTGCGAGCAGATCGACGGTTGCAGCAAGCACGCTGTCGACGCGGCCAGGTTCCTCGACCACGCTGCGCAGGATTCCGTCTTTGGCGAAATAGTCGTTCTGGTACCCGACCATGATCAAAGCAGTGTCTTTGAGCGCCATCTCGAAAACTCCTGCGGACGATGAAGAAGAAGAACTTATAGGTCCGCTCGAGCATTTGACAAGCTGCAAATTCGGCTCGTCGTGCGCATCACGTGCCGCAGGGGTTCAAGCGACGCTGCGTTTGAGGCGCGCCATCAGAATCAGGAGCGGGACAAGGGCCACGACGCCGATCGCGAATGCGATCCACAAGGTCGCCGCAAGGCCCGCCTCCTGCAGGCCCAGCGCAAACAGGAACGGGGCGCTCGCGCTCAGCACCGTGCGCACGGCGGCAAGCCGTCCGAGGCGCGCGGCATAGCCCGCACTACCGAATAGCGCCAAGGGAACCGTGCCGCGCACGATGCTCGAAAGACCCTGGCCCACGCCCGTGGCGGCGGCGAACAAGGCGCCCGCGACCAGCCCTTCGATCGGCAGCATCAGCGCGACGACCGACAGCGGCAGGGCGAGGCCCGAAATCGTCGCGACCTGCAGCGGATGCAGGCTGCGCCAGAACAGCGCGTCGGTGAGCCTTATCGCGACTTGCGTCGGCCCCATCAGCATCGAAACGACGTAGGCCGACGCGCCGAGCCCGATCGCGCCCAGCACCGGCACCATATGCACGCCCATCGCCGCGATGACCATCCCGCTCAGCGCGAAGCTGGCACCCACGGCCCAAAACGCGAAGCGCTCGTCCTGCGGGCGCAGCTGCGCTGCAGCCGGTGCGGCTGCCGGCGCTTTCGCGCCGTTTGCGGCGGCCGTTTCGTTTCCGGCCTGGGCGGCCAGCCACAGATGCAGCGGCAATGCGACGGCCAAATGCAGGCCTGCGAAAATCGCCAATGTTGCGCGCCAGCCAACGCTTGCGTCGAGCGCGCCTGCGAGCGGCCAGAACAGCGTCGAAGCGAAGCCCGCGATCAGCGTGAGCCGCGTGATCGCGCCGCGCGCTTTGGCGCCGCCGAACAGCACGAGCGTGGCGAACGCCGCGTCGTAGCAGACGGCGACGGCAACGATCTCGGTCGCGACCACGAGGACCGCAAAGACCGGGAAATTCGGCGCCGACGCCAAGCCTGCCAAGGCTGCGGCGGCGGCGAGGCTGCCGAGCGCCATCACGCGCGGCGCGCCCAAGCGGTCCATGAGCGCGCCCAGGCGCGGGGCGGCGAGTCCGCCCGCCAGCATGCCGGCCGAAAACGCGCCGAACATCGCCGACGGGGCGACGCCGAATTCGGCCGCGACCGAAGGGGCAAGGATCGAATAGGCGTAGTAGAGCGTGCCGTAGCCGACGATCTGCGTGACGCCCAACGCGAGAACGGCGAGCCAAAGTCTCCGGTCTGAACTCAATTTTGGCCGTCCGCCGGGGCGCCTGGGCGCACGACCGCGCCGTCTTCCTTGCGGAATTCCGCTGGGCGCCTGTCGAGAATTTCGAATACGACCTCCGAGGGACGCGCAAGACGCGCGCCCATCGGCGTGACGACGATCGGCCGGTTGACGAGGATCGGATGGACGAGCATGGCCTCGAGGATCTGCGCGTCGCTTGCCGAAGCCTCGAGCAGGCCAAGCTCGGCCGCAGGCGTGCCCTTCGCGCGCAGAATATCGCGCGGCGCAAGCGCGAGGGCTGCCAGCAACTCGTCGAGCTTCGCGCGCGTCCAGCCGGTTTTCAGGTACTCGACCACGTTCGGCGCATAGCCCGCCTGGCGAATCATTTCGAGCGCGTTGCGCGACGTTCCGCAAGCGGGGTTGTGGTAGATCGTGACGGGGAACGTTTCCGACATTTCATTCTTTCGCGGGCTTTGCGTAAAGCCAGCCGAAAAACGCCGTTGCCGCAGCGGCGCCGAGGAACTGTCCCACAATAAACACGGGTGCGGAGGCGGGCGCAATGCCTGCGAAACTGTCGCTGAGCGCGCGCGCGACCGTCACGGCCGGGTTGGCGAACGACGTCGAGGCCGTGAACCAATAGGCCGAGGCGATGTAGAGCCCGACCAGCGTAGGAACCGCGTCGGGGCGGAAGCGCAAGCCGCCCAGGATCGTCGCGATGAGGCCGAACGTCGCGACCGCTTCGGCCAATCCCTGGGCCGGGCCTTCGCGCAGTTTGGGCGACACTTGCAGGATCGGTTCGGCGAACATCGCGTGTGCCAACCACACGCCGGCGACGGCGCCTGCAAACTGCAATGCGACGTAGGCAAGCACATCGCCGCGCGGAAATTCGCGGCGGGCCGCGAAGACGAGGGTGACGACCGGATTGAAATGCGCACCCGACACGGGGCCAAAAGCGGTGATGAGGATCACGAGCCCGGCCGCCGTCGACAGCGTGTTGCCGATCAAGGCAACCGCATCGTTGCCGGCGGCCAGACGCTCGCCCATGATGCCCGAGCCCACGACGATCGCCAGCAGCAAGGCGGTGCCGAGGAATTCGGCCGCATATCGGCGCGACGGCGAATAAACCATGGCGCTAATTGCCGCTGCGGTCGCGGCCCAATTCGTCGATCTTCGTCTTGATCTCGAGATTGGACAAGGTCGCGAGCGGCAGCGCGGTGAAGATGCGGATGCGCCGCTCGATCATGCGGAAGACGTCGGCGGTGAAGGCGGCTTTTTCGGCCTCGCTGCCCGAAGCACTCGAAGGATCGGGAAAGCCCCAATGCGCCGTCATCGGCTGGCCCGGCCAGATCGGGCAGACCTCGCCCGCCGCCTGGTCGCAGACCGTGAACACGAAATTCATCTGCGGCGCGCCGGCGGCGGCGAACTCGTCCCACGGTTTCGAGCGGAAGCCCGAAATGTCGAAGCCGAGCTTTTCGAGCAAGGCAGCGACATAGGGGTTGATCTTGCCTGTCGGGCTGCTGCCCGCACTGTAGGCTTTGAACCTGCCGGCGCCGGAGCGGTTCAGCAGCGCTTCGGCCATCACGCTGCGCGCCGAATTGTGCGTGCAGAGGAACAGGACGTTTTTGGGCGTGTCGGACATGGGCCTTCTCCCTAACAGCAGGCGGTTTTTGCGGGTGCGCCCGCGGCGGCGGCGGAAACAGCAGGCGCGCAGCATGCGCTTGCGGCTTTCGGGGCAGCCGGTTTGGGCGCGCTGTAGACGGTCGACTCGCCGAGCGTGCGGAACGCCTCCCAGGCGATGCCGGCGGGGTCGCGCGTCCATGCCTTTTCGGATTCCGCGTAGCAGCAGGTCGCGGCCCCCTTGTCGAAAGTCGCATGGCCGGCCGCTTCGAGCCGTTCGGCCAGCATGTCGAGTTCGGCCGTGTCGTCGACCTGGATGCCCAGATGGTCGAGGCCCGGCGCCTTGCCGCGCGTCGACACGGCGAAATTCACGCGCGGATCTTCGAGCATCCACTTGGCGTAGTCGTCCTTGACCACGGTGGGGGCGGCGCCGAACAGGTCCGCGTAGAATCGCGTGGCGACGGCGATGCTGTCGACGCTGACATGGATATGCAGGCGTTTCATGCGCGGGCTCCTTTGAGGGATTTCAGCTTGGCGGATTTGCTTGCGGCGGGCGCGCACAAAGCTGGATTGCCGCCGCAGCAATTGTCGGAAAGGAATGCCATCAGCGCGTCCATGGCGGCGAAATCGGCCCGGTAGCCGATCGAACGGCCGTTGCGCGTTGCGGATGCAAGGCCTGCGGCCACGAGATCGCGCAGATGGAACGACAGGGTCGGCGACGGCACGTCGAGCAGGCGCGCAAGTTCGCCCGCCGCCATCCCGGCGGGCCCGGCCTGGACGAGGGCCCGGAAGATGCCGAGGCGCGTTTCCTGCGCGAGCGCGCCCAGCGCCACGACGGCTGCACTTAGTTTCATACTTCTAGAAATATCGAATTGTTTTCGGCCTGTCAAGGACCCGCGAGCTGCCAACCGCCGCCCAAGGCCTGGAACAGCGACACGAGTGCTTGGTAGTAGCCGAGCCGCGCTTGGGCGAGCGCGTCGAGCGCGGTGAAATAGCTGCGCTGCGTGTCGCGCAGAGCGACCGAGTCGATCGAGCCCGCGCGGTACTGCGCTTGCGCCGCATCGAACCCCAGGCGCGAAGCCGCGGTCGCCGCGATCTGCGCTTCGAGCTGTTCGCGCGTGCGGCGCAGGCCCGACAGGGCCGTTTCGACGTCGGCGAATGCCTGTACGACCGTCTTCTGGTACGTCGCGGCGAGTTCTTCGAGGCGCGCGCGTCTGAGATTCTCTTGGCCTTGGAGCCGACCGCCCGCGAATATCGGGGCGGTGAGCCCGGCGGCGATCGAAAAAATCTGCGACGTCGGATCGAGCAGGCGTCCCAAATCCGACGATTGGTAGCCGGCCGCACCCGTGAGGCTGAGGCTCGGAAAACGCTGCGCGATCGCGTTCCTGAGATCGGCGTTGGCGGCGATCAGCTGCGCTTCCGCCGAAGCTATATCCGGGCGCCGACGCAGCAGTTCCGACGGTACGCCTGGCGCGACCACGGGCACGCGCAGGTCGGTGAGCGGCATGGCCGTGTAGCTCGGACGCTGCGGCGTGCCGAGCAGCACGCCGAGCGCGTCGTATTGCTGGGCGAACTGGCGCTCGAGGCTCGCGATCGTCGCGCGCTGGCCTTCGACGATGCCGACTTGCGGGGCGATGTCGACGAGGCTGGCCGTGCCCGCCGCCTCGCGCGCGCGGATGGCGGCCAGAATGTCTTCGGCGTCGGCCAGCGACTGGCGCGCATAGTCGAGCCGTTCGCCGAACCCGAGCAGCTGGAAGAAAGCATTGGCGACGTTGGCTTCCGTCGTGAGGGCGACCGTCGCAAGATCGAAACGGCGGGCCTGCAAAGTGGCGCCGGCCGCATCGGCCGCAGCGCGGTTTTTGCCCCAGAAATCGATTTCGTAGCTCGCTTCGAACTGCATGTTGAAACGGTTCGACCAGACCGGCCGCGCGACCGATCCGGTGCGCGATGTCGAGGCCGTCGGCGCTGTTTGCTGGCGCGTGGCGTTGCTCGCGATGTCGAGGCTCGGAAACAAGGGTGCGGCCGAGATGTCCTGCTGGGCCATCGCCTGCCGGATGCGCGCTTCGGCGGCCGCAAGATCGAAATTGCGGTCCTGCGCCTGGGCGATCAGCCGGTCGAGATCGGCCGAGCCGAATTGCGACCACCACGCCGCATCGCTGCGTGCATGGGGTGTCGGCTCTTCGGCCGTCGGCGTCGGCGCGGCGGGCGCGCTGCCGCGAAAGAACGCCGGCAATTCGACGATGGGGCGCAGATACTCCGAATTGGCGAGATCGCAGCCGGACAAAGCCAGGCTTGCTGCGGCAGCAAGGAGAAAGCGGAAACGCGTCATTCGGCGGCGCTCGATTCGGCAAGCGGTTGGGCGGCGGGTTTCGTGCGCCCGCGCAAGGCGAGATAGATGGCGGGCGTGGTGAACAGCGTCAGAACCTGGCTCGCGGCAAGGCCGCCGATGATGGCGATGCCGAGCGGCTCGCGCAGTTCGGCACCCACGCCGCCGCCGAGCGCCAGCGGTACGGCGCCCAGCATGGCGGTCAAGGTCGTCATCAGAATCGGCCGCAGCCGCGCCTGGGCGGCCGCGAGGATCGCCTGTTCGGGCGAGAGCCCTTCGCGCCGTTCGGCCACGAGCGCGAAATCGACGATCATGATCGCGTTTTTCATCACGATGCCCATCAGCAGAATGATGCCGATCACGCTGACGAGGCTGAGATTGGTGCCCGTCGCCATGTTGGCGAGCAGGGCGCCCATGCCCGCAGACGGAATCGTCGACAGGATCGTCACGGCCTGCGTCCAGCTTTCGTAGAGGATGCCGAGCACCAGATAGATCGAGACCAGCGCCGCGACGATCAGGAGCGGCACGCCCGAATCCTGCTGGCGGCTGATGCGCGCGAATCCGGCGGGCTCCAGGCGCATGCCGCCGGGCATGCCCATCGCCGCCGCGATGTCGCGCACGCGCGCCAAGGTCTCGTTGAGTGCCGCTCCCTCGGGCAGGTTGAAGCTGATCGTGGACGACGGAAACTGACCGTCGTGCGCGATGCTGATCGGCGTCTGGCCGATCTCGACGCTTGCGATGGCCGAAAGCGGAATCTGCGTGCCCCCCGGTCCTTTGACGAACAGGCCCGCAAGATCGCGCGGGCCCCGCTGCTGTTCGGGCAGCGCTTCGAGCACCACGCGATACTGGTTGCGCTCGCGATAGATGGTCGACACGAGGCGCTGGGAATAGGCGTTGTTGAGGGCTGCGGCGATTTCGGCGGGCTGGACGCCCATGCGCGCGGCCGCATCCCGGTCGATCGCGATGCGCGCATCGAGGCCGCCGCGCTCGAGATCGTTCGACACGTCCTGGATGTCGGGCTCCTGCTGAAGCCGACGCACGAGCTGCGGCGCCCATTCGGCGAGATCGGCCGCTCTGGGGGCGAGCAGGGCCACTTGGAACTGCGCGCGCCCGCCGCGCCCGCCGAATTGCAGATCCTGCTCGGCCGCGAGAAACACCTGGACGCCTTCGAGCCGCGCCAATTGCGGGCGCAGGCGCGCGATGACCTGGTCGACCGACACGCCGCGCTCGGCGCGCGGCTTGAGTGCTATGAACATCTGGCCCGAATTGGCGGCGCTGAAAAAACCGCCGCCCGTGACGCCGCCCACGCTCGCGACGGCCGGGTCCGCGCGCACGATGCGCACGGCCGCATCCATGCGCTCGGTCATGGCGCGGAACGAGGTGTCGGGCGTGGCGCGCGCGAAGGCGCGCATGAGCCCTGTGTCCTGCTGCGGCACGAAGCCGCCTTTGGGGGCCGCGACGTATAGCTGCACGGTCGCGGCGATCGCGAGCAGCGTCGCCAGCACGGCCGTGCGCCGCCACGCGACGACGACGCGGAGCATGCGCATGTAGACGGCCGCCAAGGCGCCGAACGCGCGCTCGAAGCCGCGGTCGAAACGCGAGGCCGGCCGGGCGCGCGCCGACAGCCGCGCGCAGATCGAAGGCGTCAAGCTCAACGACACGATGCCCGACACGACGATCGCAAGCGACAGGGCAAGCGCGAATTCGCGGATGAAACGCCCCTGCAAGCCCCCCATGAAATGCAGCGGGATGAAGACGGCGAGAAGTGCGAGCGTCATCGACACGACGGTAAAGCCGATCTCGCGGGAGCCTTCGAGGGCCGCGTCGAGCGCGCCAAGTCCCCGCTCGCGATGGCGCGCGATGTTCTCGATCACGACGATCGCGTCGTCGACGACGAAGCCGACGGAGATCGTGAGCGCCATCAGCGACAGGTTGTTGAGGCTGAAGCCGAGCCACCACATGCCCGCGAACGTCGCGGCCAGCGCCAGAGGCACCGCCGCGCACGCCGCGAGCGTGAGCGCCAGGCGCCGCAAGAACAGGCCCACGACCGCGACCACCAGCGCTATCGACACCACGAGCGTGAACTGCACGTCGCGCACCGACGCGCGGATCGTCGCCGTCTGGTCGAAGATCGGCACCGTGTCGATGCCCGCCGGCATCCAGCGCGCGAGCTCGGGCAGGATAGCTTTGACGCGATCGACCGTCTCGATCACGTTGGCGCCAGGCTGGCGCAGGATTTGGACGAGCACGGCGCGCCGGTCGCCGAACCAAGCGGCCTGGCGCTCGTTCTCCACGCCCGCAAAAACGTTCGCGACGTCGCCCAGGCGCACCGTGCGCCCGTTTGCCGCGCGCAGCAGGATCGCGCGGTAGGCGTCGGCGTTCTGCAGCGTGTCGTTGACGGCGAGCGTCATGTTGGTCTCGGCCGTGTCGATGCGTCCCGTGGGCTGGTCGACGTTGGCGGCCACGATGGCGCCGCGCAGGTCTTCGAGCGACAGGCCCATTGCGGCGAGGCGCTGCAGATCGGCCTGCACGCGCACGGCCGGCTTTTCCGCCCCCATCACGTTCGCCTGCGCCACGCCCTCGACCTGCGCCAGACGCTGGGCAAGGATCGTGTCGGCGGCGTCGAACACGGCCTGCGTCGTCATGGTTTCCGAGGTCAGCGCCAGGATCAGCACCGGGCGCTGGTTTGGATTGGCCTTGCGGTAGGTGGGGGGCTGCGGCAGGCCCGCAGGCAGGTCCGGGATCGCGGCGTTGATCGCGGCCTGCACGTCTTTTGCGGCGTCGGCGGGTTTGCGCGACGGATCGAACTGCAGCACCACGGTCGAGCTGCCGAGCGCGCTGGTGCTCGTCATTTCGTTGACGCCCGAAATGGCGCCGAGATGGCGCTCGAGCGTCGCCGTCACGGTCGCGGCCATCGTCTCGGGATCGGTTCCGGGCTGGTTGGCGCGCACGAACACGACCGGCAGGTCGGTGTTGGGCAGGGGCGACACCGGAAGGTCGAAATAGGCGGCGAGGCCCGCGAGGAACAGGCCGAGCGACAGCAGGCAGGTGCCGATCGGGCGGCGGATGAAGGGGGCCGAGAATGCCATCACTCGGCCGCTTCCGGCACGCGCGCCGACCGGCGCAAACGCCGCTTCAGCCGCTCGAATGCCAGATAGACGACGGGCGTGGTGTAGAGCGTGAGCAGCTGCGACAGAACGAGGCCGCCGACGATCGACACGCCCAGCGGGTTGCGCAGCTCCGAGCCCGTGCCGCTTTCGATCGCGAGCGGCAAGGCGCCCAGCAGCGCCGCCATCGTCGTCATCATGATCGGGCGGTAGCGCATGCGGCAGGCTTCGCGGATCGCTTCGGCGGGCGATTTGCCCTCGTTGCGCTCCGCGTCGAGCGCGAAATCGATCATCATGATGGCGTTTTTCTTGACGATGCCCATCAGCAGCACGATGCCGATGAGGCCAACGAGCGACAGATCCATCCCCGCCGCCCACAAAGCCAGCAAGGCGCCGATTCCGGCGGACGGCAGCGTGGACAGGATCGTGACGGGATGGACGAGGCTTTCGTAGAGCACGCCGAGGCTGATGTAGATGACGACGATGGCTGCCAGAATGAGCCAGGGCTGCGAGCCCAGCGCGTTCTCGAATTCCGCGGCATCGCCCGCGAACGCGCCGACGATCGAGGCCGGCATGCCGAGGCTGCGCTCGGCCGCGACGATCGCGGCCAAGGCCTGGTCGAGGCTTGCGCCATGCGCGAGGTCGAAACTCACCGTCACGGCCGGGAACTGCGCCTGGCGGTTGACGGCGAGGGCCGTCGGCGCTTGTTCGATGCGCGCCAACGCCGCGATGGGCACTTGCGCGCCGTTGGCGCCCGAAACGCGCAGCGTGCCGACCGTGGCGGGATCGCTCTGCAAAGCCGGGACAAGCTCCATCACCACGCGGTACTGGTTGGTCTGCGCGTAGATCGTGGAAACCTGGCGCTGGCCGAACGCGTTGTAGAGCGTGTCGTCGATCGCCTGCAGGCTCACGCCCAGGCGCGATGCTGCGTCGCGGTCGATCGTGACGCGCAGCTGGCGCGCGTTCGTCTGCTGGTCGGACGCGATGTCGCGCAAGCCGGGCTCGGCGCGCAAGGCACGCACGAGCTCGGGCGCCCACAGCGCAAGCTCCGCGCCGTCGGGGCCCGAGAGCGTGTACTGGTAGAGCGTGCGGCTCGAGCGCGCGCCGATCTGGATGTCCTGCACGGCCTGCAGATGGGCTTCGGCCGGAAGCACGCCGAGGCTGCCGCGCAATCGATCGGCGATCTGCGCCGCCGACGCGTCGCGCAGCCCGCGCGGCTTCAGCACGATCGTAAGGCGCACCGTGTTGCTGCTGCCCGCAAGGGTGCCCGCACCCGAAAAGCCCGTCACGGTCTCGACGTCCGGATCGGCTTTCGCGATCGCTACTGCCGCCAGCTGCAGATCGACCGTGCGCCCGAAACTCGCGTCCTGTTCGGCGTCGAGTGTGGCCACGACCACGCCGGTGTCCTGCAGCGGCAGGAACCCCTTCGGGATCCAAACATAGAGTGCCGCCGTCGCGACCACCGTGCCCAGCGCCACCGCAAGCGCGAGCCGCTGGCGCGCCAGCACCCAGTCGAGCGAGGCCATGTAGGCTTCGCGCGTCGCCTCGAACCCCGCTTCGAGACTGCGCGCAAGGCGGCCGTCCTTGGCGTCGGCTTTGGCTTTGAGCAGGCGCGCGCACATCATCGGCGTCAAGGTGAGCGACACGAACGCCGACGCGATCACGGCGATCGACAGGGTGATCGCGAATTCGCGGAACAGCCGCCCGACGATGCCGGTCATGAAGAGCATCGGGATGAACACGGCGACGAGCGACACGGTGAGGCCGACGATCGTGAAGCCGATCTGGGCCGCGCCCTTGTAGGCGGCCGCGAGCGGCGTTTCGCCTTCCTCGATGCGCCGGACGACGTTTTCGATCATCACGATCGCGTCGTCCACGACGAAGCCCGTCGCCAGCGTGAGCGCCATCAGCGACAGATTGTCGAGACTGAAGCCGCACAGCGACATGGCGCCGAACGTCGCGGCGAGCGAAACCGGCAAGGCCACGGCCGGGATCGCGGTGGCCCGCCAGCTGCGCAGGAACACGAACATTACCAGCACCACGAGGCCGGTGGCGAGCGCCAGCGTGAACTGCACGTCGGCGACGCTTGCCCGGATCGTCACGGTCCGGTCGGCGACCACGAGGATGCGAATGCCCGGCGGGATCGCGCGCTCGAGTTCGGGGATCGCGCGCTTGATGCGCTCGGCCGTGTCGACGACGTTCGCGCCCGGCTGGCGCTGCACCTCGATCAGCACCGCCTGCTTGCCGTCCACCGTCGCCAGTACCTTCGAATTCTCGAGGCCCTCGACCACGTCGGCCACGTCGCGCAGGCGCAAGGGGGCTCCGTTGCGATAGGCGACGATCACGTCGCGATACTGGCGGGGCTCCGTGATCTGGTCGTTGGCGGTGATCGTGAATGCCTGGGCAGGTCCGTCGAAGCTGCCTTTGGATTGTTTGGTATTGGCGCGACCCAGCACCGCGCGCACGTCTTCGAGGCCGAGGCCGTAGGCGTTCAAGCGGCGCGGGTCGATCTGGATGCGCACGGCGGGCTTCTGGTCGCCTTGCACGCTCACGCGGCCGACGCCGGAAATCTGGCTGAGTTTCTGGGCGAGCACGCTGTCGGCCGCATCGCTGATGCGCACGATGGGCAGCGTGTCGGACGTGAGCGCCAGGCTCAGGATCGGCGGATCGGCAGGGTTCACCTTCGCGTAGACGGGCGGGTAGGGCAGGTTGCGCGGCAGGAACCCGTTGGCGACGTTGATCGCCGCCTGCACGTCTTGCGCCGCATCGTCGATCTTGCGGCCGAGCAGAAACTGCAGCGTGATTGCACTGGTGCCGTAGCTCGAACTCGACGTCATCGTCGTGAGGCCCGCGATCTGGCCGAGCTGGCGTTCGAGCGGCGCGGTCACGAGGGAAGCGACCGTTTCCGGGTCCGCGCCCGGCAAGCGCGTGGTCACTTGGATCGTCGGGAAATCGACTTCGGGCAAGGCCGAAACGGGCAGGGCGCGGTAGCCGAGGATTCCCGCCAGCACCACGGCCAAGGTCAGCAGCGTCGTCGCGATCGGCCGTGCGATGAAGGGCGCGCTGATTTTCATCGTGCGGGCTTTTGCGTCACGAAGGCGGGCGCCCGCCACCGGGGCGGCGCGGACCCGGTTCGCTTTCGCCCGCGATCGCGACCGGTCCGCCATTGCGCAGCCGGTCCTGGCCGCCCAGCACCACGCGCTCGCCCGCCGCAAGCCCGGCGCCGATCGCGGTCGTATCGCCCTCGCTTTGCAGCGGGCGGATCGGCCGCATCTCGGCCGTCATGGCCGGGCCCACGACAAAGGCAAACGGCCCGTCGGGCCCGTACTGCACGGCCGCAGACGGCACGAGCACGGCATCGCTTACTGTGCCGAGCCGCAGCCGCACATTGGCGAAGCCGCCGGGCCACAGCTCCTGCGCCTCGTTCGGGAACACGGCCTTGAGCTTGACGGTGCCGGTCGCAGGATCGATCTGGTTGTCGACGAATTCGACGCGGCCGGTGTCCAGCGCCGTGCCGTCGGCGCGCAGCGCGCGCACTTCGAGACTTTCGCCCGCGCGCAGCTTGGCGTTGATTTCGGGCAGACGCTGTTGCGGCAGCGCGAACACGACGCTGATCGGCTGCAGCTGCGTGATGACCACGATGCCCGCCGGATCGTTGGCGCGCACGATGTTGCCCGCATCGACCACGCGCAGGCCCAAGCGCCCCGAGATCGGCGCCACGACGTTGGTGTAGGACAGAAGAACGCGCGCCGACGCGATGGCGGCGTCGTCGGATTTGAGCAGCGCTTCGTACTGCGCCACCTGCGCGCGCGCCGTGTCGTATTGCTGGCGGCTCGCGAAATTCTGCTGCACGAGCGCGCTGAAACGTTCGAGATCGCGCTTGGCGTTGTCGAGCTGGGCTTGGTCTTGCGCGCGCTTGGCGACGGCTTGGTCGAGCTGGGCCTGGTAGCTGCGCGGGTCGATCTGGGCCAGGAGATCGCCCTCTTTCACGTCCTGCCCTTCGCGGAAATTGAGGCGCATGAGCTGGCCGTCGACGCGGCTTGCCACCACGACCGAATTGTAGGCCTGGACGGTGCCCAGCCCGTCGAGCGAGATCGCCAGATCGCCGATGCGCGCCGTCGCCACGCGCACGACCGGCGCGGGCGGGCCTTGGCGGCGCGCGGCCGCAGGTCCCTGCGCCGCCTCGGCGGCTGGCGCGCGCGCGAAGGGGAGCGGCGCATCCGCAGTCGACGCCCACCAGCCGAGCCCCGCTGCGGCGCCGAGTCCGGCAATTGCGATCCACAATCGCGTTTTCATGCGACTCCTGTTTTCCGCGTCGAACTGCGCACGCGACAGAGAGTAGCGCAAACGTCGCGCGTTCAAAGCGGGCTTTGCGTTTCCGTTTGTCACAGTCGGTTACGGCGCGCAGCGGTTCGGGCGGGCTGACAGGTCCAGGCAAATGATATAGTTTTCAGAGCGCTAGCGCCAATCCCGTCGCCCGTCCTTCGCCCGGAAAGCTGCCTTGATGCATCCCCTCTCGTTGCGTGCCGTGCTCAAGATCGATTGTCCGATCAAAATCGTCGATGTCGGCGCCAATCCGATCGACGGCACGCCGCCTTACGCGCCGTTGATGCAAGGCGGAAACACGCATGTCGTGGGCTTCGAGCCCAATCTCGAAGCGCTTGCCGTGCTCGAACAGCGCAAAGGCCCCGGCGAGAACTATCTTCCCTTCGCCATCGGCGACGGCGGCGAACATACGCTGCACCACTGCGCTGCGCCGGGCATGACGTCGCTCTTGGAGCCCAATCCCGACGTGCTCGACCTGTTCCATGGCTTCGATATATGGCGGCGGATCGTGCGGATGGATCGGGTGCAGACGAAACGCCTCGACGACATTCCCGAAACGGCCGGACTCGATATGCTGAAGATCGATATCCAAGGCGGCGAACTTTTGGCCATGCGCCATGCGGTCGAGCGTTTGCGCAATGCGGTCGTGGTGCAGACGGAAGTCGAATTCGTGTCGATGTATCGCGACCAGCCCCTGTTCGCCGAGATCGACCAGTTTCTGCGCGCGCAGGGTTTCGTGCTGCACCGCTTCTTGCCGCTGATGGGCCGCGCGATCAAGCCGATGGTCGCCGACAACGACATCTATGCGGGCTTGAGCCAAACCATGTGGAGCGACGCGATTTTCGTAAAGGATTTCGCCTATCCAGACCGCCTGTCGTCGGGCCAATTGCTGCGCTTGGCCGCGATCGTGAACGATTGTTATCGCAGCTACGATCTGGCCCTGCACATGCTGCTGGCGCACGACAAGCGCGAAGGGACGGCCTACGGCCCGCAGTACTTTGCCGCCATCGCCGCCCAGAACGGCGAGACGACGGCGCCCTAGGATACCGCGCCGCAAGAGCCGTCTCGCATTCGCCTGCGGATGCGCTAGGATCGAAGCATATGAGTCCCATGCGCGACCGAATTCTTGCCAGGAGTAGATCATGCGTTTTGCCCCCGTCGTTGCCGCCGTTGCTGCCACCGCCCTGATCCCGAGCCTCGCTTCGGCGCATCCGGGCGCGCATTTCCATGTCGATATGGCGAACGGGTTTGCGCATCCGCTGGGCGGCCTCGACCATTTGCTGGCAATGCTTGGCGTGGGCTTGCTGGCGTGGCGCCTCGGCGGCCGCGCGATCTGGGCCGTGCCGACGGCGTTTGTGGCGCTGATGGCTGTGGGTGGCCTCGCAGGCTTCGCCGGGTTCGAACTGCCGTTCTTCGAAACGGGGATCGCCTTGTCGCTGGTGGCGTTCGGCGCTGCGATTGCACTGCGCCAGAAGTTGCCGACGGCGGCGGCTGCCGCTTTGGTCGGCTTCTTCGCGCTGTTCCACGGCTTTGCGCACGGAGCCGAACTGCCTGCAGCAGCGGGTGCGGTCGGCTATGCGGCGGGTTTCCTTGCCGCGAGCACCTTTCTGCATCTGGCCGGAATCGGGCTTGCCGCCTTTGCCGTTGCACTGCGCCCGACGGCCATGCGCTTCGGTGGGGCGGCGATGGCGGTCGCCGGGATCGTCCTGCTGGTCGGTGTTTGAGCGAAGCGGCGCGCTTTCGCAACTGCCGCTAGCTGGAGAGAGCTGGCTCGGTTTGTTTGAACGGTTTTCCGGGCTTTGTAAGTGGTGCCTCTGCTGGGTTTAGGCGGCCGCGAGAAGCGGATGGCGGTTGAAGCACGACCGATCCGGCGTCTGCCGGTCAAGATTCGAGTGCGGGCGCCGCGCGTTGTAGAGCCCGATGTGCCGGCCGAGCGACGCGCGCACCCAAGGGCGATTAGGCCGCGAACGGCGCGATTTTGACGCCCGCACCCGCGAGCGTGCGGCGTACGGCCTGCGCCATGGCGACCGCACCGGGCGAGTCGCCATGGATGCACACCGTGTCGATGCCTAGTGCGAGTTTCTTGCCCGAAACACTGACGATCGCGCGCGCTTCGACCATCGCCAGCACGCGGGCGGCCACTTCTTCGGGGTCGTGCAGCACCGCACCCGGCTTTTTGCGCGACACGAGCGTGCCGTCGTCCTCGTAGGCGCGGTCGGCGTAGATTTCGCGCGCGAGCGGCAGGTTGGCGCGTTCGCCCGCGCGCTCCAGCGCCGTGAGCGGGATCACCACGAACACGAGATCGCGGTCGACGGCCTTGATCGCCGCCGCGAGGGCCGTGGCCATCGCATCGTCGACGCACGCCATGTTCGACAGGGCGCCGTGCGCCTTCACGTGCGTGACCTTGTGGCCGGCGAGTGCCGCCGTCGCCTGCAAGGCGCCGATCTGGTAGGCGACCATCGCTTCGATTTCGCGCGCCGTCAGGCCCAGGATTTGGCGGCGGCCGAAGCCTTGCAGATCGTGGAAACCCGGGTGCGCGCCGATCGCCACGCCGCGCGCCTTGGCGCGCTCGACCGTGGCGCGCATCTCGTCCGGGTCGCCCGCATGGAAGCCGCACGCGACGTTGGCGCTCGTCACGATGTCGAGCATCGCCGCGTCGTCGCCCATGCGCCAGGCGCCGAAACTTTCGCCAAGATCGCTGTTGAGATCGACCTGCATCGCGTCTCCTAGTCTCCGTGGGTCCAAAGCTGCGGATCGAGGGCGTTGACGGCCGCGCCCGCAAGATTGGCGGCAAGCAGCGCTTCGCTCGTCGGCAGCGGCCGGGCGGCAGTTTCGCGCGCAAGCGGCAGGCCCGCAAGCTTTTGCCGCCACAGCCGCGCGATGCGCTGCGCTTCGTCTATCGGCACGGCGGCGAAGCGCACATTCGCGCCGGCCGGCGTTTGCGCAAAGCGCCCGAGATCGGCCGACACGATCGCGGCGATCTTGGGATAGCCGCCGGTGGTGCCCCGGTCGGCCATCAGCACGAGCGGCTGGCCGTCGCCGGGCACTTGGATTTGGCCGAGCGCGATGCCGTCCGACACGATGTTGTGGCCGCGCGCGGCCGCGATTTGAGGCCCGAGCAGGCGATAGCCCATGCGGTCGGAGGCGGGCGACACTTGCCATTCGGCGCCCAGAAACTGCGCAACGGCCGCGTCGCCGAACCAGTCGTCTTGCGGACCCAGCACCACGCGGATCGGCGATTGATCCGGCGCTGGCAGGGCCAAGCGCCAATCGCCCGCATTCGAATTGGCGGCGGCGACATCGAGCCGGTCGCCGACGGCGAGCGGGCGCGGCAGCGGGCTGCCGAGATCGGCGCGCGCATGCACCGAAAAGCTGCCGAACATCGGCGTGCCTGCAATGCCCCCTGCGACGGCCAGATAGCTGAACACGCCGCCGCGTGCAGCCCCCAAGCTCAAGACTTCGCCGCTCGCGAGCACAAAGCTTTCGCCAAGTGCGACGCGCCGGCCGCCGATGTCGGCCGCGCGCGCGGCGCCGGCAAGCGCGAGGCGCACAGGTGCGCCTTCTGCCGCAAAGCGCGCCGGGAACGGGCCGATCTCGATAACCGGCGCTTGGGCGGCGTTGCCGACCAGCGCGTTGGCCGTTTCGTGGGCAGTGCGGTCGATGGCTCCCGCCGAGGAGAGGCCGTAGCGCAAAAAGCCGAAGCGCCCGCCATCCTGCACCGATGTGGCCGGGCCAGCCGCATCGACGCGCAGCACGCTCATGCCGGCACCAGCTCGGCCACGGGCAGCCCGCGCGCCGCATCGCGTTCGAGGGCGGACCAGTCGCGCGCCGCGATGGCGTGGAAGCGCACATTGTCGCCGGGCGCCATCAGAAACATCGGTTCGCGCGACGGCAGAAAGTTGCGCATCGGCGTGCGGCCGAGCACATGCCAACCGCTGGGTGCGGCCTGGCATTGCACGCATGCCTGCACGCCGCCGATCATGATGGCCCCTGGCGGCGTCACGGCGCGCGGCGCGGCCCGGCGCGGAGTCGCGATCGCTTGGTCGAGCCCGCCCAGATAAGCGAAGCCCGGCGTGAAGCCGATCATGTAGATGCGGTAGGTCGCCGCCTGGTGCCGCGCGGCGATCTCCGCGGGCGAGAGCCCGTGCGTGCGCGCGACGTCTTCGAGATCGAAGCCCATCTCGCCGCCATAGACGACGGGGATGCGCCAGCATCGCCCGGATGCCGCGTGCGGCTTGGCGTTCTCGGCAAGGCTGCGCAGCGTTTGCGACAGCGACGCGAAATCGGCGGCGACCGGGTCGTACTGCACGAACAGAGCGCGGTAGGTCGGGATCGTCTCGACCACGCCCGGCAGTTTCGCCGCCGCCACGTCGGCGTCGAGCCCGAGGACGCGCGCGTTGAGATCGGGATCGACCGTGTCGCCGAACTCGACCGTCAAAGCGGCATCGCCGCAGGGGCGAATGCGGAACGTAAGGGGCAGTTCCCCGGCAGCTTGCCCGTTCTCTTTTGCGGGAGTTCGCATTCTCTAGGCCAAACTATGCCGAGCCAAGACAAGTCGATCCAACCAATTCCGAAAGAATCGACACTCGCGGCGCATTGCTTCGACGCCGATGGATTGAGCGGCGAGGAGACCTTGCGACGGCTTCTGGTAGCCGGGGACCAGCGCTCGGATTCGTTTGCTGGGCGCCGTTTCAACTGAATCGTTGATGTGCTCGGGCGTATCGAACTCTTGCCGGATCTCCTTTAGGCGCGGTTCGATTTCGGGGCGTCCGATGGCGACTGCAAAACGTGCGCAGTCGCTGAAGAGAAGCGCTTCGAATTCGTGCATCAGAACGTTGGGAACGAACCGCCTTGAGTCGAAGCTGGCTCCCATCTCTGCCGAAACGGCTGCGGCGATTTCTGCATGCAAATGCGGAAGTTTCTGGTCGAAAGGACGTTCGTCGGCACTGCGACGGCCCGGCCAACCGCGTTGCACGTGCTGCGGCAGACCGTAGAAATCGACCATGGTTGTAACTATTGGAGCGGGGTTTTCCTTTAGCGTTGTTAGAATGTCGCGCTTGGCGCTGTCCCAATTGCGGATGCCGCCAATCTCGCCGAGAAGCTTTGCATAGGCCAGTTCGAAGCCAACGGTTCGAAGAAAAGGTCGAAGAATGGCATTGACGAACCTCTGTTCGGTTTGGCCTTCTACAAGTACGGCGAGACGGACCATGGCTCAATCCGTTGTCGGCTGGCCGCCGAACTGATTCTTCTGCCAAAGGTCGCCAAGGCTGTAGTCTTCGAGCCATGTTTCGAGGGATTTCCTGTCCAAGCGCCGCAATTGCGTGGCGCCGTTCTCGCGCTCGGCGACGACGACGTCTTCGGGCTCGAAACAGTCGAGGAATTGCGGCGACTGGGTCGATACGATCATTTGCGTGCGCAGCGACTCCTGCTTGATCAGCGAGGCCAGCAGATTGACCGCATAGGGGTGCAGACCAAGTTCCGGTTCGTCGATCAGCAGCACGGACGGCCGGTATTCGAGCGGCTGCAATATCAGCGTGGCAAGCGCGATGAATCGTAGCGTGCCGTCCGAAAACGAGGAGGCATTGAAGAAAAAATCGAGGTCTTTTTGTTTCCACGCCAACAGAATTTTGTCGTCTGCATGTCGCAGGGGACTGAGGATTAAATCGTCAACAAAAGGAGCGACAAGTTGAATTGTTCGGAGGATCAGGCTGTATTCGGTCGGGTGTCTCTTCTGAAGAAGAAAAAGATACGAAGCGAGATTTTCACCACCGCTTCTTAGGAATTGGTTGTCGTTTACATCGCTGGTTTTCTTGATCAGTGCACTGAAACTCGTGTCGTTAAGGTGATACACGCGCCAATCGCGGGCATGTTTTTTGAAGAAGGCACGCGGGATGCCGATGTCGTAATCCAGGTTGTCGGGATCGGCGCCGGGTTTTTCGCCTAGCGACCAGCCGACGACTCCGCCGCTGGCAAATTTCAGCGACGGTGAGGCTGGTGAGTCTTCGGTGTCGAGTTCGTCGGCGGCTGTAGAAATCAGCGAGATGCGCGCCTGTAGATTTTCTTTTCTTCCGACAGAAAGCACGACACGCTCGGTGTGCTTCGATCCCTGGTGTAAAATACGTTCGGCGTTTCCATGCCTTTGGACATGCGCAGTCAACCGACCTTCGCCATAGGCACGGAGCAACTCAAAAGCCGCCAAAAAGTTCGACTTTCCCGAGCCGTTTGCGCCGATAACGATGTTGATGTCGCGCAGCGGCAAACGTTCGAGCTTCTTGAAGCTCTTGAAGCCTTCGATCGTGATCCAGTCGAGTTCCGGCATGGTATCCTTCGGCAGCGCGATCAGAGCCAAACTTTAGCCCGAAACGCGCAAAACTCAAAAGCGCTCAGCCCTTCGGCGTCGGCGCCTGTTTGTGGAACGGCACTTCGAGTTCGAAGGCCGCACCCAACGCGAACAAGGTCGCCTCGTCGAAAGCGCGGCCTGCGATCTGGAAGCCGAGCGGCAGGCCGTTGGCGTCGAAGCGCATCGGCACCGACAGGCTCGGCAGGCCCATTGCGTTGAAGGGCCGCGACAGGCGCGTCATGCGGCCGAGCAAGGCGGGCATGGCAGCACTGTCGGCGACGTCGCTTTCGTCGATGCGCGGGATCGGCGTGTTGAGCGTGGGGGCGAGCAGCGCATCGACCTTGTCGAACACGTCGGCGTTGAACGCGGCGAGCGTCGCCGCCCGGATGCGCTGCGCGTCCAGATAGGCGACCGCCGGTATGGCAAGCCCCGCCACCATGCGCGCGCGCACCTGCGGCGAATAGTCGTCGATGCGCGTTTCGAGCCACGGGCGATGGGCGGATGCCGCCTCGCTCGCCGTCGTCAAAGCGCCTGCGGCATTGCAGGCTTCGAGATCCGGCAGCTTCACGGGCACGATGGTTGCGCCGAGCTTTTCGAAGATCGCCGCCGCCTGGTCCCACGCGGCCGCGACGTCGGCATCGAGATCGGCGTCGAAATAGCCCTGCGGAATGCCGAGCTTCAGGCCGCGCACCGATTTCGCGCAAGCCGCCTCGTAGTCGGGCACGGCGATCTCGGTGGCCGTCGCGTCGTTGGCGTCCGCGCCTGCGACGACGCCGAACACGCGCGCGCAGTCGCGCACGGTGCGCGCGAGCGGGCCGACCGTGTCCATCGTCCACGACAGCGTCATCGCGCCGTGGCGGCTCACGCGGCCCCAGGTCGGTTTGATGCCGACAAGGCCGTTGCACAAAGCCGGCATGCGGATCGAGCCGCCGGTGTCCGACCCCAATGCGGCAAACGCCAAACGTGCGGCGACGGCCGCCCCCGAACCCGACGACGAGCCGCCGGTGATGTAATCGGTGTTCCACGGATTGCGCGCATGGCCGAAATGGTAGTTGTGGCCCGTGGGGCCGAAGGCGAACTCGGCCATGTTGAGTGTGCCGAGATCGATCGCACCCGCCGCATCGAGGCGGGCGAGGGCGGTCGCGGTCGTGCTCGCTTTCCACTCGCGGCGGATTTTGGACCCGCACGTCGCGATGCGGCCTGCGCGGTAGTACATGTCTTTGTGCGCGAGCGGCACGCCGTGCAGCTTGCCCGCGCCGGGTTTCGCGTCGGCGGCTTTCGCGGCAGCACGCGCGCCGTCGGCGTCGAGCGCGATGAAGGCGTTGAGGGCGGGCTGCCATTTGCCGATGCGCGCAAGGCAGGCATCGACGATCTCGAGGCTGGAGATTTCGCGTGCCGCGATCGCGTCGGCGAGATCGACAAGCGTGGCCTGGGCGGGGTCGGCGGGCAGGCGGCTCATTTCGCACCGCCGCGCAGATTGCGCACGAGATTGGAAGGTTCGCTGTCGAACGGCAGATGCTGGGCGGCTACGATCGCAAGCGGTGGGGCGATCTGGGCGGCCATGCGCGCCGCGTCGCTTGCGGAAACCGCCACGTTGAGCAAGGCGGCCGTGTCGGCGGTGTAGGCTTCGTCGAGTTTGGACATTTGCTGCGGCTCCTGCGGCGCTTTACCGCAGGAGCCTAGCAAACATCGTTCCGGAAAACGACCGAGCTTCGCGCGGGCGTCAGGCGGCCTTGCGCTGGGCCTGGACTTCGCCCGGCATTTCGAGCTTCGGGATCGTCTGGCGGATCAGCCGTTCGATGTCGCGCAGGAAAGCGCGCTCGCTCGGATCGCACAGCGAGATCGCCATGCCTTCGGCACCGGCGCGCGCGGTGCGGCCGATGCGGTGCACGTAGCTTTCCGGCACGTTGGGCAGATCGTAGTTCACCACATGGCCCACGCCGTCGACGTCGATGCCGCGCGCGGCGATATCGGTCGCCACCAGCACGCGGCAATGGCCGTTGCGGAACGCGTTCAAGGCGCGCTCGCGCTGGCCTTGGCTCTTGTTGCCGTGGATGGCGTTGGCCGGAATGCCGCCCTTTTCGAGATATTCGGCGACTTTGTCGGCGCCGCGCTTGGTGCGCGCGAAAACGAGCGTGCGCGTGGTCGCGATCTTGGTCAGGATCTCGGCCAGGATGGCGCGCTTGCGCGCACCTTCGCAGAACACGACGCGCTGTTCCACGCGGTCGGCGGTCTTGGCGACGGGGGTCACCTGCACGCGCGCGGGATTGCGCAGCAATTCGCCCGCGAGATTGCCGATTTCCTTGGGCATCGTCGCCGAGAAAAACAGGTTCTGGCGGTTCTGCGGCAGCAGGGCGACGATCTTGCGGATGTCGCGCATGAAGCCCAGATCCAGCATCTGGTCGGCTTCGTCGAGCACGAAGATCTCGGTCTTGTCGAGCTTCAGCGTGCCTTGCGTGATGTGGTCGAGAAGGCGGCCGGGGGTCGCCACCACGATGTCCACGCCGCTCTGCAGCTGGCGCGCCTGCGGGCCGAACGAAACGCCCCCGTAGACGACCGCCCCGCGCACCGGCAGATCGCGGCCGTAGGTGCGGAAGCTGTCGGCGATCTGGCTCGCGAGTTCGCGCGTCGGCGAAAGCACCAGAACGCGCGTGAGGCTGCGGCCGAGGCGCACCTGGTTGGCGACGAGGCGATGCAGGATCGGCAGCGCGAAAGCGGCGGTCTTGCCCGTGCCGGTCTGGGCGATGCCGAGCAGGTCGCGGCCGGCGAGCACGTCGGGGATCGCCTGCTGCTGGATCGGGGTCGGCACCGTGTAGCCTTCCGCTTTGACGGCGGCGAGCAGGGCCGGATGCAGGTTCAATTGGTCGAAGCCGGTCGGGGCATTGGCTGCTTGGGCGTTGTTGGTTTCAGTCTGTTGGGTCACGTTTTTCTCGTTTCGAAAAAACAAAAAGCTCGCTCGTGCAAGCCGAACCCGGAAAAGGGCTCGGCGCACGAAAGTGGGGCTACGGGGTTGTCGAACGCCCGTGCGTGTCCGGGCGAGGCGTTTTGGAGCCGAGGGCGGGTCGCGATCCCAAATCTTCGTCGAAAATCGCGCTCACGCAGGCCCAGGGCCAAAGGCTGCACAAAGGCAGCGCGAGCGGATGTATGCGCGCCGCAACGCAATATGTCAAGCGGTGCGGGGGCACGGTGCGCGCGACGGCGACATTTGGTAGGGTCGAGGCCATGACGTTCGATTTCGAACCGCCGTCGGCGGGTCGCGCGCATGCGTGGCGTTCTGAAAATCTGGCTGCCGATCGCGCTGTTGGTGGCGGCCGGTTTCGCGCTTGCCTGGCGCTTCGTCGATCCCGCGCCGCCCAAGCGCTTCGCGTTTGCGGGCGGTGCCGCCGGCGGGGCCTATGCCGAATTCGCCGAACGTTATCGCGCTTTGCTCGCCAAGGACGGGATCGCGCTCGAACTGCGCGAGACGAACGGTTCGCTCGACAATCTGCGCCGCATGAACGCCGAGCCGCCGACGGCGGACGCGGGCTTCGTGCAAGGCGGCGTGGGGTCGGAGGAGGGGGCGCCCGGCCTTGCCACGCTCGCGAGCGTGTTTTTCGAGCCCGTGTGGCTCGTGCTGCGCAACGAGCTTGCCGTCGCCAAACTCTCCGATCTGCGCGGTTTGCGCGTGGCCGTGGGCGGCGAAGGTTCGGGCACGCAAGTGCTGGTGCGCCAGATGCTGCGCGCCAACGGCCTCGACGCGCTGCGCGACATAGCGCCCGCCAGTCTCGGTACCGATGCGGCATTTGCGGCGCTCGCGGCCGGCGCGATCGATGCGGCGTTCGTCGTGTCGGCGCGTCCGCCTGCGGCACTCGCCGATATGCTGGCGGCCGGCCGGCATCGGCTGTTCAGCTTCGCGCGCCACGAAGCCTATCGGCTGCAGTTCCCGTTCCTGTCGTCGGTCGTGCTGCCCGCGGGCGGGCTCGATCTCGCGCGCGATCTGCCGCGCGAAGACACGATTCTTCTGGCCCCCGTGGCGCAGCTTGTCGTGCGCGAGGATCTCCATCCGGCCCTGGTCGGGCTGTTGCTGCGCGCGGCCCAGCAAGTCCACAAGCCGCGCCAGCTTTTCGCCGCCGCAGGCACGTTCCCGACGACGAATTTCAACAATTTCGAACTGCACGAGGATGCCGCGCGCCTGATCGAGCGGGGCCCCAGCTTTGCCGTGCGCTTCCTGCCGTTTTGGGCTGCGGTGCTGGCCGAGCGACTCGTCGTGCTGCTGATCCCGCTGCTGACACTGCTGATCCCGCTCGCGCGCATCGCGCCGCCCGCCTATCGCTGGCAGGTGCGCAGCAGAATATTCTCGAAATACAAGCTGTTGCGACGCATCGAGCGCGAGCTGCGCGCAAGCCCCTCGACCGAAGCGATGGCCCGGCTGCAGACCGAATTGGCGGCACTCCAGCAGGCCGCCGAGGCGTTGCGCGTCCCCGTTTCCTACGCCGACACGCTGTATAATTTACGTCTCCATATCCGATTCGTGCGCGAAATCGTTGCGCCACGATAATTTTTCCTTATTGTACGCCAGCCACTTATCGAAAATCGAACGCGTCCAGGGCGTTGTAAACGTTTCGGTAACAAGATTGGCGTTAAATCGTTTGCGACTGCGCGACTAGCCAACAGTCGTGCCGGATGATGGAGAACCCTGCGATGGACGATCTGCTGCGCGACTTTCTGACCGAGACAAACGAAAATCTCGGCGTGCTCGACACCGAGATCGTCCGGCTCGAGCAGAACCCCAACGATCCGGGGCTCGTCGGCAGCATCTTCCGCATCATGCACACGATCAAAGGCACCTGCGGCTTTCTGGGCCTGCCGCGCCTCGAGCGCGTGGCGCATGCGGGCGAAAACCTGCTCGACAAGATCCGCGAAGGCATTCTGATGCCGAACGCGCAGGCCGTGACGCTGATCTTCGAAGCGCTCGACCGCATCAAGAGCATCCTGTCGGTGCTCGAGCAGACGGAAGCCGAACCCGAAGGCGACGACAGCGATCTCATCCAGCGCCTCAACGACTATGCTTCGGGCAAAACCGACCCGACGGCAGCGGCACCCAAGGCGCCGAACGCCGCCGCACCCGCAGCGCCGCCCGCCTCGGTCGTCGCGGCCGAGCCCGAGCCCGACGAGCACGGCTTCGTGCCCGTGCCCGCCGGCAAGACCGCCGCAATGGCCGATGCGTTGGCCGCCAACCGTCCGCCCGAGACGCCGGCCGCAAGCGTGCCGGTTCCGGCTGCGGCCGCACCGGCGCCCGCGCAAGCCGCCAAGGCGCCCAAGGCCGCCGAGCCGCGCGGCGACGTGGCCGAGTCCGCCGTCGCGGCCTCGTCGATCCGCGTCAACGTGGACGTGCTCGAAAATCTGATGACGATGGTCTCCGAACTGGTGCTCACGCGCAACCAGCTCCTGCAGATCCTGCGCTCGCAGAAGGACAGCGAGTTCTCGGTGCCGCTGCAGCGCCTCAACCACGTCACCTCCGAGCTGCAGGAAGGCGTCATGAAGACGCGCATGCAGCCCATCGGCAACGCGTGGTCGAAGCTGCCGCGCCTGATCCGCGATCTCAGCCACGAACTCGGCAAGAAGATCGACCTCGTGATGCACGGCCAGGAAACCGAGCTCGACCGCCAGGTGCTCGAACTCATCAAGGATCCGCTCACGCATCTCGTGCGCAACTGCGCCGACCACGGGCTCGAGCGGCCCGAAGACCGTCGGGCGGCGGGCAAGCCCGAAGTGGGCCGCGTCAACCTCAACGCCTTCCACGAAGGCGGCCACATCATCATCGAGATTTCCGACGACGGCCGCGGCCTCAACATCGAGAAGATCAAGCAGAAGGCCATCCAGAACGGCGTCGTCAGCGAAACCGACGCCGCCTCGCTCAGCGACCAGCAGGTGGCGCAGTTCATCTTCAAGGCGGGCTTCTCCACGGCCGCCGTCGTGACCTCGGTTTCCGGGCGCGGCGTTGGCATGGACGTCGTGCGCACCAACATCGAAAAGATCGGCGGCACGGTCGAGCTGCGGTTCCAGCGCGGCAAGGGCACCGCCTTCGTCATCAAGATTCCGCTCACGCTCGCGATCGTGTCGGCGCTCGTCGTCGAATGCTCGGGCGAGCGCTTCGCGATCCCGCAGATCAGCGTGCTCGAACTCGTGCGCGCCCAGGCGGGCTCCGAGACCACGATCGAGCGCGTGAACGACTCGCCGTTCCTGCGCCTGCGCGACCGGCTGCTGCCGCTCGTGAGCCTGCACGATCTCCTGCGGCTGGGCGACGAGCGCGGCGTGGAACCCGACCAGAGCTTCATCGTGGTCACGCAAGTCGGCACCTACACGTTCGGCATCATGGTCGACCGCGTGTTCGACACCGAGGAAATCGTCGTGAAGCCGGTGGCACCCATCCTGCGCGACATCTCGATGTTCTCGGGCAACACGATTCTGGGCGACGGTTCGGTCATCATGATCCTCGATCCCAACGGCATCGCCGCCGCTTCCGGCGAAGCGGCGTCGATGGGCGAGCACGGGGCCGCGGCCGCGGCCGACGACGACGCGTCGGCGCGCGAGGCCGAGCGCATCGCGCTGTTGGTGTTCCGCGCCGGCGGCCAGGCGCCCAAGGCCGTGCCGCTGTCGCTCATCGCGCGCCTCGAAGAGGCCGACGCCGCGACGGTCGAGTTCTCCGACGGCAAGCCGGTGCTGCAGTATCGCGGCAAGCTCATGCCGCTGGTCACGATCGATCCCGCCTATCCGGTGCGCACCGAAGGCCGCCAGCCGATCCTGGTGTTCGCCGACCGCAACCGCAACATGGGCCTGCTGGTGGACGAAATCGTCGACATCGTCGAAGAGCGTCTGCAGGTCGAGATGAACAACGTGCGCCCCGGCATGGTGGGTTCGGCGATCATCTCGGGCAAGGCGACCGACGTCATCGACACCGCGCACTATCTGTCGCTCGCGTTCGGCGACTGGTTCGGCAAGGCCGAGGCGCCGTTCGGCCAGACGCAGCTGCGCCGCCTGCTGCTCGTGGACGACAGCCCGTTCTTCCGCAATCTGCTGCAGCCGATCCTGTCGGTCGCGGGCTACGACGTCACGACCGC
>JBILXZ010000088.1:0-7577 GCA_044378015.1 Tagaea sp.
CAGGTAGCGGTGGATGTGCCGTGGTTTCCCTACCGACTCCCATCGTGTAGGCTCGAAGCCCTGGCGCCGTCGCGCGTGGTCACGCCGTGGTTTCCCTACCGACTCCCATCGTGTAGGCTGCGCGATTCGAAACCGTCTTCGTCCTGGACGCCGTGGTTTCCCTACCGACTCCCATCGTGTAGGCTGTTCGCACCGCGCGACACCGGCTTGGCCGCGCCGTGGTTTCCCTACCGACTCCCATCGTGTAGGCTCTATATCTGGGTGAAGTGCAAAACGCCGCCGCCGTGGTTTCCCTACCGACTCCCATCGTGTAGGCTCCGGTGAGGGCCGCGTGCAGCGTCATCTGCGCCGTGGTTTCCCTACCGACTCCCATCGTGTAGGCTCCCTGCGGGAAAAGTCCTTGAAACTGCTCTGATTTCCGCCCTTTCTTCGGGCCGAAATCAGAGCAGAACAAGCTGATGGGCCGCGATTTTCTCGTTTTTTCCGGCCTGTCCGAGCAAAAGCCGCATGCGGCCATATTGGCGCTCCGTCACTTGCAAGGCCCGCACGCTGCCCGCTTGCGGCAGTTTTTTGGTCACGCGCGCCACGTGTTTTTCGACCGCGTCTTCGCCGCGACACGCACGTGCATACACCGAATACTGCAGCATCATATAGCCGTCGTCTTTGAGAAAATTGCGGAACTGCGACGCCGCGCGTCGCTCCGGCTTGGTCTTGACCGGCAGGTCGAAAAACACGAACAGCCACAAGATACGGACCTCCGCCGCGATCACGGCACGAAGTTGGGCAGTTCCAGAAGCTCGGGCGAAGCGCCCTCGATGGCGCGCACAAGGCTCGCAGCACAGCGCTCGCTTGCCGCCAGCAATGTTAGCCGATCCGCGCTAACGCGGCACGGCGACAAGGGCAGGGCCGCAAGCTTTTGCCGGTCCTCGCGCGTAAGGTCGCTGCGCGCAGCCGTCCCTTCGCCCGCAATTTGCCAGCTCAAAAGATCGACGAAAGGCCGAAACGGCTCGATCAAATCGTCAGCAAGGTTGAAGGGATTGACCGCACTTGCATGGTGCAGGCCGAAGGCGGGCAGCAGCCCCGCCCCCACGATTGCGCGCGCAACGCACGCTCGAACCACGGCATAGCCGTAGTTGAGGCGCATGTTCCGCGTATCGCCCGCATCGTCGCGCGTGAAATCCGGCCACAATTCGCTCCAATAGGCGCGTGCTGCGCGCGCCTCCACATTGGCGGGATCGCCCGAGCCGACATGGTCGGCCATGCGCCGCACGGCTTCGCTGCCGGTGCGCCCGAGGGAAGCGAGCACGGCGGCTTGATTGGCGATCTTGCCGCGCGCGATCGCCTGCCATAGGCGTTTTCTCAGAGGCGCGCCCATGTTGGCCTGCTTGAACGCGATGTCGGCCTGCCGGTGGTGGCGATGGAAAGGCAGCAGCAGGCCCGAAGGCATGTGCCGCGCATCCGTCGTCATCACCGCAATGCCCGCCTCCATGCAGGCCGAAAGCAACGTGGAGGTAAGCGTGGCCTGCGGCGTATCGACGATCAGCCACGCAATGTCTTCAAGTGCCAGGCGCACTTCGCCCTCGTCCTGCGCCACCGCGAGCTGCCCGTCTTCAAGCGACAGACGGGCAGGCCGCGTTATTTGCACACCACGCCATGCCATGTTCGCTGCTCACTTGTGATTTCGAAACGGCGACCGAGGCGGTCGACTTGGAATCTCCGAATTGAAAAAAGAGTCTTTGCACCTATTCCGTCGATAACTTGAACCTTTGTCGTATGCGGCGAAACAGCAAAGGAATTCGTGCTCCGATTGACCCCGCGAAAGTATCCTTCAAAGACCTCGCCAGATGATTTTACGAACTGCACAAGGCTGAGTGCGTAAATGCTAAACTTGAACTTGAAGGTTTGGTCCATCACTGGCCAAACGGCCTCGGGTTTTGCCGGTTGAATCGCCAGATTTGGTGGTTCCGGCCAGTCGCTTGGGTCCATTACCTGGTGCGGATAGATCGGCACCGCATAGAACTCGTTTTTTCCGCGTTTATTGGGCTTCGTGAAAATGTCCACGCGCACCATTTCGCCGCGATCGGCTGTCCCGCCGCGAACCTCCACAGCCACCTTGTCGTTCGTTTTGAGGCGGACCTTGCCGATGGGATGGCCCTGCGGGGAGGTTGGCTTGGTGCCTTTCGCCTTGCCAGCCTCGATCCACACGCGCAGCGCTTCTACCAACGCCGCATTGCGCTCGGGATCGGGGATGTTCGCGAGGTCTTTCAGCGTCAGCTTTTCGACTGTTTTGCGCTCGTAGACGATCTGGCCATCCGGCGTCGTTTCCACGCCCTTGATCGTCTCCTTATGTCCTTGCCCGCGCGCGCGGCGGCGTTCGGCGCGCGCCACGAACACTTTTTCGTAAGCGCCCATCGCCTGTTCGAGGAAGCCCGGCCAAGGCGGGTCTAGCCGCCCGAAATCGCGCGGGCTTCCAAGCTTTTCAGCTGCTTGGAACGCCTTGGTCAATGCCTGCAGCATTGCCTCGCTTGTCGCCGCCACGATGAGGGCGTCGAGCGCGTGGTGCCGGTCGTCGGGGATGCGTTCGCCCTCTGCGTTTTTCTTGAGGCCTTGCACGCCCCAACCGCGCCGCAGCCGGTCGGTCAAAGCGCCGGGTCGCGCAAAGACGCTGCGCGCCGCGTCTTTTTTCGGGTAGAGCGCGCGCAAAAGGTCGGCAAACACGCGCGTGGCGTAGCGCGTGTCGCCCAGATTGCGGTCGCGGAACTTGGTTTCGAGCACGCTCGCGTCTTTGAGCAGATAGTTGCGCTTTTTGCGTCCTTTAATCGACCGAAGCGTTTCGACGCGCTTGGTCAGCGTTTCCCATTGTTCGGGCGACTTTGCGGCCTCGAACCATTCGAACGGCGTGCGGCCTTTTTTCTCTTGGTTGGCTTTGGCGAAACACAGCGTCTTGTTGACGAACGAATCGTCGCCCGAGCGGCTCCACGGCAAGATATGGTCGACCTGGATCGCATTGGCGCCCGACGCGAGCAGTTCCACCGGAATCGGCTCGCCTGTATAGAGGCAAAAGCCCTGCTGCTCGGTCCACAGCTCGTAGCGCAGAAAATCTTCGGCATTGCGGGGCGGGCGACCCAAATGCTCTTCGAAGCGCGTACGAAGCTTGTCCTTTTCGGCGTTGCGCTTGTCGATGCCGTTTTTGATTTCGTCGCGCTCTTCCTTGCTTTTGCCCACGTCGCGCGCGAGCTCCACATGGATGCGGCCCGGAATGCCGTATTCTCGCGCCAGCGCCACGAACTGCTTGGCCGATTCCGACAGCGCCTTGCGCGCGATCGGGTTGCCCATGTCGTCGATGACCTCGCGGGCGAGCTTGCGGAATTCGCTGAGCGCCTCGCCGATGTTTCCCTCGGCGACAAGGCCGGAAAGGCTGCCCGCGCGCCCGTCGGGGTCGCGCAAGTTTGCCGCCTCTCGGGCCTTCGTGAAATCGAGTCCTTGGGCCAGATGCGGCAGCAAAGTGCGGCAGGCTTTTGCCGACAGGTCCGAAGCCCCCGAAAATTCGACGAAATCGCCGCGTTTCTGCGCCTCCAACAGGGCGTTCAACAGTGTCGGCTCCAGCGCCAGCGATTCAAGCCCCTTGGCGATCGACACGTCCGACTCTCGGAAGCTCAACACGGATGCGATCCGGTCGAGCGTTTCGGGTTTTGCGAGCAGGCCTGCCCATGCCGCCCCGAGCGCTTTGCGCAACGCGAAGGTGCCCGAGGCCGAATCGCCGTTGCGCGACACGACTTGGCGCTTGCCCTCCTCGTCGAGCGGCACGCCTTCGAAGCGTTCGCCGTCGCCGAGGCCGATCGTCTTGCGCAAAGCTTTGAAGGTGAGCCCGTGCTGGGCGCCGAAATCGGCACTTGCCAGCCGGATTTCGTCGGCCGTGAGCGCCCGCCCGCCGCGCAGGCGCAGATTGGCGAGCCGCGACATGTGGCGGAACAGCTCGAACGAATAACTCCGCTTGGCGGCACGCCGTTCCTCGGGAAAGAAGCGGCAGAACCCGACGCGGTCTTCGCTGTCGGCAAGGCCGCGCTGGAAGAAGGCGATGTCGGCATAGGCCTTTTCGAGTTCGGCGGTCGCCGCTTCGTTGCGCAAGCGCCGCTGGCTGTCGAACAGCAGGGCCACCTCTCGTGCCAACGCGTCGCGCTCGACCAAACGCGAATAGTCGCCGTCGCGGTTGCGCTTGCGCGTCGCGAACCTGGAGTCGCGCGCCATCATCTGGCCGACGGTGCGGTAGTTCGCCAGCAGAGTCTTCGTTTCTTCCAATGCTCCCAACATTCCCTTGGTGTCTTTGGGCGCGTTGGCTCCCTTGTCGCGCTTGCTGTTCGATTTGAAGCCGCGATGCTTGGCGATGTGCGCCAATGATACCGCCAACTCGCGCGGGGCGAGCAGGCGCTCTAGCCCTTCGGCGCGTAGTGTCCAAGGGTCTTCTCTCTTCTTCGCTGCGAACGCATCGGGCTTGCGCGCGTCGATCAGTCCGTGAATTTCGAACAACACGCGGATGTCGCGCATGCGTTGGCGTCTGCGGCGCAGTACGCGCCGAAGGCCGCGCGCCGTGCGTCGCAATTGGTTGGTCGGCGTGCGCTCCTTGTCGGTTTCGGGCGCATCGAACAGCCAGACCCCCATATTGACGACCTTTTCGCCGTCTTCGACGACGGCCCAACCGCACGAAGCGATGCCGATATCGAAACCGAACGTCAGATTTTGCGCGAATTTCATTTTGTCCTCGCGGAGGTTGCCGTCGAGAAACTAACATCTTGACGGGCATCGGGCGAGATGCTGTTATCGGCGTGGGAGTCGGTAGGGAAGCCACGGTAAGTGGTTTTCCACTGCGGGCTTACCCCCTCGCCTCAACGGGCGAGGGGGGATGCCTCTTCCAAAGCTTTTCGAATGTGCTTCCAGTACCCCTTGGCGCCGTGCCGCCGTCGGGCTAGAACTTGGCTCCCGCATCAATGGGGGCCCGTAGTTCAGCGGTTAGAACCCGCCGCTCATAACGGTGTTGTCGCAGGTTCGAATCCTGCCGGGCCCACCGATGCCGCTTCGGTCGCCGTCGAGCGGCCAACCGTCCGGCTTCACGTCTCGCCCGGCCCCGCCTCGAGGAACGCGTCGAGCACGACGGCCGCGAGTTCCGCGTCGGAGCCGGTCGGGTTGCGCAGCGTCCAGGTGCCGGCCGCGAATTCCGGCGTGCGCCGCACGATGCGCGCCGTGCCCTTGACGCCGATCCGGCCAAGGGCGGCCGTGACCGCAAGATCGAAATCGAAGGGCGCGTTGTCGGACGGCAGTCCGTTGGGCCCGCCGACGGCGGCCGCGGCAACGCGAAAGCCCGTGCGGCTCCAGTCGGCGCACGCATGCGCGCCAGCCCCCGGGATGCCCGCAGGCACCAGGCTGCCGCTTGCCACTTCGTAGCGCGGTTCGCGCCGGCGTTCGGTGGGATCCGTCATGCGAACTTCGACCATTCCTTTCCGATCGGATAGGTGCGCGCGAGAAACCCGTAGATCTGCAGGATCGCGCGTTCGGCAAGCTCGCTGCGCACGGGGGCGACATCGCGCCACGTTTCGACCACCGTCTCCCATTTGACGAGCTCGCCGCGCAATTCGTCGCGCGCCTTCCGGATGAAGGCGATGGCGACCGGCAGATTGGGGATCACGTTGGCGGTTTCGCCGGTCTGGCCGTCGAGATCGTCGAAGCGCGCGGCCAAACGCCGCAGCGGCGGCGCTATGAGTTTAAGCGTGCGGTCGATCTCTTCGGCGGTCGCGCGCCGGGCGCGGTACTGGCGGTGCAGTTGGCGCAGCTTGGCGTGCACGCTCTCGACCGCTGCAAGCCGCTCGCGCAGGGCTTCGATATAGGCAAGTTCGTTGGCGAGCGTGGCCACGCGGCCGAGCGCTTCGGCCTTGCGCGCGGGCGGCAGCCCTATATGCGCGGCGAGCTTGGTGAAAGCCTCCCGCAGGCGCGCCTTCGCCTCCGGATCTTCGGCGAGTTTCATCAGCGCGGCCGGGTCCATCGCGCCGCCGTATCCGCCGCCCATCCAGGCCAGCAGCGACGCGCAGATGCGCCCCTGCGAGACCAGCAGATGGCGCGATTCGATCCGCCACGACGCGGTACCGTCCAGCATTTCGGACGGGACCGCGTCGCCGGGCGCGATGCGTTCGACGTGCGCAAGCGCGCGACGCACGAGGTCGAGCATCTGCGCGTCCTGCGAGTCGGCGGCGATGCCGAAGCCGTTGCCTATCGCGTCGAGATCGATATGCGCCACGATGTCGCCGAGATCGACCGCAAGGCATGGTTTGCCGGTCGTCGAATCGATCTTGAAGACCGCCCCGTTGGCCGCGAACAGCCGATGCTCGAACGCAAAACGCGTCGGCACTGCGCCCGCGTGCGGCGCGCGATCGGCATTCGGTTTTGCGTCGGTTTCCCCGGCCTTACTTGTCATCGTCTTGCCATCAAAGCGGTGATCCCGTCGCGAAAAGCCGGATTGCCGTCCGCGCATTGCAAAACCGGACCGTGCGCGGCCACAATGAACCATAATCCATTCTAGCAAAAAGTCAGCCGGAGAACCGCCATGTGGCAGCAAAGCGAAACTTATCCCGATCCGCGCGTCGAAGCGCTCGATCCGCATTTTGCAAAGCTCGTGCATTTCCACGCGGCGGTCGAGCGATTGGCGACCGGAATGCGCTGGTCGGAAGGGCCGGTGTGGTTCGGCGACCAGAATTGCCTCGTTTGGAGCGACATCCCGAACGACCGGATGATGCGTTTCGACGCCGGCACCGGGGCGGTTTCGGCATTCCGGACGCCGTCCAACAACGCGAACGGCAATGCGCGCGACCGCGAGGGTCGGCTCGTCACGTGCGAGCATCGCACGCGCCGGGTCACGCGCACCGAATACGACGGCAGCATAACGGTGCTGGTCGACCGGTTCGAGGGACGGCGCCTCAATTCGCCGAACGACGTCGTCGTGAAATCCGACGGGTCGGTCTGGTTCAGCGACCCCGTGTTCGGCATCCTCGGCGACTACGAGGGCGAACCGGCGGCAAGCGAAACGCCGATGGCTTTCTACCGTTTCGATCCCAAGACCGGGCGAACGGCCGTCGTGGCCGACGGCATCGACGGTCCGAACGGCCTGTGTTTTTCGCCCGACGAGACGAAGCTCTACGTCGTCGAATCGGCGTCGCGGCCGCGCAATCTCCATGTCTACGACGTCGCGGCCGACGGCACGAAACTCGCCAACAAGCGGCGCTTCGGCGAGTGCGGCGAGGGCACGCCCGACGGCATTCGCTGCGATACGCTCGGCAATGTGTGGGCCGGATGGGGCATGGCGCCGGGCCTGAACGGCGTGCGCGTCTTCGCCCCCGACGGCCGCGTGCTGGGCCAAATCCATCTGCCCGAGCGCTGCGCCAATCTGTGCTTCGGCGGGGCTGCCAAGAACCGCCTGTTCATGGCGGCCAGCCAGTCGCTCTACGCGCTTTACGTGAACGTGCGCGGGGCCTGAAGCAGCCAGGCGAGCAGCGTGAGGCACCAGAACAGCGTGGCGAGTGCGGCGGCGTAGA
>JBILXZ010000044.1:0-28567 GCA_044378015.1 Tagaea sp.
ACTCGTGGTCGGCGGGCTTGCGGCACTCGGTGCAGCGCTGTCGGTCTTTCGCGGGCGCCGCGGCGTCGTTGCGTTCGGCGTCGGGTTCGGCATTTTCTACATGGTTTTTCTCTACCGGCTGATGCCGGCCGAAGAACGCTACGCGCTGCCGGTCGTCGGCCTCCTTGCGCTCGGGCTCGCGTGCATTGTCGACCGCATCGAAGCCACGCGCCTGCGCGGCGTCGTGTTGGGTCTGGTCCTCGTCTATCCGCTGGCAAGCTCGGCCCAACTCGTGCGCCTGATGGCGGCCCCCGACACGCGCCTCCAAGCCAAACGCTGGATCGAAGCCAATGTCGCCGCACCGGACGGGGTCGGCATCCATATGCCCGGCGTTTGGTTCCGCAACACGGCCGAAGCCGTCGCGGCGATCGCGCAGATCGATCCGGGAGCGCTGCGCAATCGCGATCGCCAGATCGCAGCCCTCGGCGCGCGCACGCCCGCTTTTTCGTTGCCGCCGGCCATCGCCTATGTCGATCTCGACCAGATCAAGCCCGAGACATGGGCCAAGGCAGGGTCCGATCCCGTGTCCTTCATGCGCGCGCAGGGCTGGCGCACCGTCGCGATCGGCACGCTGCGCAGCTGGGTTCCGCCCGCTTGGTACGCCCGGCTTGAACAATGCGCACGGCTTGTCGTCGCTTTCGAAGGCTCGCCGCCGACGGCGCCAAGCGAGCTCGACATGCGCCGCACGCTGATCTTCCGCGAAGGCAGCTGGACGTGGTTCGCGCGCGACAGCTTCGGGCCGCGCGTCGAAATCTGGACGCTTCAGGCCGCTGCCGAAGCGCCGGGCGCTTGCGGCGAAGAAAGCGGACTGTAGCCGACCGCCATCCACGACCACAACGCCTGGCGCCAATCGCGCGCGCCTTGCGCATGCTCGCGCCAGCGTGCGGCAAACCACGCATCGGCCGTCGCCCCGCTCTGCGGCGGCATCGCCATGCCGCGCAGCCATGCGGCCAGCGGAATGCCGAAGCCCTTTTTCGGGCGGTCGAGAATCGCGTCCGGTACCACGCCGCGCAGCGCTTGGCGCAGCAGATATTTGGTGGTCTTGCCGCGCAGCTTGAGGGATGTCGGCAGGCGTGCGGCAAACGCCGCAACGTCGGCATCGAGAAACGGTGCCCGCAATTCGAGCCCGTTCAGCATCGACGCACGGTCGGTCTTGGTAAGAATGCCGTCGCCCATATAGAAGCGCGTGTAGAATTCGAGCGTGCGCTCGACGGGACTCGCCGCCGCCGCCCCGCGCCACGCCGCCAGCGCCTCGCTGTAAACGTCTTCGAGATCGATGCGCGTGCCGAGCATGTCGCCCAATTCCTGCGGCCCCAAAGCGCCCAGCCAAATCGGGTTCCACAATTCGGGCGGGTAAGCTGCACCGCGCAATGCACGCCGCAGCTTGAAATCGAGACTGAGATTGGCGTCGCTGCGCGGCAGCAGACCGGCGGCCGCTGCGAACAGCGGATCGAGCCCGCGCGGCACGAGTGCATGATAGAGGCGTGCGGGCGCCAATGCCCGGAACGTGTCGTAGCCTGCGAACAATTCGTCGCCGCCGTCGCCCGACAGCGCCACCGTCACAGAGCGGCGCGCGAAACGACAGACGCGGAAGGTCGGCAGGATCGAACTGTCGGCCATCGGTTCGTCGAGGCGACGCAAGAGCGGTGCGACCTCGTCGCGCGCCGCCGCAAGATCGCAGATCTCTTCGGCATGCACGCTGCCGATATGTTTGGCCGCCAGCCGCGCCCAAGCGCTCTCGTCGTAGGAGGCTTCGGCGAATCCCATCGCGAACGTCTGCGGGGTCGCAATGCCGGGGGCTTTTGCGGCAAACGCCGCGATCGCCGTGCTGTCGATGCCGCCCGACAGCAGAAAACCCAGCGGCACTTCGCTTTCGAGTCGGTCGCGCGTCGCTTTGCGCAGCAGTTCTTGCAGCTCTTCGGCAAGCTCGGCCTCGGGCCGCTCGAGCATGCGCAGATCGGGTGCGATTTCGAAGCGCCAGTAGGATTGCGGCACAGGCTCGGCCGATGCGCCCACGCGCACGCGCAGAAAATGTCCGGCCGGAAGTTTGCGCACGTTCTTGAGCGCCGTGTTAGGTGCCGGAAAAAACCCATGCGCGAAGAATTTGACGAGCGCGCGTTCATCGGCCACGCGCGGCACGAGCGGATGGGCGACCATTGCCGTCAGCTCGCTTGCGAACGCGAAAAAGCCGCCTTGCGCATGCCAATAAAGCGGCTTTTCGCCAAAGCGGTCGCGCGCTAGCACGAGTTCGTTGTTCGGCCGGTCGTAGAGGGCCAGCGCGAACATGCCGTTGAGGCGCAAAAACAGGTCGGACCCCCAGGCGCGCCAGCCGTGGATCAGCACTTCGGTGTCGGAATTGGCAGTGCGGAAGCGATGGCCCAGCGCTTCGAGCTCGGCGCGCAAGGCGCGGTGATTGTAGATCTCGCCGTTGAACACGATGCCGAGTTCGCCGCTGGCGTCCCACATCGGCTGGTCGCCACCCGCAACGTCGATGATCGCCAGCCGCCGATGGCCGAGATGCACGCACGCTGCGTCGTCCGACCAATGGCCGTCGCCGTCGGGCCCCCGATGCGCGATCGCGGCCGTCATGGCGCGCAAGGCCGCTTGCGCGGCCCCGGCCCGCATCCCGCCCGCAAAGCCTGCCAGCCCGCACATCAGCCGCTCGCTTGCGCCGCGTCGAAATTCAGGCGCTTGGCGATGTCGTAGATCGCCTTGCCCTGCGATTCGAAATAGATGCGCGTCTGCATCTCGGCCAAGATGCCCATCAGCACGCAGATGACGCCGGTCACGAAGAACATCACGAACAGCAGCGGCAGCGGCGTCAGGATGAACGAGATCGACCACACGATCTTGAGCAGCACGGCCACGAAACCGGCCAGCAATGCGCCCGCGAACATCGACATGCCGATGAAGCCGAATACATAGAGCGGTTTGGTCTGGTAACGCGCCAGGAACTGCACCATCAAAAGGTCGAGCACGACCTTGAAGATGCGCTCGAGCCCGTATTTGGATTCGCCCGACACGCGCGGATGGTGGGCGACCTCGAGTTCGGTCACGCGGTTGCCGTACCAGCTCGCGTAGATCGGGATGAAGCGGTGCATCTCGCCGTAGAGCCGCACTGGCTGCAGGACGTCGCGCCGGTAGGCTTTGAGCGAGCAGCCGTAATCGTGCAGATGCACGCCGCTGATCCAGCTGATCAGGCGGTTGGCCACGCGGCTCACGAAATTGCGCTTGATCGCCGCATCCTTGCGGTTGCGCCGCCAGCCCGAGACCACGTCGTAGCCCTCGTCGAGCTTTTCGACGAGGCGGCGGATGTCGGCGGGATCGTTCTGCAGATCGCCGTCCATCGGCACGATCACTTCGCCGGTCGCATGGTCGATGCCCGCCGACATGGCGGCGGTCTGGCCGCAATTGCGGCGCAGCGACAGCACGCGAATGCGCGGTTCGGATGCGGCCGCCGCAGCAAGCCGTTCGTACGTCTTGTCGCGGCTTCCGTCGTCGACGACGATCATCTCGAAAGCGACGCCGAACGCGTCCATGGCGGCGATCGTCTGCGCGCACAGCCGGTCGATATTGCCAGCCTCGTTGTAGACCGGAACCACGATCGAGATGCGCGGCGGTTTGGCTTCGGTCACGTCGCCTCCTTTGCGGCCTGCTTCTTACGCCCGATCGCGGCCCACGACATTTCGTTGACCCAGACGAGTTCGACCGCTTCGAGCTTGGCGTTCTGCATCAGCGACGTCACTTCCGCCTTGCTCCAATAATTGGCGATCTTCGGGAGCATCTGGTCGAACACGATCGACCGGATATGGCGGAACGAAAAGCGGCGCAGTAGCTTGAAATATTCGATGCGGCCGAGCCCCATGCGCAGCGCGAGCCACACGACGGCACTCGGATAGAGCGAGAGATGGTGCACGAGGCCGATCGGCAAGCGGCTGAAAAGCGCCTGGCGCAGCGGCGTCAGCAGATTGACGATCCAGCCGTTGTTTTCGGCCCCGTAGACCCAGATCAGCACGCGCCCGCCCGGCTTGGCGGCGGCCGCCATCTGCTCGAGGGCCACTTCCGGATGGGCAAGATGGTGGATCACGCCGATCGAGAAGACGATGTCGAAGCGGTTTTTCTCGCCGATCTCGTAGGCGCTGCGCTCGGCGACGGTCACGGCCGGGAATTGGGCAAGCGTGCGTTTGGCCGCGGCAAGCGAGCGCGCATCGACGTCGATCGCGAGGCCCTCCGCCGCACCGTAGCGCAACGGCCACAAAGAATTGCGGCCCATGCCGCAGCCGACATCGAGAAACGCAACGCCGCGCCAATCTTCGGGCGCAAGGGGCTGCGTCCAGCGGCGGAACTGCTCTTCGTAGTTCGCGTCGAGCTCGTCGTAATGGCCCCATTCGTAGCCGAAACGCTCGGGCGAACCCGTCGAAATGTCGATTTTGGATGCAGGCTCTGACATCGCGTCTATCCTTGAAACCATTGGCGCATCTGCGCAAATTCGTCGTCCGTCAGCGGCGGCCAGTACGCGGCCCCTTCGCTCGGCTGCGCTTGCGCGACGCGGTGCGGATCGGGTGCCTGCTCGAGCCGCGCGATCGCTTCAGCCAGTACGTCGGCGCAATGCGCGTAGAGATTGGCGCGAAATGCGTGGTAGCCCGCCTTGCGGTCCGCGTCATAGCGTTTGGCCGCGACGACGGGCCCGGTATCGATGCCGCCGTCGATGAGGTGCGCCGTCGCCCACACTTCGTCGCCGTTCAGGATCGCGCGTTCGGGACACATGTTGCCGCGATACTGCGGCAGCTTGCCGGGATGCACGTTGAGGAAGCCGACGCGCGGCACGGCCAGCATCGCCTCGGTCAGGATCCCGACGCCGCCTTGCAGGGCAAGTGCAATGCCCTCGTCGCGCAACAGCGTCCACAAAGCCGGATCGCGCAGCGACTCGAAACGATGCACGGTCTGGCCGGCCGGCAGGGCCGGCGGGTTCCACAAACCGCCGGTGCGCGCAATCTCGCGTTCGATGCTCTGCGCCGACATGCGGCCCACGGCTGCGACGAGATCGGGCTTTCGCCCGCGAGCCTGAAGTTGCGCATAGTATTCGCGGCCGACGAAATTGCCGTCCTGGAACAACAGCGCCGTGCGCATGTCAGTTGTGGTCCCAGATATTGTCCTTGAGCCAGTCGCCGTATTCGTTTTTGACCCACACGCGCGAATCGCGGAAGCGGTCGGCGGTCGCATCGAACTCGGTGCGCGTCATGCCGACATAGTCGAGCCAGCGCGGCAGGTCGCCCGGCACCACGTGGTCGTACTGGCGAATGAGCTCGATCCCCTGGTCGCGCGTCATGGCACCGCTGCGGATGTCGCGACAGACATGGTCCGTGCAGCGACCGTAGCCGAACTTCACGTACTTCATATAGTCGTGCACGCCGTTGTCGTGGATGTTGTTGAGGTTCGAATCGCGCTTGTAGGTGCGGTCGAACGGCAGCGGATTGATCTCGAATCCGTATTTCTCGACCATCAGCTGCGCGTGCACATTCTGGTTCCAGCCGAAATAGTTGGAGATGAAAATGCCGCGCACGCCCACGCGCTCGATCTCCGCGTCGTCGGGGTACTGCGCCCACAGCAGGTCCTTCTCCTGCAGGCCTTCGTCGCCGACGAAATCCTGCCAATCGAAGCCGCGCAGCAGATGCTCCTTGCGGTAGCGTGCCGTGTATTCGACGAGATCCTTGTACGAATGCATGCCGCCCAGATTCATGAAGCCGTGCTCGCCCCAGATCACAAGCGGCACGCCGTAGCGCACCGCCGCCTGGATCGGCACCGAATTGATGCCCATATGCGCGTGCATGTCCGGATCGCCCATGCGCCTGAGCCCGATGCGGTTCATCTTCTTGAGCGTGGCGACCGACGGCGTGACGTTGATATAGTCGCAGCCGAACGCGTCTTTCATGCGCTGGATGTTGCGCTTGCCGACCTCGGTCTCGTTGTTCTCGTTGTAGGTCACGAGCAGCGGGTTCATGCCGTAGACGTTTTTAAGCAGGTGGATTTGGTAGAAACTGTCCTTGCCGCCGCTGACGGGGATGAGGCAGTCGTAGTTTTTGCCGGACTTGGAGCGGTAGTCGTCGCACAATTCGCGGAACATGCGCTCGCGCCGCGTCCAGTCGACGGTCTTCTGCTCGTCGTGGGTACGGCAGCCCGAGCACACGCCGTTCGCGTCGAGCGTAAGCGGCGTTGCCGCCAGCACGGGATAGCAGCAGCGCGTGCAGTAGATCACGCGCGGCGGACGGACGAGGGGGCGTTGTTCGGTCATGGGGGCCGTTTGCGTCAGGAGGAATAGGGATAGCGGACCGCGTAGCCGCGGTCCTTGAGATGCGTCTTGGCGCGTTTGTACGCGTTTTCGGTGAAGTGGAAAATGTTGCCGGCGGCGACCGCACTCGCGTGGCCTGCGTCGAGGGCCTCGCGGAAATCGCCGAAACCGCCCACGCCGCCGCACGCGATCACGGGCACCGACACGGCGTCGGCCACGCTGCGGATGGCTTCGATGTCGTAGCCGTCGGCCGTACCGTCGCGGTCGATCGCGTTCACGAGGATCTCGCCCACGCCGATATCGGCCAGGCGCCGCGCATAGATGTCCGGCGCCAAGCCGGTCGAGATGCGCCCCTGGTCCACGAACACGACCGGTTTGCCGTCGATGCGCCGGAAGTCGAGCCCGCCCATCACGGCCTGCGCCCCATGCCGCACGACGGCGGCCGCGACGATGTCGGGCGCTTGCCAGGCGAGCGTGTTGACCAGCACCTTGTCGGCCCCGTTGGCGAGATAGCTGTCGATCTCGTCGAGCGAGGCGATGCGCCCGCCGAAGGTGAGCGGCATGTAGGCCGACGACGAGATGGCGCGCAGAATATCGAGCTTGTCGCCGATATTCTTGGTCTTGTGGTCGTCGCGGCGCAGATCGTGGCCGCCTTCGCGCGTGATGTCGACATAGACGAGCTCGTCGGCCCGCCATTCCGAATAGCGCTCGAGTTCGGCGATCGGATTGCCGATGACCTTGAAGTCTTCGAACTTCTCCGAACGCACGATGAGGCCGTTCATCAGGAACAGGACCGGGATCACGCGGATTTTGAGCATGGGCCGGGCGCTACAGAGCCGCGAAGTTTTCGAGAATCTTGAGCCCGACATCCTGGCTCTTCTCGGGATGGAACTGCATGCCGAACACCGGCGGCGCGCTGACGGCAGCCGTGACGGCAGCTCCGTATTCGACTTCGGCCGACACGTCGGCGGCGTTTTCGGCCGCAAGGTGGAAGCTGTGCACGAAATAGGCGCTGCGGTCGCCGGGTAGATCGCGCAGAAGCGGGCAATCCTTGCGCACCGCAAGCGCGTTCCAGCCGACATGCGGCAGGCGCAGCGAATTGTCGGTGCGCGCGATCTGCACGACGCGGCCAGCGACCAGCCCGAGCCCGCGATGCGTGCCGAATTCGTGGCCGCTCGTGGCCAGCATCTGCATACCCACGCAAATCCCCAGCAGATACTTGCCGCTGGCGACATGCTCGAGAATCGGCGCTTCGAAGCCGCCCGTGCGCAGCGTATCTACACAGTCGCCGAACGCACCCACGCCGGGCAGCAGCAGCTTGTCGCAGTCCGCAATGCCGCGCGGATCTTCGAGCGTGCGGAACGCCGCCCCGACGCGCACAAGCGCGTTCTCGACCGAGCGGATGTTGCCGCGACCGTAGGCGACGAGACCGATCATTTCGCCGCCTTTTTCGCGTGCCATTCGGAGACGAGCAGGCCCCAACACACGATATCGACATGGTTGCCGTCGAGCAGGAAGGCCGCGCGCTTGATGCCTTCTTGCGTCCAGCCCTGGCGCTGCACCGCGCGATTGAAGGCGGGATTGGGCGACTCCGCCCACAGCCGCCGCAAGCCCATCGCACCGAACGCGTGGTCCGTCACAAGCTGGATCGCCTCGGCGCCGACGCCCATTCCCCACACATCCTTGGCGCCGATCATAATCGAGAGTTCCGCCGTGCCGTGGGTCCAGGCGATCGTGTTGAGTGCGATGTTGCCGACATGGCGGCCCGTCGCGGCAAGCTCGATCGCGAGCACGAGATCGACGCCCGCGGGCAAGCCCTCGAGCCACGCGGCAAGCTGGGCAGCCGACGTCGCGAAGCCTTTGGGTCCGCGCCAGCGCAGCACGTCGGGATCGTTGAGCCAGCCGAGATAGGCGGGCGACGCATCGGTGGCCCCGAGCGGTCGCAAGCGGAGTTTCGGCCCCGCAAGGAATGTCGCTTCGCCCGAACTCATGTCGCCAACCTCGGAAAAGCCGCCCGCACCGAGCGGACGAAAATCGTTTCGAGCGCTTCGGGCGACAGCCCCGCGCAGGCAAGCTTGCCCATCGTCCAAGCGGGATCGATAAGCGGCGCATCGCTCGAGAACAGCACGCGCGCCGGGCCAGCGATCGCAACCAAATCGGCGATGTCGGCCTCCGCCGCGCGCGGCGACGAGGTTGCGATGTCGAACCACACGTTCGGGCATGCAACGAGGTCGCGGTGGTTCCAGGTCGAATGCGCCGCCACGAACCGCAGATGCGGGAAACGCGTGGCCGCGGCCTTGAGCCCGGGCAGATGCGCCATGATCGGGAAATCGGAGCGGCTGCCCAGCGCGGCGAACAGGGCGCGATAGGGTTCGGCGTCGAGATCCAGACCGTAGAAATCCTGGATGGTCTTGATGCCCACAAAACGCGGATCGCCGCTATAGCGTTCGATCTCGGCAAGCGAGGCCTCGAAGCGCAGCGGGTTGACCACGATCATGCCGCGCGCGCGCGCATCGAAATCGAGCAGCGCTTTGGTTTCGGCGTTTCCGGCCTCGAGATCGTCGCTGAGGGCGCGCACCGACGAGGAAATGTACGTGGCAATGCCGGCCCGGTCGGCGAGCGCCTTGAGATCGGCGAAACTCGTTTTCGTCTCGATGAGGTTCCAGCTGCTCGTGTGCCAATGCGTGTCGATCTTCGGCGCTGCCTGGAGGACCGCGTAGGCCGTCGGAACGCGGTAGCGCTGCGGCGCCGCAAGGCCGAGGACGCGCGCAAGATTGCCGCCGGCAATGCGCAGTTTGGCGTCTGCGTCCAGATCGGCCGCCACCAGCATGAACCAGCCAGGCCCCGCATGCGCCTGTGGGTCGCCCGACGCGATAAAAAGGCGATCGTCGCCGACGCGCGACACGAGATCAGCGATCGCACCGGTCTGCGACTGCGACCCCACCTCGAGCATCAAGGCTGGATGGTCGCGCATCAGGGCGATCATGTCGGCCAAGCGAAAATAGGCGTGCGCGCGCATCCAGCGCAGCAGGACCGGGCCGCCGACCGCCGCCGCCGCCCCCACGCCCTGGAAGTCGGCGGCGGTCTGCGCGCACAGCATCAACGGCAAGCGTGCCTCTGCGGCCTCGATGGCGAGGGCGCGCAAGGCGGGGCCATGCAGGCCCCAGCCCATCGCATCCGAAACCAAGGCGACGGCCGCAAACCCCTGCGCGCGCAAATGCCGCGCAAGGCCTTCGCCCGGCGCGTAGCCGGGCAGATTGACGTTGGCCACCGGGACAAGGCGCGGATCGGCCTTGGCTTGCGCCAGAAGATCGGCATTGCCTTCGCGCCAATCGAAGCGGATCGCGCGCGACGCGATCGCCAAAGCGCGGTCCGCACCCATGTCGGCAAGACGCTGCAGCTGCACGTCGAGGGCGGCCGCACGCCCGGTCGCTTCGTCGCGCCCGACGAAAATGCCGCCGTCGATGCCGCCAGGACCGCTCACAGCGAAAGATCCGCGCCTGTGAGCGAGCGGAACGCACAGCCTAAAGCGCGCGCCTCGCGCAGCATCGTCGAATCCATTCCGGCGACGAGATCGGCGGCCAGTATCGCTTCGGCGGGCGAGCCGTCGGCACTCACGCAACCGCGCAAGCGCGCCGGGACAGACGCGTGCCACGCATCGTATTTGCCCGCACGGTCGCGCGGATGCGGGCGCACGACGAGCACCGTTTGCGCCGTCGCGGCCAACTCGTCGGTGAGGTCGGCAAGCACGGCAAGTTCGTCGTAGGCAGCAGGCCGACCCTGATCGGCCATTTCGCGGCCGCATTCGGACGCGAACAGCACGACGCGATCTTCGGGCTCTGCTCGCCACAGGCGGCGCAAACGCGGCCGCGCGGCAAGCGCTTGCGCGCGTGCGGCCTGCAATGCGCGATCATAGAGCGGACCCGTTACGCGCAGACGGGCTTCGTCGATACTGGCCTCGGCAAGGGCGACCGCATAGCGCGCATCGGGCGCGTAGAGATGGTCGGGCAAGGTCAAACTTCCGTCCGCTTCAGCAAAGCGCGCGTGCAGATTGGCCGGATGGTCGAGAAACGCGTGGCTGGCTAGTCCGCAGCTGCGTGCCGCCAGCCACAGCACGCGGTCGGTGTCCTCGTCGACGTCGCTCGTCCCGGTGACGACCGCCCCGACATCGCGCGCGCGCAAAAAGGCCGCACACGCAGCCACGCGCGCATCGCGCATCCCCGGTGCCGCAAAGTCGGCGGGCGGTGCCGCACTGGCAATGCCGGCACGCGCGAACACATCGACGGCGGCCCCATGCGCCAACACGATCGGCGCATCGTCGCAAGCACCCAGAGCGGCCGCGAACTGCATCGCCCCGTCGGCAAACCCGGCAACACCCAAGCGCAAGCGATAGGCCGCCACCACATGGTTGGCCGGTCCTGGATCGCGCGCGAAGAAAAGGGCTGCAGGCATGCGGAGTCGCTCAGACCTTCAAAGCGCGGTCGGAGAGCTTGTGCAGATTTTCGCCGACTTTGTGGAACGCGGCGGCGACGTCGTCGAGATCGGCCTCGGTCATCGGCGGGCGGATCAGCTCGTGCGTGACCACGCGCTTGAAATGCGCCTCTTCGGCGTTCGGGCAAATACCGTCCGAATAGTCGGGTGTACCTTGGTAGTGCGGGCAGCGGAACGGGCACTGCACGGTGCCGTAGCCGATCATCTTGCGGAAGATCGGCGTCATGTAGAGCGGCCGCACGTAGCCCGCCCCCATCAGCGGCCCCTCGTGCTCGCGCAGGCGCGAGGGTGCGAGTTCGGCTTTGACGGCTTTCACGAACGTGTCGCGCGACACGCCCGTCGCCTCTTCCGAATAGCTCAGCGGATGCACGTAATAGACATGGTCGCCTGCCGGCCCGATCTTCGGCATCGACAGCCCCGGCACGCCCGCAAGCTTCGCTTCGAGGTAGCGCACATTGGCTTGGCGTGCGGCGATCAACGCCGGGCCCTTTTTCAGCTGCTCGCGGCCGATCGCGGATTCGATTTCGCCCAAGCGGAAATTGAAGCCGACCATGTTGACGAGATCGGCAACGCCCTTTTTCTCGACGACGGCCTCGGCATGGTTGCGGATCAGCTGCAGCCGCTCGGCGAGGCGATCGTCGTTGGTCGTGCACATCGCCCCTTCGCCGGTATGGATGTGCTTGTGGTAGTTGAGGCTGAACACGCCGATGTCGCCGAGCGTGCCGACGGGCCGCCCCTTGTACGTGGCGAACGGCGCTTGCGCGCAGTCTTCGATCACTTTGATGCCGCGCTCGCGCGCCAACGCCATGATCGGATCCATGTCGGCGGCCTGGCCGAAAATATGCACGACGACGATCGCCTTGGTGCGCGGCGTAAGGCGTGCCGCGATCGTCTCGGCCGACAATGTGAACGTCGCGGGATCGATGTCGGCAAAAATCGGCACGGCGTTGAACACGACCGCCGCCGTGGCGGACGCGATCATCGTATAGGGCGAGACGATGACTTCATCGCCGGGCCCTGCCCCCACGGCACCCACGGCCGCGTAGAGCCCCGACGTCGCCGAGTTCATCGAAATGCCGTGGGCGGCACCGACAAGGGCGGCCCATTCGCGCTCGAACGCTTGCACCTCGGGCCCGCCGAAGAAATCGGGGTGCCATGTGCCCAGAAAGCGCGACAGCACGCCCGAATCGAGCACGCGCATCGCCGCCCCTTTCTCCGCTTCGCCGATCACCTGGTAGGCGGGGAACGGCTCGGTGCGCACGGAGCTGCCGCCTAGCAGGGCCAATTCGCTCATGCGAGTTTCTCCATTTCAACTGCGGCCGCACGGATGGTGCAGGCCAATTCGATCGCGTCGAGCGCGCTGTCGCCGTTGCTGGCGGGCGTGCCGCCGTTCGCGAGGCAATCGGCGAGGTCGTCGAGGGCGGCGACGAACGCGTCGCCGTACTGCGTTGCTTCGCGCTGCGGCGCTTGCGGCACTTCGACGCCGGCGAAATGCCCGCTGGGGCCGACGCGACGCCGCGACACGTAGAGCCCGCCTTCTTCGATCGCCACGAGCCCGCCTGCAAAAGCGAGCGTAAGTTCGAAGGCCACACTGTCGCGCCCGTCGAGCGCCACAAGATGGATGCGCTGGCCGCTTTGCGTTGCCAGCACCGCATCGACCGTCGGATCGCCAGCGACGCCGTCGTGGCGCATGCCCGTCGCAGCCGCCCGCCGCAGCTTTTGGCCGACGAGGAAATTCAGCAGGTCGATCGCGTGCGAGCCATTGTTGACGATGCCGCGCCCGTAGAAAACGCTGGCGGCGCGAAACGCACCCCAGGCACCGGCCGCGATCTCGGCGCGCAAAGCGGCCATCGTGCGGTCCCAGCGCCGCAGATACGCGACCGCCAAGGGCTTGCCCGCCGCCCGATATCGCGCCACGCACGCGCGTGCCGTGTTCGCGTCGCCCCCCAGCGGCTTCTCGGCGAACACCGCGCGCACCTTGCTTGCCAGCAGTGTTTCGAGCGTCGGCAAATGCAGGGCCGTCGGCACGCACACGCTGGCGACGTCGAAGGCAAGGCCGCTCGCGAGAGCCGCCTCGAGCGTGGCGAAGGCGGCGACCGGTCCCCAGCGTTCGACGAAGGCGGCGCGCACCGCATCGTCCGGCTCGACGCAACCCCGCAGTTCGAAATGCGGGCTGCGCAGATAGGCAAGCGCATGGGTCAGCACTGCCGCATCGTCGCGCGACGCGTTGAAGCCGCCCGCGATGCGCCCGCAGCCGACGACCAGCGCGCCGAGCTTGTCAGACACGCCGATGCACGATGGCAGCGTTGCGCGCCGCGATTTCCGGATGCGCATCGAGAAACGCGAGCATCTCGGCCAGCGAAAAATCCGTTCGGCGCGGGCGCAAGGCAGCGAACACGGCGCGGATCACCTCGAGATCTTCGGGCGTGTCGAGCGTCAAGCGCAGCTCGGGCCGCGTGAGTTCGGGCGGTGCCGGAAGATCGAGCAACCGGTAGTGTTCGGGGTGGCGGTAGATATAGAGGCTCACATGCTCGCGGTCGGCGGGATCGGACGTGCGCGCGGCCGCATCGGCCAGCACCGCCCGGGCGAAGACTTGCGTGTCCATGCCGATCGGATAGCTGCGCGTCAATATGTTGGCCGCGTAGTCGACGTTCGCCGACCGGTAGGCAGCGATGGTGTCGGCGACGATGCGCGGATCGATGAGCGGGCAGTCGCCCGTCAGTTCCACGATCGTGTCGGCTTGCGCATCGGTCGCGGCGTCGAGGACCCGCGCCATCACGTCGTACTCGCTGCCGCGCCAGCAGCCCACGCCGAGTTCGCCCGCAAGGGCTGCGACCGCATCGTCGGCAGCGTTGACCGTCGTGGCGATCACGATCGCGTCGAGGGCGGCCACATGGCGCAGCCGTTCGACCATCAGGGCCAGCATCGGCAGGCCTTCAGCCGGCGCCAACACCTTGCCGGGCAGCCGCGTCGAGGTCATGCGCGCTTCGATCGTGGCGACGGTCTTCAATCGACGAGATTCCACGCGAGTGCGGTGCCGCGCTTGATCGCCACGCGCGCGCGGCGGCCCAGCAAAGCGTCGTAATGCTTGGGCGCCAGCCCGAAGCCCGGCCGGATCGAGCGGATATTGGCGGCCGTCAGCGTTTCGCCGGCTGCAATGTCGGCCACGGCGTAGAGCGAGCGGCGGAACGTCGCCATGCCCTTCTCGCTCGCCTCGCGCGCGTACGACACATGCCCGAGGGCCGCGTGTGCGGCACGCGTGTTGCGCACGAGTTCGGCGAGTTCTTCCGGCTCAAGCGAGAAAGCCGAGTCCGGCCCACCGTCGGCGCGGCGCAGCGTAAAGTGCTTTTCAATGACGCAAGCGCCCAGCGCCACGGCTGCGACCGCGACGGCCGTCCCCAGCGTGTGATCCGAAAGGCCGGGCACGGTGCCGAACGTCTCGCCGAGATGGGCCAACGTGCGCAGATTCATGTCTTCGGGCGGGGCGGGATAGGCGCTCACGCAATGCAGCAATACGAGATCTTTGCAGCCCGCATCGCGCGCGGTCTGGACCGCCTCGGATATCTCGCTCAAGTCCGTGATGCCGGTCGATATGATCATAGGCTTGCCGCACGCGGCAACGCGTCGGATGAGGGGCAAGTCAGCTGCCTCGAACGAAGCGATCTTGAAGGCCGGCGCCTCGAGCTTCTTGAGTAGATCGGTAGCGCTTGCATCGAATGGGGTCGAAAAGACCGTCAATCCGATCTTTCTTCCGTATGCGAATAGCTCTTCGTGCCACTCCCAAGGCGTATGGGCGCTCTGGTAGAGATCGTAGAGATTCTGGCCGTGCCAAGGCGATCCCTTGATCAGAAAGTCTTCGTCCCGGCAGTCGATCGTAAGCGTATCGGCCGTATAGGTCTGCAGCTTGACCGCATCGGCGCCCGCCTGCTTTGCGGCATCCATAAGGCGCAGCGCGTTGTCCAATTTTCCGTTGTGGTTCCCCGACATCTCGGCAATGATGTAAGGCGGCTGGCGAGGGCCGATCAGCCGCCCCGCAATGCTGAACACCGAATCTGACATCTCGACTAAACTTTCGCTTCGGGTGATTTTTCGATTCGAAGCACGTATCGATGGCCGCGCATTTCGAAGAACGCAGGGTAGCTTCGGTTGTCGACCGTGCGAAGGAGATCGAACTGCTCGGCCAACGTCCGCGTCGGATCGAGGCGGCTGTCGTCAGCGCGACGCCGCGGAAAATAGCTCGCGGTTCCCTCCTGCGGCAACCGCGGTGCGCTGCTCCCCTCCGCGACGTACCTTGCACACAGAGCGACCGTCGCTTCGCCCAACTCATGCCGCATCTCGTCGATGAGCTCGTGCCCTTCGAAATGAAGGACCTCGCGGAAAACGATGGGACCCTCGTCGACTTTCTCGCTCGCCTCGAGAAGGCAAACGGGTATCGAAAGCGCGCCTTGTATCGTCAGCCACGACAATGGCGAGAATCCGCGCCCTTTCGGCAGGTCGCTTGCGTGGACGACGAGATTCGCAACGCTTCTGGCCAACGTTTCGGGCGTGGCAATCTTTACGCACCCGAGAAAAAACGTCGTTCCGCCTTGAGGGATATCGGCGTGCTTTCGCACAAGCGTGGCGCTGGCGCCGAGAGCCGCGCACTGCAGAACGAGCCTCTCGGCCCACGGCAGTATCCAACTCTCGTTGTCGACGACGACGGTCACAATCAACTCGGTCACTCCTTGCATGTTTCGCTCAGCTTAGGCCCGCAAAGACGCGGTCCGCGCCGGCGCCGTCGCACAGCGCGAATCCGGCGCGCGACATGCGTGCGGACAACTCCGGATCCTCGATCAGCAGACGGACTTCTTTTCGTATCGCCTCCGCGAAACGGTCTGTCGAGAACGGCACAACAACGGCGGCGCCTTTCGCCGAGACAATCTGGGCGATGTTGCGCTGATTTTCCACCAGACAAACCGCAATCGACGGCAAGCCCAGAACGCAGCGCTCCCAAGACGAATATCCCGCGCCCGCAATCGCCAAGTCGCTGTCTGCCATGAGGTCTGCGAGACTGGTCGCATCGACATGGACCTCGACGGTCGGCGACTGCAGTTCGCGGACCGCATCGAGTCCGACTGCGGAAGATCCCACCGCAGCCACGACCGAAACGCCGAGTCCGGCAAGAGCCTTGACGCAAACCGCCGTCAATCCGAACGGGTCCGTTCCGCCGAAGTTCACCAGAATCTTGCGCACGCCCCGTCGTTCGAGGCGCAAAGCTTCGGCCTTGGCTCTCATCTTGCGGATTTTCGGCGCGATCGGGGCGAACGCGGGCCCCAGAAACAGCTGGCAATCTTCTGGGACGAGTTCGGCTTGGTTCGGACCGGGAGCCAAATTCAGCAAAGCAGAACAATGGTGTCGACGGTCTGCCAAGTCTTCGATCACCAACAATCGCTTTCCTGCGCGTCGCAACTGCGATTCGAACGCCTCGTCAACGACGTAGGAATCGAGCACGGCCAAATCGCTGTCGGCAAGGGCGTCAAACAGGCGTTGCGCATCGGCCGGATAGCCTGCCTCGACATATTCGAACGCGCCGTCGAGGAATGGGCTTGCCGTGTCGTATGCCCCGCGTGTCGCGAGCATACGGACATGCCACCCGTTCGTGGCAAAAGCCGTTGCAAGATTGAAGCTGCGCACCATGTGTCCGACGCCGGTTTTCGGACCTCCGTCGCAATAGAAGGCGATGGTTCTGATCGTCACGCCGAAAAACCAGTTCTTTCAAGCATAGAGCGTTCCCGAGCGGCCGGTTACGCAAAATGCCTCCGGCACGTCGCCGGGCGCCATGCGCGTACCGCCGCGCAAACCCGACAGCAGAATCGCGAACAGAATGCGCTGCCCGTCGATGGCGGCGGCAAGCGCGCTGCGCTCGGGTTGGCCGTTGCGCACGGCAGCGGCCAGTTCCGCAAGGGCGATCTGCGTGCCGCTCGCGTCGGCCACGGTCGGGATCGTTTCGCGACGCGTGAGATAGCCGCCGCTGTCGGCATCGGCGGTTTCGATGTCGATCCGCGTGCCGTCGGCCGCGATGCGCAGCGTGCCCGCACTGCCCGCTAGCAGCACGTCGAACCCGTCGAGCTGCGTGATGACACCACTCACGCCGCCTTCGAAGGCGACATAGCCCATCTCGATTGTCGGATCGGCATCGACGAGCGGCGGTGCCGCGTCGAGCCGCACATCCGCCGCATCGACCGCGACCGCCCCTTGCGTGTAGAGCGCCTTTGCACCGCCCGCGAAAAACAGCATCGCGTCGATCGAATGCGTATGCGTCCACAGCGCCGTACGCCGCCCGAACCCAACTACAATCTGGCGCAGCGTACCGATCGCCCCTGCCGCCAGCATCGCGGCCGCACGGCGATAGGCCGCATGGTAGCGGCGCAACGCCCCGTAGGTAAAGCTCGCATCGGCCGCCGCAAACGCCGCCTGCACGCGTGCCGCATCGGCAAGCGAGCGGCACAAGGGCTTTTCGGCATGCACGCCGCGCACGCCCGCCTGCACGCAAGCGACGAGCAGATCGGCGCGCGGCGCCGTGCGCGTGGCGATGGTCGCGACGTCGGGGCGCAAGGCCGCCAGCATCGCGGGCGCAGCTTCAAAGGCGGGCACGCCGTAATGTACGGCTGCACGTTCGCGGGCGGCGGCGTCGGCATCGCACAAGCCCACGAGCCGCACGCCTTCCAGCGTCGCCAACGCTTCGGCATGGGCGAGCGGCAGCCAGCCGGGCGGCAAGGCTGCGCGCGTCGCGGGCCGCGTGAAAGCACCCATGCCGCCGCAGCCGATCACGACGGCGCCAAGTTCATTCGTCGTCATGCGGGCGGCCATGCCAACACCGCGGTCACGCGTGCGCCGTCGCGCGCGGCAAGGGCGCGATAGGCGTCGGCCAAGCGTGCGGCCGGAAATTCGTCAGTCAATAGCGGGGCCGTTGGAAGCGCGTCAGCCGCAATCGCTTCGGCGATGGCGGGCATGTTGCGCTTCAACGTGAAGCGCACTTCGTCGGGCGGCAGGTCGCGTTCGACCGGCTGGCCGCACGCCATGATGCGCAGCTGCTTGTCGTAGAAATAGCGCGATTCGAGCGGATTGAAATCGGGTGCCGGTGCTCCGCGCCCCGGAAAGCCTAGCACCGCGATCGTGCCGCCGCGCCGCGCCAGTTGCAGCGCCAGCTGCCAATCGTCCCACCGGTTGCTGGTGGTCACGACGCAATCGAAACCGCCGAGCCCAGTCGCCGTCGCAAGTGCTGTGGGATCCGCACCGTCGCCGAAGGCCGAAGCCCCCATCGCGTGTGCCGATGCGGTCATTGCGGGTCGGCGCGAAATCGCGGTCACGTGCGCACCTGCCTTCGCCGCCATCGCCACAGCCCCGAGGCCCAAAGCACCAAGCCCGAGGACTGCGACGCGATGGCCGAGGGCGAGCCCCGCCTTCTGCACGGCATCGAGGCCGAGATGGAACAGATACGTCGCCGTCGCCGCGCGCGCGTCGGCGGTCGGCGCCAGCACGGCAAGAATGTCGGCGGATTTGCACACGAATGCGCTGCGATGGCTCTGCCACGTCACGATGCGCACACCGGGCGCGATATCCGCAACGTCGTTGCCGACGGCCAGCACCTGTGCCACGTTGCAGTAGCCCATCAGCCGCGGATAGACGCGGCCCGGGCGCAACGGGGGCAGCCCCTCAAACGCCGCAAGTTCGGTGCCCGGCGAAATTGCCGACCACAACGTACGTGCGAGGATTTCGCCTCGGCCCTTGGCCCAGGCAAGCGGTTCGGTTTCGAACCGCAGATCGCCCGGCTCCAGGAGGCGTGCGACCGACGCGGTTTCGGGAATGTCGGACACGGCCATCGCCTCACGCAACCGCATTGCCGACGCGAAAACGTTCGGCGCGGAAGTTTTTGTACATATGGAAAAACGGATGTTCGGCGCGATACCAATCGCGGATCAGCGCCGTCTCGCGCGCGATCGCCGGACCATTGCGCGCAAGGAAATCTTCGAGATCGCCGTAGATGAGCCCCTGGTCGGAATCGTCGCGCAGCACGTAGTCGCCCTGCCAGTCCGGCACGCCGAAATAGAGACCGGCCGCAAGATGCGCACCTTCCACGGCCGCGTCGCGCGGCCATTGGCACCACCATTCGGATTCGAGCTTGGCGAGATAGTCGGCCTTGCTCGCGGGCCGCGCCACGAAGCCGATCTCTTCGTACCAGGCATGGTCCGTCGTCATCACGGGGATGCCGAGGGCCGCTGCTTCAAACCCCACGCTGCCGTGATGCGTGACCGCACCGTCGAGGCAGCGCATCAGATCGGCACCCTTCCAGCTTTCTTCGGCAAGCCGCACGTTTGGAGCCCCCGTTTCGTCGACTGCATCGGCGAGCCCATCGCCGTAGCGCAGGCCGTAGCGCCGGTCGATCGGATGCGGCTTGGCGATAAAATTGGCGCGGCTGTTGCGCGCCGCCGCCGCGATCGTTTCGCGGTTCCATTCCACGAAGTCGCGGAAATGGTACATGCCCGTGCAGTGCGGATAGTCGAACGGGTTGGACGCGTAGAGCCCGATCACCGGCAGCGCCGGATCCCAGCCGAAACGCGCGCAGATCTCGGCGCGCGTGAGCGCTTGCGATCCGGCGGCGTACGCGTAGCGGGCACCCAGATCGTTCGTGCGGCCGCTGCGGCGCAGCTCGAGCTGTTCGCGGCCGACGCGCACGAGATCGGCGCGCGCGGCCGGCGACAAAGCGGCGAGTTCGGCCACGCTCGGGCGCGAGGGAAACACGAACAGATCGTCGCGTACGCGCGGGCGCACGAAACGCGTCGTGCCGAAATCGCCGTACATCAGCACGACCGGCACGCCGCGGCGCACCGCCTCCCACGCAAGCGCCCCATAGGAGAAATTGAATCCGTGCGTGAGAAGAACGAGATCGGGCTTGGTTTCGTCGAACACGCGCGCGGCCGCCTCGATGCAGGCAAGCTGCTCGGCTGTATGGTCGACGAGCAGCGGATCCTCAAGATCGGCCGTGCCGCGCCGTTGGCGCTTCAGCACCCCGTCATAGAAAATCTCGCCCGGCAGGTCGTTCGGCAGTTTCGCGGCCAGCAGATCGGCGGCGCTGCGCATCGGCGCCCGCAGCGCACTTGCGGCCGCGCGATGGCGCTTCTCGACGCGCGACAGCGTGTGAAAATCGAGCGTGCTGCCGTCGGTCAGACGCGCGAAGCTCGCGGCCACTTCGCGGCGCGAAAAAGCGCCGACTAGGCCGACCACGCGGCTGTCGGCGAGTCCGAGTGCGCGGCGCATCAGCGACACACGAAACCAGTAGTTCGGATTGTCCCACGTGCCGTCGACCAGCACCGTGCCCGCAAGGCAAGTGCCGTCGCCCGGGACAGCCGCGTCCGAGAAACGGCGCAGCGAAGCTTCACTACGCGCGCGCGCAGCCTGCAGGGCGAAAGCGCGCGCGCGCGCTGCCGGATGCAACGCGCGCAACCGGTCGAGCACGTCGCCCGCCAGCCGCCGTGCGCGGCGGATTTCGCGTCCCAGATCCAAAATCAGTCGACCAGCGTCTGCTTGAACGAGTCGAGATCGCGGCCCGCGATGCACAGCTCGCAGGACGGGTTCAGTTTGCCGGTGCGGAACTCGTCGCGGATTTTCTCGATCTCCGGCCCGTGCCAGATGTCGTGGAGCGTGCGTTCCTTGATGTTGCCGAGCGGCAGATTCTTGCCCATGAACGCGCAGCACGGCGTGACCACGCCGTCGGCCCACACGCTCAGCGAATTGAACGGCATCGAGCACCACGGCTTGTCGAGCAGTTCCTGGTGGAAATAGCCGGCCGTCTTTTTGATGTCGACCGAACCATTCTTCACGTCGTCGACGTGCTTTTCGGGCGCCATCAGCTGGAAATCGACGCGGTCGGCCTTGCCTTCCCATTTTCTGCGGAACGCTTCGCGCTCGTGCAGATTCTCGGGCTGCACGCAGAACGCGATGCGCAGGATCGGCAGTTCCGAGTCCAGCGACTTGCGCACTTCGAGGAACGTGTCGATGTTCTTCTCGATGCGTTCGAGTTCGGGCTTGCCGCGAATCTTGAGATAGGTCTCAGGCGTGGCGGCGTCGAGCGACACGTGGATGCGCGTGACGCCGGACTTGACGAGAAACTCCGAGGTCTCGCGCGTCAACAGCACGCCGTTGGTGTAGAGGATCAGGTCCATCACGCCGGATTCGTGGCAGATATCGACGATCTCGCGGAATTCCTTGTAGAGCAAAGCTTCGGAACCGAGGCCGACGATCATGGCGGGGAGATTGTACTTCTTCATCTCCTTGCCCATCGCGCGCATCTGGTCGAGCGTCAGCGTGTGCTTCTCGCCTTTGTGATTGACCGTGTAGCACATGATGCAGGACAGGTTGCATCGATTAACCAGCTCGATGTTCACGGTCACGGGAAATTCGGCCGCGAACTCCTCCTTGTCGTAATTGAGGCTGCGCATGTAGGTGGCGCGGTACTCGGCGAATTTCGAGCCGAATTTGCTCACCTGGTTGCGGATCAGCTTCGCTTCCATCGATTCCTGACCGTGCGAGGCCATGTATTCGGGCACGTGCCGGTCGGGCGTGTCGATCGCCGCGTCGGCGGATGCAGTCTCGTCGGTCATTTTGGGGCTCCTTGAAGCGAAATTTCGGTCAGCGCGCCGCGTGGCGCGCGGCATTGAGAGCGACGATGTCGGGGCGGTCGGCAAGCCGTGCAACAAGATTGGTCCAAGGTGCGATCGCAGGCGGCGGCTTGATCAGAGCTGCAGCCGCGCGCAGGAATTCGAGGTCTTCGGGCCAGTCGAGCGTCCAGCGCGCATGGGCGGCGTCGCCGCCGGGGCCGACGATTGCGGCACGCGAAATTTCGGGTGCGCGCCGCAGCCACGGCGTCACGTGCTCGCGGTCGCCGTCCGGGCCGTTGCTGCGTGCGGCACGGCGCAACGCTTCGGTCGTGAACACCTCGCAATCGAGCCCGTGCGGAAACGAAGGCGGCATGTTGTTGGCGCAGTAATCGACACCCGCCGATTCGCGCACGGCCAGTACTGCCGCGCACAAGGCCGGATCGATCAGCGGACAATCCGACGTCACGCGCAGTACCACGTCGGCCTTGGCTGCTTCGGCCGCTGCCAGATAGCGCGCGCGCACATCGAGGGTCGAGCCGCGAACGACCATCGCACCGGCTGCTTCGGCGACCGGCACCAGGGCATCATCCGCCGCTTCGTCCGGAATGGCGCACACGACGATGTCGGCCCCCACCACCGCCACACAGCGGCGCAGCACTTCTTCAAGCACCGTGTGCGGGCCCAGCGCCATCAGCACCTTGCCCGGCAGACGGGTCGAGCCCATCCGCGCCTGCACGACGATCGCCGTTGTCACGGCGCCAGCTCGGCCGCAAACGCCGAAGCGACGCGGGCCACGTCCGCATCCGTAAGCGTCGGATAGAACGGGATCGACAGGCAGCGTGCGTAATAGGCCGCTGCCCCCGGCAAATCGAGCGCGCCGTAGCGCTTCGTATAGTAGGGCTGAAGATGCACGGGCATATAGTGCACTTGGCTGCCAATGCCGCGCCCATGCAGCGCTTTCATCAAGGCCCCGCGCGAACGGCCGAGGGCCGCAAAATCGATCAGCACGGCATAAAGATGCCAGCCATGCGCAGCCCCCGCATGCGGGACGGGCCGCAGCTTGGGTGCGAGCGGTGCCAGCAACGCATCGTATTGCGCGGCGATGGCGCGCCGACGCGTCTGGAATACGGCGAGCTTTGCGAGCTGCGAAAGACCCAGCGCGCACAGAAGATCCGGCAGCCGGTAGTTCCAGCCGAATTCCGGCATTTCGTAGTACCAAGGATTCGCAGAACCGTCGGCGTCGAAGGCAAGATCGGCGCGCTCGAAACGCGCCGGCTCGCGCACTATGCCGTGGCTGCGCAAGGCGAACATGCGGCGCGCGACTTCCGGATCGGCCGCGGTCGTTACCCCGCCCTCGCCCGTCGCGATCGCTTTGACCGGGTGGGTCGAAAAACATGCGGCCGCCGAATGGCGGCATGCGCCGATATCGACCAGCCCAAGTGCATGGCACGCATCTTCGATCAGCACGAGCCCGTGTTTGGCCGCGACTTGCGCGAGAGCCGGCATGTCGCACACACGGCCATTGAGATGGACCGGCAACGCCGCGCGCAATTTGGGACCCAGCGCTTGCGCGCGCGCGATCGCGGCTTCGAGTGTTGCCGCCGTGAGCAGGCCCGTTTCGGCATCGACATCGGCGAACACGACTTCCGCGCCGGTCATGCGCACGGCATTGGCGGTCGCAAGAAAGGTAAGGGTCGGCACGATCGCCGCGTCGCCGGGCCCAAGCCCGATCGCCATGGTCGCGAGATGCAGAGCCGCCGTACCCGAATTCGACGCAACCGCATGTGCGGCACCCGTGGCCGCAGCGAACGCGGCTTCGAACCGCGCGACAGTCGGGCCCGTCGTCAGAAAATCGCCGCGCAAAGCCGTCGCGACGGCCGCGATGTCCGCGTCGTCGATGGTCTGGCGGCCGTAGGGGAGGAAGCCCGAACTCATTTGCGCTTGGCCGCAAGCATGGCCAGCAACTCGGCCGCACTCAGCCATTCGTCGTTGTTGTCCGAGCCGTAGCGGAAACCCTCGACGACCGGCATGCCGCCCGCCGCGCGCAGATGCGCGTCGGTCCAGTTGCGGTTGCTCGGGCATACGACGAAACGGTCGTCGAGGGCGAGCGTCATGCGCGCGTCGTCCTCGGTGATCATGACCTCGTGCAGCTTTTCGCCCGGGCGGATGCCGACGATTTCCTGCGGCAGACTGGGTGCAAGCGCCGACGCCAGATCTACGATCTTCATCGACGGGATTTTCGGCACGAAGATTTCGCCGCCCGCCATCGTCGCCAGCGACGACAGCACGAACGAAACGCCCTGGTCGAGCGTGATCAAGAAGCGCGTCATGCGCGCATCCGTGATCGGCAGCGCCGCAACGCCCTTGGCGACCAGCGACTGGAACAGCGGCACCACCGATCCGCGGCTGCCGATCACGTTGCCGTAGCGCACTACCGAAAACGCGGTGCCGAGATCGCCCGACAGATTGTTGGCCGCGACCATGATCTTGTCGGACGCGAGCTTCGAAGCACCGTAGAGATTGGCGGGATTGGCGGCCTTGTCGGTCGACAGCGCCACGACTTTTTTCACCTGGTTGCGCAGCGCCGCCTTCACCACGTTTTCGGCCCCGTGCACGTTGGTGAGGATGCATTCAAACGGATTGTATTCGGCGATCGGCACGATTTTGAGCGCTGCCGCGTGGATCACGTAGTCGACGCTGCGCATCGCGAGTTCGAGCCGCTCGGCGTCGCGCACGTCGCCGATGAAAAAGCGTAAGCGGTCGTACGCGTCGCGGTCGGCGAACCATTCGCGCGCCATCGCATCCTGCTTCTGCTCGTCGCGCGAGAAGATCACGATGCGCTTGGGCGGGGCCGGCAGCGCCAGCAGATGCGCCACGAACGCGCGGCCGAACGAGCCCGTACCGCCGGTGATCAGGATCGAGGCGTCGGCAAGGTCGGGGACCGGCAGATGGAACGTGCGGGGCGGCATGCGGGATTTCGCTTTCGTCAGGCGCGCAAGGCCGCAACGAGGTCCGCAACGACGCGGTCCTGGTCGGCATGCGAGAGATAGGGATGCATCGGCAGGCTCAGCACTTCGCCCGCCAGCACGTCGCTGACCGGCAGGCCGTTGTTGGCCACCGGAAAGCGCGCATAGGCGGTTTGCCGATGCATGGGCTTCACATAGTAGATCGCGGTCGGAATACCTGCCTCTTTGAGCTTGGCCGCGACCATATCGCGCCTTCCGCCGTCGATCCGTATCGTGTACTGAGCCCATACGCTCGTGAGGCCTGCGGGCACGCGCGGCACGATGCAGAGTTTTTCGAGCGCGTCGGAATAACGCTGCGCAATGCGGTTGCGCGCGTCGATCTCGGCCGGAAACAGCTTGAGTTTTTCGATCAGCACGGCGGCCTGGATCGTGTCCATACGGCCGTTCATGCCGACGCGCACATTGTCGTATTTATCGATGCCCTGCCCGTGCACGCGCAGCGACACAAGCACTTCGCGCAGCGAATCGTCTTCGAAAAAGATCGCGCCGCCGTCGCCGTAGCAGCCCAAGGGCTTGGCCGGAAAAAACGAGGTCGAGGCGATGCGGCCGATCGAGCCGGTCTTGCGGCCCTTGTACACGCCGCCGAAACCCTGTGCGGTATCGGCAAGGATCCACAAATTATAGGCGGCACAAATCGGCTCGATCGCATCGTAGTCGGCCGGCAGGCCGAACAGATCGACCGGGATCACGCCGACGGGCTCGAGCCCCAGCCGCTTGGCCGTGGCGATGCCCGCCTCGAGGCTTGCGGGATCCATGTTGAACGTGTCGGGCAGGCAGTCGACGAAGATCGGCGTCGCCCCCAGCCACACCACGACCTCGCCGGTCGCCGCAAATGTGAATGACGGCACCAGCACGGCATGGCGCGGCTTCACGCCGAACGCCATCAAGGCGAGCGCCAGCGCATCCGTGCCGTTGGCGACGGTGAGAGCGTGCTTGGCGCCGCAGAAACTTGCCAGCTGCGCTTCGAGCGTGGCCACTTCGGGGCCCAGAATATACTGGCCGCTGCGCACGACTTTGAGGATTGCGTCTTCCAGTGCGGCACCCATATGGGCGCGCTGGGCTTGCAGATCGATGAATTGCACGCGTGAACTTTCTTGAAACGGCCGCGAACGGAAGCGGCCATGCTACCGCAGTTCGGGTGACGGCGATGTCACCCGACGATCCAATAAACCAACCCACAGCACCGACCGCGATTAAGCGGCAGCCACCGCGCGGCTCGGCAAATGCACGCGCACTTCCCGCCCGAGAAGGTCGAGCAGGACGACGACGCGCTCGGCATCGGCCAAGCCTTGGAACTTGCCGACGAGGTCGGCGAACGGCCCGGCCAGCACGCGAATGCCGGCCCCGACCGTGAATTTGCGCGCAGGCTCGAGCGACTCGTCGAACATGCGCTCGGCTTGCCCGCGCTGCAGCGCTTCGACCACGCGCGTGGGCACGGGCAGTGGCGTGTCACCGATGCGCACGAGGCCGCACACGCCGAACGTGCCGAGGATCGGCCGCCAGCGATCGACGGCCGGATCGAAGCGCACAAACAGATAGCGCGGAAACAGCGGCCGCTCGACGAGTTCGACGCGCCGCGCATGGCTGCGGCGGCGGCGATAAAGCGGCAGATAGGTCTCGTAGCCCTGGCGGCGCAGATTGGCGGCCGCCCGCTGTTCGGCCAGCGGCTGGCAATGCACGGCGTACCAAGCGCTCATGCCGCGTTCTCCGCGTTCGGGCTTGCGGCATCCGCGCCGCTTTGCGTGCGCAGGCGCAGCAAGGCCGGACCCACAACGCGCGAGCCTTCGAGCCCGAGAGCAGCTGCCTCTTCGAGCGCTTGCAGATACGCCTCTTGCGGGTCGCGCATGCTGCACAGCACGACGGCGTCGAAAGGGACCGCAATATCGGCAAGCCCGCCCGCGATCGCAAAGCCGATATGCGCCTCGCCCGCCTTGCTCGCATCGACCAAGGCGACGATCTCGACATTGGCCTCGCGTGCGGACAGCAATGCGGCTTCCGCCAATTCCGACGCACCGACAAGCACGATGCGCTTCAGCCCGCGTGCCGCGAAGCGGCCGAAAGTCTCGGCATACTGGCTGCGCGCTTTGCGGAAGAGATCGAACGACGCGCGCAGATACTCGCTCGTCAGCCGCGCTTTTTCGCTGAAGCCGCTCGGCGTCAGATAATAGGCGTAGCGGTTGAGCGGTGCGGTCGAAATCTTGATGAGCCCCTTGCGCACGCAACGCTTCAAGACCGCATTGGCAAGGCCAAGGGCGACACCCAATTCGCTCGACATCGAGCGCTGCGTCACGCGCGAATCGCGCTCGACCGCCGACAAAACGCCCAGCAACAGGGCGGTCGATTCGCGCTCGATTTTGGGGGTAACGGGCTCGCTCATGTCCTGTAAGGTATTGCGTTCACGCAATGAACGTCAAGTCTGTTCATTGTATGAACACAAAAATCGTAATGTTTTCAATAAAATCGGGGCAAATGTACCGCAAGCCACGACTCCCTCCTTCAATTGACTGGGAATTGGCCGTATCTATACGCCCAAGAAGCTGCATCTTCTGCCGACACACAGACTTACGCGAGACCAACCAAGAGCGAGTTCCCCCAATATGGCAAAGCCGGTCGAAGATTCTTTTGTTCCCGGGTTCTACGAATTCCATGTTGAGAATTTCGGACATCGCACCTCAGTCGCAGACGTTGCCGAAACAAGCATCAATGCCGCCAACGGCGCATCCGCCGTCGACTACGTCAAAATTGCCGAAAAATTCAGCGTCACGAAAAGCTCTGTGCGTTCACTGCTCGGCTATACCTCGCGCATCGTGCCGACCTATCAGATGCTCGAAATGTTCCGCGATTCCAGCGCCGGGGCGCCGCACGGCAAGGTTTTGGACATCGGTTGCGGGCGCGGCGTCCATCTGCGGCTGCTCAAAGCCTGGGGCTTGATCGACGAAGCCGTCGGCATCGACATCTACGATCACTGCTCGGGGTTCGACGAATCGTGCCTGCCGCGCCTGCATCGCCGCTTCAAATTGCTGCGCTTTCTCGAGTCTTGGCAAGACAGAATCGCTCTAACGCCGCGCAGCCAATGGACGTCGCTGCAGCATTCGGTCATGTGGAAAATTCCGACCGCGCGCCGTTTCGCCGACGATTACGGCCACCGTCCCGACCGCGGAATTTATGCGCTTTCGATGAAAAAGCCGCCGAAAATGGACCGATTCATCGTCGGAAACGTTTTCGAACTCGACGAGAAATTCGATGTTGTGACGTCGTTCGCGTCGATGGATTGGTTTTCGGCCGACAGCTTCCTTGCGAAGGTATCGGCGCTCATCAACGACGGCGGCTATTTCTATGTTTGGGTAACCAACTGGTGGCACGCCATCAACACGACCAATATTTTCGGTCACATGCCCTTTGCGGCACAGCGACTGACGAAAGACGCGCTTTCGGCCTATGCCAAAGCGCATCTGCCCGAACACCACGACGCAATCATGAAATCCTACTCGTATTTCGATCCGTCGCACCCGACCCTTGCCGATCTTGTGGACGTCGCCGGGCGTCACGGGCTTGTGCCGGTGAGTTGGAAGCAGAATGTTTTGCCCAAGGCCGTGCGGCACCGCGGTGGCCTGTCTTCGCTTGGCGTGGCGAAGAACGACCATCCGGCGTTCGAAGCGGCCTACACGGATAGCCAAACACTCCATCCGACATTGCGGCGACTGGATATGTATCCCTACAGCAACGCGATCCTCTTCCAGAAGCCAGGAAATACATCCGGCTTTACGAAGGCGCGATTCGACGGTCTGCGCGACGAGATTCTGCCCCCGCAAAACGACGGCGCCGCGATGCGCGCCTTGCGCCGATTCGGCGGCTGGGTTTTTCGCTGACATCGTCAAAGGCGCGAAAGAGACCAGATCGCGTCAGCCGTTTCGTGATGGCCAACCGCAAACAACGATCATGTCCCTTGGCGCGGTCTTGGCCTGAGCCCGTGAAACCCGCCCACTGAGAAGTGTAGAGTCCGCCCGAAGAGAGGAGCGGACGATGAAGAAGAGCAGGTTTACGGAAGAGAAGATCATCGAGATCTTGAAGCTGCATGCTGCCGG
>JBILXZ010000006.1:0-93495 GCA_044378015.1 Tagaea sp.
GCCAGCACCTTCGTGATCGCAGCCGTCAGCGACGTCTTGCCATGGTCGACATGGCCGATCGTTCCGATGTTGCAGTGCGGCTTGTTCCGCTCGAATTTAGCTTTCGACATGTGGGCTTCCGATCGTCCGTTTCCTGCGGTTGCTGCCTGAATCTGGGGCCGAATCTGGGGTCGTCTCGTCGTCGTCGCACTGCGGCGCCTGGAGCGGGTGGAGGGAATCGAACCCTCATAGCCAGCTTGGAAGGCTGGAGCTCTACCATTGAGCTACACCCGCCGATCAGCACCCTCGAGGTTCGTCCTTCCGTCCTGTCGCCGTCGCCTCCTCGCCCTTAATCGTCGCGACCCAGGGCTTGGGCCAGTGGTGGAGGGGGAAGGATTCGAACCTTCGAACTCCGGAGAGGGCAGATTTACAGTCTGCTGCCATTGACCGCTCGGCCACCCCTCCTACCGACTGGTCCGCCTTCGGCCGAACCGAACGACGCAGGACCGGTCCCTCGAAGGACGGCCGCACACGGCGAAAGATCGAGCCTTTGGCGGAATGCCGATGACCCCGGGGTTCTTAGCCTCCGAAGGGTCCGCAGCACGGACCCGGGGTTTAAAGAGAAAACGGGGCCGAAGTCAATCCCTAAACCTCGCAACAAAACAAGCCGCCCCGCCCGATCTTGCCGGAAATCTCCAGCCGGATCGACGAGAGGCGACTTGAACCCTACAGTAATAAAGCATATTAACCCCAGGAATGAGCAAAGGCAAGCCTCCGACCGGCAAATACGGCAACAGGACACCGCGTTTCGACAAGTCCGGCGGACGCGGGTCCGAACGGCCCGGTTCGCAACATCCCGACCGTCCGCGCGGTTCCAACGCCAAACCGGCGACCTTCAAAGGCGGCAAACCGTCTTTCAAGGGTCCGCGCGGCGACAAGCGCTTTGCCGACAAGGGCGACAGCCCCGCGCGCAACCCGCGCCTGGAGCGCGGGACGGCACCCGCCAAGTTCCGCCCCGAAGGAAAACCTGGCTACAAGGCCGAGCCCTTCAAGCCCGGCCCCCGCTTCGAAAAAACGCCGCGCACCGACAAAGCCCCGCGCATGGAGAAAGGCCCGCGCCCGCCGCGCGAGCCGCGCGCGTTTGTCCCCGGCCCCATCGACCCGAACCAGCCGCAGGCCGGCGGCAACAAGGTTTGGCTCTACGGCATCCATCCCGTGCTTGCGGCCCTTGCAAACCCGAACCGCAAGGTTCTGCGCATCGCGCTCGCCGCCGAAATCGACGCCTCGATCGGGCCGCGCCTTGCCGGCCTCGCCGAAGACCATCCGCGCGGCCTGCCCGATGCAGAGATTTTAAGCCGCGAGCAGATCGACCGCCTGCTGCCGCGCGCGGCCGTGCATCAGGGCCTTGCCGCCCTCGTCGAAGGGCTCGAAGATCCCGATCTCGACGACATCGCGCGCGCGACCGAGCACAACGACAATGCGCGCGTGGTGGTCTTGGACCAAGTCACCGACCCGCACAATGTCGGCGCCATTTTGCGCTCGTGCGCAGGCTTCGGCGTCGCGGCCGTGGTGCTGCCCGAACGCCATTCGCCGATGGCGACGGCCGTGATGGCCAAAGCCGCCTCGGGTGCCCTCGAGCGCGTGCCCTTCGTGCGCGTGGTCAATCTCGCGCGCGCCCTCGACCGGCTCAAAGCCGCGGGCTTCTGGTGCGTCGGCCTTGCCGGCGAAGCGCAAACCGACATCAATGCCGCCGACCTCACCGGCAAGATCGCGCTCGTGGTCGGCGCCGAAGGCGAGGGCTTGCGCCGCCTCACGCGCGAGCGCTGCGACCTCATGGTCCGCATCCCGATCGAAAAGGGCGTGGAAAGTCTCAACGTGTCAAACGCCGCCGCGATCGCGCTCTACGAATTGCGCCGCCGCACGCTCGTTTAGCTCTCAGACCTCGGCGCGCGCGCGCAGGCTCGCGGCCAAAGCGGCGCGATAATGTGCCGGTGCCGGCGTGGCGCGCCCGACGATTTTGGCCTGGTCGTCCCATTCGCGCAGCTGCAGCGCCGCAAGCGCGTGTTTCTTGGCGATGTAACGCTTCATCTCGTCGGCATCCATCGGCCCGCCCTGAAGAGCAAGCGAACGCACCGACGCGGGCGACAAGGTCGCGCCGTAGGAGGGGTCCGCCGCCACGCGGTAGCGCTTGGCATCGACATGCAGCGCAACTGGTCCCACCACGTCGTCGACGAAATGCCTCGCGAGATACGCCGCCCCCACGGCCTCGTGCTTCGCGTCGATGCCGCGCGCGGCGACGTCTTCGCCGAGCCCGTGCAGCAGATGGCCGATATCGTGCAGCAAGCACGCCGCAACCAGCGCCGACGAGGCACCCGCCTGCTCGGCAAGCTGGGCCGCCTGCAGCGCATGCTCGCGCTCGCTCACGCCCTCGCCGTAATGCGCATGGCCTTCGGGTTGGTCGAAAACGGCGAGTATTTTGTCGACGATCTGGTCCACGTTTTCCCCAACTCTCTTGCGCTTGCGGTCGATTCGCGCAATAATACCGCGAATAATGTTACAATTCGGAGAGACAGCCGATGAAACCCAACGACAGCCGGATCGATGCCTTCGATCGCGACGGCGGAATCGCTGCTCCGGACGATTCTTCCGGAACGAAAACCGCAATGGCGCCGCCCAAACCGCCCGGCGCTGCCGCACGCTCGGCGGCTTAGCGCGATGGCCTATCCGCTTGCAAGCCTCGCCACGCTGCTCGCCCTCGGCGTCTATGTTTGGACATCGCTCGTCGTCGGCTGGGCGCGCGCCACCTACAAGATTCCCGCGCCGGCAATGACCGGCGACGTCGAATTCGAGAAGCGCGTCCGGGTGCAGATGAACACGCTCGAGCAGATCGCGATACTGCTGCCGGCCCTATGGCTGTGCGCGCTGTGGGTGGGCGACCTGGTCGCCGGAATTGGCGGGGCGGTCTGGGCGCTGGCCCGCGTGCACTACGCGACCGCATACTACGCCGACCCCAAAAAGCGCGGCCCCAGCTTCGGCATCGCGTTTCTGGCGGCCGTCGCGATGCTGGCGGCGGTTTTCGCGCAGATTGCGCGTTCGGTAATATGACGTTAACTTTTTGCGTGTTTCATTCGTCTGTAAAGTTTTAACCTTAGTACCAGGCGTGACGAATATGCCCCAGTTCGCTGCCGGCCTTGCTGCCAGAACGGTCGCCCCGCTGGGATCGGTCCGGATGCCGGCGATCCTTGCGGCCAGCATCGTCCAGCACGAGCGCAATCTAGCGGACCTCGCGACCGCACTTCTCGACGACGGCTGCGACGAGGCCACGGTCGAAGCGAGCCTCGGAACAATGTTCGAATCCTACCGCAAGCAGCTGACGGCCGTGATCGTGCGATTGAAGGAGGATGCCGATGCTCCCGGAACTTGACCTTTCCGACGAGGAGGGGCGTCTGAGGGCACTCGACCGCTACGAAGTGCTCGATACGGTGGCCGAGGTGCCATTCGAGAAAATCGTCGCCCTCGTGCAGCAGGTGCTGAACGTGCCGATCTGCGCGGTTTCGCTGGTCGACCGGCATCGCCAATGGTTCAAGGCGAAACGCGGCCTCGACGTGTGCGAAACCGCCCGCGACATCTCGTTTTGCACGCACGCCATCAAGTCGCCCGAACCGCTGATCGTGCGCGACGCGGCCGCGGATTCCCGCTTTGCGCAGAATCCGCTGGTCGTCGGCCCGCCTTTCATACGCGCCTATGCCGGGATCCCCTTGCGCACGCCCGACGGCTACAATATCGGCAGCTTGTGCGCGATCGACACCAAACCGCGCGATTTCCCCGAAACGCAGATCGCCGTGCTCGACAGTTTCGCCAAACTCGTCGTCGACGAGCTCGAGCTTCGCCAGATCGCGTCGAGCGACCATCTGTCCGGCGCCCTGTCGCGACGCGCGTTCATGGAGCAGGCCGCCAACGAGGCCGAACGCGCGCGCCGTTACGGCCGGGCGCTGTCGTTCGCGATTCTCGACATCGATTTCTTCAAGAAGGTCAACGACAGCTGGGGCCACGCGGCAGGCGACGTCGCGATCAAGCGCATCGCCGAGGCCGTCATGGATGCCATGCGCGGCTCCGACGCGCTCGGGCGGATCGGCGGCGAGGAATTCGCGCTGCTGCTGCCCGAAACCTCGGCCGACAATGCGCGCCTTTTCGCCGAGCGGCTGCGCGCGAAAATCGAGACGCTCGACATCGACGCCCCGCCCAAGTTCCGCGTGACGGTCAGCATCGGCGTCGCCGAATTCGACGGCGAGGCGGAAAAGATCGAGGAAACGCTGGCACGCGCCGACCGCGCGCTGTACGCCGCCAAAAACGCCGGCCGCAACCGCGTGGCGCTCGCCGAGACCGCAAAAGCCGACGCCGACTAACGCCCTTTGCTGCGCTTTGCGAAAAAGCGCCCGTCGATCGCGGCAAGACCGACGCCGATCAACGCCATGCCGGCGAAGTGGCGCAGCGCCAGCGTCTCGCCCAGAAACGCGGCGCCCAGCATGATCGCGGTGACCGGGATGAGGAACGTCACGAGCAGCAGGTTCGTTGCGCCCGCCGCCGCAAGAATGCGGAAGAATAGAATATAGGCGAGTGCCGTCGACAGCAGCGCCAAACCCGCCAAAGCGAGCAGCGCTTGCGCGGACGGCATCGCACCTTCCCACGGCCGATCGACCAGCAGCATCGGCAGCATCAGCAGCAGCGAAGACGCCGTCACCTGGCCCGTTGCGATCTCGAGCGGGGCAAGCCCCAGCGCTTTGAAGCGGCGTCCGTAGATGCCCGAGAGCGCGTAGGAAAAAGCCGCACCGAGACATGCGAGTTGCGCCCACAAGGGTGCAGCCGCCGCATCGCCGACGGCAGGCCCCATCATCGCCGCCACGCCTGCGAACCCGGCCGCGATGCCGAAGGCTTTGGCCCGCGTGAGCTTCTCGTCACGCGTGGCGAAATGCGCAAGCACGGCGCCGAACAACGGCGTCGTCGCGTTGAGAATGGCGGCGACGCCGCTTGCGATCTGCGCTTGGCCCCACGCGAAAAGCACGAACGGCACGACGTTGTTGAGCAGCGCCATGGCGACCACGGCCTGCCATCTGGCGCGGTCGAGGCGCAAGGTGCGCCCCTGCATCGCCAGCAGCAAATGCAAGGCCGCCGCCGCCAACGCCACGCGCGCGAACACGACGCCGAGCGGCGGCACCTCGCGCACCGCGATCCCGACGAAGAAAAACGAACCGCCCCACAGTACCGACAAGGCCAGCAGCAGCATCCAAGTTCGCGCATCCATGCGCAATTCGGCGTTTTCGACGTGCATGTCCGCGACCTTGGCGCCGGATGCGAGCCGATGTCAGCCCGGTTCTTGCGCCCCTATTAGAAACCGAAACCGGCCAGCGTGGCGACGCCCAACACGGCGAACAATGCAGCAGCGGCATAACGGATCGTCGCGACCGGCAAACGACCGGCGAAACGTTCGCCGAGATAGACCGCCGGCACGTCGGCCAGCAACATGCCGAGCGTCGTGCCCGCCACGACCGGCACGAGATCGCCGAAGCGCGCGGCGAGCGTAACGGTTGCGACCTGCGTTTTGTCGCCGAATTCGGCGAAGAAAAACGCGACGGCCGTGGCGAGGAATGCGCCCGCCGCCCCCAGCGTGCGCTTGGCTTCGCTGTCGTCGATCGTGTCCGGAACCAAGGCCCAGGCCGCCACGGCCAGAAACGTGCCGCCGACGATCCAGCGCAGCCAGGGTCCGGCCAGAAAATCGGCGGCGAGAATGCCGATATAGCCCGCAAACGCATGGTTCAGAATCGTCGCCGCCAGGATGCCCAGAACGACGGGGATCGGCTTGCGGAAGCGCGCCGCCAGCAAAACAGCCAAAAGCTGGGTTTTGTCGCCGATTTCCCCCAGCGCGACCACACCCGTCGAAACCAAAAAAGCGTCCATGCCACCGCCCTGTTCGCTGTGTCGCGATGCAGCGGCTGTGCCGCCGCGCGCCGTTAGGCCGAAAAGCGCCGATTGCCGGGCGCAAAAACGCTGCGGATCGCCGCCGTCACGCTCGCCTCGTCGAAAGGTTTCGGCAAAATCGCGTCGGCGCCGATTTTCCGCGCCGCCAGCAACGCCTTGTCGGATTCCATGCGACCGTCGAGCCCCTCGGAGAACGCCACGATCGGCACCGGCGCCCACTTGGCGCGCACATGGCGAATGCCTTCGACGCCGCCCATCCCGGGCATGAAAATGTCGGTGAAAACGAGATCGACGCCGAGCGTGTCCCATCCGCTCAAGACCGCTTCCCAAGTCGGCTTGACGACGGCGGCGAAACCGTTTTTCTTGAGAAAGGCGCGCATGATTTCACCGATCGTTTCGCTGTCGTCGACGACAAGGGCCGTGCGGCGGCGCTCGGGCAGGCCGTAGCCCTGGCGCGTGAGCTCGGACAAGCGGCGCGCCAACTCGGCGGGCGGCACGGGATGCACGTAGAACGCATGCGCGCCGATGGACCGAGGGGCCGCCAGCACTTCGGTATCGGTCTTGCCGCGCGCGGCGCTTGCCAAGGCAACCACGCCGATATGGGGCCAGCGCGCCTTGAAACCGGCGGCGGCGGCCGAGATTTCGGGCGCGAACGAATCGAGTTCGACCACGGCCAGACGCATCGCGGCGGCGCCGCGCAATGCGAGAGCTTCTTGCGGCGCGGAAACCGGCACGATGTGGAAATCCGCCTGCGACAGGCTTTCGGCCGTACGCTGGCGCTCCGACGCGCGGGAATCGACGAGCAAAACGGGACACTTCATCGCCGCGAAGGTAATCGCGATTCGCCGGAAAATCTGCAGCGAAATCAGTCGGCAGCGCAACGCGCGACGAATGCCTCCCATGCAGGATCGGCTTCGCGGGCGAAGGCCACATGGGCTTCGCCGTCGCTGGCGCTGCGCACGTCGAATTCCAGCGGCTGCGAGAATCCGTCCACCGTCAGGCGGCCGCGAGCGCCCGCGACGAGTTCCGGCGCGTCGCAAAGATGCGCCCCGCTCCGCGACACGTCCACAATGGAAACCTTCGTGCCGTCGTCGAGCCTGCCGACCAGCTTGACTTGGTGGCGCTTGAACATGCGCCGGTCGGCATCCGCAGTCGATGTGCGTACGACTTGCACCAAAGCGGTACGCAGCTGCTCGATGTTGGCCATCGTGCCCGCGACCGACTCGCGCATTTCGATCGAGCGGCGCCCGACTTCGTCGGCGTCGCTCGACACGGTCGCGATGCGGCTCGCCACTTCCTGGGCGGCAGTCGTGGTCTGCGAGACGTTGCGCGCGATCTCCTGCGTGGCCGCCCCCTGCTCTTCGACGGCTGCCGCAACCGAATTGGCGGCCGTGTCGATGTCGGAGATGCGTTCGGCGATCGCGACGACGGAGGCGACCGCCTCGTCGGTTGCGACGCGAATCGCGGCGACCTGGCGGTCGATGTCTTCGGTCGAGCGCGCGGTCTGGCTAGCGAGGTTCTTCACCTCGGAGGCCACGACCGCGAAGCCCTTGCCCGCATCGCCCGCGCGCGCCGCCTCGATCGTGGCGTTGAGCGCCAGCAGATTGGTCTGGCTCGCGATCTGGCCTATCAGTTTGGTCACGTCCGAAATGCGGCCCACGGCGGCCGAAAGCGCGCCGATCTTGGCGCGCGCGTCGGCACTCGTGGCGACGGCTTCGCGCGTTGCAGCACTCGCCCGGCCGATCTGGGCGGAAATCTCGTTGATCGAACTCGTCAGTTCCTCGGCGGCGGAAGCCACCGTCTGGGCGTTGCTCAGCGCCTCGTCGGACGCGGCCGCCACCGACTGCGCGTTCTCGCCGACCGTGACGGCGCGCCTGGCCATGCCGTCGGCCATGCCGTCGATGGACGCGGTCGTGGCCGCAACCTTGGCGATCGCGGACGTGGTCTCGCGCTCGACCGTGTCGGCCATGTCCCGCAGCGCCTTGCGCTTCTGCGTTTCGGCGTGCGCTTCGGCTTCCTTCTGCGCGGCTTTCAGGCGCTCGTTCTCGGCCGCGTTGACTTTGAAGACTTCCATCGCACTTGCCATGCCGCCAATCTCGTCGCTGCGCCCCGCGCCCGGAATGGCCGTCGAAAGATCGCCGTCGGCAAGTTTGCGCATGGCGCCCGCCATGCCCAGCAGCGGGCGCGCGATTTGGATCGCGACCATCCAAAGCGCGAAGACCGCGATCGCCAGCACGATAGCGCCCAGCGTCAGGTCGAGCGCGAGATTGGCGCTGGCCGCCTCCGAGGAAGCGACCGCGACCGCTTCTGCCGCTTTGGTCGCTGCGGCTTGCGCAGCGATGATTCTCTCGATCGCCGCAGTCGCCTGGGCGAACCATTCGCCGGCCGCGACCGGATAGGGCTCGCCCGCATTGGCCGCCGCCATCACGCGCGCGCGCAACTGGCCGAAATTTTCGAAATAGGCAGCGCGCGCCTCGCCGACCGCGCGTGCGACGTCCGCGTCCAGACTGCGCGCCAGCGTGTCGAGCTGCGACTGGGCAAGCGCGATCTGGCCGCGATTTTCGCCCTGGCCCAGCGCCTGCGCCACGCCGAGCGGCCGACCGACGACGATGATGCCGGCCCCCCCCCCCGCGCTCGCGGCCCGCGAATTCGCTCATCGTCGCCAGCAGGCCCTTGACCTCGAACAGCGTGCGCAGCGCCTGCGGCGCCTTGGGATCGAGCTGGCGTTCGATTTCCATTCGCACGTCCATGCTCGCGAGCACGAGCGCGCTGATCGCCGGAAACCAGTCGCGCGTCAATTCGGGCTCCGGCACGCTTGCCGCATCGACGCGCGCGCGCAAAGGCGCGAGATTGCGCAAACGCTCGGCCGTGCGGTCGTGGAGTTGGCGCGCGCCGACGGGCAGGAACGATGCCGCCGCCAGGAGGCGCCCGGCTTCGGCGAATGCCGCGTCGCCTGCCTGGCGGCGCTGGGCGATCGTCTGGCGCTGGGCGGGCGTTGCTGCGGCCGGATTGGCGATCACCGTGTTCGCCGTGCCGCGCTCGACCGCCCAATCGGCGGCGGCTGCAAGATAACGGTCGGCGATCGCGTTGATCGCCTGGGCTTGCGCAACGGCCGCGCGCAGATCGACGGACTCCTTGGCGCGAACGACGACAAACGCCAATGCCATGGCGGAGAGAACAAGCGTCAGCGCATAGAGCTTCACGCGCAATGTCACGGAATATCTCCCCCCGGAGCCACTGGCGACAATTAGATAGTCTACTATACGCGAAGCGGCTCCAGAATCGATACGTAATTAGCCACCGCAGCCCCACCCATATTGAAAACGCCGGCGAGACCGGGATTCTCGACCTGCATGTCACCGGCGGTACCCGTCGCTTGCATCGCCGCCATGATGTGCATCGACACGCCTGTCGCGCCGATCGGATGGCCCTTGGCTTTGAGCCCGCCCGAAGCGTTGACCGGCAAGCGCCCGTCTTTTTCGGTCGCCCCCGACAGCGCCAGTTCCATCCCCTTGCCCGGCTTGGCCAATCCCATCGCCTCGTACTGGAGGAGTTCGGCGATGGTGAAGCAATCGTGCGTTTCGACGAGCTTCAGATCGTCGATGCGAATGCGCGCCTGCGCGTAAGCCTGGTGCCAGGCGCGGGCACAGCCCTCGAACGCCACGATGTCGCGCCGGCTCATCGGCAGATAGTCGTTGACCTGCTGCACGGCGCGGAAGGCCACGGCCTTTTTGAGCGCCAACGCCGTTTCGAGATCGGCGAGCACGAGAGCCGCCGCCCCGTCCGAGACAAGGCTGCAATCGGTGCGGCGCAAGGGCCCCGCGACCAGCGGGTTTTTGTCGGACACGGTACGGCAGAACTCGTAGCCGAGATCCTTGCGAAGCTGCGCGAACGGATTGGCGCAGCCGTTTTTGTGGTTCTTGGCCGCGATGCGCGCCATTGCGTCCGACGGATCGCCGTAGCGCTGCGCGTAGAGCTGGGCGATCTGGCCGAACACGCCCGCAAAGCTCATGCCCGGACGGTCTTCCTCCTTGACGTAGCTCGCCTTCATCAGAATGCCGCCGACCACGTCGCCCGGCGTTTCGGTCATCTTCTCGACGCCCACGACGAGAACCACGCGCGCGCGCTTTGCCGCGATCGACGTCAAGCCCATATGCACGGCGGCCGAGCCGGTCGCGCACGCGTTTTCGACGCGCGTCGAGGGCTTGAAGCGCAAGGCGCTGGCCGCCTGCATCACCAGCGAAGCGGGAAAATCCTGTTTGACGAAACCGCCGCCGAAATGGCCGACATAGATTTCGTCGACATCGTCGGGCCCGAGGCCCGCATCGGCCAACGCACCCACCGAGACTTCGGCCAGCAGCGCCTCCAGATCCAGCCCTTCGCGCTTGCCGAACCTGCCGTGCGACCAACCGACGATGCAGCCTTCCATGGGACGCTCCCCTTCCGCTTTTGAAGCGGATTCTAGTCTAGGCAGCCTCGATCCGCCAGCCGAGCGCCTGGCCGCCGAGATAAGCCACAATGTCGCCTGCCGGTCCCGGCACGCGCTCGGGCGCTGTCGCGTCCGCGCGCACGAGTGCTATGCGCGCTTCGTTCGGCGGCAGGCCGTAGAAGGCGGGGCCGAACAGGCTTGCGAAGCCCTCGAGCCTGTCGAGCGCGTTTTCCTCGTCGAACACGCGCGCATAGGCCTCGAGCGCCACGGGCGCGTTGAAGATGCCCGCACAGCCGCACGCGGCCTCTTTGGCGTGCACGGCGTGCGGGGCCGTGTCGGTGCCGAGGAAAAACTTGGGACTGCCCGAGACTGCGGCTTTGCGCAGGGCCGCGCGATGGTGGCTGCGCTTGGCGATCGGCAGGCAATAGAGATGCGGGCGAATGCCGCCTTCGAAAATCGCGTTGCGGTCGATCATGAGATGGTGCGGCGTGATCGTGGCCGCGACGTTGGCGGAGGCGGCCGCCACGAAATCGACGGCCTCTTTGGTCGTGATGTGCTCGAGCACGATTTTGAGGGCGGGAAAATCGCGCACGAGAGCCGCCAGCGTCCGGTCGATGAAGACCGCCTCGCGGTCGAAGATGTCGACATGGCGGTCGGTCGTTTCGCCGTGCACGAGGAACTTCATGCCGATGCGCTGCATGCGCTCGAGCACGGAAGCGATCTTTGCGACGTCCGTAACGCCGTGCGCGGAATTGGTCGTGGCGTGGGCGGGATAGAGCTTGGCCGCGACCCACGCCCCCTCCTTGTAGCCGCGCTCGACCGTGTCGGGGTCGCTTGCGTCGGTGAGATAGCAGGTCATCAGCGGCTCGAAACCGGGCCCGGCCGCCTTGCGGATGCGCGCGGCATAGGCGCGGGCCGCGTCGACCGTCGTGACCGGCGGGACGAGATTGGGCATCGCGATCGCGCGCGCGAACTGGCGGGCCGTGAACGGGGCCACGGTCGCGAGCATGTCGCCGTCGCGCAGATGCGCGTGCCAGTCGTCGGGACGGCGCATCACGATTCGGTCGGTCATCGGCGGTTCTCCTCGGTCGTTCACGCGCGCGCCTGCTCGAGCGCCGAAAATGTATCCACGTTGTCGTTGCGGCCCAGAACATGGCGGCGATGCCACAGCGCGTAGAACAGCAGGCTCCAGGCCGCGAAGCCGCGCCGCTTGTCGCCCGCTTTCGCGAACAGACGCGCGACCGCGCCCCTGTCGGCGATTTCGGCGATGCCGGCCGACGCCGCCACGAGCGGTCCCAATCTTGCGCCCTCGGCCGCGATCCAGCTTTGCACCGGCACGGTGAAACCCTGCTTGGGCGCGAACGCGCGCGCTGCGGGCAGCACGCGGTCGAGCCAGCGGCGCACCAGCCATTTTCCCCAGCGACGATGGAGCTTCAGCGTGTCGGGCAAGGCGAAGGCAAACGCTGCCATTTCGGGATCGAGAAACGGCGTGCGGCCTTCGACGCCGTGCGCCATCAGGCAGCGGTCGAGCTTGGCCAGAAGATCGTTGGGCAGCCACGCGTCGATGTCTATCGCCTGGGCCACCTGCAGCGGCGTGCGCCCCTCGAGACGCGCGCGCGTCTCGCTCGCCTGCGTGCCGTCGCGCCAACCTTTGGTATCGATGCGCAAGAGCCCGAGCCCGTCGAACGCGCCGCGGCGGCGCATCGCGCGCCCGCCGAGCCACCAGGGTTTTACCACGCTGCGAAAGCGCCCGTAGCCTGCGAACAGTTCGTCCCCGCCCTCGCCCGACAGCACAACTTTGAGACCCTGCTTTCGCGCGGCACGCGCAAGGAGCCAAGTCGGCACGGTCGCGTAGTCGGCCGCCGGATCGTCCATTGCAGCCGCGATCGCGGGCAGATGGGCCCAGAAATCGGCCGCCATCACAGGCACTTCGACGAGATCGGCGCTGCAGGCGGAAGCGGCGCGTGCGGCAGCCGCGCGCTCGTCGGCGGCGTCCGTGCCTGGGAAATAGGCCGTGAAAGCCTGGACCGGCCGCTCGTTGAGCCGCGCCATCATCGCCAGCACCGCGGCCGAATCGATGCCGCCCGACAGGAACATGCCGTAGGGCACGTCGGCGCGCTGGTGCACGCGCACGCTGTCCTGGAAAACGCGGTCGAACGCATCGACCGCTTCGTCGGCGCCGACAGATACCGGTCCTCCGGCGGGCAAGGCCGCAACCCGGCTGCGCGCGACGATGCGCCCGCCCGACAGCACCAGCGTCTCGCCGGGCAGCACGCGCGCGATGCCGTCGAACAAAGTGGCCTCGCCGGTCTGGAACTGCAGTTCCAGAAGCTCCGCGCGCTTGTCGGCATTGAGGGTGCCGCCGCCGAAACCCGCCGCGCGCAGCGCTTGCGCTTCGGAGGCGAACGCCACGCCGTCTTCGGTCTGCGCATAATAGAGCGGCTTTATGCCGAACGGATCGCGCGTGAGAACGAGCTTGCCCTCGCGCGGATCGTGGAGCGCTATCGCGAACATGCCGCGCAAGGCGCCCGCATAGCCGGGGCCGTTCCGGCGGTAGAGGGCAAGCGGCGGCTCGCAGTCGGACAGCGTCGCGAACGGATAGTCCGCCATCTGCGCGCGCAGCTCGACATGGTTGTAGATCTCGCCGTTGGCGACGAGAACCGCGCCGCCCGCCTCGCGCAGGGGCTGGTCGCCGGTGACGAGATCGACGATCGCCAGGCGATTGTGCACGAATGCGACGTCGCCCGCTTCGTATGTCCCCGTTCCGTCCGGCCCGCGATGGGCGATGGCGGCGGCGAAGCGCTCGAGCATTCGGGCCGGAAACGCCGCTCCCGGAACCAGCATCATGCCGGCGATGCCGCACATGCTAGTGCCTCACCGATTCGAAGAATTCGCCATAGAGCCGCACGACCGCCTCTTTCGTATGGGCCTTTTGGTACGAAAATGCCCCTTCCCGCACAAGCCCGTTTGCCAAAGCCGCGTCGTCGCACGCGCGTGCGAGGCTTGCGGCCAGCGCATCCGCGTCGTCGATGGGCACCAGCAGACCGTTGCGCCCGTCTTCGACCAAAGCGGACGGACCCGCCGCGGCGGCGGCGACCACGGGGCGGTTGTGCGCCCAGGCTTCGAGCACCACATTGCCGAGCGGCTCGTGGCGCGAGGGGCAGGCAAGCACGTCGCAGGCGCCGAGCAACGCGGCCGTATCGTCGCGCCAGCCCAAAAACCGCACGCGCGACGCAATGCCCAACGCCTGCGCCTGCGCGCGCAGCTCGGCCTCGAGCGGACCTGTTCCGGCGATCCACAGATAGGCTTTCGGCAGTTTCGCCATCGCGGCCACCAGCACGTCGAAGGCTTTGTTCGCGTGCAGGCGGCCCAAAGCCAGCACGAGCTTCGCGTCGGCGGGCGTGTCGAACGCCGCGCGATCGGCGGCGGGCGCGTGGGCAGCGTCGACGAAATTCGGCAGAAAAGCCACGCGCGCGGCAGGCCAGCCCTCGCGCACGATCCAGTCGCAGATGTCCTTCGTGTTGCCGATCAGATGGCGGCAGCGCTTGTAGTATTTGAGATCGTAGTAGCCGCCCAAGCGCCCGACATAGACGGGCTTGTGGTCGAGCGCGTAGCGCCCCGGCAGGTTGGCGGCGGCCCGGCTCATGAAGGCAAGGGCGATGTCGGGCTTGAAACGCTCGATCGCGGTTGCGACGTCCCACGTCGTGCCGAAATCGAACCAGCCGCCGAACGCCATTTGGGTCGCGGCGACGCCGCCCGCGCGCAGACGCTCGGCGCGCGCCGCGTTGCTGCGGATCGCCGCTTCGCATTGCGTGCCCGCTTGCGGCAAGGCCAGCATCAAGCGCTCGAAAAAGGCTTCGGCGCCGCCTTGCGGTGCCCCCGCCATCACGCCCAGAACCCGCATCACAGACCCGCTTTCCGCGCAAAATCCTGCGCCATGTCGTCCCAGCCACGCGTTCCTTGCGAGGCAAGGCATGCGCGATGCTGGGCAGTCCACAACGCGTCGTCGACCAGCAGGCGGCGCGCGGCATCGGCGAACGCAGCCGGCCCGTCCGCCACGAAACCGGTAACGCCGTCGACCACGCGCTCGGGCAAAGCGCCGTTGCGCAGCACGACGCACGGCACGCCCATCGCCTGCGCCTCGGCCACCGACAGACAGAACGTTTCCGTCGGATCGCCCGGATAGAGATACACCCGCGCGCGGCGCAGCGTCGCGACCAATTGCGCTGGATCGACGAGATCGCCCAGGATCAGCTGCGCGCCGGCCGCCGCGCGCGCGGCGCCGATCGCAGCCTGCATGGCGGCCGCGGTGCGCGGCTTGGGCGGCGCGCCGTAGAGGCCGAGCCCGGTATGCACCTGCAAGCACGCGGCCGGCACCTGCGGCGCGATCTCGCGCTGCCACAAGGGGGCCAGCATGCCGAGACCGCGCAGCGGATTGGCGGCGTAGAGTGCGAGCGGCGGCGGCGGCGCGCGCTCGGCTTCTTGGCGAAACGACGCGTTGAGCCCGAGCGGGATCACGTGGCGCGCCGAAGCGGGCAGCCACCGCGAGGCCGAACGCCGATGCGCGCGGCTCACGAACACAAGCTCCGGCCAATGGCGCAACATGCGAAAGACGTAGCGCGGCTTCGAGAGATAGCGCGCATCGTTGTGCAGCCAGAAAAACAGTCTTCGCGCATCGGCGCCCAAGGCGAGAAGATGCGGGCTGCGATTGGCGACGAACAGATCCGCCTTGTCCGGCAACCCAGCACCCAACGCCACCCACGCGACGCCGCGATGGCGCAGACCGCCCGCCCCGCGCGCGGTTGCGGTCACGTCGTGGCCTTCGGCGGCAAAAGCTTCGGCAAGGCGCACGAACGCCGTTTCGCCGCCGCCCGCCGCCTTGCCGTCGAGCGTTCTGCCGTCGAATGCGACCCCGTCGTCGGCAAGGACGATGCGCGCCATCGCCGCCCTCCTAGCCCTTGGGGTCCGGCGGCGATTCGTATTTGGCTTTGAGATGCGAGACCAGCGGAAACAGCCCGGCCAAAGCCGCGATCACGAGCCCGTAGCCGCCCTCGCGGTAGCCCTTGCGCGCGACGTAGCATTTCCAGAAGCGCGAGAAGAAGCGCCGCACGTAGCGCTTCGTGTCGTCGGGATCTCCCGCCTCGCGCAGATCGGCCGCGCGCGCGTCGCTGTAGCGATCGAGGCGGCGGATCGTTTCGGAGAGATTGCGGTCGACCTCGTGGCGGATTGCATGCGTCAAGGGCGCACCCGCTTCGCCCGTCAAAGTCAGCTTCGGGTGCACGCGCTCGCGGCCCCATGTCTTCGTGCCCTTGCGAAACAGGCCCCAATAGCCGGACTTGCCGAACGAAGCGCCCCAGCCGCATCGCACGAGCCGCGTGCCGATGTAGTTGTCGACCGGGATCGAATGGCGGCTTGCCGCACTCGTCTCGACCGTGCGGCGTATTTCGGCGGCAAGATCGGGCCCCACCAATTCGTCGGCATCGACCTCGAGCACCCATTCGTGCGCGCACGCGGCAATGCCTGTGTTGCGCCGGTCGCCCTCGCGCGGCCATTCGCCTTCGAGAATGCGCGCCCCCGCCGCGGTCGCGATGGCCGCACTGCCGTCGGTCGTGCGGTCGAGCACCACGACGATTTCGTCGGCGAACGCAACGCCGGCAAGGCACGCGGGCAAGCGCCCTTGTTCGTTGCGCGCGACGACGAGGGCGGAGAGCTTCATGCCGCTTCCCGCTTGGCGCGGCGCAGCAGCTCGCGCGCCGCCGCTTCGACCGTTTCGACCGAGATCGACGTCAACAGCGAATGCGAACCGCTCGGCTGGTAGTCGATGCGCGCGAACAGCGCATCTTTGCTTTCGGCCGTACGCACGAAGGCCGCGTTCGCGCCCCAGGGCCGGAAATTGCGCTCGTCCGACGGCCCGAAAAGCCCGAGCGTGGGCACGCCCGAAGCCGCCGCGACATGCATGAGACCCGAATCGTTGCCGACGAAGAGATCGGCGCGCGCGATGGCAGCCGCCGCCGTCGCAAGATCGACCGTGCCGACGAGGTCGATCGCGCGGGCGCCAATGCCCGCGAGCAACGGGGCCGCCGCCGCCTGCTCGCCCGGCCCCCCGAACACGGCGATGCGCGCACCAGCAAGCACGGCACCCGGTGCCGTCAAAGCTTCGGCCAAGGCGAGGAAGTTTTCCGGCGGCCAGATTTTGCCCGACCAATTGGCGGTCGCCCCGAGTGCCAAGACCGGCCCGTCGCCGAGCAGCTTGGCCGCCGCGCGTTTGGCCGCGTCCGACAGCCACAGCACGGGGGCCGGTGGCGGCGCGAAGCCCAAGACGCGCGCGGCGTCTTCCACGCGGTGGATGGTTTCGTCGCGCGACGCCAAACGCGCGCGCCGGTTTGCCGCCAGAAACCACACGAGGCCCGAGCCGCGCATGTCGACCGCGATGTCCCAGAAATTCGCGACCGTGCGCAGCCAAAGCGCGAACCAATGGAGCTTGAATTTGCCCTTGTTCAAGACGATCGTGCGCGCGCGCTGCGGCATCGCTTCGAACAACGGGGCCGCCGCCGGGCCGCAGGCGACCGTGAAGCGCGCTTGCGGGTGGCGGCGGGCCAATTCCGCCAGCACGCCCGATGCCAGCATCGCGTCGCCGATCCGGTTCGAGGCGACGAACAGCACCTTCATGCGAAGCGCTCTTCCCACTCGGCGGCGGCGATGGCCCAGCTGCGTCCGCGCCGCAACCGGCGCGCGGCCGAGGCCATCGCGCCGTAGGGCTCTTCGCCCGCCAGCAGGCGCAACGTCGCGGCGGCATAGGCGGCGGCGTCTTCGGCGACGAAGCCGGTCGAACCGTCGAGCACGAAGATGCGCGCAACCGCACTCGCCGCGAACGTCACGGCCGGCAGGCCTGCGGCCTGCGCCTCGGCAAGCTGCAGGGCCAACGCCTCGTCGCCGCGCGCGGGATGCAGGAACGCGCGCGCGCGGCGATAGATGTCGGCCATCTGCGGGTCGGGCTGCGGGCGCTTCACGCGCACGCCTTGCGCGGCGGCCGCCTGCACCTTGTCGTGGATGGCCGCGATGTCGGCGGGAACCAAGCCGCTCAAGACCGCGCGGTCGAGAAGACTCGAATAGACGTGCAGCTCGGCATCCATCGCCGCCGGATGCACGTGCGCCGTCCAAAGGTCGATTATCGTTTCGAGCCCGCCCAGCGGATGGCAGACCGTCACCGCGCAAGGCGGTGCCTCGGGCGCGGCGGCGATGTCCTCGACATAGGAAGGTGCGGGCGCGTCGCCGATTACGTGGGCGGGCAGACCGTGCAGCGTGGCAAAATCGCGCTGCGCATCGGTGCGGAACACGAGCTGCGGGGCGAGGCGCTGCCAAATGCCCTGCCAGCCCGGCGTGTCGAGCGCGCTAGCGGCCCCCGCGACCCACAGCACGCGCGTGCCGACGTTTTTCACGAGATCGAACAAGGTCGGGTCGCCGACCGCGACCAGCAGATCGCATCGCTCGGGCCGGTCGCCGTGCCAGCCGGGATACGAAACGCCGTCGCACGCGAGCGCATGCTCGGCGCGCGTGATCGCCGTCACCTGGTGGCCGCGCTGGGCAAGCGAGGCGGCCAGATACGCGACCGCTTTTTGCGGCCCGTCGAGCGGCCGGCTGGTCGGGCTGAAGCCGTCGTATTCGGCCGAATCGTCGAGGAAGCAGATATGTTTGGGCATAGGCGCGTTATAGGCTCCAAGAGCACCCTTGCCAAGCGCAGGGGCGGCCACCTAACTGGATGGGACACGCCCCGCCCCCGCTTCGGAGCCGCCGCCATGCCCGCCCGCTTTTTCGTTCCCCTTGCAGCCCGCGCCGCCGTGCGAGTCGACGGGCCCGACCGCATCGGTTTTCTGCAGGGCCTCGTTTCGAGCGACGCCGCCAAAATCGCTTCCGACCGCGCGCTGCATGCGGGCTTTCTGACCGCGCAGGGGCGCTTTCTGCACGAGTTTTTCATGGGCGCGCTCGGTCAGTCGGTGCTGCTCGACTGCGAAGCAGCACGGCGCGACGATCTTATGCGGCGCCTCAAAATCTACAGGCTGCGCGCCAAAATCGAACTTGCCGCCGACGACGCTCTCGTCGCGGTGGCCTTCTGGGGCGAGGGCGTCGCAGAGGCGTTCGACCTGCCCGCGATCGCGGGAGCTGCCAAGGAACAGTGCGGCGGCATCGTCTATGTCGATCCGCGCTTGGCCGATTTGGGCGCGCGCGCGCTTGTGCCCGCGGCAAGCGTGGCCGACCTCGCCAAGGATTTCGCCCCCGGCATTTTTGAGTCCTACGAAGCGCTGCGCCTGTCGCACGGCGTGCCGGACGGCAGCCGCGATCTCGCGATCGAAGACGCGCTTCTGCTCGAAAACGGGTTCGAGGAACTGGGCGGCGTGGACTTCAAGAAAGGCTGCTATGTGGGCCAGGAAGTGACCGCGCGCATGAAATATCGCGGCCTCGTGAAAAAGCGCCTGCTGCCCGTCGCGATCGAAGGCCCTGCCCCCGCCATCGGCACGCCGATCCGCCTCGACGGCGCGGATGTCGGCGAAATGCGTTCAAGTGCGGGCGGCTTCGGCCTCGCTCTCTTGCGCCTCGAAGCGCTCGAGAAACCGAATGCTCTGGTTGCGGGCGAGGCCAAGCTCGTGCCGCGCAAACCCGCCTGGGCGAGTTTCTAGCGCTTCGGCGGGATAAGACGCGTCGTCGAAATGACGCCAAAAGTTCGAAGTCGTGACATTGAGACGACTTACGGCCGTCACGTTCGTTCCCATAGTTAGTCGCTAGCAGCGTCATCCGGCGCAGCTCGAGATCCAATGGGGAACGGAACCGATGAAACTGAATTTCTTCGCCGCGACTGCGGCGCTCGCGTTGACGGCGCTTGCTGCCGGCGGCGCACAAGCCCAGACCCGCATCAAATTCGATTTCTGGCACGGCCTGACGGCCCAGCTCGGCGAAGTGATGGAAGCGCACTGCAAGCGCTTCAACGAAAGCCAGACAAAATACGAGGCCGTATGCACGGGCCAAGGCGGCTACGACACCGCCGAACAGAACACCATCGCCGCATACCGCTCGCGGCAGCACCCCACGCTCGTCCAAATCTACGACGCGGGAACCGTCAATTTCATGCTGTCGGGCGCGATCTACCCGGCCAATCAGCTCGTCAAGGATTTCGACCTGAAATTCGACTGGAGCGACTATTTCCCGGGCATTTCGAACTACTACGCGACCTCCAAGGGCGACATGTGGTCCTTCCCCTACAATTCCTCGACCGCGCTGCTCTACTGGAACAAGGACGCGTGGAAGAAAATCGGCAAGACGACAGCACCTGCGACGATCGAAGAATGGTTCGCGGACCTCCGCAAAATGAAAGCGGCTGGCGTCGAATGCGGCTTTGCGTTCGACTACGACACCTGGATGCCGCTCGAGCAGTTTTCGGCCATCCACAATCTGCCAATCGCCACGAAGAACAACGGCTACGACGGCATGGACGCCGAACTCGTTTTCAACAAGACGAAATTCGCCGACTACATGAAAGACTGGAAAAAACTGCTCGACGACGGCGTCGCGCGCATCCAGACCGCCCAAGTCGGCAAGACTCTGCTGCAGGCCTTTGCAGACGGCACGTGCGCATCGGCGTTGACTTCGGTTGCGAACCACGGCGTCGTCAAGGCGACGGCGGCGCAAGGCCTCGATTGGGGCGTGGCCATGCTGCCCGTCTACGAAGGCACCAAGCGGCAGAACTCCCTGGTCGGCGGCGCCTCGCTGTGGGTCATGCAAGGCAAGTCGAAGCCGGAATACGAGGCGGCGGCGGCCTACCTGCAGTTTCTCGCCACGCCGGGCGAAGCGCTGTGGCTCTCGACGGTTACGGGCTATATCCCGGTCACCAACAGCGGCTTCAAATTCATGAGCGAAAAGAACTTCTACCAGGATCCCCGCTATGCGGGCCGCGAACTGGCGATCGCCTCTTTGACCGCCACGCCGCCGTCGCCGGTGTCGCGCGGAATCCGCCTCGGCAACTTCACCCAGATCCGCGCGGAAATCCGTTCGGAACTTGAAGCGGCCTTCACCGGCAAAAAAGACATGCAGGTGGCTTTGGACGACGCTGTAACGCGCGGCAACCAGATTCTTCGCCGCTTCGAGCAGACCTACCGCGGCAAGCAGCTTCCGTAAACCCAAGCGCATCGCCGGGCATCCGCAAAGATGTCCGGCGGTGCCGCTTCTTGCGGAAAGCCGCCTCACCATGGAAAAGCGCGCAAGCTTCAACAATCTTTGGATCGCGGGATTGCTGATCGCACCCCAGCTCCTGCTGATCCTGGTGTTCTTCTACTGGCCGGCGAGCCAGGCCGTCTATTGGGCCTTCACCACCCAACCGCCGTTCGGCGGCAGCAACGACTGGGTCGGATTCCAGAATTTCGAAGAGATACTGAGCGACCGCGTCTATTGGAACTCTGTCGCCGTTTCGATCGTTTTCGCCGTCGCATCGACGAGTCTCTCGATCGCAGGCGCGCTCGTGCTCGCGGTCACCGTCGATCGGCAACTTACCGGCCATAAGGTTTACCGGTTCGTCTATTTCTGGCCGTACGCGATTGCGGCACCCGCCGTGGGGCTCGCCTTCCGCTTCATCTTCGCGCCCCAGGCCGGCTTCATGGCAGCCGTCAACGACGTTTTCCCCGGCCTGTGGAATCCCGCCATGCACGGTTCGCACGCGATGATTCTGATCGTCGTCGCCAATTCCTGGAAGATGATCGCGTACAATTTCATATTCATGCTCGCCGCCCTGCAGTCGATCCCGCGCAGCCTGACCGAAGCCGCCGCGATGGACGGGGCGGGCGCTTTGCGCCGGATATTCGACGTGCAGCTGCCGCTGATTGCGCCGACTTTCTTTTTCCTGCTCGTCATCAACGTGACCGAAACCTTCGTCGACAGCTTCGGCATCGTCGATATAACGACCGGCGGCGGGCCGGCGCGCGCCACAGATCTAATGGTGTTCAAGATCTACAGCGACGGATTCAAAGCGCTCGACTATTCGATGGCGGCAGCCCAGTCGATCGTGCTGATGCTGCTGGTGGTCGCGCTCACGTTCGTGCAGTTCCGCTACGTCGAGCGGCGAATCCACTATTAGGAGCGGAAGATGATCGAACGCACGCCGGTGCTGAACGCGGTGACGCACGCGATAATGGCGGCGGGTCTGCTGCTCTCCGCATTGCCGATCCTTGTCGTGTTCATCGCCTCGACGCACGATTTTGCGACCGTCAACCGCGTGCCGATGCCGCTCTGGCCGGGCAGCAGCATATTCGAGAACTACGCGAACGTCTGGACCAAAGCCGATATGGGATCGCGCCTCGCCAACAGCATGATCGTCGCCGCGTTCGTCACGGCGGGCAAGATCGTCCTCGCGTCGATCTCGGCGTTCGCGATCGTGTATTTCCGCTACCGGCTGCGGATGGTTTTTTTCTGGCTGATCTTCCTCACGCTTATGCTGCCGCTGGAAGTGCGCATCGTGCCGACCTATGCGGTCGCCTCCAACGCGCTGGCGCCGTTCCAGGCGATCTTCTCGGCGCTCGGCCTGCCGCTGCTGCTGCCGGAGGTCAATTTGCTGAACTCCTACACCGGCCTCATTCTGCCGCTCGTGGCGACGGCGACCGGCACATTTCTCTACCGCCAGTTTTTCCTGACGGTGCCCGACGAGCTTGCCGAAGCCGCGAAAATGGACGGCGCGGGCCCGCTGCGCTTTTTCTTCGAAGTGCTCCTGCCGCTCTCGCGCAACAACATGGCGGCGCTCGCGACGATCATGTTCGTGTATTCGTGGAACCAGTATCTGTGGCCGCTGCTGATCGTAACCGATCCGGATATGGCGACCGCCACAATGCAGCTCAAGAAGATCGTGCCGGGTCCGCTGTTCGGCCAGCCGCCGGTCTGGAACGAAGCGATGGCTGCGACGCTGATGGTCATGGTCCCGCCCCTGCTCGTCGTCGTTTTCATGCAGGGCTACTTCGTGCGAGGCCTCGTCAACACCGACAAGTGACGCGCATAGCGCGCGATGGAGCCTTCAATGCAGCAGATCGAAATCGTCGGCGTTCGCAAGTCCTACGGCAAAAACGACGTGATCCACGGCGTCGATCTGGCCTTCGCCAAAGGCGCGTTCGTCGTCATCCTCGGACCTTCGGGCTGCGGGAAGTCGACCTTGCTGCGCATGATCGCCGGCCTCGAAGAAATAACGGCCGGCACCGTGCGCATCGGCGGCGAGACGGTCAACGACCGCGAACCGCGCGAACGCGGCTGCGCCATGGTGTTCCAGAACTACGCGCTCTATCCGCACATGTCGGTCGCCGAGAATATCGGCTATTCGCTGAAAGTGGCAGGCGTGCCGCGCCAGGAGCGGCGGCGACGCGTCGAAGCCATCGCGGCGACGGTCGGGCTCGGCGAATATCTCGACCGCAAACCCTCCCAGCTGTCCGGCGGCCAGCGCCAGCGCGTCGCCATGGGCCGCGCGATGATCCGCGAGCCCCAGGTATTCCTGTTCGACGAGCCGCTCTCCAACCTCGACGCCAAGCTGCGCGTGCAGATGCGACACGAAATACGGCGGCTGCACCAGCGACTCGGCGCCACGTCGGTGTTCGTGACCCACGACCAGGTCGAGGCGATGACGCTCGCCGACACGCTTGTCGTGATGAACCAGGGTCGCGTCGAACAGTGGGGCAAGCCGGCGGACATCTACGCCGCGCCGCGCACGCTGTTCGTCGCCGGCTTCATCGGTTCGCCGCCGATGAATCTGCTGCCGGCGACCGTCGTCGCGGCGGGTTCGGCTGCCTTGGCGACGGGCGCGCGGATTCCCTTCGATCCGTCCAGATTCGACGCACAGCTCGGCGCCAAAGTGCTTGCCGGATGCCGGCCCGAGGACGCGGCGATCGAGCGCGAAGACGGGATCGACCTGCTCGTCGATTTCACCGAGGAGATCGGTTTCACCCGCCTGCATCACGGCCGTATTGCCGGAACCGAATTCGTCGTGCACGAGCTGTCCGCAAGCCTCAACGAGCCCCGGCCAAAGACGCTCAAGCTGCGCTTCGACGCCCAGCACACGCATCTATTCGATCCGGCAACCGGCCTGCGGCTCGCACCGCCCGCCGCCCCGACGCCCTCGCCCGCGCGTCCGCAAACGGAAGCAGCCGCGCGCCTCGTCGCGGGCTAGCGCGCGCCGCGCAAACCCGCCCGGGCGAATTTCTGAACGCTATTTGCGCTTGGACTTGCCCTTGGTTTTGGGCTTCGCCTTCGGCGTCGGCTTCTTTTTGACGGGTGCCTTTTTCGGCGCGGGCTTTTTGGGCGCGGGCTTTTTCGCGGCGGGCTTTTTCGCGATCGGTTTCTTGGCGACCGCAAGACGCCCAAGCGATGCGGCACGCGCGGGCGCTTGGCGTACGCCGCCGCGACGCGCGGCGTCCAGGCGCACGCGCGCATGGCGGTCGAGGGCAGGTGCGGCTTTCTTGGCGGCCGGCTTCTTGACGAGCGAGGCGGCACTGGCCGAGGCCTGCAAGGCCGCCTGTGCGGCCGCGAGGCGCGCGATCGGCACGCGATAGGGCGAGCACGACACGTAGTCGAGCCCGGCCGTTTCGCAGAACTGGATCGAGGCCGGATCGCCGCCATGCTCGCCGCAGATGCCGAGCTTGATGTCGGGCCGCGTCGTGCGGCCGCGCGCGCAGGCCATCTTCACGAGCTCGCCCACGCCTTCCTGGTCGAGCGTGACGAACGGGTCGCGCACAAGGATCTTCTGCTGCTCGTAGGCCCCGAGGAAATTCGCCGCGTCGTCGCGCGACAGGCCGAACGTGGTCTGCGTGAGGTCGTTCGTACCGAACGAGAAGAACTCGGCCGTCTCGGCGATCTCGGCGGCACGAAGGGCAGCGCGCGGCAGCTCGATCATCGTGCCCAGCGAATACTCGACCGCCTCGCCGGTTGCTGCGCGCACTTCGTCGGCGACCTTGGCGATGTGGTCGCGCATCACGTCGAGCTCGCGGCGCACGGCCACCAGCGGGATCATGATTTCGGGCGCTACCGTCTCGCCCTTGGCCTTGGCGACCAGAATGGCCGCTTCGAAAATCGCGCGCACCTGCATCTGGTAGATCTCGGGATACGTCACGGCCAGACGGCAGCCGCGATGGCCGAGCATCGGGTTCGTTTCGGTGAGCTTCTCGGCACGCGCCTTCACTTCGGCCACGCTCTTGCCGGTCGTGCGCGCAAGCTCGGCAAAATCGGCTTCCGAATGCGGCAGGAACTCGTGCAGCGGCGGATCGAGCAGGCGGATCGTCACGGGCAGGCCCGCCATGATCTCGAAAAGCTCCACGAAGTCCGCGCGCTGGAACGGCATGATCTTGGCGAGCGCCGCCGCGCGCGCGGGCGCGTCGTCGGCCACGATCATTTCGCGCACGGCGAGGATGCGCGACGGCTCGAAGAACATGTGCTCGGTGCGGCACAGCCCGATGCCTTCGGCCCCGAAGCGGCGCGCGGTGCGCGCGTCGAGCGGCGTTTCGGCGTTGGTGCGCACCTTCATGCGCCGGTAGCTGTCGGCCCATTCCATGATGCGCGCGAAATGCCCCGACAATTCGGGCTGCACGGTCGGCACTTCGCCTGCGAACACTTCGCCGGTCCCGCCGTCGATCGTGACGGACTCGCCCGCCGCGATCGTGCGGCCGCGAATGCTCATCGTCTTGGCGGCGTAGTCGACGCGGATTTCGCCCGCCCCTGCAACGCAAGCACGCCCCATGCCGCGCGCCACGACCGCGGCATGGCTCGTCATGCCGCCGCGCGTGGTGAGGATGCCGCGCGCGGCATGCATGCCGTGGATGTCTTCGGGGCTCGTTTCGATGCGCACGAGGATGACCGACTTGCCGGCGGCGGCCAGCGTTTCCGCCTCGTCGGCCGAGAAGCACACGATGCCCGACGCGGCCCCCGGCGAGGCCGGCAATGCGCGCGACAGCAGCGTGCGCGGCGCCTTGGGGTCGAGCGTGGGGTGCAGAAGCTGGTCGAGGCTCGCAGGGTCGATGCGCGAGACGGCCGTCTTGCGGTCGATGAGGCCTTCTTCGGCCATCTCGACCGCGATGCGCAGGGCCGCCGCCGCCGTGCGCTTGCCGCTGCGCGTCTGCAGCATGTAGAGCACGCCTTTTTCGACCGTGAATTCGATGTCCTGGATGTCGCGATAGTGCCGCTCGAGCCGCGCGCGGATCGCTACGAGCTGGGCGTAGGTCTCGGGCATCGCTTCTTCCATCGAAGGAAGCTTGGCCCCCTGCTTCTCGCGCCCCGCCTTGGTGAGCTGCTGGGGCGTGCGGATCCCGGCGACCACGTCTTCGCCCTGCGCGTTGATGAGGAACTCGCCGTAGAACGCGTTTTCGCCGGTCGAAGGATCGCGCGTGAAGGCCACACCCGTGGCGCAGTCACCGCCCATGTTGCCGAACACCATGGCCTGCACGTTGACGGCCGTACCCCATTCTTCGGGGATCTGGTAGAGGCGCCGGTAGGTGATCGCACGGTCGTTCATCCAGCTGACGAACACCGCGCCGATGGCGCCCCACAATTGCTCGTGCGGGTCCTGCGGGAAGGGCCGACCGAGTTCCTTTTCGACCATGGTCTTGTATTCGGCGACGAGTTCCTTCCAGTCCCCGGCCGTCATCTCGGTGTCGAGCGCGTAGCCGCGCGCCGACTTGGCGCGCTCGAGCAGCTCTTCGAAATGGTGGTGCGCTATGTCGAGCACCACGCCGCCATACATCTGGATGAAGCGGCGGTAGCTGTCGAACGCGAAGCGCGCATCGCCGCTTTCGCGCGCGAGCCCTTCGACGGTGGCGTCGTTGAGGCCCAGATTGAGCACCGTGTCCATCATGCCCGGCATCGACGCGCGCGCACCCGAGCGCACCGACACGAGCAGCGGCTTCTTGGCGTCGCCGAATTTGCGGCCGACGATCTTCTCGACAGCTCCGAGTGCCGCGGCCGTCTGTGCCTTCAACTCGGCCGGGTAGCTGCGCTTGTTGGCGTAAAAATGCGTGCAGACTTCCGTGGTGATCGTGAAGCCGGGCGGAACGGGCAGGCCCAGATTGCTCATCTCGGCGAGGTTCGCCCCCTTGCCGCCGAGCAGATTGCGCATCTCGGACTTGCCTTCCGACTTGCCGCCGCCGAACGAGTAGACCCACTTCGCCATGGTTTTTTCCTCTAGCCTTCGATACGCGCAAAATCCGCCACGAGCATCGTCGTGCGGCGAATCTGCGACAGCAGTTTGAGACGGTTCGCGCGCAACGCCGCGTCGTCGGCATTGACGGTAACGCGTTCGAAAAACGCATCGAGGGGGCCGCGCAGCGACGCCAAAGCGCGCATCGCCGCCGCAAAATCCTCGAGCCCGACGGCTTTGCGCACGGCTTCTTCCACGCCCGACAAACGCGCGAAAAGCTCTTTTTCCTCGCCTTGCGCCAGCAAAGCCGGATCGACGGGTGCGTCGTACGAAACGCCGTCCTTCTTGGCCTCGATGCCCGCGATGTTCGACGCCCGCCGCGCCGCGATCAAAAGATTGGCGCCGTCGTCGCTCGCAAGGAAAGCGCCGAGCGCTTCCACGCGCGCGCGCAGCCGCACGAGATCGTCCTCGCCGCCAAGGGCGAACACCGCATCGATCAGATCGTGCCTGATGTCCTGCTCTTTAAGGGACACTTTCATACGATCGGCGAAAAAGGCGAGGAGTTCACCCGCCAGCGACGCTGCTCCGCGATTGGCGGCAAGGGCTGCTTCGAAGATCGGTACAAGCGGCAGGCGCAGCCCGTTTTCGAGCACTAGACGGATTACGCCGAGTGCGGATCGGCGCAGCGCAAACGGGTCCTTGGAGCCGGTCGGCTTTTCGTCGATGCTCCAGAAGCCCGCAAGCGTGTCGATTTTTTCGGCGAGGGCGACAGCGACCGACACGGGCTCGGCGGGGCATGCGTCGCTCGGGCCCAACGGCTGGTAGTGCGCGCGGATGGCGTTTGTCACCGTCTCGCTCTCGCCGTCGTGGCGCGCATAGTAGCGGCCCATGATGCCTTGCAGTTCGGGAAACTCGCCGACCATGCCGGACGACAGATCGGCTTTGGCAAGATGGGCGGCGCGCGTTGCGGCCGCGACGTCGGCACCGATCTTGCCCGCGATGAATGCCGACAGCTTCTCGAGCCGTTCGACCTTCTGCAGCATCGTGCCGAGCTTGGCGTGGAATACGCGCGACGCAAGCGCGGGCACGCGCGCTTCCAGTTTTGTCTTCCGGTCCTGGTCCCAGAAGAATTTGGCGTCCGACAGGCGCGCGCGCAAAACGCGCTCGTTGCCGGCCACGATCAACGCGCCGCCGTCTTCGGCAACCATGTTCGCGACGACGATAAAGTGGCGGCCAAGCGATCCGTCCGCGTTCAGCGTGGCGAAGTATTTCTGGTGCGCGCGCATCGACGTCACCAGCACTTCGGCCGGCACGTCCATGAAATTTTCGTCGATGGCGCCAGCCAGCACGACCGGCCATTCGACAAGGCCCGCGACCTCGTCGAGCAAACCCGGATCGTCGCGCAAGATTACGCCGAGCTTGGCGCACGCGGCTTGCGCATCGGCCAGTATCTTCGCACGCCGTGCGGCCGCATCGAGGATCACAAACGCTTTTTCCAACTTCGCTCGATAATCGGCGAAGCCCGACACAGCGAATGATGCGGGCGCCAAAAAGCGATGGCCTTCAGTGCGAGCAGTGAAAGTCACTGGATAGGAACCTGGAAAAGTCGCATCCAGATTCTGAACTCGAAAGTCCGGAGCGCCGAAATCAATCGCGCCTTCAATCACAATGCCTTCAAAAACAGCTATAATCGAGTGGAGAGGCCGAACCCAGCTTATCTTGTGTGTGCCCCAACGCATCGATTTGGGCCAGGTCAGCGATTTGATCGCGTCGACTATCACGCCCGGCAAAATCTCCGCCGTCGCCGCACCCTTTTTGTCGACGACCGCAAACCAGAACTCGGCTTTTCCGACCGTGCGCTTCTCGCAAGCATCGAGCGAGGCGACGCCTGCGCCCTTCAAAAAGCCCGTAATCGCCTGGTCGGGCGAGCCGACGCGCGGACCTTTCTTTTCTTCTTTGAGATCGGGCGTGCGCAGCGGCAGGCCTTCGACGACCAGCGCCAAGCGGCGCGGCGTGACGAAAGCCTCGGCCTTCGAAAATTCGAGCGCGGCTTTGCCGAGGCCTTCGCACACGAGGCGTTTCAAATCCTCGGCAGCACGCCCTTGCATGCGCGCCGGGATTTCCTCCGACAGGATTTCGAGCAGCAATTCAGCCATTGGCCGCACCTTCGCCCACCAGCCACGCTTCGCAGCAGGCTTTGGCCAAGTTGCGCACGCGGCCGATATAGGCTTGGCGCTCGGTCACCGAAATCACGCCGCGCGCATCGAGCAGGTTGAAGCGGTGCGAAGCTTTGATGCATTGGTCGTAGGCGGGTAAAGCGAGCTTGGCCTCCAGCAGCGCCTTGCATTCGGCTTCGGCATCCTGGAAATGCTTGAACAATTGGTCGGTGTTCGCGTGCTCGAAATTGTGCGCCGAATATTCGCGCTCTGCGCGCAGGAACACTTCGCCGTATTTGACGCCCTCGTTGTTGAAAGCGAGGTCGTAGACGTTTTCCACACCCTGGATATACATCGCCAGCCGTTCGAGCCCGTAGGTGAACTCGACCGCGACGGGATTGCACTCGATTCCGCCGACCTGCTGGAAGTAGGTGTACTGCGTCACTTCCATGCCGTCGCACCACACTTCCCAGCCCAGGCCCCACGCCCCCAGCGTCGGGCTTTCCCAATCGTCTTCGACGAAGCGAATGTCGTGGCGTTTGGCGTCGAGCCCGATCTTGGCGAGGCTGCCGAGATAGAGCGCCTGCGCGTTCGCGGGAGAAGGCTTCAGGATCACCTGGTACTGGTAGTAGTGCTGCAGCCGGTTCGGGTTCTCGCCGTAGCGCCCGTCCGCCGGGCGGCGCGAGGGCTGCACATAGGCGGCCTTCCACGGCTTGGGGCCGAGTGCGCGCAGCGTCGTGGCCGGATGGAAGGTGCCCGCCCCCATTTCCATGTCGTAGGGCTGCAGAATAAGGCAGCCCTGCGCCGACCAATAGGCGTGCAACGTCAAAATCAGGTCCTGGAAACTTAGGGGTTTCATTCGCGGGGCCGACTCCTGCCGATTGCGGCGCAACATAGCCAGCCAACCCGCGCACGGCAATGACGCAAAACTGGCCGCCGGAGCCTACAGCGAGCGGTGCGGGCGCGGGCAGCCGCGGAGGCTGCAATAGGGCGTTTTGGCGGGCACCCACAGCGAACAGCCCACGCACCATTCGACGTCGAAGCCTTCCAGGCTTTTCGGCTTTTCGGGCGCCGAACGCGGCTCGTCGTCGGCGAGCCGGACTTGGACGTAGAGATAGACGGCCAAAACCCCGCCCACGACCAGCGACCACGGATACGCGACCACGAATTCGACGATTTCCATCGTGCGGTTCTAGCAGAACCGCCGGCCGTTCCGCCAAGATTCCGCCGCGATCGCCCGGCGCCCGTCGAAGCGCCCGGAGCGATGCTTGGCCGACTGGCTTCGACTTGCGGTATCGCCTAGTCTCCCGATGCGCATCCGCTCCGCGTTTTTCGAAGGAACATCCTTTGCCGATGGAAGATTTCCGACTGACGAACGACGTTCTCGTCAAATCGATCGAGCAAAGCACCATCGCGCACACGATTTCGCGCATCGACGGCGACATGGAACTGGTCTACGTGAACCAGGCCTTTCTCGACGCGACCGGCTATGCGCGCGAGGAGGCAATCGGCCGGAACTGCCGCTTTCTGCAGGGTCCCGGCACCGACCCCGAGACGGTGCGCGAAATCCGCAAGGCGGTCGCGTCGCACGCCTCCATCGAGGTCGAGATACTCAACTACAGGAAAGACGGCACGAGCTTTCTCAACCGTCTGCGGATCGCGCCCGTCTTCGATCCCGACGGCGTCGGGATCGCCTATCTCGGCGTGCAGAACGACGTGACGGGCTTCTACCAGAGCCAGCGGCTCGAGCAGGAGCGCCAGAAGATGGAGGCGTTGGGCCGCATGGCCGGCAACGTGAGCCACGAAATCAAGAACGCGCTGCAGCCCGTCAAACTCATGAGCGACATGCTCAAGGACTGGAAGACGCTGGGCGCCGACAAGCTCGGCCGATGCCTGGAAATCCTCGCCGAAAACGTCGACGTCGCCGACAGGGTAGCGCAGGACGTGCTGCGGTTTTCGCGCAGAGCCGGTTCGGAAATCGAGACGATCGACGCGGACGCGCTGCGCGAGGACGTCGTGCGCTTCGTGCGGAACCTGCTGCAGGCGAAAACCGCGTTCGAAACGAACGTCGCGCCGACGGCGGCGGGCGAACCCGCGCGCGTGCGGATCCGCAAGAACCACCTCTACCAGGTGCTGATGAATCTGGTGAACAACGCGCTGTTCGCGATGGACGGCGGCGGCAGACTGGCGCTCCATTGGTCTCGCGAGGATGTCGGTCCGGAACGGGCGCAGCAACTCAAACTGAAAGAGGGCGCCTATCTGGCGATCGGCGTTCAGGATTTCGGCTGCGGCATCGAGGCGAAGAATGTCGGCGAGATTTTCAGCCCCTTCTTCTCGACCAAGCCCCCCGGCGAGGGCACGGGACTGGGCCTTTCCATCTCGTATCGGATCGCACGCGAATGGAACGGCACGCTCGATTTCGTAAGCAAACCAAACGTCGGAACGACGTTTTTTGTATATATCCCAATCGCTTGAAAACAAATCGCATATTTATAAATAATTCTAATGCTGAAAGGTGTTTCTAAAGGTACACTAAATCTGTGCTGAAATTGAGCTTTAAAATCGAATCTTGCAGGGGAATGGAATGAAAAAGAGGATTTTGCTTATCGAGGACATGAAGGGCGTTCGCGAATCCCTCGAGATCATCCTCGCGATGCAGGATTTCCACGTCGAAATGGCGGCAGACGGTGCCGAAGGCCTGCGCATGGCAAAGGCCGCCAATTTCGACCTGGTGATCACCGACATTCTGATGCCGGAGATCGACGGCGCCGAAGTGATTTTGGCGTTGCGCGCGGCCGGCAGCAAGACGCCGATTCTGGCGATTTCGGGCGGCGGCAACGGCGTATCCGCCGCGGCCGCACTGACGCTGGCGAAGGCAAAAGCCGACGCCGTGCTCGAGAAGCCGTTTTCGAAAGCGGACTTCCTCGCCGCCGTCCGCAAACTGATTCCATAGCCCCCGGAGTTTTCGACAATGCAATTCATCTACGGTTTGGCGATCGGCAAGCGCATTTCTGCGCTGGCCGCCGTCCTTCTTCTCGTCATCGGCGTCGTCGGCGCCGTCGGCATCTACAAAATGGCCGCGATCGGCGACGAATTGGAGGAGATCGCGCATTCGGACGTGCCGCTGAACAATCTCCTGCAGAAGATCGCGGTCCACCAGCTCGAGCAGGCAATTCTGTTCGAAAAGGCCATCCGCATCAAAGGCATCACGGCAACGGACGGAAACGAGACGTACGAAAGCATCGTGCGCGCGTTTGCCGACGTCTCGAAAAAGTCCGCGGCCGAGATTCTCGAGGCCGAAGCGCTGATCGACAAAGCGCTCGCAGCAGGCCAACCGCCGGAAGCAACGGCGCTGTTCCAGACCATGCGGCTCGACGTCAAGAAGATCGAAACCGCGAAGCGAAGCTACGATTCCGACGTCCAGGAGGCCCTCGCCCAGCTCGCGCGCGCGGCCGGGCATTCCGCGGCACTGGAAGGCCGGATCGTCGAGATCGAAAAAGCGCAGACGGCGCTGGACAAGATCGTCCTCGTCGCGCAGGAGCGCGCAAGCGCCTTCGTGACGCAAGCCGTCGATCAAGCCTACGCGGACGAGCAACGGGGCATAATTCTCATCGTCGCCTTTTCGCTCGCGGGCTTCTTCGCCGGCGCTGCGCTCGCATTCGCGATCGGACGCAGCGTCACCGCACCCCTGTCGCGGCTGACGGCCGCCATGGGCGAACTTGCGGACGGCAAGCTCGACACGCCGATCCCGGCTTCGAAATTCGCGGACGAAGTCGCCGACATGGCGAAGGCGATGCTGGTTTTCCAGGCGAACATGGCAAGGGCGCAGCGGCTCGAAGCCGAGCAGGCCGCCATCAAAAGCAAGCAGATGCAGCGCAACGCCGAACTGAACCAGCTTGTCGGCATCTTCGGCTCGACGATCGGCGCGGTTTTCGCCCAGAACCTCCAGGGCGCCGAGCAAATGGCCGACGAGACCGCGACCGTGCGCAACAGCAGCGGCGAGGCCCAGAACATGGCGACGATGGTGGCGGCGGAAGCCGAAGAATCGTCGGTCAACGCCCAGGCTTTGAGCGCCGCCACCGAGGAAATGGTCGCCTCGATCCGCGAGATTTCGCGCCAAGTCAGCAAGTCGTCTGAGGTCACGCGCGCGGCCGTCCAGAGCGCGCGGGATTCCGAGCGCGACGTGCGCGCGCTCCAGCAGATATCGGCGGAGATCGGGCAGGTCGTCCAGCTCATCACCGGCATCGCAGAGCAGACGAACATGCTGGCGCTCAACGCCACGATCGAGGCGGCGCGCGCGGGCGAAGCGGGCAAAGGCTTCGCGGTCGTCGCGAGCGAGGTCAAGAATCTCGCCAAACAGACGGCGAGCGCGACCGACGCGGTCTCGAAGAAGATCAAGTCCATCCAGGAAGCGTCCGTGCAGTCGGCCGAGTCGATCGCCAATATCGGCAAAATCGTGGGCAACATCGACGAATACGCGACGGTCATCGCGGCCGCGATCGAAGAACAGAACGCGACGACCGAGGAAATCTCGCGGAACGTCTCGTTCGTGTCGGGCAGCGCTTTGCGGGTCGCGGAGAACGTCCAGAAGATACAGTCGCAGGCGAGCACGATCAACGAAAGCGCGGTCAACGTCAGCGCGCGGGCGCGGAGCATGGCCGACGAAACCGAAGTGCTCGGGCGCGAGATCAAAACGTTTCTCTCGGCGATGCAGAACACGAACGTCGACGACGACACCTACGAGCCGCGCAAGGTCGCCCTCAAGGCCACGGCGCAGCTGCAGCGCGGCACGTGGTCCGGGCGCGCTTCCGAGATCACGGCCGCCTTCGTGGTCGTTTCGCCGTCGCTCGACTGCGCGTTGGGCGAGGGCCTGGAACTGACGCTCGAAAGCTTCGCCGAGAAGCTGCGCGTACGCGTCGCAAAGACCGGGAACGGCAGCACGACGCTGCAGTTCCCGCTCGACAGCGAGAACCTGGAGAGGATGCGCGACCGCGTCCGGAAGATCGCCTGAGCGCGCGGCGCGCCCGGCGCCCGCACCCGCCTCAGTCGTAGCGCAGCGCGGTCGCCTTGCCGCGGAACACCCAGTAGGCGAAGGCCGAATAGGCGACGATGACCGGCAGCACGACGCAAGCGCCGACGAAAATCAGCATCAGGCTTTCGGGTGCGGCCGCCGCCTGCCACACGGTGATGCGGTCGACGACGAGATACGGATAGAAGGAATAGGCAAAGCCGAAAAAGCCGAGTGCGAACAGCCCGACCGCCCCCACGAACGGCACGATGTCGAGGCTGCGGTCGGTGCGCGGCATGCGGCGCAGGAAAATCCACAAGGCGAGGAACAGTCCGGCCGTGACGAGCGGAATGGGGGCGAGCAAAATGATCTCGGGAAACGAGAACCATTTGGCGAAGATGCGCGGCGAGGCGATAGGCGTTGCCAGCGACACGGCCGCCATGCCGAGGGCCGCAAGCCACAGGCACGTGCGCGCCATGCCCACGGCGCGGTCGTGCAAGGCCCCTTCGGTCTTGAGCACGAGCCACGTGGCGCCGATGAAGGCATAGCCGGCCGCGAGGCAAATGCCGGTCAGCACGGCAAAAGCATGCGCGGCGAAGCTCGGCTCGAAGCCGACGATGTAGAAGCCCAGCATGTAGCCTTGCGTGGCCGCAGCCAGCAGCGAGCCCCCCACGAAAATGCGGTCCCAGATTTCGCGCAAGCCCGACTGCGCTTTGACGCGGAACTCGAACGCTACGCCGCGCAAGGTGAGGCCCACGAGCATCAAGGCCACGGGCAGATAGAGCGCCGTCAGGATCGTGCCGTGGGCGGCGGGAAACGCCACGAGCAGCAGCCCGATGCCGAGCACGAGCCAGGTTTCGTTGGCGTCCCAGAACGGGCCGATGGAGCCCACCATCACGTCGCGCTCCTCGCGCGTGGCGTTGCCCATCAAGATGCCCACGCCCAGATCGTAGCCGTCGAGCACCACGTAGGCGAGGATCGACGCCCCCATCAGCACGGCGAAGGCGACGGGCAGCCACACGTCCGGGGCGAAGCCGAAAAGCGCCATGGCGGTTTCTCCTGTTGCCGGGGGATCAGATGCGGGCTGCCGCGCTGGCGGCGATGAGTTTGCCCTTGGGCGCGTCTTCGGGCATGGCGGCGGCAGGCTTGCCCGCAAGATGGAACAGCACGCTCACATAGGCCGCGATCAGGCCGGCGTAGAGCAGCAGATAGATCGCAAGCGAGCTGCCGAACATCGCGACGGGCACGTCGGAAGCCGCGTCGGCCGTCGCGAGCACGCCCGTGACGAGCCAAGGCTGGCGGCCGATTTCGGTCACGTACCAGCCCGCCAGCGTGGCGACCCACCCCGACAAGGTCATGGCCGCCAAACCGCGCGCGGTCCAAACCCCGATGCCGCCGCGCCGCCAGATCAGCCACGCGGCGAACCACGCGACCGCCAGCATCAGCATGCCGGTGCCCACCATCGCGCGGAACGCGTAGAACACGGGCGCCACCGGCGGATGCAGGCCCTCGAAGGCGTCGAGACCGGGAACCACGCCCGACGGCGAATGCTTGAGGATGAGGCTTGCCCCGTTCGGGATCTCGACCGCGAAATCGTTGCGCTTTTCGGCCTCGTTGGGCACCGCGAACAGCACCAGCGGCACGTTGGGGCCGGTCGTCCAATTGCCTTCCATGGCGGCGACCTTGGCGGGCTGGTGCTTCAGCGTGTTGAGCCCGTGCATGTCGCCCGCGAGGATCTGCAGCGGGATCAAGACGGCCGCAACCGTCACGCCCGTGCGCAAACCGACGTCCACGTCGGCCCCGCGGTCGCCGCGCAGCCAGCGATAGGCCGAAAGCCCCGCCACCAGAAACGCGCAAGTGAGGCCCGAGGCCAGCAGCATGTGGACGAGCCGGTACGGCATCGACGGGTTGAAGACGATCGCGAACCAGTCGGTCGCGTGCGCCACGCCGTCGCGCATCTCGAAGCCGGCCGGCGTGTGCATCCAGGAATTCAGCACGAGGATCCAGAACGCCGAAATCGTCGTGCCGAACGCGACCAGGAACGTGGCGAGGGTATGCACCCAGTCCTTCACGCGCCGGAAGCCGAACAGCATGATGCCGAGGAAACTCGCCTCGAGGAAAAAGGCGGTCAGCACCTCGTAGGCGAGAAGCGGTCCCGCGATGTTGCCGACCGCGTTCATGAAGCCGGGCCAGTTGGTGCCGAACTGGAAGCTCATCGTTATGCCGGACACCACGCCGAGCGCGAAGGTGAGCGCGAACACCTTCACGTAGAGCCGGTAGGCGTCCATCCAGCGTTCCTCGCGCGTCGCGTTGTAGCGCAGTTTGAAAAACAGCAGGAACCAGCCGAGCGCGATCGTGATCGTCGGGAACAGAATGTGGAACGAGATGTTGGCGGCGAACTGGATGCGCGCGAGCAGCACGGGATCGGCGCCTTCGAAGGGGGTCGGGAACATCTTGTCGACTCCAATCAGGGGGATTTGGCTGCGGCCTTGCGGCCCGGCAACGCGAACAGGCGATCTTTGGCGTCGAGCGCTTTGACGATCGTCGCGCCCAGGCCGAGGAGCTGGATCAAGCGCTCGGTCTCCAGCCGCTCGACGTCGTCGTACCATTTGGTGAGCAGTTCCATCGGTGCGAGCATGTCGCGCATGCGCGCCTGGGCGTGCGCCTCGGCGTCGCTTTGAGGCGCCTGCAGCAGCAGATCGCGCAGGACCGAAAGGGTCGGATCGACCTCGCGCTTTTTGCGCTCCTGCACGAGCGTGCGCAAGATCGCCCACACGTCTCCGGGCGTCGAAAAAAACTCGCGGCGGTCGCCCGGCACGTGGCGCAGCCGCACGAGGTTCCACGACTGCAGCTCCTTGAGCCCGATCGACACGTTCGAGCGCGAGATGCCGAGCCGGTCCACGAGATCGTCGGCGCACAGCGGCTCGGCCGACACGAACAGAACGGCGTAGATCTGGCCCACGGTGCGCGCAATGCCCCAACGCGAACCCATTTCGCCGAAATGCAGAACGAAGGACTGGACGATGGGGGGAAGATTCATGACTGTTCCGAATTTTCAGTAATTATTGAAAACACGGAAATACCGCGCCTGTCAAACCAAATTGAAACTGTAGAATCGACGACGAAACGCATGTATTTTGCCGGCATGGACGACATCGACCGCAAAATAATTGCGCATCTCCAGCAAAATGCGCGCGATTCATACGCCGGAATTGCGATGGCCGTCGGCCTGTCGGTGTCGGCCGTCAACGAACGGCTCAAAAAGCTCGAAGCAAACGGCACGATCACCGGCTGGTCGATCACCGCGAACGCCGAAAAGCTCGGTCGGCCGACTTTGGCGTTCGTGTCGGTGGCCCTCGAAGGCACCAAACACGATGCCGCCTTCGTCGCCGCGATGGCAGCCCTGCCCGACGTGCTCGAATGCCACCACGTGACGGGGGCGTGGTCCTATCTGCTCAAGATCCGCGTGGCGAGCAACGCCGCCCTCGAGCGCGCGATCGTCGATCGCATCAAACGCGCGGCGGGCGTTTCGCGCACCGAGACGGTGATCGCGCTTTCCTCGGCCAAGGACACGCATGTCGTGGCGTGCGGGCCATGAGCGGCCGATGAGCGAAATCGACGCGGATTTCCTGCTGAAGGGCCTGATCCTGGGCGTATCGATCGCGGCCCCGGTCGGGCCCATCGGCATCTTGTGCATCCGGCGCACGCTCTCGCACGGCATGGCAGCCGGCATTGCCGGCGGGCTCGGCACGGCGTTGGCCGACGGGCTCTACGCCGCACTCGCCGCTTTCGGCTTCGCGGCATTGCTCGGCGATCTGCTGGCGGACAATCCTTGGTTCCGCCTCGGCGGGGCGGCCTTTCTGCTGTGGCTCGGCTGGAAAGGCTGGCACGCCGAGCCTGCCGCGCGCGCGGCCGCAATCGACGCGCGCACGCTTGCGGGCACGTTTGCGGCAACCTTCCTTCTCACGGTCGCGAACCCGGCCACGATCGTCACGTTCGTGGGCCTGTTCTTGGCGTTGGGCTTGGCGGATGCCGGCGATTCGAGAATCGCCGGAATGTCTCTGGTCGCGGGCGTGGTGCTGGGCTCTTTCGCGTGGTGGATCGTGCTGTCGGGTATCGTCGCTTCCTTGCGCGACCGGATCGGGCCAAGTGCCTTTCGCGCCGTCAACCGGGCGGCTTCGTTGCTGCTGGTCGGGTTCGCGCTGTGGATGCTGGCCGAGTTTTTCGGCCGAAGCGTTTAGGCCGCGTAGTCGAGCGCACCGCGATCGAGCGCCAAGGCACGACCCGGACGCGCGCCCGTCGGCGCGCCGCTCCGCCACACGCATGCGCCGTTCACGAACACGAACTCGATGCCGCGCGCAGCGCGCTTGGGCTCGGCGAAGCTCGCCTGATCGAGGATCGCGGCCGCATCGAACACCGCGATGTCGGCAAAGGCGCCCGCGCGCAGCACGCCGCGATCTTTGAGACCGAAGCGTTTGGCGGGCAGGCTCGTCATCTTGCGCAACGCTTCTTCGAGCGGAAGAAGCTTGAGGTCGCGCGCATAGTGCCCCAGCACGCGCGGGAAAGTGCCCCACAGGCGCGGATGGGGATGGGTATCGTGCGGCAAACCGTCCGAGCCGATCATCGCCTCGGGCCATGCCAGCACGCGGCGCACGTCGTCTTCGTCCATCGCGAAATAGATGGCCCCCGCCGGCTGCAGTTTCTCGCACATGGCTTCGATGCCGAGCCCGTGTTCGGCGGCAAGCTCGGCCAAATCCCGCCCCTGCGCCTGCGGCAAGGCTTTTGACCACGCGATCAGCGTGCGCGCGGAGTCCCCGACGCGCGTCAAGGTCAGCACGGTCGAAGAGGCGATGTAGGGATACATGTCGAGCGCCAGACGCTGTTCGCGGCGCGCCTCGTCCAGGCGCGGCAGCGTCGTCTTGGTCTTGCCGTGGTGCGGACGGCCCGCCGCCTTGTGGTGCGAGAGAATGACCGGCAGATCGGCGGCCCGGCCGATCGTCAAGGCTTCCTCGACCGCGTCTTCGAGGAACGCGCCCTCGTCGCGCAGATGCGTGGCGTAGATGCCGCCGGCGGCCGACGCCACGCGCGCGATCTCGACGATCTCGCGCGTGGAAGCCATCCGCGCGGGCGCGTAAGCCAGGCCCGTCGACAGGCCCAAGGCGCCGTCTTCCATCGCGCCCGCAAGCAGATGCGCCATCGCCGCGATCTCGCCCGCGTCGGCCGGGCGGTCGAGTGCTCCCATCGTCTGCACGCGCAAGGCCGAATGGCCCGCAAGGCCGATCGCGTTCACGGCCGCGGGCGCCGCCCCGAACGCGCGGCGCCAATCGGCAAAGCGCTTGAAGCGGTAGGCGGCCCGCCCGCCCAGCAGATCGAGCGGCGGCGGCGGCGTGCCCGGCAGATCCACGGGTGCGAGCGAGATCCCGCAATTGCCGCAAACGACGCTCGTCACGCCCTGGCTCGTTTTCATCGGCATGTCGGGATAGTCGAACAACGCCGCATCGTCGTGCGTGTGCGCATCGACGAAGCCCGGAGAAACGATGCGGCCCGTGCAGTCGATGCGCGATCCGGCCTGTGCCGCGCCCAGATCGCCGATGGCCGCAATGCGGTCGCCCGCAACGGCGATGTCGGCGCGGCGCGAAGGCGCTCCCGTGCCGTCGATCACGCTGCCGCCGTGGAGAATCGCGTCGTAGCTCATGTGCCCAGGCTATCGGAGGCGAAGGCCGTTGGAAAGCGGCGGCGAATGTCGTTTAATCGCGTTCGGTTGCACCCAAGACCAGGAGATCGATCCGGTGGACATCAAGGCGCCTTACCTGCTGTTTCTCGGCGAAGCGGCCGACGCGCTCGCGGCCAAAACCTCGATCGGCGTGGCGCAATGGCGGCCGGAGAAATGCCTGGGCCAAGTGCGCCTGCCCGGCTGCAAGGCCGATGCCGGCGTGCCCGACATGGACGTGCGCGAGGCCGCGCGCAAAGGGGCCAAGACCATGATTGTGGGCGTGGTCAATCGCGGCGGCATCATCTCGCCCGCCTGGAGCAAGGTGCTGCTCGATGCCCTCGCCGCCGGGCTCGATCTGGCGAGCGGCCTGCACAACCGCCTGTCGGACGTGCCCGAGATCGCGGCGGCGGCCGGAAAGCACGGCCGCAATCTGTTCGACGTGCGCCATCCCGACCGCGAGTTCCCGATCGCGACGGGCGCCAAGCGCAGCGGCAAGCGCGTGCTGACCGTCGGCACCGACTGTTCGATCGGCAAAATGTACACGTCGCTGGCGCTCGAAAAAGCGCTGAAGGCGCTCGGCGTCAAGGCCACCTTCCGCGCCACGGGCCAGACCGGCATTCTCATCGCCGGTTCGGGCTGGTCGATCGACGCGATCGTGTCGGACTTCGTGGCGGGTGCGGTCGAAACGCTGTCGCCCGCCGGCCCCGCCGACCATTGGGACGTCATCGAAGGCCAGGGTTCGCTGTTCCACCCGAGCTATGCGGGCGTGACGCTGGCGCTGATCCACGGGGCGCAGGCCGACGCGCTCGTGATGTGCCACGAGCCGGGCCGCCCGCACATGCGTGGCCTGCCGCACTACAAGCTGCCGCGCATCGAAGACTGCATCGCGGTCAACGTGGCGCATGCGCGCCGCACGAACCCGAAGGCCAAATGCATCGGCGTGAGCCTCAACACGTCGAAGATGGCGCCGAAGGCAGCGGATCGCGCGCTCAAGTCGCTCGCGGACCGGCTCGGGCTTCCGGTCGAGGATCCGAGCCGCACGGGTGTGGCCAAACTCGCGCAAAAGCTGGCGCGGCTCTGATGCGACGCACGCTCGAGGTCGCGCGCGAGATCTGGCCGATCCGCGGCACGTTCCGCATCTCGCGCGGCAGCCGCACCGAGGCCGCAGTGCTTTCCGTGCGCATCGCGCAAGGCAGCCATGCCGGGCGCGGCGAATGCGTGCCCTATGCGCGTTACGGCGAAACGATCGAAAGCGCGACGGCCGCGATCGAAGCGATGCGCGATCTCGTCGAAAGCGGCGGCAGCCGCGAAGCCTTGGGCCAGGCGATGCCGGCCGGGGCCGCGCGCAACGCGCTCGATTGCGCGCTGTGGGACCTCGAAGCCAAACAGGCGGGCAAACGCGTATGGCAGCTCGCGGGGCTGCCCGATCCGGGCGCGGTCGTCACGGCCTTCACGCTGTCGGTCGACACGCCGGAGAAAATGGGCGAAGCCGCCGCCGCCGCCGCCGCACGCCCGCTGCTGAAAATCAAGCTCACCGGCGAAGGCGATCTCGAACGCGTCGCGGCCGTGCGCAAGGCAGCACCCTCTTCGCGCCTCGTCGTCGACGCCAACGAAGCCTGGGACATCGCGGCCTATGCGAAGTTCGCGCCCGCGCTTGCCGCGCTCGGCGTCGATCTGATCGAACAGCCGCTGCATGCCGAAAGCGACCGCGACCTCGCCAAGGTCGCGCACCCCGTTCCCGTCTGCGCCGACGAAGCCTGCCACGACGCCGCTTCGCTCGCCCGCCTCGAGGGCAAGTACGAGGCGGTCAACATCAAGCTCGACAAGACCGGCGGCCTGACCGAAGCCTTGAAGCTGCGCTCCGCCGCGCGCGCGGCGGGCTTCAAAATCATGGTCGGCTGCATGGTCGGCACGTCGTTGTCGATGGCGCCCGCCCACCTCGTGGCGCAAGGCGCCGAATGGGTCGACATCGACGGTCCGCTGTTGCTGGCAGCCGACCGCGATCCGGGCCTCCTCTATCGTGGCAGCTCGGTCGAACCGCCAGCGGCGGAACTCTGGGGCTAAAGCGGCACGCCGAAGCGCGCGATCTTCGCGCCCGCCACATCCATGCGCAGGCGCATGAGCGTGCCGTTCTGCAAGGGCCCGCTGCGATTGCTCGCGAGCGAGGTCACGTAGAGCGTTTTTCCGTCGGGACCGCCGAAACACGGCATCGTCGGCGCTTCGACGGGCAGCTGCAGAATGCGGTCGATGCGCCCGTCGGGTGCCATGCGGTTCAAACGCCCGGCCGACACGCCGGCACTCCAATAGAAGCCTTCGGCATCGCACGCCGCCCCGTCGGGCCTTCCGTCGGCTTCCTCGAGCATGCGGATCGTACGCTGGCCCGACATCGCGCCCGTGCCCGCGTCGAAATCGTAGCTCTGAACGAAGCGCTGGCGGCTGTCGGAATGGAACATGCGCTTGCCGTCCGCGCTCCAGGCAAGCCCGTTGGATACGGTAAGCCCGTCGCGCACGCGCCGCACACCGCCCTTCGGGTCGACGCGGTAGAGTGCGGCCACCGGCTCTTTCTCGGGCCGGTCGTCCATGCTGCCGACCCAGAACGCGCCGTCGGGGCCGACCTTGCCGTCGTTGAGGCGATTGCCCGGCATATCGGGCTCCGGATGCACGAGGAATTCGAGCTTCCGGGTCGAAAAATCGAACAGATGCACGCCTGAGCGCAATGCGACCACCGCGCGGCCGTCGGCGCACAGGCCGAAGCTGCCGATGGCGCTCGGCATGTCGTAGCGCTGAAGCTTGCCGCCCGCCGGATCGTAGCGATAGAGGCACGGGGCGACGATATCGACGAACAGCAACGTGCCGGTCGCGTCGTCCCAGCACGGGCCTTCGCCGACTTTGAGCGGCGTATCGATAAGGATTTCGACGTCCGGCTTTTCGATCTGCATTTTCGTTTCTCCCCAATCCTTCTTAGCCTCAACAATACTAAAGACCGAAATGAATTTATCTGCCTTGGTTCGCCGCCGTCGCGCGCGCGAAACTCGGGTCCTCGGTTCGAACAGGCACAGAACGAACATGGCGGCGCGCAAAATCAAATTCGACTGGGTGGCGGCAACCGCCAACGATCTTGCAGGCGGCGAAGCGGTTTTCCGCCGCGCCGACGGCAGCTGGACGCGCGCGGTCGCCGAGGCCGAACTTGTGCCGGGCGGCGAAGCGGGTGCGGCCTTGCTTGCGCGCGCGCAAGCCGACCATGCCGCCAACCGCGTCGTCGAGCCCGTGCTGATCGCGGTCGATCCGGCCACGCGCCGACCGCTTTCCTTGCGCGAACGCATCCGCGCCGACGGCCCGACGGTCTGATCCCGTGTACCGCTACGACGAATTCGACCGCTCTTTCGTGGCCGCCCGCGTGGCCGAGTTCCGCGACCAGGTGCAGCGCCGCCTTTCGGGCGAACTGACCGAAGACCAGTTCAAGCCATTGCGGCTGATGAACGGCGTCTATCTGCAGCTTCACGCCTACATGCTGCGCATCGCGATCCGGTACGGCGTGCTGTCGGGCCGCCAGCTGCGCAAGCTCGCCCATATCGGGCGGGTCTACGACCGCGCCAGCGGCCATTTCACCACGCGGCAGAATCTGCAGTTCAACTGGGTGCGGCTCGCCGACATTCCCGACGTGCTGGCCGAACTCGCCGAAGTCGAGATGCACGCGATCCAGACCTCGGGCAACTGCATCCGCAACGTCACGGCCGACCATTTCGCCGGGGCAGCGGCCGACGAAACCGTCGATCCGCGCCCCTACGCCGAACTCCTGCGCCAATGGTCGAGCCTGCATCCCGAGTTCACGTTCCTGCCGCGCAAATTCAAGCTCGCGGTCACGGGAGCATCCGTCGACCGAGCGGCGATCCAGGTCCACGATATCGGGCTCGAAGTGAAGCGCAATGCGGGCGGCGAGATCGGCTTTGCCGTCTATGTCGGCGGCGGCCAGGGCCGCACGCCGATGATCGCCAAGAAGCTGCGCGACTTTCTGCCCGAACGCGATCTGCTCGCCTATTGCGAGGCGATCTTGCGCGTCTACAATCTCGAAGGCCGTCGCGACAACAAATACAAGGCGCGCATCAATATCCTCGTGCACGAAAAAGGGCTCGACGAGATCGCGGCATCCGTCGAGGCCGAATTCGCGGCGCGGCCCGTCGCGACGGCGGCGTTGGGCGAGGCGGAAATGGCGCGCATCGCCGCCTATTTCGCGCCGCCTAAATTCGCGTCCCTGCTCGCCCGCTCGGCCGCCCTCGAAGCGGCAAAAGCGCAGGACCAAGCGCTGCGCCGCTTCGCCGCGCGCAACGTCTCGGCCCACAAGGCGCCCGGCTACGGCGTCGTCACCGGTTCGCTCAAGCCGATCGGCGGCATTCCGGGCGATGCGACGTCCGACCAGATGGACGCGCTCGCCGACATCGCCGAGCGCTGGAGCTTCGACGAGCTGCGCGTGAGCCATGCGCAGAACATTGTGCTGCCGCACGTAAAGCTCGACGATCTGCCGCTTGTGCACGCGGCACTGGCCGCCGCCGGACTCGCCACGCCAAACGACGGGCTCGTGACCGACATCATCGCCTGCCCCGGGCTCGATTACTGCGCGCTTGCCAATGCGCGCTCGATCCCGGTTGCCCAGGAAATCTCGCGGCGTTTCGCCGATCTCGACCGCCAGACGGAGATCGGCGAACTCAAGCTCAAGATTTCGGGCTGCATCAACGCCTGCGGCCACCACCATGTCGGCCATATCGGCATCTTGGGCGTCGACCGGCAGGGCGAAGAGTTCTACCAGATCACTCTCGGCGGCGCCGAAGGCGCGGACTGCGCCATCGGCGAACTCGTCGGACCCGGCTTTGCCGCCGACAAGATCGCCGACGCGGTCGAAACGCTGGTCGAAACCTATCTCGAACTGCGGCGCGATCCCGGCGAACGCTTTCTCGACGCCTATCGCCGCGTCGGCCTCGGCCCGTTCCAGGAGGCGCTTTATGCCGACGCTTGAAACCGAACTCTATCGCGGCGGCCGTTTCGTGGCCGACGATGTCGCGTACGTCGCCGACGGCGAACCCCTGCCTGCCAACGCGCTCGCGATCGTCTCGAAGCAGCGCTATCTCGCCGAGCGTGCTGCGTTCGACGCATGGCCGGGCCGACTCGGCCTCGTGCTCGAAACCGCCGACACGCTGGACGGACTCGAAGGCGCGCTCGAACGTTTTGCGACGATCGTGCTGCGGTTTGCGCGCTATGCCGACGGCAGGCCCTATTCGCTTGCGCACCGCCTGCGCCATCGCCTGGGTTATCGCGGCGAATTGCGCGCGGCGGGCGATGTGCTGCAGGACCAGATCGTGTTCATGCTGCGCGGCGGTTTCGATGCGCTCGAGATTTCGCACTCGGGCACACGCGCCGCACTGCGCGCCAACCGCATCGTCGTGGTGCCGACGCGCGGTACTGCCCCCGCCGTGCGGAACCTCGACGCCGCCGAATAGGTCTTAGCCGGCCGCACTCCAAGCTTGCGGCCACAGCGCATCGTCGGCCACATCGGCCAACTCTTCACCGCCTTGCGCATAGGAAAGCACGAGCACGGTGCTGGGTGCTGTACCGGCGGCTCGGGCTGCGGCAAGCGCCGCGGCCCCGGCCGTCACCACCAAGCCCGGCTCGCTCGCGATATCGTCCGCGCCGACAAGGCCAAGCCCGCCGCGCCAGCCGAGGAACACCACGAAATTCTGCGCGTCGCTGCGGATCGGCAAAGCGGTCGAACCGTCCCACCGCGCCAGATAGACCGCGCCCGCGAGGCCGCTCGAAGCATCTGCCAAGCGGCGGCGCAGACGCGGATGCGCCGCAAGCAACCCCAGAGCCGGGACCGTGCGATGCGCGTCGGCCAGCGCCGCAGTCCCCTTGCGCGCCGCGACGACGGCCGCTTCGGCGGCGATCCAGCCGATCTCGTCGGCATCGAAGATTTTGGCGGTTTCAAGCGTGCGGGCGGCGCTGTCGAACGGCATGGCGATTGATCGTTTGCCTCTCTGTCGGACCAAGGTAGGCCTGGAAAACGCGCTTTGCGACGCAAAGGAATTTGGCTGCCGCTTCAATTTTCCTCAATTCCGCGTCCGACACCCGACTGCGACAGTGCCCACCGCAACGCCGACAAGGAACCCGCCATGCTGCCGATCGTGCTGGATGCCGCAAAACTGCGTATCGCCGTGGTCGGCACGGGCCCGCGCGCCGAGCGGCGAACGCGCCTGCTCCGCGAGGGCGGCGCCGACGCGGTTGCGGTCTTGGCGCGCGCGCCTGAAAGCTATGCGGGTTTCGATCTCGTCTATTTCGTCGAGGCCGATCGCGCTGCAGCAGCGCAGGCGCGCGCGCAAGGGGCTCTCGTGAATGTCGAAGACGTGCTCGACCTTTGCGATTTCCACACGCCCGCGATTCTGCGGCGCGGCGATCTGACTGTGACGGTCTCGACGTCCGGGCGGGCGGCAGGCCTGTCAGCCGTTTTGGTCGAATATCTGGCGCGGATTTTCGAGCCCGTCTGGGCGCTTCGGCTCGCCATTCTCGAGGCCAAGCGCCGCACGTGGCGCGCCGAAGGCCTCGACCACCCGCAAATCCGCGCAAAGCTCGCGGGCACCGTCGATCAGGCGGGCTGGCTGCCCGACTTGGCCCCGTCGGCCGACGCTTCCGCGCGCAGCCAATCGCAGAAGGACGAAACCTTGCGCAAGACGAGCTTGGCCGTCGGACAGACGATGTAATAGGCGAAATCGACCGCAACGCCTTCGCCGAACGGTTTGACGAGATTTCCGGCCGCAAGGTCCTCGGCCGCCAAGCGCGCTTTGCCGAGCGCGATCCCGCGACCGCGCACGGCCGCCTCGACCACCAAACTCGACTGGTTGAAACGGGGCCCGCGCGTGCCGTCGATCGCAGCCAAGCCTGCGGCTTTGAGCCACATGGGCCAGGTCGGGCACGACGGGTCTTCGTCGGGGCTGTCGTCGTGCAACAGCGTCGCGGACTTCAGCAGAGCTTCGATTTCGTTCGCCGCCACACCCTCGACCAGTTTGGGGCTGCAAACCGGCGATACCGCCTCGGCAAGCAGCCGCTCGACATGCAGATTGCCGTAGCGCCCGCCCCCGTAGCGGATGGCAAGGTCCACGCCGTCGCGCTGGAAATCGGTCAAAGTCATCGAGGCGGCCACGCGCACGTCGATGTCGGGAAACGCGGTCTGGAAACGGTCGAGGCGCGGCAGCAGCCATTTGGCGGCGAAAGACGGCGCCACGCTGACCGTCAGCACGCCCGCATCGCCGAGATTGTCGACGGCTTCGAGCGCCGCATCGAACCGGTCGAAGCCGTCGCGAATTCCGGGCAAAATCGCCTGGCCTGCGTCGCTCAGCAGCAACGTGCCCTTGGTGCGCTCGAACAGGCTGAGGCCGAGATGGTCTTCGAGCGCCTTGATCTGGTGGCTCACGGCCGCCGGCGTCACGGCAAGCTCGTCGGCGGCTTTGGTCACGCTCATGTGGCGCGCCGTCACTTCGAAGGCACGCAAAGCGTTCAGCGGGGGCAAACGGCGTCTCAAGCATGGAACTTTAGCGGGGCGATGCGACGAACGCATGTCCAGTTTTTCGAAACCCAACCCCCAATTTTCTTCAGTTGCGGACCCTGCAACGCCGCCACGTCCGCTGCGGCGCCGTTACGCGCCGTAACGGCTTGCCCAAAATCGGCCTTGTTGCCGCCATCATCTGCGCGCGTTCTGGAACCATGTTGGCCGCATCCGCCAACCTGGAGAATGTCCCATGACGCAGCCCAAGATTCGCTCCGTTCGCGCCTCGATCCTCGCAAGCGTTTCGCTCGTCGCCTTGCTGGCGCTGTCGCCGCTGTCCGTGCGCGCGCAAGCGCCCAACGCGCCGACGGCCGCCGCATCGGCCCTGCAGGCCCTGCCCGATTTCGGCGATCTTGCCGCCGCCGTCTCGCCCGCCGTCGTGCAGGTCGCCGTGACCGCGACCGAGATCGACGAGGAGGCAGGCGTGCCGCCGCAATTCCGCGGCACCCCGCTCGCCCCGTTCTTCGGCCAAGGCTCGCGCCAGGCGCATCGCGTACGCGGATTGGGCTCCGGCTTCGTGATCGATCCGAGCGGCTACATCGTCACGAACTACGACGTCGCGGGCCGCGCCGACGACATCCAGATCGTGTTCGCCGACGGCACGCGGCTGCCCGCCAAACGCATCGGCGCCGACGCGCGCACCGACATCGCGCTTTTGAAGGTCGATGCGCCCAAGCCCCTGGCTGCGGTCGCGCTCGGCGATTCCGACGCGGTGCGCATCGGCCAGTGGGTGCTCGCGGTCGGCAATCCGTTCGGCCTCGGCGGCACGGTCACGGCCGGCATCGTGTCGGCGCGCGCGCGCGACATCGGCGCGGGCCCCTACGACGATTTCCTGCAGATCGACGCGGCGATCAACCAGGGCAATTCCGGCGGTCCCAGCTTCGGGCGCGACGGAAAGGTAATCGGCATGAACACGGCGATCTTCTCGCCGAACGGCGGCTCGGTCGGTCTCGGCTTCGCGATCCCGTCCAATCTCGTGCGCAAGGTCGTCGACCAGCTGCGCAGCCGCGGCAGCGTCGATCGCGCCTGGCTCGGCGTGCAGACGCAAGGCATCGACGAAACGCTGGCCGCAGCGCTCAAGCTGCCGGGCGCGCAAGGGGCATTGATCGGTTCGGTGCAGAAGAACAGCCCGGCCGAGCAGGCGGGCTTGCGGCGCGGCGACGTGATCCTCGCACTCGACAGCTCGGCCATCGGCGATCCGCGCGAACTCTCGCGGCGCGTGGGCGACCTGCCTTCGGGCACCAAAGCCGCGTTCGATTTGTGGCGCGACGGGCGCCGCATCGCAACGACCGTCGCGTTGGGTGCGGCCCCTGCCGATGCCGCACCCGCGGCGGCGGCAACGCCTGAACCGCAGACGGCCGTCGCGGGCCTGGGCTTGCGCTTGGCGCGCGGCGGCCAAGGCGAAACGATCGTCGCCGAACTCGCGCAGGACGGCCTTGCCGAACAGGCGGGCTTGCGGCCCGGCGACGTGCTCGTCGAAGCCAATCGCCAGAAAATTCGCGGACCCAAGGACCTTGCCGCAGCCCTGCGCGCGGCGCGCCAGGCCCAGTGCCCCGGCATCGCCCTGTTCTTGAGCCGCGACGGCCAGCCGCTCTATCTGGCCCTACCCGTACCGGCGGCGCGCGGCTGAAGCGTTTTCGCGGCGTTTCGACGCATCGGAGGCGTAGCTTGGATCGCAGCGGCGGGCTAGATTCGGCCCGCCATGCGATTCCTGTTCGTCCACCAGAATTTCCCGGGCCAATTCCGGCATCTCGCACCCGCCCTCAAGCGGCGCGGGCACGACGTCGAAGCGACGGCCATGCGGCCCGAGCCGATGGCCGAGTTCGACGGTTTGCGCGTGAACGCGTACCGCGCGGCGCGCGGCTCGACGCCGGGCGTGCATCCGTGGGTCGCGGATCTCGAGACCAAGGCGATACGCGCGGAGGCCGCCTTCCACAACGCGCGCGCGCTCAAAGCCCGCGGCTTCGAGCCGGACGCGATCGTGGCCCATCCGGGCTGGGGCGAAAGCCTGTTCCTGAAGGAAGTTTGGCCGAAGGCGAAGCTCGGCATCTATTGCGAATTCTACTATAGCGCGCACGGCACCGATACCGATTTCGATCCCGAATTCGCGACCCGCGATCCGAGCGCGGCGTGCCGTCTGCGCATGAAGAATCTCAACAACGACATGCATTTCGCCGTCGCCGATGCCGGTCTCTCGCCCACGCGCTGGCAGGCCTCGACCTTCCCGTCGGTTTTTTCGGACCGCATCACGGTCGCGCACGACGGCATAGACACCGACAAGCTCGCGCCAAATCCCGATGCGCGCCTCGACCTTGCGACCGAAAACGGCCCGCTTTCGCTGACGCGCAGCGACGAGATCGCGACGTTCGTGGCGCGCGATCTCGAGCCCTATCGCGGCGCGCACATCTTCCTGCGATCCCTGCCGGCCCTGCTCGCGTTGCGCCCGCAGCTGCGCGTGCTGATCGTAGGCGGCGACGGGGTCAGCTACGGCGCCGCGCGCGCAGACGGGCGCAGCTGGAAAGACGCGTTCGTCGAAGAAATCCGCCCGCGCATTTCCAAGGCCGACTGGGCGCGCGTGCATTTTCTGGGACGCGTGCCGTACGGCGAGTTCGTGCGCGTGCTGGCACTGTCGCGCGCGCACGTATATCTCACCTATCCGTTCGTGCTGAGCTGGAGCCTGCTCGAAGCGATGAGCACGGGCTGTCCCATCGTCGCCAGCGACACGGCGCCGCTGCGCGAGGCGGTCGAGCACGGCCGAACCGGCCTGCTGGTCGATTTCTTCGATCCGGAAAAACTGGCCGCGACGGTCGCCGACCTGCTCGGGCGGCCCGATCTGCAGCGATCGCTCGGGGCGGCCGCGCGCGCCCATGCGTGCCGCACCTACGATCTTTCGCGCGTATGTCTTCCGCGCCAGATCGCTTGGGCCGAATCGCTGCGCTAAAGGCCTATTCGTCGCCGACGCTGCGCCACGCGACCGCGTCGGTCGGCAGATCGCCCGACACGTCGACATGCGCCACGCGCGCGGTCGGTCCGAGCTTCTTGGCCGACAAGCGCAGATCGAGCGTGAGGCCGGATTTGGTCACGAGGCGCACGTTTCGCTGGCCGAGCAGGCCCTGCAGCACGGCGGTCGGCGCTTCGATTTCGCCTGCGCACGCGACGCCGCCTGCAGGCTTGAAAAAACCTTCGAAATCGTAGCTCGCCGGACCCATCGGCGTTGCGTCGAGCTGCAGCTGGCCCGTGCCGGCGATGCGGCCAAGATACTGCATCGCCTTGCGGCGGCCCGATCGGACGTTCTGGTGCATGGGACGTGTCAGCCCTTTTTCTTGTCGGCGATGGCGGCCCCGGCGGGGCTGCGGTTGCGGAATGCCTGCGCGTCGCGCGCCGGCGCCGCGTTCGACGTCGCCGCTTTGGCGGCCTTGGGTTTGCGCAATTCGCGCGAGCTGCGTTTCTGGCCTTTAGCCATGGAACTTCTCCGGTTGGCGGAACGAGGAACGCATTTAGACCGGCGCGCGCAGGGCCGCGTAAACGAGAACCAGCAGCACCAGCAGCGCCGGAACGACGACGGGCGGAATGAACCAGTTTTTCAAGGGGACACGTCTCCTCGCGACAACGATAAGGGCGGGAGTACACGTCTCTCTCAGCCGACGGAGCCGCGCGCGCGTGCAATCCGCCAGTAGAATGAGCTTACGCTCTATTGCGGCGCAGGTCCATCTATTCGCTGGCGTAGGCCGGATTGAGGCGCCACATCGCGCGATTGAGGGCGCCGGCGAACGTGACCCACGCGAGATAAGGCACCATCATCCAGGCCGCCGTCGCGTCGTGGGCTGCGTAGGCGAGGATCATCGCCAAGATCGACAGCCACAAGGCCGCAAGATTGTAGAACGCCCAGTCCATGCGCCGGGCCCCGAAAAACAGCGCCGACCACGCCGCATTGAAGACGAGCTGCACGCCGAAGACGGCCATCGCCAAGCTGCCCTCTTCGAAGCCCGCAACGCGCCATACCCGCCATGCGGCCGTCGCGATCAGGCAGAACAGCACGAGCCATGCGGGCCCGAAGAGCCAGTTGGGCGGCCGCCAACTTGGTTTGGCGAGGGCTTCGTACCAGGGACCCGGCCGAAAAAACGCGCCCGACAACGCGGCCGCGAAGCACAAGGCGGCGAACACCGCCAATGCCAGATAGTCCGATGCCGTCGCAGACTCCACCTTGCCGCTCCTGTTGTCGCGGCTGACGGACCTAACGTTCGGCCGTATTTCCGACGCCTAAGCCCGATGCAGCTTCCCGCGCGCATCCCGGTCCAAGGCGGTCAGGATCGTCGCGACGATCTGGGACGCGTTGAGACCGGCCGCATCATACATCTTCTGCGGCGAATCATGGTCGATGAATCGGTCGGGCAAAGCGAGGCTGCGGACTTTGAGGCCGTGGTCGAGCAGCCCGTCCTCGGCCATCGCATGCAGCACCTGGCTGCCGAAACCGCCGACTGCCCCTTCCTCGACCGTCACCAGCATCTCGTGCGAACGCGCGAGGCGGCGCAGAAGGTCCCGGTCCAATGGTTTGGCAAAACGCGCGTCGGCGACCGTGGCGGAAAGGCCGCGGGCGGCCAAGTCGTCGGCGGCCTTGAGGCACTCGGCAAGGCGCGTGCCGAACGAGAGGATGGCGATGGTACTGCCTTCGCGCAGAACGCGGCCGCGCCCGATCTCGAGCGGCACGCCGCGTTCGGGCATGTCCACCCCCACACCCTCGCCGCGCGGATAGCGCACGGCCGACGGCCGATCGTCGATGGCAGCCGCCGTCGCGACCATGTGCACAAGCTCGGCCTCGTCCGCCGCCGCCATCACGACGAAATCGGGCAGCGACGCCAAATACCCGATGTCGAACGAGCCCGCGTGCGTGGGGCCGTCGGCGCCCACAAGGCCAGCACGGTCGATCGCGAACCGCACCGGCAGGCGCTGCAACGCCACATCGTGCACGATCTGGTCGTAGGCGCGCTGCAGGAAGGTCGAATAGATCGCCACGACCGGCTTGTAGCCTTCGCACGCCAGCCCGGCGGCGAACGTGACCGCGTGCTGCTCGGCGATGCCGACATCGAAGCAGCGCGATGGAAAGCGGCGCTGGAACGCGTCGAGCCCCGTGCCCGTGGGCATTGCGGCCGTGACCGCGACGATCTTCTCGTCGCGCTCGGCCTCGGCCACCAGCGCGTCGCCGAACACTTTGGTGTAGCTCGGCGCGTTGGTCTTGACGGGCGCAAGCGTGCCGGTCAGCACGTCGAACTTGCCCACGCCGTGGTATTTGTCGGCCGCCGCCTCGGCGGGCGCGTAGCCCTTGCCCTTCTGCGTGACCACGTGGATCAGCACCGGGCCGTTGCGCTCGGAGTCGCGCGCATTGCGAAGCACCGGCAGCAGATGCTCGAGATTGTGCCCGTCGATGGGGCCCAGATAGTAGAAGCCCATTTCCTCGAACAAAGTGCCGCCCGTCGCCATGCCGCGCGCATAGGTGTCGACGCGGCGCGCGGCCACGTGCATCGAGCGCGGCAATTGGGCGGCAAACTGCTTCCCGAGTTCGCGCAGATGCACGAAGCCCGGCGACGACATGAGGCGCGAGAGATACGCGCTCATCGCGCCCACGGGCGGCGCGATCGACATGTCGTTGTCGTTGAGGATCACGATCAGGCGCGATTTCATCGCGCCCGCATTGTTCATGGCCTCGTAGGCCATGCCCGCCGACATCGCACCGTCGCCGATCACGCACACGACGCTGTTGTCGCGGCCCTCGAGATCGCGGGCCACGGCCATGCCGAGGCCCGCCGAAATCGAGGTCGAGGAGTGCGCGGCGCCGAAGGGATCGTATTCGCTTTCGCTGCGCTTGGTGAATCCCGACAGGCCGCCGGCCTGTCGCAGCGTGCGAATGCGGTCGCGCCGACCGGTCAGAATCTTGTGCGGATAGGCCTGGTGGCCCACGTCCCAGATCAGCTTGTCTTCGGGCGTGTCGAAAACATGGTGCAGCGCCACGGTCAGCTCGACCACGCCAAGGCTGGCGCCGAGATGTCCGCCCGTCGTCGAAACGGCAGAAACCGTTTCCGCGCGCAGTTCGGCGGCCAAGTCCCCCAACTCGGCCGTCGAAAGCGCCCGCAGATCGGCGGGCACGCGGATCCTGTCCAGCAGCGGCGTGGTCGTTTCCGTTTTCCCCATGGCGCCCTCCCCCAGAGCTTCTTCGTTTTTTCGGCTTGCCTCGTCAGGCGGCGCGTTTGAGTTCGAGCCTGCCCCAGATCGCCGAAAGCGAGGCGACCAGATGATCGATGTCGGCGTCGCTGTGCAGCGGCGAGGGCGTCACGCGCAGTCGCTCCGTGCCGCGCGGCACGGTCGGATAGTTGATCGGCTGCACGTAGATGCCGTATTCGGTCAGAAGCTCGTCGCTGATGCGCTTGCACTGCACCGGATCGCCCACCATCACGGGCACGATGTGGCTGTTGTTGGCCAGCACCGGAATGCCCGCCGCCGTCAGGCGCGCGCGCACCTTGCGCACGACCGCCTGCTGGCGCTCGCGCTCGACCGAACTCGTTTTGAGATGCTTGATGCTGGCAAGCGCCCCCGCCGCCACGGCCGGCGGCAGCGACGTCGTGAAGATGAAGCCCGAGGCGTAGCTGCGCACGAAATCGACGAGATTGGCCGAAGCCGCGATGTAGCCGCCGAGCACGCCGAAGGCTTTGCCGAGCGTGCCTTCGATCACGGTGAGGCGATGGCTCAAGCCTTCGCGGTCGGCGATGCCGCCGCCGCGCGGGCCGTAGAGCCCGACCGCATGCACCTCGTCGAGATACGTCATCGCGTTGTGCGCGTCGGCGACGTCGCAAAGCTCGGCGATGGGGGCGATGTCGCCGTCCATCGAATAGACGGATTCGAACGCGACGAGTTTCGGGCGCGCAGGGTCGAGGTCGGCGAGCTTGCGCGCGAGGTCGTGCGGATCGTTGTGCTTGAAGATGCGCTTTTCCGCCCCGCTATGGCGGATGCCCTCGATCATCGAAGCGTGGTTCTCCGAGTCCGACAGCACGATGCAGTTCGGGATGGTGGCCGCCAGCGTGCTGAGCGAGGCCCAGTTCGACACGTAGCCCGAGGTGAAGAGCAGGGCCGCTTCCTTGCCGTGCAGGTCGGCAAGTTCCTGCTCGAGCAGCACATGGTAATGGTTGTTGCCCGAAATGTTGCGCGTACCGCCCGCACCGGCTCCGCAGCGGTCGAGCGCTTCGTGCATGGCGCGCACCACCAGCGGGTTCTGGCCCATGCCGAGATAGTCGTTCGAGCACCAGACTGTGATCGGGGCCTGTTCGCGTTCGCCGAAATGCGTGGCGCGCGGGAAGTCCCCGCGATGGCGCTCGAGATCGGTGAAGACGCGGTAGCGGCCCTCCTTGCGAAGACCATCGAGCTTCTGGGCGAAGAATTTTTCGTAGTTCATGACGGCCTCCGTTTTATGGACACATCCACCCCGGGTGCGAGCAATTCTCCGATCGGCCGCACCATGCGTCTCGCCGCCTTGGCCGCAGCCAATTGCGGACGAAGATCGCCCCTGCCCGACGCCAGCCCGAAGACCGGGCTTGCATCGGCTTCCATGCCGTCGTTCGCAGCGTGCGAACGCAGCCCCCACTTCCAGATCGCGTTGACCGGCAGCGGGACGACGAGGAACCAGTGTTCCAACACGCCGAGCGTCAGGATCGTCGCGATGAGGACGGCACCCGCGAGTTCGGGTGCTTCCCCCGGCAATGCCGACACCGCCCCCCAGGCGAAACCGGTTGCCGTCGTCGCCAGCGTGACCGAAACCGGGAAAAACAGGTTCATCGGCCGCTTGGCGAAGTAGCTTGCGAGATAGGCGAGATGGGCGGGCAGAACCTCTTCGCCGAGGTTCGGCACGCCCAAAAAGAGATTTAGCTTGGTGCTGAGGCGCATCGTCCACAGCGCGAGGAACGTCCACGTTCCGATTTGGTTGTCCCCGCCCCAGGTCATCGCGACGACCGCAAGACCCGAGACGGCCAAAGCGAGTTCGTGGAACAGGATCGTTTCGACGGCGAGCGAAAAGCGCCTGCCCGTGCCCGTGCCGGGCGGGCAAGCGACGCGGCGCGGGCCGGTGACGAAGCCCATCAGAAAGGCCATCTCCTGCCAACCCCACACCGCGAGCGCGCAGGCGAAGGCGACGTAGGCGCCGGCGCCGGAAACGTCGCCGGCCGTTGCCGAAAGGCCCCACAGGGATGCCGCCAGAACGCCCGTCATGCAGGCCATGCTGTAGCGGAAAGTGCGGCGCGGCAGGCCGTCGAGATAGAAGATCGCGCCCGTGCTGACCCACCAAGCCAGCAGCACGAACAGAACGGGCGCGACATAGTCGAACATGGCGAGGCTTACCAAACCGCCTGCATGCGGACCTGCGGAAGCTTCGCATGGTGCGCGACCGGCAGCAGATAGAGCCGCGCGAACGTCGCGACGGCGCCGACGGCGCAACCGGCGCGCCTGATGGCGCCCATCACGCCGCCCCGGGCCTTGGCGGCGTCATTCGCCTTCTGCAGGCGGCACAGCCGCTCGAGCCCGGCGCGGAAAGCCGGATGGTCGATGTCGAGCGTGAAGGGGAATATCTGCTTCGTGCATTCCGAGGTGATTCGGAACACCTGGAAATCGTATTCCGTCGGATCGAGCCCGAACGCCTTGTGGAGTTCGGGACGCATATGGTCGCGCACGAACATCGTGGCGTAGACGGCGAGCAGGAAGAAGCGGATCCACAGCTTGTTGCGGCCCTCGAGCAGCTCGGGCTTGGCACTCATCATCAGCGCGAAGGCTTCGCCGTGGCGGTACTCGTCGTTGCACCACTGCTCGAACCACTTGAAGATCGGGTGGAAGCGGCGCTCGGGATGGCGCTCGAGCGTGCGGTGGATGGTGATGTAGCGCGCGTAGCCGATCTTCTCGGACAGGTATGTCGCGTACATGATGAATTTGGGCGCGAAATACTTGTACTTCTTGGCCTGCTTGAGAAATCCGAGATCGACGCCCAGGCCGAAATCCTTGAGCGACTGGTTGATGAAATTGGCGTGCCGCGATTCGTCGCGCGCCATGTAGCCGAACAGGTCGGCCATGTCGGGGTTCTTGGCGCGGCGCTTGAGCTCGGCGTAGAGCACGCAGCCCGAGAATTCCGACGTGCAGGAGCTGATCAGGAATTCGATGAACTCTTCCTTGAGCGCCGGCGGCAGTTCGGTCACTTCGCGCCCGAAGCCCTCGTCGCGGTCGAAATGGTCGCCGTTCTTGTCGTCGCTGAATTCCTTCATCAGCGCGGTCCATTCGGCGCGGATCGGCTCGACGTCGAAGGCGTCGATCGCCGCGTAGTCGGTACGGTAGAAATTCGGCGTCAGCATCGTGCTGACCTTGGCGCGTTCGGTCGAATGGTTCGGTGCGATATCGGCGGCGATTGCGGCAGTCATGGGAACCCCCTCCCGTGAATGAAACCTAGCGAAGTGCGGCCACCGCCCGGTCGGGCAGCAGACGCGCGAACACGTCGAGATTGGTCGGCCCGAACGCGCGCAGATCGACCGTGCGGTTTGTGGCGGGATCGCTCAGCAGCAAGCGGCCGTCCGGCTCCATCGAAACGCGGAACGGCGTTTCCGGCCCCAGCTCGCGGCGCTTGCGCTCGCGCACGAGGCCGCGGACGGTCGAGCGCAGGAAGCCGTTCGTGGCGGGCTCGAACTGCGCGATCACGGCGCCGCCATTGGCGTCCGCGACCGTCACGCCCCCGTCGTCGCGGTCGTAGAAATAGAGATCGCGGCTCGCCGCGTTCGACGACGCGGCCGATTGCGCTTCGACCCGGCCGATGCCGGTCGTCGCCGAAAAAGCCGCAAAGCAGACCGCAAAGCCCAGCACCGCCGCCAAGCCCAGCAGGGGCCCGCGCGGAAACGAATGCTGCATGCCGTTGTCGCTTGCCATCACGCGGGGCTCCCGGTCAGGTTTCCGGCGCCGAGATTGCCAGCACCGAACGAACCCGCACCTTGATTTGCATCAACCGGTGCGCGCACAGCCGCGCGCGCTGCCGGCTGGGGCTGGGCGACGACGGCGCGCGCTAGGATCTGCGCCACGTTCTCGACGTCCGCGATCGCGCGCAATGTCGGCTGCACGCGCGAGAAATGCCACGGGCGCGCATGCGGCCACACGACCGCGTAGGCCATGCGTTCGCCGGGTGCGAGCACGATCGAGATGTCGCCCGTGCCGTCGCCGTACCGCTTGACGGACGCGCTCTCGACGAGCTTGTAGGGAATGTTGAACGTGACCGGCAGCGCGATGCCGATGCGCATCACGAGACGGCGCTGGGTGAGCGTGTAGACGGTCGTGCGCGCGATGCCCCAGGCAAACAGGGCGACGAGCCCCAAAGCAGCGGCCGCCGACAGCGTCAACACCCCAAGCGAGACGGCAAGTTCGACCGCAGGCGTGCCGTCGGCAAAGCCGGCCGCGACCGACCAGACGAAGATCGCGGCGAAGTAGAAGCCGATCTTGCGCACGTGCAGCACGCGCTTGGCGACCGTCGCGGCGTCCGGGCTGCCCTGCCACAGCATCGTTTCGCCGGGCGGCAGCATCTTGGGAAGGCCGCGCACGGGTTCGAAATCGAAATCGTCGTGGCCTTCGGCGTGCGCGCGCCCGCTCATATCACCGGCTCCGAGCGCGAGGGCAGCGAATAGAGATGGCCGCCGCCGTAATAGGCGCAGATGCGGTCTTCCTCGCGCGAGGTGACCTGGTCCGGACGTGCGGTGGTCGGCACGCCCGCGAACTGGTCGCCGCGGATCGAGTCGACCGTCACGCGCTTGCGCGAGCCGCTCACCCGCGCCATCGTCATCGGCAGCAGCACGCGCGTGCCCGAGCCCGCGACCGCGACTTCGAGATAGCGGATCATCACTTCGCTGCGGTCGATCCAGATGTCGGCGACCGTGCCGCCGACCGCATCGTCGATGCCGACGACAGGCATGCCGCGCGGATCGGGATCGCCTTCGGCCACCCAATGGTCCGGGGCGAGGCGCATCGGCACGATGGTCGGCAGATTGTCCAACGAAGTTTCGGGATGCTCGGCGCGCAGCGCGTAGCCGGCGGGTCCCACGCCGTCGCGCATCGGGTCGCCCGTCGGCTCGAAAGGCGCGCCCGGATAGTTCTGCACCTGGACGAGCGCGAAGCTGCGCGGCGCTTCCGGCTTCGGCGCCTGCACCGTCGTGCCGTCTCGCAGCAGATAGGTCTTTGGCGCGGGCACGGCCGGAAAGCCCTGCACCACACCGCCCTGCGGCCGGTCGGTTTCGAGCGGATAGCCCTCGCGCTTGTTTTCGCGATGCAGGTAGTAGATGAGCCCCGCGAAAAACGCCCAGAACACGTAGAGCATGATCTGCGCGATGTCGAAGTTTTGTGCGACGATTCCCATTTCCATGGCTGCTCTCCCGCCCCTCTGGTTTCCGCTCAGCCCGGCATCTCGGCCAGGCCGAATTTCGCTGCCCCCGCCGGTCGCACGCGCCCGACGCGGACCAGCGGTCCGATCGCGACGAGTGTTGCGAACAGCAAGGCGATTTCGATGTGGTAGACGACGCTGTAGCCGACCGCCGAATCGGAAAGCCCGACGCCCAGGACGCCCGCCTTGGCCAGCGCGCCGACGCCGTCGCCGATGAGCCCGCCCAGCGCGACCGCCGTTCCCGACGCGGTCGCCTGCACGGCGCCCCAGGCGCCGAGCGCAAGCCCCGTGCGACCTTCCGATTTGATCGACATGACGGCCGTCAGTGTGCCGACCGAGAACATCCCGCCGCCAGCGCCGATCGCGAACACGCCGACGCGGAACATGTCGACAGAGTCGAGCGGCGCCGAGAAAACCACCAGCGCAAAAGCGACGATGCCGAGCAAGGCGCCGTGGGCCGCCAGGCGATGGGGGTCGAAGCCGCGCTCGAGCAAGTTTGCCGCCAGCGCGAAAGCCAGCAGCGCGCCGAATGCGAGCGTCGCGGTGAGTTCGGTTGTTGCGCCGACGCTCATCTTCAGAACTTGGCCCCCATAGGGTTCGAGCAGAATGTCCTGCATCGCGAAAGCCGCCGTGCCGAGCCCGACGGCAACCAGCAAACGCAGCGTGCGCCCGGCTTTTGCAAGGGCTCGCCATTCCTCGGCGAAGGTCGGTTGCCGCACGCGCTTGGAGGTGAGGCCCGGATTGCGGACTTCCTGCTTCCAAAGCGCCACCACGTTCAGCACGAGCGTGACCACGGCCGCCCCTTGCACGACCTGCACGAGGCGTTTGGCGCTGAAATCGGCCAGCAGCTCGCCGAAAACGAACCCGCTCGCGACCGAGCCGACGAGCAGCGTCACGTACATCAGCGCCACGACGCGCGGGCGCGAAGACTCGCTCGCCAAGTCGGTCGCAAGGGCGAGGCCGGCCGTCTGCGCGGTCAGCATGCCGGCGCCGACGAGAAGAAACGCGAGCGCCGCGCCGAGCTGGCCGACCCAGATCGGCCCCTCGCCGTCGCCCGACAGCACGAGCAGCGCGAACGGCATGATCGCAAGGCCGCCGAACTGCACGAGCGAGCCCATCCAGATGTACGGCACGCGCCGCCAGCCGATGGCCGAGCGATGCGTGTCCGAGCGGAAGCCAACGAGGGCCCGCAAGGGCGCAAACAGCAGCGGCAACGCGACCATGACCGCAACGAGGCTCGCGGGCACGCTCATCTCGACGATCATCACGCGGTTGAGCGTGCCGTTCAGCAGCACGAAGGCCATGCCGCCGGTGAGCTGGAACAGCGACAGGCGCAAGAGCCGGCCGAGCGGCAGATCCGCCGTCGCCGCGTCCGCGAAGGGAAGGAAGCGCACGATGCGCGGCCCCATGCCGACCATGAATCTGCGGGTCTTGGCGGAGAGCCAGCTCATGCGCGGCGCAGTTCCATCGCTTGCGAGGTGTAGAAGCCGCTCGCCACGCGCTCGCTCGACGCCTCGCGCCAGGCCGCCAGCGCTTCGTGGCGCGGCAGCATGCGGCGAAGCGAAGCGACCGCGATGGGCTCGATCGCGGGCGCGCGGTCGTTGCGCGGGAACAGGCGGCCCGCCGCCCAGAACGCCATCAGAAGCGGCGTGCGCGGCGCGAACGTGAACTGGATCGAACGGCGCGTGCGCCCGGCGATGTCGCCGAGCACGCGCGAAACGTCGCGTTCGTCGTAGTGGATCAGCGAGTCCATCGCCACGACATGGTCGAACTCGCCGAGGCTCGCGTCCGACATGTCGCCGACCCGGAACTCGATCGTGCCGTGCGCGAAATCGCGCGGTGCGCGTTCGTCGGCGAGCGCAACCAACGTCGGCGACAGGTCGATCGCGACCACCTGCGCGCCGCGCCGTGCCGCTTCGACCGCAAAAGCGCCCGTGCCGCAGCCCGCGTCGAGCAGGCGCAGGCCGCGCATGTCGGCGGGCAGATTGCCGAGAAGGATGTTGCGCATGCGCTCGCGGCCCGCGCGCACCGTGGCGCGGATGCGCCCGACCGGGGCGGTCGAGGTGAGTTTCGCCCAGGCGTCCGCCGCCGTGCGGTCGAAATAGGTTTCGATCTGGCTGCGGCGATGCGCGTAGGAAGATGCGTCGGCCATCAATCGTACCCCAGCAAGTCGAAGATTTCGCGGTCCTTGAGCGAGTCGGGCGCAAGCTCGTCGGTGCCCGACCACAGCGTTTCGGCAAGGCGAAGATATTCGGCGCGCACGGCCAGCAATTCGGGCGAATCTTCCATTTCGAACAGCGTCGCCTTTTTGAGGCGGCTGCGGCGGATCACGTCGAGATCCGGGAAATGCGCCAGCGTCTTGAGGCCGACGGCCTTGTTGAACTTCTCGATCTGGTCCGTGCCGGCACTGCGGTTGGCGATGACGCCGCCCAGACGCACCGGATAGTTCTTCGCCTTGGCCGAGATCGCCGCCACGATGCGGTTCATCGCGAAGATCGAGTCGAAATCGTTGGCGGCGACGATGAGGCCGCGATCGGCGTGCTGGAGGGGCGAAGCGAAGCCGCCGCAGACCACGTCGCCGAGCACGTCGAACACGACCACGTCGGTGTCGTCGAGCAGATGGTGCTCTTTGAGCAGCTTCACCGTCTGGCCGACGACGTAGCCGCCGCAGCCCGTGCCCGCGGGCGGGCCGCCCGCTTCGACGCACATCACGCCGTTGTAGCCTTCGAACACGAAATCGTCGACGCGCAGCTCTTCGGTGTGGAAATCCGCCTGCTCGAGCACGTCGATCACGGTCGGGATCAGGCGCTTGGTCAGCGTGAAGGTCGAGTCGTGCTTGGGATCGCAGCCGATCTGCAGCACGCGCTTGCCGAGCTTCGAGAAGGCGACCGACAGGTTCGACGACGTCGTGCTCTTGCCGATGCCGCCCTTGCCGTAGACGGCGAAGACTTTGGCGCCCTCGATCTTCATCTGCGGGTCGAGCTGGACCTGCAGGCTGCCCTCGCCGTCGGCGCGGGTCGGGCGTTTGGGTGTCGCGACGTTCATGCGGCAACTCCTTCTTTGACGCCCTCGAGCCGATCTTCGAGCTCGGCGCCGGCGCGGCGCAAAGCTTCGAGCGTGGCGGGATCGGGCGTCCAATAGCTGCGTTCGTGGGCTTCGATGAGGCGCGTGGCGACCTTCGCCGACGCGGTCGGGTTGAGCTGGGCCAGACGCTCGCGCATCTCCGGGTCCAGCACGAAAGTTTCGGTGAGCTGCTTGTAGACCCAAGGCTGGACTTCGCCCGTGGTCGCCGACCAGCCCATCGTGTTGGTCACGTGCTCTTCGATCTGGCGCACGCCTTCGTAGCCGTGCTTGAGCATGCCCTCGTACCATTTGGGATTGAGGGTGCGCGTGCGCGTCTCGAGCGCGACCTGCTCGGAAAGGCTGCGCACCGTGCCTTCGCCGCGCGTCTGGTCGCCGATATAGACGGGAGCGGCCGTGCCGCCTTTGGCGCGGCGCACAGCGCGCGAGATGCCGCCGAGCGTGTCGAAGTAATGGTCGACGGTGGTCACGCCGAGCTCGACCGAGTCGAGATTCTGGTACGCGAGTTCGACGTCGGCCAGCACGCTCTGCAGCAGTGCGGCCTGCGCGGCGGGCTTGCCGCTGCGGCCGTAGGCGAAGCTCTTGCGCTTGGAATAGGTCTCGGCGAGCTCGTCTTCGTTTTCCCAAGCGCCGTTCTCGACGAGATGGTTGACGTTCGAGCCGTAGGCGCCGTCGGCATTGCCGAACACGCGCAAAGCCGCCGTCTCGAGATCGCAGCCGTGCGCCTGCCGGTAGGCGAGCGCGTGCTTGCGCACGAAATTGTCGGCGGCCGGTTCGTCGGCGGACGCGGCAAGGAAGCACGCCTCGGCCAGAAGCTTGATCTGCAGCGGCAGAAGGTCGCGGAAAATGCCCGACAGCGTGATGACCACGTCGATGCGCGGACGCCCCAGTTCGGCGAGCGGCACCAGTTCGGCCCCGGCAAGGCGGCCGTAGCTGTCGAAGCGCGGGCGGGCACCCAGCAAGGCCAGCGCTTGCGCTATCGGCCCGCCTTCGGATTTGAGATTGTCCGTTCCCCACAGCACGATCGCGACCGTCTCCGGCAAAGCCGCGCCGCCGGCCATGTGGCGCTCGATGAGGCGCGCGGCCTGGCGCGCCCCGTCCTGCACGGCATAGGCGCTCGGGATGCGGAACGGATCGAAGCCGTGGATGTTGCGGCCCGTGGGAAGAATCGCGGGCGTGCGCAGCAGATCCCCGCCCGGCGCCGGCCGCGTGAAGCGCCCGTCGAGCGCGCGCAGCAAAGCCGGGATCTCGGCGTCTTCGCGCAGCATCGCGTCTGTGCGCGCGAGCGTGCGCATCATCTCGAAGGCTTTTTCGTCGGGCCCGAGGCCGGTACGCGACCACGCGGCTTCGACCGATTCGCCGCGCATCAAGGCTTCGACCGCGTCGCGCGAGGGCCGCATTTCGTGGCTCGCGTCGGCCACCGCGAGCAGCGTGTCCAGCCGCTCCTCGTGCGACGGGATCGCGCCCACCACATGGAGCCCGTGCGGGATCAACGTGTATTCGAGCTCAAGAACCTTGGCACCCAGCGCGTCGATTTCGGCGGCCGGATCCACCCAGGCGGGTTCGGCACCCGCAAGATCGACAAGTGCTGCCTGCGCCTGCACGAGGCGCGCAAGTTCGGCGCGTTCGAACGACGCGTCGGGCTCGAGCCCGCGCCAGCGCTCGACCGACGCCTTGAGTTCGCCCAAACCCTTGTAGAGGCCGGCATGCGCCACCGGCGGCGTGAGATAGCTCACGAGAGTCGCCGCCGAGCGGCGCTTGGCGATGGCGCCTTCGGACGGGTTGTTGGCGGCGTAGAGATAGATGTTCGGCAACGCGCCGATCATGCGGTCGGGCCAGCATGCCCCCGACATGCCCGACTGTTTTCCGGGCATGAATTCGAGCGCGCCGTGCGTGCCGAAATGCAGAACCGCGTCGGCCGCGAAATCCTCGCGCAGCCAGCGGTAGAACGCCGAGAAAGCGTGCGTGGGCGCGAAACCCTTCTCGAACAGGAGGCGCATCGGATCGCCTTCGTAGCCGAAGGCGGGCTGGATGCCAACGAACACGTTGCCGAATCGCGCGCCGAGCACGAAGATCGACGCGCCGTCGCTCTGCTGGCGGCCGGGCGCCGGGCCCCATTGCGCCTCGATCTCGCGAAGCCAGGTCTCGCGGCCGACATGTTCGGACGTCGGCACGCGGAAATGCACGTTGGCGTCGGCGCCGTACTGCGCGGCATTTCCTTCGACGACCGCTTTGCGCAGCGCCTCGCCGTCGGCCGGAACCTCGACCGTGTAGCCTTCGGCCTTCATCGCCGCGAGCGTGCGCTGCAGCGAGTCGAAAACCGAAAGATAGGCGGCCGTGCCCGCGTTGCCGCCGTTGGGCGGGAAGTTGAACAGCACGACGGCGATCTTGCGCGCGGCGCGCGCCGTCGCGCGCAGCTGCACCATTCTGTCGACCCGGTCGGCCAGCATCGCCGCACGCTCGGCGCACACATGCATGTTGCGGCCTTCGGCGGCGTTTTCGAACACGCAACGGCGGTCGCAGCCGACGCACGGCGCACCCGCCCCGTCCGAGCGCCCGCCGAACACGATCGGACCCGAAGCGCCGTCGAGTTCCGGGATCGCGACCATGATCGTGCTTTCGACCGGCATCAGCCCGCGATCCGACGCCCCCCATTGTTCGAGCGTCTGGAATTCGACCGGATGGGCGGCGAGATAAGGCACGTCGAGCGTCGCGAGAATTTCCTCGGCCGCCTTGGCGTCGTTGTAGGCGGGGCCGCCGACAAGCGAGAAGCCGGTCAGCGAAATCACAGCATCGACCGTCGTGCGGCCGTCTTTGCGGAAATACTTTTCGATCGCCGGCCGCTGGTCGAGACCGCTTGCGAACACGGGCACCACGCGCAAGCCGCGCGCTTCGAGGGCCGCGATCGTGCCGTCGTAGTGGCCGGCATTGTCCGACAGCAGATACGAGCGCAGCACCAGGAGGCCGACCGTGCCGCGAACCGCGCGCGCAGGCGCCGGCAGCAGATCCGCGCTCTCGCCCAGGCGGCCTTTCATGCGCGGGTGGTAGACGCCGACATCCGGGTAGTCGATGGGCGGCTGCGCGCTGACGGCGTTGCGCAGATTGCGGCGCGCGCCGTCGGCGTAGCGGCCGACCAGCAGGCGCACCATGTTCGCGAGATTGGCTTCCGAGCCCGCGAGCCAGTATTGCAGCACGAGAAAATAGGCGCGAACGTCCTGCGCGGTTCCGGGCACGAAGCGCAGCAGCTTGGGCAGCTGGCGCAGCATCTTCATCTGGCCTTCGCCCGAAGACTGGCCGGGCTTCGACTTGCCGCGCAGGCGCTTCAGCCACGCGATCGCGCCGAGCGCTTCCTTGCTCATGTTGAATTTGCCGATGCGCGTGAGCTTGACGATCTCGCCCGCCGCCAGGCAGCACACGATCGCGTCGCACGCTTCGCGGCGCGCCAGAAGATCGGGCATCACGGCGCGCACATGGTCGTCGAGGAACAGCATCGTCGCCACGACGATGTCGGCGCGCGCGATATCTTCCTTGCAGCGCTTCAGCGCGTCTTCGTCCGTCCCCCACTCGTCGGCCGCATGGACGGCGAGCGTCAAACCCGGCAGTTCGCGCCGCAGCACCGCTTCGGCGCGCATCGCGGAGCCCGTCAGATGGCTGTCCATCGTGACGATGGCGACGCGAATGGGCGTGGGGTCAGCGGCCGAAATGCGCTTTGGCATCGTACAGCGTCTCCACAGTGATGACGGCGACACCCCGTTCGACCGAAAAACGTTCGGTGTTGCGGCGAGCCTTGCCGCGCACGAAGAACGGAATTTTCTTGAGTTCTTTCTCCGCGTCCGCCGCCCAAACCGGAACGACCGGGCCGGCGGCAGCGGCGGCAACGACGATCGGCGCGTCTTGCGCAAGCACCGGCTTTTCGGCGGCAATGCTTGCGACCGGCTGCGATTTGCCGGCGCCGAGATGGGAAGAACCCGCGCCGTCGTGGAATTCGAAATCGCCGCGGAACATCGTCAGCAGATGTTCCTCGAGGCCCATCATCAGCGGATGGACCCAGGTGTCGAACAGCACGTTCGCGCCCTCGAACCCCATCTGCGGCGAATAACGCGCGGGGAAATCCTGCACATGCACCGGCGCGGAGATCACCGCGCACGGCACGCCCTGGCGCTTGGCGATGTGGCGCTCCATCTGCGTGCCGAGCACGAGCTCGGGCTGCAGTTCTGCGACCTTCGCTTCGACTTCGAGATAGTCGTCGGTAATCAGCGCTTCGATGCCGTAGAGCTTGGCGGCGTCGCGCACTTCGCGCGCGAATTCGCGGCTGTAGGTGCCGAGCCCGACGACCGTGAACCCGAGTTCGCGCGCCGCGATGCGCGCCGCCGCGATCGCGTGCGTGGCGTCGCCGAACACGAACACGCGCTTGCCGGTGAGATAGTTCGAGTCGACCGATTTCGAATACCAGGGTGCCCGCGTCGGCATGTCGGCCAGCAGCGCGCTCGCGTCGAGTCCGGCGGCGGCCGCGATTTCGGCCACGAATTCGCGCGTGGCACCCACGCCGATCGGGATCGTGCGCACGAGCTTCTGGTCGAACGTCTTGGCGAGCCATGCCGCCGCCTGGCCCGCGATCTCGGGATAGAGCGAAACGCAGATGTCGGCCTCGCCCAGGCGCGCAATGTCGGCGGCCAAGGCGCCCATCGGGGCGACGATGTCGACGTCGATCCCGATGGCGTCGAGCAGCTTGACGATTTCGGCCACGTCGTCGCGGTGGCGGAAGCCGAGGGCGGTTGCGCCCAGCAGATTGCAGCGCGCGCGCACGCCCGGTTCGCGCGCCGGGCGCTTGGTGCCGGGGGCCGGCGCGTGCGGTCCGGCAAGCGCGCGCACGAGGCGATAGAAGGTTTCGCTCGCGCCCCAATTCTCTTTTTTCTGGTACGACGGCAATTCGAGGGCCACGACCGGGATCGGCAACGCGAGCGCTTTGGCAAGCCCGCCCGGATCGTCCTGGATGAGTTCGGCCGTGCACGAGGCGCCCACGAGCATGGCTTTGGGCTGGAAGCGCGCAAACGCGTCGCGCGCGGCCGCCTTGAACAGATCGGCCGTGTCGCCGCCCAGATCGCGCGCCTGGAAGGTCGTGTAGGTCACCGGCGGGCGCTTGGCGCGCCGCTCGATCATCGTGAAAAGGAGATCGGCGTAGGTGTCGCCCTGGGGAGCATGCAGCACGTAGTGCACGTCTTCGAGCGCCGTCGCGACGCGCATCGCACCGACATGCGGCGGGCCTTCGTAGGTCCAGACGGTCAGCTGCATGGCGCTAGGCCGCCAGCCGGGCGCGCCGCTCGAGCGGGCGCGCAAAGAGTTCCGCCAAATCGCCCGCCTGCTCGTAGCCCTGGATCGGCGTGAACAGCAGTTCGATCGACCATTTCGTCGTGAGGCCTTCGGCCTCGAGCGGATTGGCGAGACCCAGGCCGCACACCGTAATATCGGGGCGCGCCGCTCGGCAGCGGTCGAGCTGGTTGTCGACGTGCTGGCCTTCGCTGTAGGCCGTGTCGGCCGGCAGCAGGGCAAGATCGGCGGCCAGATGCTGGCGATGCAGATAGGGCGTGCCGACCTCGACCGCGCGCATGCCCATTTCGCGCGTGAGGAAGCGCGCGAGCGGCACTTCGAGCTGCGAGTCGGGGAAGAAGAACACGCTCTTGCCTTCGAGCTTCGCGCGGTAGCGCGCCAGCGCGGTTTCCGCGCGCGCGCGATGCGCCGCCGTGACGGCGCCGAAATGCTCGGGATCGATCGCCCAAGCATCGGCCGCCGCGCGCAGCCAGGCAGTGGTGCCTTCCGCGCCCAGCGGAAACGCCGCAGGCAGCCATTTGGCGCCGCGATCGTCGAGCGCGCGCGCCGTGTCGCCCAGGAAAGGCTGCGCGAGCAAATAGCGCGTGCCGGGGCCTACCTGCGGCAGCTCGAGCGCGCTGCGCGGCGGCATGAAGCGCACGGGGCCGATGCCGAGGCGCTCGAAGATGCGCTTGAACTGGTCTTCGACGACGTCGGCGAGCGCGCCCACGACCAGCAATTCGCGCGGCGCGGAGGCGGGTGCGGCCGGCAGACTCGGCACGAGCGCGGCGAGGCACGCGTCTTCGCCTTGCGTGAAGGTGGTTTCGATTCCGCTGCCCGAATAGTTCAGCACGCGCACGCGCGGCTCGAAGCTGCGCGACAGGCGCTGGGCCGCGCGCGACAGATCGAGCTTGATCACTTCCGACGGGCAGGAGCCCACGAGGAACAGCAGCTTGATGTCCGGGCGCCGCTCGAGCAGCCGATTGACGACGCGGTCGAGCTCGGCATTGGCGTCGGCGAGACCGGCCAGATCGCGCTCGTCGATGATGGCGGTGGCAAAGCGCGGCTCGGCGAAGATCATCACGCCGGCCGCCGACTGGATCAGATGCGCGCAAGTGCGCGAGCCGACGACGAGGAAAAACGCATCCTGGATTTTGCGGTGCAGCCAGATGATGCCGGTAAGGCCGCAGAAGACCTCGCGCTGGCCGCGCTCGCGCAGAATTTCGGGCGGGCTTGCGCAGCTGGCTTCCGGCTTCTGCAGATCCAGCATGGCCATCAGAAGGATCCGATCGGGCCGCCGACCGGGGCCCGCCCCTTCCAGCGCTGCTCGTCGCGGCGCGCCGCGCGCAGCTTCAGCACGAACTGCGTGGCGTTGACGACGTAGGTCGCGTAGGCGGCAAGCGCCAGCGTCATCTGGAATTCGGGGTCGCCGTAGCCGCCGACCAGCGCCGTCAGATAGGCCGTGTGCAGCGCCAGCACCAGCATGCTGAACACGTCTTCCCAATAGAAGGCAGGCGCAAACAGATAGCGGCCGAACACGACCTTTTCCCAGATCGCGCCCGTGACCATGATCGCGTAGAGCAGCAGCGTTTTGGCGACGACCGAGGCGGTGGCGAGCGCATAGTCCTCGCCGGTCGCAAGGAAGCGAACGACCAGCACGGCGCTCGCCATGAAAACGAGGAACTGGATCGGCGCCAGGATGCCTTGCACCAGGGTCCAGTAGGTGCTGTCGCGCCGACGACGCTGTTCGGGCGTGTAGAGCGGCTGCGAACGATGCGAGTCGCCGCGCGCATGCAGGCAATCGCGTCCCGAAGACATGGCCCACGGGCTGCCGTCGAATGCGGCCATGAGACGATCGAGAACCGAACTGATCATCGCGCAATCCTTCCGAAGCTGATCCGGGCGAGGCTGATCCGGGCGCATGCCGCCATTGTCGATTTGTCGGGCGAATTTCTTGTCCGGGCGCGATCCAGTCCCATGGCTTTTGCCTCTTTGGTGGGCCGTCGTTCGTGAGAAAGACTAGGACTCCGATTTCAGTCTGTCAATGTAAGTTTACGTCTAAATTGATTGACATCAATCAAAAGATTTGACACCCTCGACCAGGGTTAAGATCGGCGGTCGCCCTGTCAAAACCGATTTTAAGTCTTGTTTTTCCCAGTTAAAACAGAGACTAAGGAAAGTCCACGCAACATCGCGGTGTCTTGATACCAACGCTTCGACACAGCGCTGCTGTTCCTCCAACCGATGCTTGTCTTTGATGCACCAGCGCCACGATCATCGGCCGCCAAGCGACTCCCCTGACGGCGAATTCGCGCCGGATGCGGTCGCTGTGCCGCAGATCCGACATCTTTGTTCTGTATGTGCGTTCGGACGGCAGCGCTTCGCCGTCCAAGGATCGATTCCCGCGTGAACGGCTTCCTCAACCCCAAAGACGCTCTCGGCGGCATATCGGCCGAGCAGACATCCGCGTTGGTCGCGGCCGGGGCGGACATCACGCTTGTTCTCGAGGGCGACGGCACGGTCTGCGACGCGGCCTTCCAGGGCGCCGAGCTTGCCGCCGATTTGGGCGCGCGCGAAAAATGGATCGGCAAACGCTGGAGCGATCTGGTGACGGTCGAAAGCCGCGCGAAAATCGCCGCGCTTTTGCGCGACGCGGACAGCGAGGCAGGCGCGCGCTGGCGGCAGGTCAACCATCCGGCCGCAGGCGCCGATCTGCCCGTTCTCTACCGCACGCTGCGCCTGGGCAAGAGCGGCCGCATCCTTGCCTACGGGCGCGATCTGCGCAGCGTCTCGATCCTGCAGCAGCGGCTGATGGACGCGCAGCAGTCGATGGAGCGCGACTATTCGCGCCTGCGCAGCGCCGAAACGCGCTACCGGCTGCTGTTCCAGCAGGCGGTCGACGGCGTCGCCGTCGTCGACGGCACGAGCCAGCGCATCGTCGAAGCCAATCCGGCGGCCGAACAGCTTTTCGCAGGCTCCGTGAAGCGCCTCGTGGGGCGCAACTTCACAGAAATCTTCGACGCCTCCAACGCCAAGCTTCTGGCCGACACGATCGCGGGCGTGCGCGCTTCGGGCCGCAGCGACGAAATCCAGCTCCATCTCGAGCGCCAGCCGCTCAAAGTCGGCATCGCCGTATTCCGCCAGGAAGGGACCACGCTGCTGCTGGTGCGGATATCGGCGATCGCCTCGGCGGCGGACGCCGCAGGACGGCCGACGACCGGCGAAGACGCGGCGCTTGCAAGGCTTGTCGAGCAGTCGCCCGACGCGTTCGTGTCGTGCGACGGGACGGGCCACGTGCTGAGCGCGAACGCGGCGTTTCTCGAACTCGCCCAGCTTTCTTCGCTCGACCAGGCGCTCGCCGGCACGCTCGACACGTGGGTCGGCCGCGACGGCATCGACTTCAACGTGCTGATGGCCAATCTGCGCCAGCGCGCGAGCGTGCGGCTTTTCGCCACCAGCCTGCGCGGCGAACTCGGCGGCCGCACGGACGTGGAAATCTCGGCCGCCGCGACGGTCACCAACGGCAAGCCCGTCTACTGCTTCGCGATCCGCAACGTCGCGGGCCGCGTGCGCAGCGAAACCAAGCGCCCGCGCGAACTGCCGCACTCGGTCGAACAGCTGACCGAGCTCGTCGGGCGCGTGTCGCTCAAGGAACTCGTGCGCGAGACGACCGACATGATCGAGCGGCTGTGCATCGAAGCGGCCCTCGAGCTCACGCGCGACAACCGCGCCTCGGCCGCCGAGATGCTCGGCCTCAGCCGCCAGAGCCTCTACGTGAAGCTGCGGCGCTACGGCCTAACCGACGCGGCCGGCGAAGACGCCGTCGAAGCCGAGCATCCGCAATAGAAAAAGCCGCGCCGCGCGCGTGCCGTGCGGTTTTAGGCTGCATTTATCCGAAGTAAACGGGCCGACGGGCGATTTTCGCATGCGAGTCGCGCGCAAAAATCGGCGCGCTCGGCCGTCGGCAAAAGATATGCACCGACTTTCGCGCCGACAAAGCGCCCGCTTCGCATTGCAATACATACACGCAAAAAGCGGTATGGGAGGGCGTGTATTTCTGTCAGTTTTCGCTGACATGGCCCCCGATTGCCCCGCTGTTTCAACGTCGAGTGCGTTTCGACGCCATCGCTGTTCGCGGTATCCCGGAAACACCTTGCGCTGCAGCATGTCGCGCGCAAGAGCGGCAAGTTTCGCCGTAATTTCAGCATATTTCTGTAAAGCCGCCTTGACAAAGAAGATCGCGCGTTAGAGGCTACGAACGTTGCGGCGATACCGTCGGGGGACGAAATCCATCGACCGCAGCGTTACGGGGGAGGGCGCTTTGGGACAGAATTTGTCGCGAGCGACGGCCGGACAGCAGGGGCTGGAGAGCTACACTCTCCAGGAAGGTCTGGCAGCGGCGAGCACCGCGCCCCGCGCCGCGACGCGACGCGCGCGCGACCCGAACCCCGAAATTTCCCAAAGCGACAGCAACAGACTTTCGGTTGCAGACACGATCGAATGCGAGATCGTGCCGCGCCTCGTGCTGGCGCAAGGCGGCGGTCGACGCAGCGCCGCCAAAGCGGCCGGGTTCGACGCCGCCGCGGTCGCGGCGTTCGCCGAAACGCTGCTTTCGAAAGACGCGTCGGCGCCGGCGGCGCACATCGAACGCCTTCTGGCAGGGCGCGCCACGCTCGGCGACATTTGCCTCGATCTGCTCGCGCCCGCCGCGCGCTGCCTCGGCGAAATGTGGGACGACGACCGCGCGACGTTCACCGACGTGATGCTGGGCCTGTCCGTGCTGCAGAATCTGCTCCGCCAGTACGGGCCGCGCTATCGCCCGCCTTCCGCGCCCGAAGCGCACCACCGCATCCTGCTGGCGGCGGCACCCGGCGAAACCCACCTTTTCGGCCTGCTGATGGTCGAGGAGTTCTTCCGCCGCGCGGGCTGGGACGTGACCTGCCTCGTCGACACCGAAGCGGGCGCGCTCGGCCGCCTCGTGCGCCAGGAGAGCTTCTCGGTCGTCGGGCTTTCGGCAAGCTGCGATGCGCTGCTCGAGCCTTTGGCCGGCTGCATCCACCGCATCCGGCGCGAAACGCGCAACCGTTCTGTCGGCATCATGGTCGGCGGGCGCGTGTTTTCCGATCGGCCGGACTGCGTGGCGCTGGTCGGCGCCGATACCGTGGCGTTCGACGGGCTTCAGGCTGTGCGCCAGGCGCGCAACATGCTGACGATGCTGTCGGACCGGACGTTGCGCGTCTAGCCGACGGATCGCTGCCGATGCCGCGCGTCGTCGACATGCCGAAAGCCGATGGGTCGGGCCCGGATCCGTTGGGCTGGGGTGCCATCGTGCGCCTGGGTCTCGTGCAGACCGCGCTCGGCGCCGTGGTCGTGCTCACGACCTCCACCTTGAACCGGATCATGGTCGTCGAATTCGCCCTGCCCGCGATTCTCCCGGGCCTGCTCGTGGCGTTGCACTACGCCGTGCAGTTCCTGCGTCCGCATCTGGGGCACGGCTCGGACACGGGCGCCCGGCGCACGCCGTGGATCGTCGGCGGCATGGCGCTGCTGGCGACGGGCGGCGTGCTCGCGGCGTCGGCGACGGTGCTGATGGCCGACGATTTCGCGTGGGGCTTGGCGCTCGGCATGGCGGCCTTCGCGATGATCGGGCTCGGCGTGGGTGCTGCCGGCACCTCGCTGCTGGCGTTGCTCGCCAAGCGCGTGGCGCCCGAACGGCGGGCCGCTGCGGCCACGACCGTGTGGATGATGATGATCGCGGGTTTCGCGCTGACGGCCCTCGGCACGTCGGCCTTCCTCGACCCGTTTTCGCCCGACCGCCTCCTCGCCGTCTCGAGCGCCGTGTCGCTGCTGGCGTTCGCGCTTGCGACCGTCGCGGTCTGGGGCGTCGAAGGTCGGGCGCGGATGCCCGCATCGGACGCGCAAGCGGCGGCCGCTCCGCGGCGCTTTGCCGAAGCGCTCGGCGAAGTATGGCGCGAGACGGCCGCGCGTCGTTTCACGGTCTTCGTCTTCGTTTCGATGCTCGCCTACAGCGCCCAGGACCTCATTCTCGAGCCGTTTGCGGGCGTGGTGTTCGGCTTCACGCCGGGCCAGTCGACGGGCCTTGCGGGCGTGCAGCATGGCGGCGTATTCGCGGGCATGCTGCTGGTTGCGGTCCTCGCCAGCGGCAAAAGGCGCTTTGGCTCGCTTCGAAGCTGGACCGTGGGCGGCTGCGTTGCCTCGGGTCTGGCGCTCGGCGCGCTGGCGCTCGGCGGCCTTGCAGGCGCCGCTTTCCCGTTGCGCGCCGTGGTCTTTGCGTTGGGGGTAGCGAACGGCGCCTTCGCGGTCGCCGCGATCGCCAGCATGATGGAACTTGCGGGACGCGGCAAAAGCGGGCGCGAAGGCATCCGCATGGGCTTGTGGGGGGCCGCGCAGGCGATCGCCTTCGGGCTCGGCGGGCTTGCAGGCGCCGCCGCAAGCGACATTGCGCGCGCCGCGTTCGGCGACGACGCGATCGCATACGGCAGCGTGTTCGCGGCCGAAGCTCTGCTGTTTTTTCTGTCGGCCGTGCTGGCCGCGACGCTCGATCGCGCGGCCGCAGACCGGCGCGCCGCCCTGCCCCGCTTCGCCCAGGGCCTGGAACAAGCCAGCCTAGAAAGAGGATGACGCGCATGGAACCGCTCGAAACCTTCGACGTCGCCGTCGTCGGCGGAGGCCCGGCAGGCGCCACGGCCGCAATCGATCTCGCGCGCCGCGGCTTGCAGGTGCTGCTGCTCGACCGGGCGGGCCGCATCAAGCCGTGCGGCGGGGCGATCCCGCCGCGCGCGATCAAGGATTTCGACATCCCCGATTCGATGCTGGTCGCGCGCATCAACTGCGCGCGCATGGTCGCCCCCTCGAACAAGCACGTCGACATCCCGATCGAAGGCGGCTTCGTGGGCATGGTCGACCGCGAGCATTTCGACGAATGGCTGCGCATGCGCGCCACGACGGCGGGCGCCAAACGCCGCAACGGCACGTTCGAAGCACTCGAGCGCGACGCCGACGGCACCGCCATCGTCGTCTACCGCCCCAAACTGCCCGAGGCGAGCGGAGCAAGCGTGCGCGTGCGCGCGCGCATGGTGATCGGGGCGGACGGCGCCAATTCGGGCGTGGCGCGCGCGGCCAACGTGCCGGGTGCGGACCGCATGCGCTACGTGTTCGCCTACCAAGAGATCGTGAAAGTGCCGCCGAACGCCGCCGTCGATTTCGACGCCAAGCGCTGCGACGTCGTCTATCGCGGCGACACCTCGCCCGATTTCTACGCGTGGGTGTTCCCGCACGGCCAGACCGCCAGCATCGGCACCGGCAGCATGCAGAAGGGCTTCTCGCTGCGCGGCGCGGTCGGCCGTCTGCGCGCGGCGACCGGGCTCGACGGGTTCGAAACGCTGCGCCGCGAGGGTGCTCCCATTCCGCTGAAGCCCTTGAAGCGCTGGGACAACGGGCGCGACGTCGTCCTCGCGGGCGACGCGGCGGGCGTCGTCGCCCCTGCTTCGGGCGAAGGCATCTACTACGCGATGCTCGGCGGGCGCCTGGCCGCCGAAGCGGTCGAGCAGGCGCTGGCGACGGGCGAAGCCGCGGCGCTCCGCCGCGCGCGCAAGCGCTTCATGAAGGACCACGGCACGGTCTTCTTCATTCTCGGCATCATGCAGCGCTTCTGGTATTCGAGCGAAAAACGGCGCGAGAGCTTCGTCAGCATCTGCCGCGACAAGGACGTGCAGAAGCTCACCTTCGACGCCTACATGAACAAAGAACTCGTTCGGCGCGATCCCATGGCGCATATCCGCATCTTCTTCAAGGATCTGGCGCACCTGTTCGGCTTCGCGCGTCCGTGAACGTGCCCGCGACGGCGCGCGCGCGGCGGCGCTGGAAGCCGTTTGCGGCAGGGGGTGCTTGCGCGCTTGCCATCGCCTCGCTCGGCGGCGCCCTCACGGATCTGTCGGACTGGTATTTCGCGCTGCAGAAACCCTTCTGGCAGCCGCCCGACTGGCTGTTCGGGCCCGCCTGGACGATCATCTTCGCGCTTTGCGCCTATTCCTTCGGGCTCGCCTGGCAGGCCGCGACGCAGACGCGCGTGCGCATCGCGATCGTGTGGTTTTTCCTGTTCAACATGACGCTGAACGTCGCGTGGAGCTGGCTGTTCTTCACGCTGCAGCGGCCCGACTACGCGCTGTTCGAAGTGGCATGGCTGTGGATCTCGATCCTGGCGCTGATCGGCCTGCTGCGCCCGCTCTCGAAGCGCGCGGCCATGGCCTTGTGGCCGTATCTCGCCTGGGTCACGTTCGCGACCATTCTCAATATCGAGATCGTGCGCCTCAACGCGCCGTTCGGACCCGCCTAGCGTGGCCGAAATGCTGGGCGACCTCGTCCGAAGCGGGCAGCTCGTCGAGCTCGTGCTGGCGCTCGTCGCGCTCGAGGCGGCGGCCCTTCTCTTCTATCGCTTTCGCACCGGACGCGGGCCCGAGCCGCTCGGGCTCGTCTTCAATCTCGCGGCGGGCGCGGCCTTGATGCTCGCCTTGCGCGCCGCCCTTCAAGAGGCGGGCTGGACGCAGGTGGCCGCGTTCCTCGTGCTCGCTTTGGTCGCCCACATCGCAGACCTCGCGCGACGCTGGAAGCGATAGCGGTTGCCGGAAAAAGAAGAAGGCCGGTGCAGGCTTTTGAAGCTGCACCGGCCAGTTTCGGGCGACGGATGTCCGGTAGCCGCCGCGCCGCGACGCCAAACTCGATAAAGCGTGTTTCCGCCGCCTACTTGCCCGTCCTCAAGGCAAGATAGTCGGCGACCATGCTGACGCCGTAGAGCGGTTTGTTGACCCCCTGGTGGCACGTCGCGCAATTGACCTTGGCGACGTCGCCCATGGGTCCCTTGCGGTTGGCCGGGAAGACGCCCGCCAGCGTGTCGATGTATTCGTTGTTGATCTCGCGCGCCATCCGGATGCCGTGCCAGGCCGTCACGCGCTGCGGCGTGCTGTTGGCCCAGTCGGCGAAGTTCTGCGTGTTGTGGCAGAACGTGCAGTTGACGCCGAGCCCTTGCGAGAGATGCATCATGAGCCCGTACGTGCCCTCGGTCGACTGGATCGACGGGTTGGGGCCCGTGCGCAGCGCCTTGACGCCCGCCACGCGGATCGGTGTTTCTTTGCTGAGATACGGCTCGAAGATATCGTGCGGCAGCGAACTGTCGCCGACGACCGGCAAGGGAAGATTCTGGCGGTCGCGGTTGCCGGCGTAGGCGGGCTCCGGCGGCGGCGCTTCCTTGAACCATACCTGGGCCGGCACCGGCATGCCGCGATGGCAGGTGTAGCAGGTGACGCCGGTTTCCGCGACGTGCGGCTTCCAGCCTGCGTTGATCTTGAGCGTCATCTGCAACATGCGCCGGGCGACGACCTTCGTATAAAGCGCATCGCTTGCGAGGCTCTCGCCTTCGGCATGGCAGTAGGTGCAGCCCTGCTCGGGCGAAACCCACTCCGTGATCGCGGTCATGATGCGCAGGAACTCGGCCGAGTCGACGTCGCCCAGCACCTGCACGTTTTCGTAGGCCGCCGACGATTTCTCGTTGGCAAGCTCCGCCGCCGGCTGGGCCTCGGGCACCACGTTCGCGGCCTGCAGCGCCTTGCGGTGCGCGGGCAATTCGACCTGCACCATGGCGGTGCCGCGCCAGCCGTTCTGCGTCGACAGTACGGGCGGCAGAGTGAACGAAGTATACACGACCGCCGCGGCCGCGACCGCAAACAGGGCGCCCGCAAGCGGGAGTTCGATTTTCATCGCGTTGCTCCTGGAAGAGTTGCGGGATCGACGATCGTGCCGAAGACGGCCGGATAGCCGGGCGCGAAATCGTGCCTGACCGCCCACAGGTACCAATTGTCGACGACCGTGCCGGTCAGCAGGATGCCGATGCCGCCGGTGAGCGGGCACAGCACGGCGAACCACCAGGCCCAGCGATGGATCGATTCCATCGTCGCGTTGAAGCCCATCGTCCAGCGCCAGAAGAGGGCGGCACGCTCGGAGGCCGTGCCGCGGTCGACGATCTGTTCGATTTCGCGGTCGCCGCCGAAGCGGCTTACGGCCAGGATCGTCGCCCCGTGCATCGCGAAAAGCAGCGTCGAGCCGTAGAGGAACACGATCGAAAGCGCGTGGAACGGGTTGTAGAAAAGATTGCCGTAGCGCAGCGAGAACGCGGCCGTCCAGTCGAGATGCGGGAAGATGCCGAACGGCACCGCCTCGCCCCAATTGCCCATCAGAAGCGGCCGGATGAAGCCGAGCACCAGAAAGAGCCAGATCGCGGCGGCGAAGGCCCACGCCACATGCGTGCCCATGCCCAGCGCCCGCGCGCGCCGGTACATGCGGCCCCACCAGAGCAGCAGCGACACTGTGAGGAAGAAGCCGGCCATCAGCCACCATCCGCCTTCGTTGAGCGGCGGAATGCCGAGGCCGTATTTGGGATTGGGCGGCTCGAGCGCCAGCCAGAAGAGCTGGCGCACGAACTGCACCGGATCCCAATTCACCGAAGCCAGCATGTTGAGGCCGATGATCTCGAACGCGATCAGGCCGCAGATCAGCGACGCCGAACCCATGAAGCCGAGATAGATCGGCCCGATCTGGGCGTTGCCGAAGATGCCGAGAAGCCAGACGTAGATCGGTTCGCCGTCGCGCCGCCAGTAGACGCGGTCCTTGATGGGCACGCCGTAGTGGGCGGGCCCGCGGATCTGCACGCGCGTGAAGAGGTTCTGATATTCGGGCATGTTCCTGCTCCCCGCCTAGCGCCAAACCGGAAGATTGAGCCACCAGCCCCACCATTCGGGCCAGCCGCGCGTCCAGAACGGACCGCTCAAGATGATGCATACGGCGCTCCAGAATCCGGCGCCCAGGGCGAGGAAAAGCCCGACGCGATGGATGCCGAGCGTGCCGACCGAGTAGCCGATCGCGTCGCGGAAGAACGTGTCTTCGTGCTCGGGCGTCTTGACCGCTTCGCCTTTGGGCGGGTTGGTGGCCGAAAGCACGAGAGCGCCGTGCAGCGAAAGCGCGAGCACGGTCGTGAAGAAGAACGACACCGCGATCATGTGCGCGGGATTGTAGTGGAAATGCAGATACTGGTAGCCGGTGTTCGACACCCAATCGAGATGGCTGAAGATGCCGTAGGGAAAGCCGTAGCCCCATGCGCCCATCAGCAGCGGCCGGATCACGACCAGGCTCACATAGGCGAAGATCGCGACGCTGAAGGCGAAGGGCACGTGGTAGCCCATGCCGAGCTTGCGGCAGATTTCGACCTCGCGCATCGCCCAGCAGCCGAACGAGCCGATGGCGCAGATCGTGATGATTTGCCACAACCCGCCCTCCTTGAGGGGCGCGAAGCTCAGCCCGTAGCTGATGTCGGGCGGTTCGATGCTGATGAGCCATGGGTTCCAGGTCGGCCCCATCGAGGCGCCCCAGAAAATCATGGCCGTGCCGAGGATCGTGAAAAAGGCGCCCATGACGCCGAAGAACCCGACATAGAACGGCCCGGCCCAGAAATCGAAAAGATCGCCCCCGATCAGGGTGCCCCCGCGGACCCTGTACTTTCTTTCAAAACTGAGCATCGCCATGGTCGAATCCTCCGGTCGTCACGTCTATTCGCGGCCGCTTGCGGCCGCCTGCTTCCGCCACGGACGGAGCGAAGTCCTCGGACTTCGCTCCGTCCGCGTTGCCGAACGTAGCTTGCGCTACGAAACGGTCGGCGGCAGCAGCGAGAGTTCGACTGTCGCGCTGGCCGACTTGCGCGGGCCTTCGATCCAGTTGAACCGGTCGGTGCTGAGGACGATGAAGTGAATCACGATCGCCAGCGTGAAGAGGAAAACCGCCTGGGCCACGAGAGCCCGACGCGGATCGAACAAGCGCCAAATACGCCACATTGCTGCCTCCTCCTATGCCACGAAGGGCATAACGACGTTGGTCACCGTGTCGACGCCGTTCTGCAGCATCGCGTAGCCCTTCGGGCCCGGGAACCAGGGACGCCACGACCACGCAAGCACGTGCGCGACGATGGCGATGACCGTGAAAACGACGAAGCCCTGGATGAAGTAGTTGTGGAACTCCTGGGCTTCTTCGTCGGACAACCCGGTCAGGTTGCCGCTGTCTTTCTGTCCTGCCATAGAGAGTGTCTCCCTGTGGTGGCCTCGCGGCCGTTACCGCGCAAGACCCGCGCGGCTGGGCACGCGTGGCGAGACTGGCCACGACGTGTGGATGCGCCGTTCGCAAGGCCCGCAGACCGAACGGCAAAGGTGCCGGAATAAACGACGGCGGACGGGGTTCGCGTCATGCGGCACTCCCGGCGGTGGCCGCCCCCATGGCGCTGCGCACGCGCGGCAGCGACACGCGGTCCTCGCCCGCATAGCGCGCGTCGCGCTCGGCGCGGTCGCGCAGCCGCTTGGCGGCCGAAATGCGCACGAGGAACGGCTCGTTTTCGACGTAGCGGTCCATTTCGCGCTGCGCGTCTTCGTCCCACGCCATCATGTCGAGCGCGCCCAGGCGCGCGGGCGTCGCCTCGACCTTGTCCATCTCCGTGCCGAGCGGCAGGATGTTGAACAGCGCGTCGAACAAAGCGTTGCAGTATTCCTGGATCACGTAGGTGGCCCCGGCATAGCCCATGAACGGCGTGCCGGTCGCGCGACGGATGATGGCGCCGGGAAACGACGCCGGGATGTACATGGCCCGCCCGCCGAGTTCGGCCGCGTACATGCGTTCGTTGTACGAGCCGAACAGCACGAGCGGCGGCTTGGTTTTCAGCGCCTCGCGCACGGCCGCGTTGTCGGGTTTCTGGCCGGCGCATCGCGAGAACGCGAAGGTGCAGGGAATGCCCATTTCATCTTCGAGGAAGCGGCGCATGCCGCGCACGTAGGTTTCGGTCGCCACGATCCCGAACGAGGCCGTGCCGAAGAAATCCTGCGTGACGCTGCGCCACAGGTCCCAGATCGGCTTGATCGTGGTGTGCTTCTCGCGCTCGATGAAAGGCTCGGGGTCGATGCCCACGAGCTCGCCCAGCTTGCGCAGGAAATTCGTCGTCGCGAAGATTCCGATGGGCGCTTGCAGATAGGGCCGTTCCAGCGCCTCGCACAGCTTGCGCCCGAACTCGCGGTACATGCAGATGTTCACGTCCGCGTCGGGCAGCTTGGCGATGTCCTCGACATGCGCGCCCAGCGGGAACACCATGTTGATCTCGCAGCCCACCCCCTCGACCAGACGGCGGATTTCGGCCAGGTCCGAAGGCATGTTGAACGTGCCGTAGATCGGGCCGATGATGTTCACGCGCGGCTTGACGCCCTCGGCGCGCGCCTTGCGGGGGCGGATCTTCGTGCGCTTGGCGCCGAACTCGGTCCACATCCAGTACATTGCGCGGTCGGCCGTCTGCCATTGGTCTTCGTCGATCGTGCGCGGGATGAAGCGCATCAGGCCCGAGCCCTCGGGCGTCACGCCGCCGCCGATCATCTCGGCGATCGAGCCCGTGACGACGACGGCAGGCATGTCCTGGTCTTGCGTGCCGTTCGCCCGGCTCAAGGCACCCTCGGTGCCGTCCATCGACAGCGATTCTTCCGAAAGGCCGGTCACGACGACCGGCAATTCGTGCGGCGGCAGGGCGTCGGTGTAGTGCAGCACGGCCGTGACCGGCAGGTTTTCGCACCCCACCGGGCCGTCGATCACCACGCGAAGCCCGCGCACCGCGCAGAACGCGTAGACCGCACCCCAATAGCCGCCAGCCCGATCGTGGTCGAGAACAAGCATGTGCTAGACCTCCGCCGTCGGCGCGTCGGCTTTGGCGCGCGTGAGACGCGCCTTGCGGTAACGCTCTTTGGCGCCCGGCGGATCTTTGGGCACGTCTTTGAAGCCGTAGCCCGCCCCCTCGCCGGTGCCGACATTCTCGAAAAATCCGACCATGCGCGCGAAGCGTTCGCGGCCCTTGGTCTGGCCGGCGACGATCGCGGCAAGCGCCCCCGCCCCTGCCGGGCCGAACAGCGGCCGGGCCGAAACCATGTTCGTGAAATAGAGGGCGGGAATGCCGAGTTCCTTGGCCTTCTGCACGAGCGGGGTCGTGCCGACGGCGAGGTCGGGCTTGACCTCCATCATCGCGGCGACGTCCTGCTCGAGCGAGGCGCGGTACTGCACATGCACGCCGCGCGTCTCGAGCCATTCGCGGTCGGGATCGCTCCATTCGGTGCGCGGGCAGGCCGTTCCCACATACGGCACTTCGGCACCCGCTTCGACGAGCAGGCGCGCCACCAGCAATTCCGAGCCTTCGTAGCCCGAGAGCGTGATGCGCGCTTTGATGGGCGAGGCCGCCATCACGCCGCGCAAGGCGCCGAGGGTTTTGTTTTTGGCGTCTTCGACCTTCGCCGTGGCGACGTTGGCGGCTTTGCCGATCGCGTCGAGCCAGGCGGCCGTGCCGTCGATGCCGATGGGCCCCGAGCCCACGACCGGCCGGCCTGCCGCGATGAATTCGCGGATCGTCGCCGTGTAGAACGGATGGATCGCGGCGGCGACCCGGCAATCCAACGCGCCGTAGAGATCGCGCCACTCGCGCGACGGCAGGCTCGGCGCCAGCGCCAATCCCATCGGCTGCAGCATGGCGCCGATGCCGATCGGATCGACCGGGAAAAGCTCGCCGATCAGCGCCACGGTCGGCTGGTCGGCCTTGTGGTTTCGCGGGCGCTGCACCGGGCCTTCTTCGGCCTCGAGGCGCGCGTATTTGAGCATGGCGCCGGCGAGCACGTCCTTCGCTTCCGCGTGCGTCGGCACGCCGAAGCCCGGCACGTCGATGCCGATGATGCGCACGCCTTCGATCTGCTTGGGCAGCAGGTCGAGCGGCACGCCCGAGGCGGTGGGCACGCACAGATTGATGACCACGACCGCGTCGTAGTCTTCGGGCTTGGCGATCTTGAAGACCGCTTCGCGGATGTCTTCGAAGAGCTGGCCGCGCACGAGCGATTCGGAATTGAAGGGCACGTAGCCCACGGTGCGGCGCGCGCCGTAGAAATGCGCCGTGAAAGTGAGGCCGTAGACGCAGCAGGCCGAACCCGACAGGATCGTGGCCGTGCGGCGCATGCGCAGGCCCACGCGCAGCGAGCCGAAGGCCGGGCACATCGATTGCGGCTGGTCGTGGGGCCCGCGCGGATAGTCGGCGAGCAGCCGGTCCAGCGTTTCGCTCTTGCCTGCGGCGCGCGCGGCGTCGAGCATCGTCTCGCGGCCGCCGTGGCAGCCCGAACCCGTTGCGGCCGATGTCGGCACTGCGGTGTCGGCCATCGCGCTTACGTCCCCTCGTAGACGACTTCGAGCGACGGCTTTTCGAGGGCGGCTTGTCCCGCGCACATGTCGTCCATCGTCGCGGGCTCGAGCACCACGCCGCGGCCGACCGCATCGCCCTTGAAGAGGTTCAGCAGGTTCTCGTGGCTGAGGGGCGTGGGCCGCACGGGCGGGGCTTCGGCCACTTGGCTCGCGAGCTGCTCGAACATCGGCGCCCAGCGCCCGCCGGGCTTGCCGATGATCTCGTAGTTGGCGCTCTTGCGCCGGATATCGTCGTCGGCCGGGATCGCCGACAGGACCGGGATGCCGACTTTTTCGGCGAAGGCATGCGCTTCGCCCGTGCCGTCGTCCTTGTTGATGACCATGCCGGCCACGCCGACATTGCCGCCCATCTTGCGGAAATAGTCGACCGCCGAGCACACGTTGTTGGCGACGTAGAGCGACTGCAGGTCGTTCGAGCCCACGACGATGACCTTCTGGCACATGTCGCGCGCGATCGGCAGGCCGAAGCCGCCGCACACCACGTCGCCCAGGAAGTCGAGCAGCACGTAGTCGAAGCCCCACTGGTGGAAGCCGAGTTTTTCGAGCAGTTCGAAGCCGTGGATGATGCCGCGCCCGCCGCAACCGCGGCCCACTTCCGGCCCGCCGAGCTCCATCGCGTAGACGCCGTCGCGCTTGAAGCACACGTCGCCGATCTTGACCTGATCGCCGGCGAGCTTCTTCTGCGACGACGTTTCGATGATGGTGGGGCAGCTGCGCCCGCCGAACAGAAGCGACGTGGTGTCGCTCTTGGGATCGCAGCCGATCAGCAGCACGCGCTTGCCCTGCTGCGCCATCATGTAGGAGAGGTTGGCGAGCGTGAAGCTCTTGCCGATGCCGCCTTTGCCGTAGATCGCGATGATCTGCGTGGCTTTTGTGGCCGGCGCCACCGGGATCGCGGCTTGCGGGACAGCCGCTTCGGCGCGCAGGCGTTGGCCAACGGCGTCGGTCGGTGAAAGCTCGCTCATGCGGCAGCACTCCAATCCAGGATCATTTTGAGGCAGGTCGAGTCGTCGAACGCGGTGCGGTAGGCGGAACTCGCGCTTGCCGCAGCGCTTCGATGGGTGATGAGGCCGTCGAGCGAGAGCCGCCCTTCGGCCAGCAGTTTCTTGACTTGCGCCATGTCGCCCTCGCGCCATTCGGCGGCGATGCGAAGGCGCGCCTCGCGCATGAAGGCGGGCGCAAAGGCGAATTGGATCGGCACGCTGTAGAAGCCCGCGAGCACGATCTCGCCGCCCGGCGCCAGCCGGCCGATCAGCGAATCGAGCAGGCTTGCGTCGCCGCTCACGTCGAGAATGCGGCGATAGTCGCGCCGCGCATCTTCGGCCGGATCGACGACCGCGTAGCCCGTGGCCCCGCCGCTACGCAGCTTGTCGACTTCCCACACGACCGGCGGCGCCGCTCCCGTCGCGACCGCGATACGCGCAATCAAGCGACCCAGCACGCCATGGCCGACGACGAGATCGGGCAGCGCCAATTCGCCGTCCGCGCCGTTGGGTGCGAGCGCATGAAAGGCCGTGCCGGCAAGGGCCAGCAGCACGCCTTGTTCGCCCAGCGACTCGGGCAACGGCACGACCTTGCGGCCGCCTACAACCAAGCGTTTGGCAGCCCCGCCGAACAACCCGCGCACCGACCCAAAGCAGCGCGCGCCCGGCACAAACACCAGATCGCCCGCGCGCCGGTCGGTTTCGCGCGCGACACTGGCGCCCACCGAGGCAATGCGGCCGACCGATTCGTAGCCTGGAACAAGCGGATAGCCCATGCCCGGAAAAGTCGGCATGCGCCCGCTCCACAGCAGTTTTTCCGTACCGGTGCTGATGCCGCTCCAGGCCACATCGACCACCACGTCGTCGTCCCCGGGCAGGGTCAAATCGACGCGGCGCAACGCGATGCTTTCCGGTTCCTGCAGCACGACAGCAAGCGTGTCCATGCGTTGACTTTCCCCTCGGGCGCCGTTCGGCGGCCTTTTTCGAACTCTAACAGTAATATTAGACTGACACTTTGAGATGTCAACATCGATTTACAGTTTACGTCGGAACGCGCGCCACCAGCACGCTCGTCTGCAAGGGCAGGCGCGTAGGCCGATGCGCGATGTCGGCGAATCCGGCTTCGGCCAGGAAGGTCGAAAGCTCCGCCGCCGAGCGCGCGCGCCCCTGGCCCATCGCCAGCAGGTAGAAGCCGAAATAGGCGGCCCCGACGGTGGGCGCACCGGGCGCATCGGCCATCGGCTCGCCGACCAAAACCGTGCCGCCGGGCGGCAGGCACGCGCGCACGGCGCGCAGAATCGCGCGCACCGTATCGTCGTTGTGGTCGTGCAGCACGCGCACGAGGCTCGCGATGTCCGCCCCTTGCGGAAGCTGGTCGCGCGCGAAATCGCCGCCATAGGCGGTCGCGCGGGCGGCGAGCCCTGCGAGCGCGAATCGCGCGCGCGCGCGTGCCGCCACTTGCGGCAGGTCGAACAGCATCAATTTCAGATGCGGGGCATGCGCCGCCGCCGACGCCAGGAATGTTCCCTCGCCGCCGCCGACATCGAGCAGGCAGCGATGCGCGTCGAGCGGATAGGCGTCGAGAATGTCGGCGGCCACGAAAGGCTGCGAGACCGACATGAGCTCGGAGTAGGCGGCGACCTGCTCGGCCGAAAGCGCGCGCGGATCTTCCGCCTGCGCGTAAGGCCAGTAGCCGCCGAGATCGGTGCGCGTCCCTTGCCCGCGCAGCAAGGCCACCGGATCGGCGAGATCGCGGTAGACGAGCGCGTGATGCTCGACCATCGCCGCGATGCCGGGGTTGGCGCGCAATGCGGCACCGTGCGATCCGAGCCCGTAGCGTTCGCCCGAACGCCGCGACGCGAGATCGAGCGAGACGGCCGCTTCGAGCAGGCGCTTGGCGGCGTCGGGGGCGAGCTGCAGGCGCGGTGCCAGTTGGGAAACCGTCTGCGGCCCTTCGGCCAGCAGGTCGAAAAGTTTCAGCCGCACGCAAGCGAGCAGCACTTGCGAATAGACGAAGCCCGCGCAGATGTCGAAAAGGGCGCGCGCGCGTTTTCGCGCCATCGGCCGCGTCAGCACGAACGAAGACGCCCAACGCTGGAAACGCGGGCTGCCGAGCAGACGCTCGTATAGCCCGTGGAGCCGATCCAGCAGCGATATCGTCGGCTTCTCGGAGGGCGCCATGGGCGGGCGACCGAGGCGATGCGCTTCGATCATCCGGGATTCGTCACGCGGCGTTGGCCGCGAGTTCCTTGGGCAGCAGGCGCTTGGTCTGCGCTTCGATCTGTGCCCGCAGCACGGCGAAGCCGGGGCACGCGGGAACCGAGCCGATCGCCTCGGCCACCAGCTCGTCGAAATGGTCGATCGCCCCGCGCAGACCCAGCTGGTGCACGGCATTGGGCCGGCCCAGCAGCGCATCCTTGCCGACGGGCTTGCCGATCGCCTCGCTCTTGGCGCAGGCATCGAGCACGTCGTCGGCGATCTGGAACGACTCGCCCAGACGCTCGCCCAACACGCGCCACGCCTCGCCCTCGAAACCGGCCGCCGTGGCACCCGCAACCGTCGCGGCCGCGAACAAAGCGCCGGTCTTGGCCTGCTGGTAGGCGGCAAGGGCCACTTGCGGCTCGCTCTCCCACGCCTGGCCCGCGACGATGCCGTTGGGGGCACCCACTGCGCGGCCCACGGTCATCAACACGGGGGCAAGCAGATGCAAGGCGTTCGCCGCCCCTTGCGCCACGGTTTCGAACGCCAGAACGATCAGCGCGTCGCCGGCCAATACGGCCAAAGGCTCGCCGAAGGCCCGATGCACGGTGGGCTTGCCGCGTCGCATCTCGGCATCGTCGAAACAGGGCAGATCGTCGTGAACGAGCGAAGCGCAATGCAGCAGCTCGATCGCGGCAGCGGCGGCATCGGCCAACGCCGGATTGGCGTCGCCGCAGGCTTGCGCCACGGCGAGGCAAAGCTGCGGCCGGATACGCGCGCCGCCGGGAAAAACCGCATGATCCAGAGCCGCCCGCAAGCGCGGCGGCGCGCCGGGACCGGCGGTCCGCGCCAAGGCCGCTGCCAGTGCCCGTTCGATTCGGCTCGCACTTTCCATGGCTTGGTCCTTTTCCGATCCCGGTTTAGGAGATTTTCTGTAAGTTTCTTTTGTCAGTATGGATTGTCATGTAATGTTGACATAAGAGTCAATGGGTTTCTCGAAAGCGGGTCTGGAAGTCTGTGGCGCAAAAGCGGGTTGCGATCGTCGGTGCCGGCATTGCGGGCCTGGTTGCCGGCCTTGAATTGGCGTCGGCCGGATTCGCGGTCGAAATCCTCGAACGCGCGTCGCAGCCGGGCGGCAAGATGCGCCATATCCCGATCGGCGACGCGCGCATCGACGGCGGCCCGACCGTGTTCACGATGCGCTGGGTCTTCGAAGACATTTTCGCGGCCGCAGGTGCGCGCCTTGAAGACCATCTAAAGCTCACCCCGCTCGAAATCCTCGCGCGCCATGCCTGGAGCGAGACCGAGCGGCTCGATCTGTTCGCCGACATCGAACGCTCGGCCGACGCGATCGGCCGTTTTGCGGGTGCCGCCGAAGCGCGCGGCTACCGCGACTTCTGCGCGCGCGCCAAACGCGTCTACGGGGCCCTCGAGCGACCCTTCATCCGCGCCGATCGCCCCTCGCCTTTGACGCTCGTGCGCGGCACGGGCCTTTCGGGCATGGGCGATCTTCTGGCCGTCTCGCCTTTCGCGACGTTGTGGGCGGCGCTGGGCGAGCATTTCCGCGATCCGCGTTTGCGCCAATTGTTCGGCCGCTATTCGACCTATGTGGGCTCCTCGCCGTTCAGCTGCCCGGCAACGCTCATGCTGATCGCGCATGTCGAGCAGAACGGCGTGTGGAGCGTCGACGGCGGCATGCATCGCGTCGCGCGCGCGGTCGGCGAGCTTGCCCGGAAAAAGGGCGCGACGATCCGCTACAACGCGCATGTGGCCAAGATCCGCACGGCGCAGAGCCGCGTGTGCGGGGTGACGCTCGAAGACGGCACCGAGATCGACGCCGACGCCGTCGTCTCGGCTGCCGACGTCGCGGCTCTCTCGACAGGCCGTTTCGGGCCGGGCGTGCGGCGCGCAGCACTGGGCGCCGCCCCCGGCCAGCGTTCGCTTTCGGCCGTCACATGGGCAACCGTGGCGCGCTGCGAAGGCTTTCCCTTGCTGCGCCACAACGTGTTTTTCGCGCGCGACTACGCGGCCGAGTTCGACGCGATTTTCAAGCGCGGCGAAATTCCGGCCGAGGCCACGGTCTATGTCTGCGCGCAGGATCGCGGCGACGATCCCGAAGCGCCCGACAAAGAACGACTCTTGTGCCTGATCAACGCGCCCGCCAAGGGCGACACCCATGCTTTCGACGAAGCGGAGATCGAAAAATGCCGGGCATCCATGCTGGCTCTTCTCAAGCGCTGCGGCCTGACGCTGACGACCGAGCCGCAAGCCACGGTCACGACGAGCCCGCGCGGCTTCGAGCAGCTGTTCCCGGCGACGGGGGGCGCGCTTTACGGCCAGGCCTCGCACGGCTGGATGGCGTCGTTCCAACGACCCTCGGCGCACAGCAAGATTCCGGGCCTGCATCTGGCGGGGGGCAGCGTGCATCCGGGCGCGGGCGTGCCGATGGCGGCACTCTCGGGGCGGCTGGCGGCTTTGAGCGTGCGCGCCCAGTTCGATTCGACGTCGCCGTCGGCCAGGACGGCTACGCGTGGTGGTACGCGGACGGCCTGAGCGACGACGGCCGCCACGGCATCACGCTGATCGCGTTTATCGGCAGCGTCTTTTCGCCCTACTACGCCTACGCGCGCCGAAAGGGGCGCGGCGATCCCGAAAACCACGTCGCGCTGAACGTGGCTTTGTACGGCGCCTCCGGCAAACGCTGGGCCTTGACCGAGCGCGGCAGCAGGGCACTCGCGCGCGACGAAACGCATCTGCGCATCGGTCCCAGCGAAGTCGCGTGGGACGGCAAAAGCCTTGTTTTCGAAATCGCCGAGATCGGCATGCCGATCCCGTATCGCGTGCGGGGCACGGTGCGCGTCACGCCCGAATGCGCGCCCGCCGCCCCGTTCCTGCTCGATGCCGGCGGCGGCCACCGCTGGCACCCGTTCGGCCCGCGCGCGCGCGTGTCGGTCGAAATGAAAAATCCGGACCTAAGCTGGCAAGGCTCTGGCTATCTCGACGGCAATTCGGGCGACGTTCCGCTCGAACGTTCGTTCGTCGACTGGGACTGGTCGCGCGCCGACATGGGGCAAGAGGCGGCCGTGCTCTACGACGTGAACCGCCGCGACGGCACGAGCCTGTCGATCGCCGCCAAATTCGCCGCCGACGGAAGCGCGACCGCCTTCGAGCCGCCGCCGCGCGCGAAGCTGCCCACGACCGGCTGGCGCGTGGCCCGCGCCACGCGCAGCGACGCGAACAATCCCGCGCGCGTCGTCGACACCCTCGAGGACACGCCCTTCTACGCCCGCTCGGTCGTGGCCGCGCGCTGGAACGGGCACGACGTGACGGCGATGCACGAAAGCCTGTCGCTGGACCGTTTCGACTCGCGTTGGGTGCAGACGCTCCTCCCCTTCCGCATGCCGCGGCTAAAGGGTTAGGCGACCCAACGGACTTCGTAGGTCGCGGTCGCGTAAGGATAGCCTTTTTTGATGCGCGTCGAACCGTCGTCAGTTTGGCAAATGCAGTTCGACATCCATGCGTTGATGCAAGATGCGGACGACAACGAGCTCCTTATCGTTCATGCGATAGAATGCCAAATGGGAACCGACTGCGTATTTGAGGTAACCATCGCGGACGCCAACGGGGCGCCCGATCTTCCGCCCCGTCGCCAGATCGTCGAACGCGTCGCCGATCGCGTCGATATAGGCATACGCCTGTGCGGGCGACCAATGGTCTCGCGTATAGAGCCAGATATCTTCGAGGTCGGATTCCGCCTTCGGCGACAGCAGAACCGCGCGGCGTCTAGCGGGCAAGTTTCGCGCGCAGGCGCTTTGTGAACACGGTCTTGTCGAATGGCACCGGCGTGCCTGAAGTTTCGCCCGCGCGCAGAGCGTCCTGCAGGGCCTTCACCTTGGCTTCGTGCTCTTCGAGCAGCCGCAAGCCCGCGCGCACGACATCGCTCGCCGAACCGTAGCGGCCGGTAACGACCTGCGCATCGATGAAATCGACGAAATGCTGACCGAGCGAAACTGACGTGTTGCGCGCCATGCTGTCTCTCCAAAACGAGGATCGACATATACCAGTTTTTGGTAGTTTTGTCAGTGCTGCACAGCGTGCCCGCCGTCCGCATGGCGCTGCCGACACCGATAAACTTGATTTTCTTAACTACGGTAATTTTCTCTGTTCTTTAAAAAATCTAATTTTTATGCTTCACTAGCGCATCGCTTGTTCAATGCAGGCGTGCGCTGTTTGACAGGTGAATATCGACGAATATCCGCCGGTTTTGCGGCACCGAAATCACGTAACCGAAAATCGTCGCGGCGGTTACATCTCTGGAAAATCAACGCGCTAAACTGGCGACGGTTGCCGATCGTCGCCGGATGTAACCTATTCTTTGGACGGCTCGGCGGTGCTGGCAGCGGCGGCGGCTTGGCGCTTGGCGGCTTCGCGCTTCTCGCGTTCGCGGCGCAGATCGCGCATCTGGTGCGCGGCGAATGCGAGAGCCAAAACGCCGGTCAGCACAAGCTCGACGAGCCCCGCATAGTTGGCCTCTTCGGCCATCGGCCGCGCGCGCCGCTAGGAGCGGCCGATGCGCGCCTGGTCGCGCGCATCCAGCCGTTCGAACAGCTCGAGGATGCGCACCGTGCGCGCCACGAGGTTCCACCACGCCACCTGGCCCGGCTCGTTGGGCACGGCTTGCGGTTCGACCGCGCGCACGAGATAGCGGATCGCGCGCAAGGGGGCTTGCGGTGCGGGCCGCACGTCGCCGCGCCCCGCCATGGCGGCGCCGGTCAGGACAACGAGCTTGCGCACGATCGGCACGACCGCGCGGGACGAAACCGAATCGCAGCCGTTGCGGACCACCTCGTGGCCGATTTCGGCGTAGAGCCTTGCGGCCGCCCGGATCGCCGGCCTGCAGCCGAGCGGCAATTGCCCGATGCCCGCTTCGCCGCGCGCGTAAAGCCCCTCGGCCGTCTCGAGCAGACGGCGCACCACAAGCGCCAGCCGCGCGTCGAAGACGGGTTCGGCGAGCCACGCGTCGGGGTCGAGGCCCGCTTCGCGCATCCAGTCGAGCGGCAGATAGAGCCGGCCCATCCGCGCATCCTCGCCCACGTCGCGCGCGATGTTGGTGAGCTGCATGGCAACGCCGAGCTCGCACGCGCGCGCGAGCGCCTCGGGGCTGCGGGCACCCATCACGATGGCCATCATGGCGCCCACCGTGCCGGCCACGCGCGCCGAATAGTCGTGGAGCGCTTCGATGTCCGGATAGCGGCGCCCTTGCGCGTCCCAGGCGAAACCGTCGAGCAGCGCCATCGGCAGCTCGATCGGAATCGCGAAATGCTCGACCGTCGCGGCGAAGGCGCGGTCGGCGGGATCGGCTACCGGGTCGCCCGCATAGGCGCGCGCGAGGCGCCGATGCAAGCCCTCGAGCGCGGCATGGTGGTCTTTGGCGTGATCGATCGCGTCGTCGGCCAGACGGCAGAAGGCGTAGAGGGCCGAAGCGGGACCTCGCACCGCCTGCGGCAGGATCAGCGAGGCCGCGAAAAACGTGTGCGAGCCGCCGCGCAACGCCCGGCGGCAGGCCGCAAGATCGGCCTCGAACTTCGCTGTGCGGTTGGGCAAGGGGCGCTTAGGCGAACTGGCGGGCATGGGGAACCACCGTGTCGAGAACGCGCGCCGAAGCCAGCACGCCCGGCACGCCCGCACCCGGATGGGTGCCCGCACCGACGAGGAAAAGATTGTCGACGTCTTCGCTGCGATTGTGGGGCCGGAACCACGCGCTCTGCGTCAAGATCGGCTCCATGCCGAAGGCCGCGCCCTTGAACGACAGATAGCGGTCCTGGAAATCGAGCGGCGTGAGCATGCGCGACGACACCACGTTGGCCTCGAGATCGGGCAGCAGCGTGCCCGAGAGATAGTCCGCGATGCGGCGGCGATAGGGCTCGGCCTGCGCCGTCCAGTCGACGCCCGCATCCATGTGCGGGACGGGCGAGAGCACGTAGAACGCGTCGCAGCCCGAAGGCGCCAAGCTCGGGTCGGTCGCGGTCGGACGGTGCAGATAGAGGCTGAAATCCTCCGACAGGTGCTTGCGCTCGAAAATGTCGCGCAGCAGCTCGCGGTAGCGCGGGCCCATCAGGATCGTGTGGTGCTGCACGTCTTCGTAGCGGCGCTTGGTGCCGAAATACCAGACGAACAGCCCCATCGAATAGCGCATGCCTTCGACCTTCCGGTCGGTCCAGCGGCGCCGATGTTCGGGCGCGATCATGCTGCGGTAGGTGTGGGCCGAGTCCGCGTTCGAGACCACGATGTCGGCCGCCAGCGTCTCGCCGTTCGCCAAGGTCACGCCCGTCGCCCGGCGGTTCGAAACTTCGATGCGCGAAACCGTCGCGTTGCAGCGCAAGGCGCCGCCCTGGCCCTCGATGAGGCCCACGAGGCCGTCGACCACGGCCCCCATCCCGCCCATCGCGAAATGCACGCCCCATTTGCGTTCGAGAAACGCGATCAGGCAGAAGATGGCGCTCGCCGCGAACGGATTGCCGCCGACGAGAAGCGGATGGAAGCTCAGAAGCTCGCGCAGCTGCGGGTCCTGGATGTGCTTGGACACGAGGCTGTAGACCGTGCGGTAGCTTTCGAGACGCAGCAATTGCGGGGCGATCTTGGCCATGTCGAGGAACGAGCCGAAAGGCTGGTCGACGAGCTGTTCGAAGCCGACCTTGAAAATGTCTTCGCTCGCCTTGACGAAACGCTCGAACCCGGCGACGTCGGCCGGGTTGAACTTCGCCACTTCCGCGCGCATGCGGTCGGGATCGCCCGAATAGTCGAAGCTTTTGCCGTTCTCGAAGCGGATGCGGTAGAACGGATCGATGGCGCGCAGCGAAATGTCGTCGGCCATCTTGCGGCCGCACAAGGCCCAAAGTTCCTCGAGCATGTGCGGGGCGGTGATGATGGTGGGGCCGGCGTCGAAGGCGAAGCCGTCCTGGCGGAACACCGAAGCGCGCCCGCCGGCCTGTTCGAGCTTCTCGAGCACCGTCACCCGGTAGCCGCGCGCGCCCAGCCGCACGGCCGCCGCAAGCCCGCCAAAGCCGCTGCCGATCACGATCGCATGCGGTCGCGGATCTGGATCGCTCGAACCGATCTTTGGTTCGCGAATAAATGCCACGGTCATGTGCCCTTCCCCCCAGGCGCGTAACGTCCCCCGAGTCACACTGTAAACCCAGCTTGGCACTTTTCGGAAGACGTTCATCAAGCTAAGCTGACAGAATCTTTTCGACAGGGGATCGGGGCGGCAATGGCGGCGGGGCCAAACTGGGAGCGCGCAGGCGTCGATTGGCCAAACCGCAGCGCCAGCCGCTTCGTGAAAGCGGGCGGATTGGGCTGGCATGTACAGGTGTCGGGCACAGGGCCGGTCGTGCTGCTGCTGCACGGCACGGGGGCGGCCACCCATTCCTGGCGCGGCGTGCTGCCGCTTCTGGCGGATCATTTTACCGTCGTGGCCCCCGATCTGCCGGGCCACGGTTTTTCCGAGCTTCCGCCGGCCTCGATGCTGTCGCTGCCGGGCATGGCCAAGGCAACGGGCCAATTGCTCGAAGCGCTGGGCCTTGCGCCGACCCTGTGCGTGGGCCATTCGGCAGGTGCGGCGATCGCCGCGCGCATGTGCCTCGACGGGTGCGTCGAGCCCGCGGGTCTTGTGTCGCTCAACGGCGCCTTGCTGCCGCTGCGCGGGTTCGCAGGCCGCTTCTTTTCGCCCGCCGCAAAAGTGCTGGCGAACCTGCCGCTCGTCCCCGACCTTGTGGCCTGGCGGGCGAAAGATCGCGCGGCGATCGAACGGCTGATGGCCGATACGGGATCGCGGCTCGATCAGAGCGGCATCGAGTTCTATCGCCGCCTCATGGCGAGCCCGCGCCATGTCGAAGCCACGCTCGGCATGATGGCGAACTGGGACCTCGATGCGTTCGTGCGCGATCTGCCGAAGCTCGCGGTGCCGCTCGCACTGGTCGTCGGCGCCAACGACCGCACGGTGCCGCCGCGCGATGCCCAACGCGTGCGCACGCTGCTGCCCGGTGCGGTCGTGGAAACGCAAAGCGGCCTCGGCCATCTCGCGCACGAGGAAGATCCGAAAGCAGCCGCCGATTCCATTCGCCGCCATGCGGCAAACTGGGGCGTGGCTTAGGCGAAGCTGCTGCGCACGATACGGT
>JBILXZ010000047.1:0-25725 GCA_044378015.1 Tagaea sp.
GCCGACGAACTGGCCGAACTCGGTATGTCGCCGGCCGAGTTGGCGCGCGAACTGCACGTGCCGTCCAACCGTATCTACCAACTGATTGCTGGCAAGCGCGCAATGACAGCCGACACGGCTTTGCGTCTACAGCAATGGCTCGGAGTGTCCGCCGATTTCTGGATGAACCTGCAAAAGCGCTACGAACTCGACGTCGCCGCCGAAGCTGTCGGCGCCGAGATCGCGCGTACCGTACATCGCCGCGAAGCGATCAAGCGGGCGGCGTGAGCCGTTAATCATTTTTTGTGTATATATTTTATATTTTAAGTTCTACTAAGATTGTAGAGTTGGCCGAGATCAATGGTCATCGAAAGTACCTTGTAGGCCGAACCGACGATTTGAAAATCTAGCGGGGCGCTGCCCTTATTGCCGTGGATCAAATTACATCTTACTCGGTATACTGCTTGGATTGTGTCGCGCCAACTCGGCAGTTCCCTATTGTAGCTACCTTCCGGACCGCGCTTTACATTTGCCTCTAGTAACTTTTGGCGAGCTTCATCACGAGAAAAATCTCGAAATACGTTTTCTAAACGAAGCTTTCGAGCGCTTGTAAAGCTGAATATTGGCCAAAAATGTGAGAAGTTTCTGACGGCGACTAAGAATTCAGGATTGTTGCGGATTAAACTGGCAAAAACATCATTGAGTATTCGGTTCGACGCGAGGCGTTTAATCATTTCGGCATCGGAATCTTCCTGGGTAACGCATGCTGCCCAAGCGTTGAACCCGACCCAAACTTCGATAAAGCCCGTGAATGTTTGAAAGGGGCTTTCGTTAGGCTCATTTCTTTTGCTCCTCTCATTCCATTCCCTAACCAGCCCCTCCCTCAACGGGTCTTCGTTAAATGTTTCGAAATTCATCGATATCTCCTTTCTTCGATTGCGTTTGCATACCTGAGCAAGCTTTAGACGTTTAACTTCTATAGATCTATCTATATTGGTATCGCAAGTATGACTATGCTGAGCGTTATTTGATTGGGATAAGTTTTTTGACAGGGCCTCTCTGGAGGGGGCGTTATTCGCGCGCGAAGCCGTCGGCGGGCGCAGTACGAGCTGCGCGCTCGCGCGTCGTGGCAGCTACTTCTTGAACGCGTACGCGCTCGCCCCCTTCACGTTCACGTCGATGTCGAGGCGGTGCTGGAGCGGCGGATAGGCGCGCTGGCGGCAGTTTTCGCGTTCGCATACGCGGCAGCCCACGCCGATATCCACGACATGGCCGAGCTTTTCGATGTCGATGCCGTCGGCATAGACCAGCTCGTGCGCGTTGGCGATTTCGCAGCCGATGCCGACCGCGAGCAGGCTTTGCGGCTCTAGAAAGCCGCCGCCGGTTTTGGCGACCGTGCGCGCGACGCAGAAGAACGTGGCGCCGTCGGGCAGGCGGGCGGCTTGCGTCAGGATGCGGCCGGGGCTGGTGAAAGCCTCGTGCACGATCCAGCGCGGGCACGAGCCGCCGAAGCGCGAGAAATGGAAGCCTGCAGCCGAGAATCGTTTCGAGACATTGCCTGCAATGTCGACGCGCACGAGCCAAAGGGGGACGCCCTTGTCGCCGGGGCGCTGCAACGTGGACAGGCGGTGGCAGGCTTGCTCGAAGCTGACGCCGAAATGGTTGGCGAGAAGTTCGATGTCGTAGCGCACGTTTCTTGCCGCCGCCAAATAGGGGGCGTAGGGCATCAGCACCGCACCGGCGAAATAATTGTAGAGGCCGACGCGCACCAGCGTTTCGGTTTCTTTCGATGCGAGCTTGGCCGTCGCCACGATGAGATCGACCTGTTTGCGCGCGGCAAACAGGCCGATCTGGTAGGCGAGATGGAAGCGGCGCGAGGCGCGCGGCAGCGTCTCGCTCAATTGGAGCGTTTTGGTCTTGGTGTCGTAGCGGCGCACGCCGCCCGCCAACGCGGCGGGCTCGACGATTTCGACCGCGATCGAATAGCGCGCCTTGGCGTAGTCCACGAGGCCGCGCCAAGCCTCGCCGATCGGCACGCCGGCTTGCGCGACCACGCCTTCGGAGGCTTCTTCGATGTCGCCGAAATAGTTCGTGCGGTCGTGGAAGAAATCGCGCGCCTCTTCGGCGGGAAGAACCATCTTGCGCGTGTTGCCGCTCGGCAGGCCCAGCGTCATCGATTGCGCGTCGTCGCGCGCGAGGCGATAGGCGCGGTAGAGCTCGAGAATCGCTTTGGCCGCATTGGGGGCAGCTTCGGCGAGCGCTTTGATCTCCTCGGGCGCGATCCCTTGGGCGGCCAAGGTGCCGTCGGCGAAAACTTCGCGCAGGCCCGTCGCGAGCTTGCGGTCGTCGTCGTCGGACAGGTCGGTCAGTTCGACGTCGAATTGTTTGCCGAGTTTGAGGAGCAAGGCGACCGTCACCGGCCGCTGATCGTGTTCGATGAGGTTGAGGTAGCTTGCCGAAATGCCGAGCTGCTCGGCCATGCGCGCTTGCGTGAGGCCCGCCTGCTCGCGCAAGCGTCGGATTTTGTTGCCCAGCAGCGTTTTGCGCGCCATTGCCTGCCTCGTTGAGCGGTGATTTACAAACATTACACCGCACTGCCAAAACTTGCAAATCCAGCGACGGGTTTACGGTTTTCGGGCGTTTTTGGGCTGTCGCGTACGCACCCGCACTGTGAAGATGTTTACATCGAATCTTTCTTCTTGGAGGCGCGACATGGAAAACGACTGGACCACCAACCCGCGTTGGGAAGGCATCAAGCGCGACTACACCGCCGCCGACGTCAAGAAGCTCGCAGGCTCGCTGCGCGTCGAGCACACGCTCGCGCGCCGCGGCGCCGAGCTCCTGTGGAACCTCCTGAAGACCGAGCCTTACGTGAACACGCTGGGCGCTCTCACCGGCAACCAGGCCATGCAGCAGGTCAAGGCCGGCTTGAAGGCCATCTATCTGTCGGGCTGGCAGGTCGCGGCCGACGCCAACAATGCCGGGCAGATGTATCCCGACCAGTCCCTTTACCCGGTCTCCTCGGTGCCGGACGTGGTCAAGCGCATCAACAACGCGCTGCGTCGCGCCGACCAGATCCAGACCATGGAAGGCAAGGGCGACACCTATTGGTTCGCGCCCATCATTGCGGACGCCGAAGCCGGTTTCGGCGGCGCGCTCAATGCCTACGAACTGATGAAGTCGATGATCGAGGCGGGCGCTTCGGGCGTGCATTTCGAAGACCAGCTGGCGTCGGAAAAGAAATGCGGCCATCTCGGCGGCAAAGTACTGGTCCCGATCAGCCAGCATTGCCGCACGCTGAACGCGGCCCGCTTGGCCGCCGACGTCGAAGGCGTGCCGACCGTGGTGCTCGCGCGCACGGACGCGCATTCGGCCCAGCTCATCACCTCCGACGTCGACGAGCGCGACCGGCCGTTCCTCACGGGCGAACGCACGCCCGAAGGCTTCTTCCGCATCAAGGAAGGCAAGGGCGTGGAATACGCGATCGCGCGCGGCCTCGCCTACGCGCCCTATTCGGATCTGCTGTGGTGGGAAACCTCGGAGCCGGATCTGGGCGAGGCGCGCGAATTCGCCCAGGAGCTGCGCCGCCAGTTCCCGGGCAAGATGCTCGCCTACAATTGCTCGCCCTCGTTCAACTGGCGCAAGAAGCTCGATCCGCAGACGATCGAGACCTTCCAGCAGCAGATCGGCGAGATGGGCTACAAGTTCCAGTTCGTCACGCTCGCGGGCTTCCACGCGCTCAACTACTCGATGTACGAGCTGGCGCGCGGCTACGCCAAGCGCGGCATGGGCGCCTATTCTGAACTGCAGCAGGCCGAGTTCGACGCCGAAAAGCACGGCTACACCGCCACGCGCCACCAGCGCGAAGTGGGGACGAGCTATTTCGACGCGGTCGCGGTCGCGATTTCGGCGGGCAAGGCCTCGACGACGGCGATGGCCGGTTCGACCGAAACCGACCAGTTCCACGCCAACGAGTCCCACGGGCGTCCGAAGGCTGTTCCGAACGCGGCCGAATAAAAAAAACGAGGAAACGCCGCGACGGGCGAGGAGCCGGTGCCGAAAAGGCGCCGGCTCTTTTGCTTGCGGCGCAGGACCCGCGACGGCACCAAGCGTTTTTTCATTCGCTGATTTAGAAGTATTTGTTAAAACCGATAGACATCGGTGTTTCGGGCTATTAGGTTGGCAAATGAAAGTGCCGAGTTTGAATTAGAGAGAATCATTGCCAGATGAGCACTTCAACCATCAATATCGGCCAGTTGCGCGCCTTTCTTGCGGTTCTGGACGAGGGCGGGTTTACCGCTGCCGCGCACAAGCTGGGGCTGACCCAGTCGGGCGTTAGCCAGGCTGTGGCAGCCCTCGAGGAGTCGCTTGGGGTGGTGTTGCTGCTGCGCACGCGCGGCCGCGTGGCGGCCACGGCACCGGGTGCCGCGATCCAGGCGGATGCGCGCGCAGCCATCGACGCGATCGAGCGCGTGCGCGCGCGCGCCCAGGCTTTGACGGGCCTGCAGAGCGGGCGCGTGCGCGTCGGCAGCGTGTCGAGCGCCGCCACGCGGCTGCTGCCGCCGATCATCAAGAATTTCAGCACGCGCTATCCAGGCATCGAGGTTGTGCTGATCGAGGGCACCGACCACGAGGTTCGCGACTGGGTCGTCGGCAGCACGGTCGATATCGGCCTCACGGCCGAATTGCCGCGCGATTTCGACACGATCCCGGTCGCCGAAGACGATCTGCTTGCGATCATGCCCAAGCGCCATCGCCTCGCCAATTCCGGCAAAGTGACGCCGGCCGATCTGGCCGACGAAAGCTTCGTGATGCCCAACGGCGGCTCGGAGGCCGACATCCGCGCCTTGTTCGCGCGCGAAGCGGTGGTGCCGCGCGTCGCGTTTTCGGTGCGCGACCAGACGGCTTTGATGGCGATGGTGCGCGAAGGGGTGGGCGTGTCGATCGTGCCCGAACTCAGCGTGCCGTCGGGCGAACGGCGCTTGGTCGTGGTCCCGCTCGATCCGCCCGCCAAGCGGCGCCTGTGCGCGGTTACGCCGCGCGAAGGCCTGTCGCCGGCCGCCAACGCTTTCCTCGACTCCCTCGCGGCCGCCGGCCGCCAGTTCCAGGGCCGCGCCTAGCTTTCAGCCGCGCTTCCAGCGCGTGAGCGCGTGGATCGCCCCGCCGGCGATCAGGCCCCAGAACGCGCCGCTGATGCCGCCGAACGAAACGCCCGAGGCTGTCACGAGGAAGGTGACAATGGCCGCTTCCCGATCTTCGGGCGCTTGCATCGCCCCCAGCAAGGCGCTGCCAAGTGCCCCCAACAGCGCCAGGCCCGCGACGGCTTGGATCAGCACCGGCGGGGCCGCCGCGACGAAAGCGGTTGCAGCACCTGCCAGCAAGCCGAAGGCGAGATAGCCGATGCCGCAGAATCCCGCTGCCCAGTAGCGGCGCTGCGGATCGGGATGGGCGTCGGGGCCGGTGCACATCGCGGCCGTGAGCGCCGAAAGATTGACCGCATGGCCGCCGAAAAACGAAGCGCCCATCGTGAACAAGCCCGTGAGGCGAAACAAAGGGGCGGGGGCGGGCGCGTAGCCGTTCACTTTCAGCACGGCAAAACCCGGGATGTTCTGCGACGCCATGGTGACGATGAAGAGCGGGACCGCGATGCCGATGGCGGCGTCGAGCGTGAAGACGGGCAGGCCGAATTCGATCTGCGGCACCAGGCTGATCGCGGCGAAACTGCCGGACGGCGTCTGCGCGCCGATGATTGCTGCGGTTACGGCAACGGCGGCCGGCACGGCGTAGAGGCGGCTGAATTTCGCGACGAGCGCCCAGGTCGCGACGATCGCCAAGCCCTCCGCCGGCAATTGCGCCACGGCCTCGACCGGCGCCAAACACAGGCCAAGCAGAATGCCCGCAAGCATCGCATTGGCAAGCGCCGTCGGAATCGCCGACACCCATGTTCCCAAGCGCTGCCAATAGGCGCAGGCGAGTATCAGCGCGCCGCACACGAGGAAAGCGCCGGTCGCGGCCGCAAAGCCGCCGGACAAAACGCCGGAGGCCGCAAGCAACGCCGCTCCCGGCGTGGACCACGCGATCGCGACCGGCGTGCGGCTCGAAAAACTCGTCCACACGGTGGCGAGGCCCATCGCGACCGAGACGGCGAGCAGCCCCGACGCCGCTTGTGCGGGCGAAGCGCCCACCGCCGACAGCCCCTGCACGATTACGGCAAAGGAGCTCGCACAGCCGACGAACGCGGCGAGCAGACCCATGGTCAGGCTTTGCGTCGAGAAGTCCTTGAGCATGGCGCGTTGCATAACCAAACCCCGTCCGTTTTGCAAAGGCCAGCGCTTTTGCAATGCCGGGCGAATCGGCCCATGTCTAGGCCCATGGAGTGGACCGACGACGGCATCGTGCTGGGGCGGCGCGTGCATGGCGAGCATGCGGCGGTCGTGACGCTGTTCACGCCGGCCTACGGGCGCCATCTGGGCTTGGCGCGCGGCGGCGGGCACGGGCGCGGGGCCGCCCTCTACGAGCGCGGCAACGTGGTGCGCGCGACGTGGCGGGCGCGGCTGCCGGAGCATCTCGGCAACTACAGTTGCGAGCTTGCGCGCACGGTGGGCGCCTTGCTGCTCGACGACGCCGACAAGCTCGACGCGCTGTCGGCGGCGACGTCGCTGCTGGAACTGGTGCTGCCCGAGCGCGAGCCGCATGCCGAACTTTATGCGGCGACCCTCGGCTTCATCGAAGCGCTCGAAACGCCGGATTGGGCGGCTGCCTACGTGCGTTGGGAGTGCCGGTGCCTTGCCGAGCTTGGATTCGGCCTCGATCTGGCGCGCTGTACGGCCACCGGATCGGCCGACGATCTGCGCTACGTAAGCCCGCGCACGGGCCGCGCGGTGTCGGCCGAGGCGGGGGCGGAGTTCGCAGCCAAGCTCTTCCGATTGCCCGCTTTTCTGCGCGAAGATCTGGACGCCTCGGCGGCCGATCTGGTGGCCGGACTGGAGATTTCCGGCCATTTCCTCTTGCGCTATGCGCTTGCCCCGCACGGGCAGGGCTTGCCCCCGGCCCGAGTCCGGCTCTATGAGCGCTGGCGCAAATCTTTGCCGTCCGAACCCGCGAGAACCGATCCGACATGACCGCCAGTTTCGCCGCCGACATCCGCCCCGTCGATCTCAAGGACGCGTTGGGCGAACGCTACTTGGCCTACGCGCTGTCCACGATCATGGCCCGCTCGCTGCCCGACGTGCGCGACGGGCTCAAGCCCGTGCATCGCCGCCTCTTGTGGGCGATGCAGCAGCTGAAGCTCGATCCGGCCTCGGGCTTCAAGAAATGCGCCCGCGTGGTCGGCGACGTGATCGGCAAGTACCATCCGCACGGCGACCAGTCGGTCTACGACGCGCTCGTGCGTCTGGCGCAGGATTTCGCGCAGCGCTACCCGCTCGTGGACGGGCAGGGCAATTTCGGCAACATCGACGGCGACAATGCGGCGGCCATGCGCTACACCGAGGCGCGCCTCACGGAAGTGGCGGCAGAATTGCTGCGCGGGCTCGACGAAAACGCCGTCGATTTCCGCGCGACCTACGACGGCGAGGGCGAAGAGCCGCTGGTGCTCCCCGCCGCCTTCCCCAATCTGCTGGCGAACGGGGCCGCCGGCATCGCGGTCGGCATGGCGACCAACGTGCCGCCGCACAACATCGTCGAAATCTGCAGCGCGCTTCTGCATCTGATCAAGACGCCCAACGCGCGCGTGGCGACCCTCGTCGATCTGATGCCGGGCCCGGATTTTCCGACCGGCGGACTGCTCGTCGAAAGCCGCGAGACGCTTGTGGCGGCCTACGAGAGCGGGCGCGGCAGCCTTCGCCTGCGCGCCAAATGGGCGGTCGAAGAACTGCCGCGCGGCATGTGGCAGATCGTGGTCACGGAGATTCCGTACCAGGTGCAGAAGTCGAAGCTGATCGAAAAGATCGCCGAACTTCTGCACGCCAAGCGCCTCGCGCTGCTCGCCGACGTTCGCGACGAGTCGGACGAGAACGTGCGCGTGGTGCTCGATCCCAAAACGAAGCTCGTCGACGCCAAGCTGCTGATGGAATCGCTGTTCCGCAACACCGAACTCGAGACGCGCTTCGCGCTGAACATGAACGTGCTCGACGCGACCGGCACGCCGCGCGTGATGAATCTGAAGGAAGTGCTGCAGGCTTTCCTCGACCACCGCCAGGTGGTGCTGCAACGCCGGGCTGCGCACCGGCTCGACCAGATCGCGCGGCGCCTCGAGATACTCGGCGGGCTGCTTGTGGCCTATCTCAACATCGATGCGGTGATCAAAATCATCCGCAACGAAGACGAGCCCAAGCCGATCATGGTCAAGAAGTGGGATCTGACCGAGGCGCAGGCCGAGGCGATCTTGAACATGCGGCTGCGCTCGCTGCGCAAGCTCGAGGAATTCGAGATTCGCAAGGAAAACGACGCGCTGACGAAGGAAAAGAAAGAGCTCGAAAGCCTGCTCAAGAGCGAAGACAAACGCTGGGCAGCGATCGCCGAGGAAGTGCAGGGCATCAAGACCAAATTCGGCCCGCGCACCGCGCTCGGCAAGCGGCGCACGGAAGTGGCCGACGCGCCCGCCGATCTGATCGTGCCCGTCGATGCCCTCATCGAGCGCGAAGACCTCACGGTCGTCTGCTCGGACAAGGGCTGGGTGCGCGCATTCAAAGGCCATCTCGACGAAACGGCCGCGCGCGAAATCCGCTACAAGGACGGCGACAAGGAAGGCTACGTGATCCGCACGCAGTCGACCGAAAAGCTCATGGTGTTCGCGACCAACGGGCGCTTCTACACGCTTGGCTGCGACAAGCTGCCGCGCGGGCGCGGCGACGGCGAGCCGCTCAAAGTGACGCTCGAACTTGCCAACGACGTCGACGTGGTCAACGTCTTCGTCCACAAGGCCGAGCGAAAGCTCGTCGTCGCGTCGTCTGACGGGCGCGGCTTCGTGGTGCCGGAGGCCGCTTGCGTCGCCCAAACGCGCCAGGGCAAGCAGGTGCTCAATTTGGGCGAGGGCTCGGAAGCCAGGGCAATGTGCGCGGTCGAAGGCGACACGCTCGCCGTGCAGGGCAGCAACAAGAAGCTCTTGCTGTTCCCGCTTTCCGAGCTGCCGGAGATGGAGCGCGGGCGCGGCGTGATCTTGCAGCAATACGCCAAAGGCGGCACGCTTTACCAGATCCGCACCTTCGCCTTGGCCAAAGGCTGGCCGACGGGCTTCGCGCGATCCGACGAGCGCGAAAACGCGCCCAAACACTGGCTCGGCAAGCGCGCCCAAGCGGGTCTGCTGCCGCCCAAGGGGTTCCGTTTCGGCTAGCCTTGCGCACAAGCCGGTCGCGCGCTAAGGGTTTGGCAGCAAAACGGGAGATCGTCCTTATGCAGACAGCTTTTCGTCATCCGACATTGATCGAAACCTTGTGGCCCGCGGGCCAGCGCAATGCCGCGCGCGCCGTGTTGCTGGCCGTGCTCGGTTCCGCTCTGCTGTGGGCGTCGGCCAAGGCCCAGGTGCCGATGTGGCCGGTGCCGATGACCATGCAGTCGATGGTCGTGCTGCTGATCGGCTTTGCCTACGGCGCGCGTTTGGGCGTCGCGACTGTTGCCCTTTATCTTTTCCAAGGGGCCGTCGGTTTGCCGGTGTTCGCGGGCACGCCCGAAAAAGGCGTTGGGCTGGCCTATATGGTCGGTACCACGGGCGGCTTCTTGTTCGGCTTTGTGCTGGTCGCCGGCGCGATGGGCTGGCTTGCCGAGCGCGGCTGGGGCCGCACGCTGGCGGGCACGGCTGCCGCCATGGTTGCGGGCTCGGTCCTGCTCTTCGTGCCGGGCGTTGCGTGGCTGGCCACTTTCGTGGGTTTCGAGAAGGCGATCGCGTTGGGCTTAACGCCGTTCGTTGCCGGGGGGGTCGTCAAGGCGGCACTCGCGGTTGCGGTTGTTGCTGTCGCTTCGCGAGTTGTCTCCGGAAAAGATGTGAAATAACAAGAGCTTTAGGACTTGATCGGCGCTCCGGCGCCGACCTATAAGGCGCTTCGGTTTCGATCGGAGCGCCTTTTTCTTTGCCGCTTCGGTCGACCAAAACGGTTCCAAAAATGCCTGCTTATGCGGGCCTTGCAGGGTGGAGCTAGCGCGCCGATGGGCCTTCTCGAAATCTATATCCGGGTCGTCGACGCGACGAATTCGGCGATCGGCAAGGTCGTCGCGTGGCTGACCTTCGGCACGGTCGTGACTTGCTTTGCCACGGTCTATTTCCGCTACGCGCTCGACAGCGGTTTCATCTGGATGCAGGAAGCCTATGTCTGGCAGCACGCGATCGTGTTCCTTGTCGGGGCGGGCTACACGCTGCTGCATGGCGGCCATGTGCGCGTCGACATCTTCTACGCGCGGATGACGGCCCGCAACCAGGCGCGCGTCGAGATTTTCGGCACGCTCGCTTTCATGATGCCGTTTTTGTGGGTCATGTTCGACAAAGCTTGGCCGTTTTTCGCGACGTCGTTCGCGGGCCGGGAAGGCTCGCAGCAGCCCGACGGCATCCAGAATGTCTGGCTTCTCAAATCGACGCTCGTGCTGTTCTGCGTGCTAGTCGGCGCGCAAGGCCTCGCAGGCGTCGCGCGCGCGCTGCTGTTCCTGGGCGGGCGCAGCGAGTACGCGCCTGCCAAGACGAGCCACTGAGCTTCCCTTCCGCCAACATAGTCGAACCGGAACGACAAAATGGGCGCTGAGAGCCACCTGCTGGGAGAGTTGCTGTCCGTCGCGATGTTCGCGACCATCGTGGCACTGCTGATGCTGGGCTATCCGGTCGCGTTTTCGCTGGGCGGCATTGCGCTCGCCTTCGGCGGCATCGGCTGGCTGCTCGGTATCTTCGATCCCAACTTCCTGACCGCGATCCCGACGCGCATCTGGGGCGTCATGAACAACGAGATCCTCGTTGCGGTTCCCCTGTTCGTGTTCATGGGCGTGATGCTCGAGCGCAGCCGCATCGCCGAGGTTCTGCTGACCACGATGGGCCAGCTTTTCGGCGGCGTGCGCGGCGGCCTGGGCTACTCGGTCATCATCGTGGGCACGCTGCTCGCGGCCTCGACCGGCATCGTCGGCGCGACCGTCGTGACGATGGGCCTGCTGTCGCTGCCCGCCATGATGCGGGCAGGCTACGATCCCAAGCTCGCGACCGGCATCATCTGCGCGTCCGGCACACTCGGCCAGATCATCCCGCCTTCGACCGTGCTGATTTTCTTGGGCGACATCCTGCAGGGGGCAAACCAGCAGGCGCAGCTGTCGCTCGGCAATTTCTCGCCGGATTCCGTTTCGGTCGGCGATTTGTTCGCGGGCGCTTTCATCCCCGGACTGATGCTGTCGTTCCTCTATGCGTGCTGGGTGTTCTATCGCTCGGTGTCGGACCCGGAATCGTGCCCGCCCTTGAAGATGACCGACGAAGAACGCGCAGGCCTCGGCCGCCGCGTCGTGATCGCATTGGTGCCGCCGATTTTCCTGATCGTCGCGGTGCTCGGCTCGATCCTCGCGGGCGTGGCGACGCCGACGGAATCGGCCTCTGTCGGCTCGCTGGGAGCGGTGTTCCTTACGGTCGTCAAAATGGTCGCCGACCGTCTGGCAACGTCGGAAGATCGCGTGGCGCTGGAAAAGCAGCTCGCCGTGTTCTGGATCGGCTTCATCCTGTTCCTGGGCGCCATCGGCTACGCGTACGGCGCCACGGGCCTTCTCACGGCACTCGTGGTGGTGCTGGTGCTCGGCAGCCTCTATCTGCTCGCGATCGGGGCCGTGCGCCGCGAATATGTCGGCGTTCTGACCGAAGTGTCGCGTTCGACCATGACGATCTCTTCGATGGTGTTCGTGATCCTGATCGGCGCATCGATCTTCAGCCTCGTGTTCCGGGGCTTGGGCGGCGAGTATCTCGTGCACGACACGTTGTCGAACATGCCGGGCGGCAAGGATGCCGCCCTGTTCGTCGTCATGGCGCTGATGTTCGCGCTGGGCTTCTTCCTCGACACGTTCGAGATCATCTTCATCACCGTGCCGATCGCGGGTCCGATCCTCTTGAAGATGGGCTTCGATCCCGTGTGGCTCGGCGTGCTGATGGGGGTCAATCTGCAGACCTCGTTCCTGACCCCGCCTTTCGGCTTCGCGCTGTTCTATTTGCGCGGCGTGGCCCCGCCGTCGATCACGACCCAGATCATCTACAAGGGGATCGTGCCGTTCGTGGCGATCCAGATCCTGGTCATGGTGCTGCTGTGGGAGTTTCCGGAGCTCGCGACCTGGCTGCCCGATCTTATCTACAATCAGGAAGCGCCCACGCTCGAGAACCAGCCTTCGATGCCGACCGACTTTCTCGAGGATCCGGACGCGGACTCGCCGGGCGATCCGGCGACCGGGGCCGAAGAAGAGGCAAGCTGATCGAGCAGGTTGTGCGACCGCAGCCGATGCGCTTGCGGTCATGGTTCGAAATATTTCAAATTTACTGGGTTTATGCGATATTTAGATCCGACATCGAATTGAGGCGGACGCGCGGTCGCATCGAAGTTTCGGCGCTGCACTCTCGATTGGGGCTCTGGTATCGCATACCGAGACGCACGCGCAGAATCTTCCCAAAAACCATGCGCTGCACGGTTTTCCGCTGTCGTCTTTTCTCGTTCGGTTACGCAAGGGAGGTTTCGCATGCGCGTGGTTTCCGTCGGCTCCAGAACTCTGCTCGGCATGGTGGCATCGGTGCTGCTGACGGGTGGCGTCATCCTCGCCGGTGCTCTTTTCGAACTGTCGCGCTCGCTCGAGTCCGACATCCAATCGCGGCTCGGCACGGCCGAGCGCACGGTCCTCGAAACGATGGGCGATCTCAACAAACGGCTGCAAGCCTACGCCGTCGCCTATTCCAGGCGCGCCGACATTGCCGCCATTCTGCAGGCGCCGCGCAGCGACGAAGCCGCCGCGCGCATGGCCGCCGAGTTCCAAGCGCTGCGCGCGCGCGACGCGACGGTCGCGATTTTCGAACTGACGGACGACAAGGGCGTCGTTTTCATCCGTGGCCACAATCCGCCGCAGCATGGCGACAACAAAGCCACGCAGCCCAACGTCGCGGCAGCACTTGCCGGTCGCGATGCTGTATGGATCGTCACTTCGCCCACGACCGGCGAGACGGCGGTGAGCGCCACCTTCGCGGTGCGCGCCGAGGGTCGCGTCGTGGGAACGCTGGCGATCGCTGCGCGCTTGCGCGCCGACACCGTCGCTTCGATCAAGCAGGTAACCGGCATCGATATCGGTCTTTTCGGCGGCAAGAAGGCGACGGCCAATTCGCTTGGCGAGACGGCATTGCCTGACTTGGACGACGGTTTGTTGCAGCGCCTGTCGGGCGGTGCGATCGTCGATGCGACAATCTCGGTCCAGGAGCGCTCGTTCGCGGGCCGCTACGTTCCGCTGCGGGTCGGTGCGGAGCCCGCAACAGGCGCGATCTTGCTGCTGGTGGACCGGGCACCTTTCGCGGCCGCAACGCAGCGTGCGGTTTTGATTTTGCTGGGATTGGCTGCTGCGGTCCTGGCGGTCACGAGTGCGGGTGTTCTGGTGTTTTCGCGGCGTCTGTCGGCGCGCCTTCAACGCTTGACCGGCGATATACAGTCGCTGTCGCAAGGGAACACGAAGCTCGAGATCGGCGGCATCGACCGGCCGGACGAACTCGGCGAGATGGCGCGTGCGCTGCAGTTTTTCCGCGCCAGCATGGTGAAGTCGGACGAGTTGGAGGCGGCTGCCGGGGAGGCGCGTGCGGAACGCGAGCGGCGCGCGAATGCCGTCGATGCGCTGACCGAACGCTTCGATGCGGCGATGCGCAACTCGCTGGATACATTGTCCGCCGCGTCGGCAAAGCTCACGGATCTGGCCAAGGCCATGCAAAGCAACGCCGATGCGACCAATGCCGAGTCTTCGTCCGTCGCGACCGCTTCCCAGCAAGCGTCCGAAAGCATGCGCGGCGTTGCAGGCTCGGCCGAGCGGCTTGCCAATTCGGTCGCCCAGATCACTGCGCGCGTCGCCGAATCCTCGAGCATCAGCGGGCGAGCCGTGCAGGATTCGGAGCATGCGAGCGGCGTCGTAAAGGGGCTCGTGACGGCGGCGGCCAAAGTCGGCGACGTGACCAAGCTCATCAACGAGATCGCAAGCCAGACCAATCTGCTGGCGCTCAACGCCACGATCGAAGCGGCGCGCGCGGGCGAGGCCGGCAAGGGTTTTGCCGTGGTCGCCGCCGAAGTGAAGGGGCTTGCCACGCAAACCTCGCGTGCGACCGAGGAGATCGCAATGCAGATTGCAGCCATCCAAGAGGTCACGCAACAGGCCGTCGCCGCCATCGGAAGCATTTCCGGCACGATCCGTCAGGTCGAGAGGATTTCCGGTTCCGTCGTCGCCTTGGTCGAATCCCAGGGGGCGGAGACGCAGGACATCGCCCAAAACATCCAGCAGGTCGCCCTTGCCACCAACGAGGTGGCAAGCGGAATATCCAGCGTCACCAAAGCCGCAGCCGAAGTTGCGGCTTCGGCGTCGTCGGTCGGCGTCAATGTCGTTTCGTTCGGCGACCAGGCCAAGCGCATCCGCAGCGAGGTCGAACAGTTCCTCGAAGGCGTGCGCCGCGCCTGACGCAAGACGGGTGCTCGCCCGACAAAAAACCCCGCGAGCTTGCCGCTCGCGGGGTTTTCCGTTCTCCCGAACTTGCGTTCGGACTACGTCAGGTACTTGAACGCGCGCACGCGGGCATTGAGCAATGCGCCGTCGTTCCAGCGGGTGTAGGGCATCACCTGGCCGCGGAACTTGAGGTACGATTCGAAGAGTTTCTTCGTCATCGCGTCGCCACGGTCGCGCACTTCGGCGAGGAACTCGCCCGCCGCCGTGCCGCAACCGTCGATGATCGGCGCGGGCAGGTTCAAGAAGCGAACGCCGTGGCGCGTGCGCAGCGTTTCCATGGCTTCGCCCGAGCGCGCCATGTATTCGGTCGTCATGTCCATGTCCATCGACTGGGCGGCGAACGTCACGATCGCCTTCAAGTCGGCGGGCAGGGCGTCGAAGCGCGACTTCGAAACCATCAGCTGCAGGTTCGAGCCCGGCTCGTGCCAGCCCGGGCCGTAGCAAAGCTTGGCGACCTGGTGCAGACCCATGGCGAGGTCGTTGTAGGGGCCGATCCACTCGGCCGCGTCGACCGAGCCGGACTGCAGGGCCGCGAAGATTTCGCCGCCCGGCAGTGCGACCTGCTGGGCGCCGAGGCGCGTCATGATCTGGCCGCCCCAGCCGGGCATGCGGATCTTGAGGCCGCGGAAGCTTTCGACGCCCGTCAGTTCCTTGCGGTACCAGCCGAAGGCCTGGGTATTCGTGTTGCCGGCCGGGAAGGCTTTGACGTTGTAGTTGGCCGCATGCTCGTCCCAAAGCTGCTGGCCGCCGCCGTAGTTCAGCCACGCCGACTGCTCGGTCGCCATGAAGCCGAAGGGCACGCAGGTGAAGAACTGGAAGGCCGGGTGGACGCCGATATGGTAGTACGACGCGTCGTGGCCCATTTCGGCCGTGCCGTCGCGCACCGCCTGCAAGCACTGCAGCGCCGGGACGAGTTCGCCCGCCGCGAATACGCGGACGGTGAGGCGGCCGCCCGACATTTCGCCGATGCGCGCGGCCAGGCGCTCGACACCGGTGCCGACGCCCGGCAGGTTTTTCGGCCACGACGTGACCATGCGCCATTCCATGCGGCCTTGGCTGATGGCCGGAGCTGCAAGACCGGCAGTGGCGACGCCTGCAGCGCCGGCGGCGAGAAATTTGCGACGAATCATGAGGGGGGGCTCTCCTGGGTTTCCCTATTGCGGTCGTTCGCTTGACGACTTTTGCTGTCCTTGCGCGGATGGCTCTACTGCGGCGCATTTCATCGCCGGTCGAACCGTCGATGGGTATCGCGGAACTTTGCGGCAAATTCAAGTCGAGATGGGTATGGAATGCGAAAAAACCCATGTTTTACATGAGTGTATCGCAAATTACGGCTTCAACGCGACCCGCCGCAGCGTGCCAACGGACGGCGCAAAGGGCAGGCGTGCCGCGCGTCTGCCGACGGTTCGCCGACCGGCCTTCGCATCGTTCGAGTGTCAGGCGAACGACGGCTGCGCGTCAGCAGCTCTCGTTGTAGGCGACCGCCGCGTAGACGAAGCCGGGCTTTTTGGCGTTGGCCTGCGGCTTTGTGCCTTTTCGCGTGTAGCCTGCGGCGGCCGAGCGGTCGGCGTTCCAAACTTCCGCGATCGCCTTCATTACGCCTTCGTTCACCTTGCGCGCCGATTGGATGGCCTGCTGGTTGCGCACCGCCACCTCGTGGACGCGCACGAGAGCGGCTTCGATTTCGCTCTGCACGACCGGCAAGGCGCCTTTGAGGGCCGCCGGGTTTTCGCGCAGCTGGCGCACGCTCAGCGCATAGAGGCGGCAAAGCTCGACCTTCTGCGCTTGAATGTCGCCCACGTCCTGGGTCTTCATGTCGAGCAGCAGGGCGGTTTCGCGCTCCAGAAGATGCACGAGATTGGCCGAAATCTTGACCAGCGTGTCGATCTGGACGCGGACATTGGCCGCGCTCGTCGGCGTCGGGTCACTGCTGTGCGGCTGCATTGGCTTGCTCCTGGATTTTGAGGATGTCGCGCGCGATCGACGAGCTGAGGCCCACGCCGCCGGCCTTGACGACGTTCTTGGCGTAGGCGTTGACCAGCAGCGAGCGGACGGTCTCTTCGCCCTGGCCGCCGCCGGTCGTCTTGTCGACCTCGACCGTGTTGAACATGTGGTTGAACATCTGCTCGAGAAACATCGTTTCGAAATCGTCGGCGGTGCGCTTGACGTCTTTGGGGTCGAGCGTCTTGCCCGACGCCGGCGCCTTGAGGGGCTTGAGGGCCGCGCTTTGGGCCCGGTCGAGCGTGGCTGCGGCGCTGCCCTGCGAAAGGCCGGGGCCGGAGATCGAGCCCGCCATCAGAGCACCGAGATTTCGGCTTGGAGGGCGCCGGCGGCTTTGATCGCCTGCAGGATCGTGATCATGTCGCGCGGCGTGATGCCGAGCGCGTTGAGGCCGTTCACGAGTTCCTGCAAGGTGACGCTGCCGGGCAGCACGGCGAGATTGCGGCCCGCGCCTTCGTCGACCTGGATGTCGGTGCGGGGCACGGTCGTGGTGGTGCCGGTGCTCGAGAACGGGTTGGGTTGGCTCACCTGCGGCGTCTCGGTGATGCGGATCGTCAGGTTGCCCTGGGCGATCGCCACGGTCGAGATGCGCACGTTTTCGCCCATCACGATGGTGCCGGATTTTTCGTCGATCACGACGCGGGCCATCTGGTCGGGCTGGATCTGCAGCTGTTCGATGTCGGTGAGGAAGCCGATCATGTCGTTGCGCCGGTTGGGCGGGGCCATGACCAGCACCGTGCCCGGATCGCGCGCGCGCGCCACCGGCACGCCCGCAAACGCGCTGATCGCCTGGGCGATGCGTCGGGCCGTCGTGAAGTCGGGATTGCGCAAGGTCACGTTCACGACCTCGAGCGAGGAAAGTTCGAACGTGACTTCGCGCTCGATGATGGCGCCGTTGGCCACCCGGCCGCCCGTCGGCGTCCCGCGCGTGACCGACTGGCCCGCACCGGAAGCCGCGAAGCCCGAAATCGCGACCGGGCCTTGGGCGACCGCATAGACTTCGCCGTCCGCGCCCAGCATCGGCGTCACCAGCAGCGTGCCGCCCATCAGGTTGGTGGCGTCGCCGAGCGCCCCGATATTCACGTCCATGCGCGTGCCGGTGCGGCCGAAGGCGGGCAGGGTGCCCGTGACCATCACGGCGGCGACGTTTCTGGTTTTCAACGTGCTCGAAATGTCGCGGGTGTTGACGCCCATGCGCTCGAGCATGCCGATGATCGATTGCTGGGTGAACGGCGCGTTGGCGATCGTGTCGCCCGTGCCGTTGAGGCCGACCACAAGGCCGTAGCCGACCAGCATGTTCTGGCGCACGCCCTCGAAATCGGCGATGTCCTTGATGCGCACGCGGCCTTGTGCCGCGGCTTCGGCCGGCAGCAAAACCGGGCTTGCGCACAAAACGGCGCCCAGGAACGCGAAAATCAGCTTGGTGGATCGATTTGCCATTGTCGTTTTTCCCGCAACTGGAGAGGTCCGCGACAGGCTTTGCGAGACATGTGCCAATCTCTAAATCGTTCCATTTCAATTGCTTGCGGCGCAAGATCGGCAGCTTGTATCGGCAAAAAAACGTTTTGACCCGGCAGAAATTGCCGATTGCGGAAAAATCGCTTCGACCGCATCTTCTTTCGGGCAAGCCCAAGGAGATGGCGCCATGAAGGTCGGCGAAACCGGCGGTCCTCGCAATGTCGGCGGCCCAAAATCGGCTGCAAAGCCAGGTGCGAGCAAAGGCAGCGACTTTTCCAAACTGCTGGAATCGGCGGAGCGCGGAGCCGAATCCGTCGGCGGCCCGACGGCTGCCTACGGCGTGGGAGCTGTATTCGGCGCCCAGGAGGTCGAGGATTCGACCAACAAGCCCGCCAACAAGCGGGCACGCCAGCGCGCCGACGACATGCTCGACAAGCTCGATGCGCTGCGTCAGGGCCTGCTGACAGGCTCGATGTCGCGCGGCGATCTGATGGACCTGGCCAAATTGGTGCGCGCGCGCCAGGAGGTGGGCGCCGACCCGGAATTGCGCGCCATATTGGGCGATATCGAACTGCGTGCGGCCGTCGAACTTGCCAAGCTCGAGAGCCTTCGCTGAAATTTCACATGGCTTTTGGCCGTCGGCACGGTATGTGCTTCCCCGCAAGGCCAGGGCAAGCGTGCTTTTCGAGTCGCGCTTGATTTCGACAAGGGTACTCGGATACAAGCCGTGTCTGTAAACAAAGCCAGTTCTTCCAAGACATCAGGGAGTTCGAACGGGGGCGCCATGACCTATCCTTTGCTGCCACCAGATTACCGCCCTTCGGACAACGAAGAGTTCATGAACCCGCTGATGCGGGAGTATTTCCGGCAGAAGCTGCTGGGCTGGCGGGCCGATCTTTTGAAGGACTCGACCGAGACGCTGCAGCATCTGCAGGAAGAAACGGTGCCCGAGGCCGACGTGACCGACCGGGCTTCGACCGAAACCGACCGCTTCACGGAACTGCGCACGCGCGACCGCGAGCGCAAGCTGATCGGCAAAATCGACGCGGCCTTGCGGCGCCTCGACGACGGCAGCTACGGCTATTGCGAGGATACGGGCGAGCCCATCGGCATCAAGCGCCTCGATGCGCGCCCGATCGCGACTTTGTCGATCGAAGCGCAGGAACGCCACGAGCGCATGGAGCGCATGCAGCGCGAAGATTGACGACGAAGGCGCGTCAGCCGACCGTGCGCAGGTCGGCGGCCGTCTCGGCGTGCAGGCACGGGATGTATTCGCCGTCTTTGGCGATCATGCGCACGCGCTCGACCCGAACGCTGGCGACGCCCGGTATGCGGCGCAGAAAATCGTCGGCGAGCGTTTCGATCTCGGCCTGGTCGCGCGCGCGCAGCTTCAGCATGTAGCGCCGCTCGGCGGCGAGCGGGAAGCATTCCTGCACCTCGGGCCGCGTCACGACGGCGGCCAGAAATATCGCTTCGTCGAGCGTGCTTTTGAGCGTGGCTTCGGCAAAAGCCAGGACCGGATAGCCCAAGCGCGCCCCATCGACGCGCACGGTCCAGCTGCGAATCACGCGCATGGCGACCAGCTTGCGGATCCGCTCGTTGGTGGCCGAAATCGACAGGCCGATGCGCCGACCAAGCTCTGCCAGCGACGCGCGCGCGTCCGTCTGCAGCGCTTCCAGCAATGCCATATCCCGATGGTCCATTCATCCAATTTCGCGAAGCAAATTGCGAATGTCAATTGGTTATAGTTCCCAAAATGAAAAACCCCCGCCGGTCGGGCGGGGGTTCTTCGTCTGGGGGCTCGCCAAACCATTAGAAAGGCGAGACGATATCGAATAGCTGCTGGCCCCAACGCGGCTGCTGGAAGTCGGTGATTTGGCCCTTGCCGCCGTAGGCGATGCGCGCTTCGGCCAGCTGGTCTTGCTTGATCGTGTTGACCGAGGTGATGTCTTGCGGCCGGATGACGCCGGCCAGTTGCAGAACGCGCGCCTCGAAATTGACCCGCACTTCCTGCGACCCGTTGACGACGAAATTGCCGTTGGGCAGCACCTGGGTGATCACCGCGGCGACGCGCAGGTTCAAGGTTTCCGCGCGCTGGATGCGGCCCGTGCCGTTGTTCGAGGTCGACGAGCTCAAGCCGCCCAAAGATACCGTATTGCCGGTGGCGTTGTTGCTCGAGGCTTCGTTGTTGCTGCCGGGCAGGCGCGAGAGGAGGCCGGCCGTGCCGTAGCCCAGGAACTGCGAGGAGACGTCGGCGGCCTCGGTGTTCGTGCGGCCGCGCGTGGTCGTGTTGCTGAAGTCGGCCGTGTCGGCGATGCTGACGATCACGGTCACGATGTCGCCGACCTGGTTGGCGCGGTTGTCCTTGAAGAACTGGCGCGCACCCGTGCGCCACAGCGAGGCGTTGTTGTGGCCTTCGCCTTCGCTGCGCGGCGGGGCGGGCATCGTTACGCGCGCGTTGGTTTCGGCCGGGTTCTTGATCGGGGTCAGGGCGGGGCCCTGGCCCATCTCCGAGAGGCGCGAGAGCGTGTTGCCGCAGGCCGCAAGGCTCGCGGCGGCGCAGACGACGAAGGCAAGGCGGAAGAGCGATTTCATGGCGGGTCTCCGGTAAAGCGAGCGTGAGGCGAAAGGGCTTAAGGCTTGAGGGCCGCGATGCGCGGCGCCATCTGCACGGCAACCGTGTCGGGTCCGACGACGACGCCTTCGATTTGGCGGTTGGAGGCGGAGTTGAAGACGCGGATCGTGTCGCCGCGCGCGCCTTCTTCGATCGCGCGTCCCTGCACGCTGAGGCTCAGATTGCCCGTCTGCAGCAGCACGGTGACGTTGGCGTTGCGCGCCACGAGGGTGGCTTGGCGCACGTCGGTTTCGCGCACCGGTTCGCGTTCGCGCAGGCGTTGGCGGGCGACCTGGCCGATCAGCTTGTCGGCGCTGGCGATCACGTCGCGCCGGGTCGCATCTTCGCGCACCTGCGCCATTTCGACGTCGGCGGCTCGGATGGTTTCGCCCGCGCCGATGGCGCGGCGCAGAACCGGCAGCCGTGCCGTGGCCGTCACGCGGCCCTGCAGCGTGAGGCGCTGGGCGCCGGCATGGTTGCCGCCCGCGATCAGCGTGGCTGTGAAACGGCCGTTGGCGCGGTCGAACTGCAGTTGGCGGATTTCGAGGTCGGCCGGCGTTTCGAACGGCAGCGAAAGGCTGGGGGCGCGGCCGCCGAAATCGATTTCGTCGCTGGCGCGCATGCCTTCGGCGACCAGCGCTTGGCGCAGCACCGGCACGATGTCGGCCGATTCGACCGTGCGGCCCATGCGCTCGACGAGCACGCGGTCGAAGCGCGTCTGCGGACGCCAGGCGAGATTGTTGGCGCGCGCGATTTCCATAAGCTGGGCGATCTCGACCGCCACGCGGCGGCCGGGGGCGGGCGCCCGCAGCACGGCGCGGTCGCTGTTGACGCCGTCGAACAGGTCCGACAGGCGCACGAGATCGCCTTCGACGACCACGAGGTCGCTGCGCAGCGTCTGCGCGTGGGCGACGGGTGCGATCGCGGCCGGGGCGAAGGTCGCGACGGCGGCGGCAAGCAGAAGGGCAAAGCGGGTCATGGTCGGGTTCCTTCAGGCTGGATCAGCGCATCTGGTTGACGGTGTTCAGCATCTGGTCGGAGGCTTGGATGATCTTCGAGTTCATCTCGTAGGCGCGCTGCGCGGTGATGAGCGTCGTGATTTCGTTGACCGAGTTGACGTTCGAGCCTTCGACGAAACCCTGCTGCAGGGTGCCGAACCCGGCCGTGCCGGCGGTTCCGCCGATCGGGTCGCCGGAGGCGGCGCTGGGCAGGAAGTTCGTGTTGCCGATCGGGATCAGGCCCGCTTCGTTGATGAAGGCGGCCATCGTGAACTGGCCGACCTGCTGCGCGGCCGTCTGGCCGGGGATCTGGACAAAAACCTGGCCGGATTGGTTGACCGAAATGCCCGTGGCGTTGTTCGGGATCTGGCCGGGGCCGACCACGGCGAAGCCGTCGGCGGTGACGATCGAGCCCTGGTTGTTGAGCTGGAGCGAACCTGCGCGCGTGTAGGCGGTTTCGCCTGTCGGCAGGGTCACCTGGAAGAAGCCGCGGCCCTGGATCGCGATGTCGAGCGAGTTGTCGGTCTTGAGCAGCGAGCCTTGCTCGTGGATGCGGTAGACGGCCGTGGGCTTGACGCCGAGGCCGATCTGGATGCCGGCGGGCACCGTGCCGCCGGCGTCCGAGGCGGCCGTGCCCGCCCGGCGCTGGGCCTGGTAGAGCAGGTCCTGGAACTCGGCGCGCTGGCGTTTGAAGCCGGTCGTGTTGAGGTTGGCGATGTTGTTCGAGATCACTTCGACGTTCAGCTGCTGGGCCAGCATGCCGGTCGCGGCGGTGTTGAGGGAGCGCATGGGTCTATCTCCTGGTCAAAAGGTTCAAGCGACGCGGGCGAGGCGGTCGACTGCCCGGCGGGCGCGGTCGTGTTCGCTGTCGAGAATTCGCTGCGCGCTTTCGTAGCGGCGGACGATCTCGAGCATGCGGGTAAGTTCGGTCACCGAAATCACGTTCGAGCCTTCGAGCATGCCCTGGTGGATTTCGGCGCGCGCGTCGGCGGGCACGGGGTCTTGCGTGCTCGCGTAGAGCCCGCCGCCGAGGCGGGTGAGCGCCTGGTCGTCGACGAACGACACCAGCTGCACGCGGCCGATATTGTTGTTGCCGTTGATGATGTCGCCCTGTTTGGTGATTTCGACGCTGGGGTCGTTGGGGTTGACCGACATCGGGCGGTTGTTGCGGTCGAGCAGGGCGAAACCTTCGGCGTTGACGATGCGCCCGGCGCTGTCGAGGCGGAAATTGCCGTCGCGCGTGAAGCGCTGGCCGACCGGCGTCTCGACCACGAAATACGCGTTGCCGTTGATCAACATGTCGAGCGGGGCGTCGGTCTTGATCGCCTGGCCCGGCCGCGTGTCGCGGAATGTGCCGATGCCTTCGACGAAGGCGAGCTTCTGCGCGCCGTCGCCGCCGATGCCGGGATTGCCGGCCTTCGGCGTCAGATATTGGGCGAAAAGCAGCCGCTCGCCGCGAAAGCCCGTGGTGTTGGTGTTCGCCAGATTGTTGGCGACCGTTTCCATCTGGCGGCGCAAGGCGCTTTGATGCGCAAGGGCGAGATAAGAAGGGTTTTCCATTGTTCGGGTCCGTCGGTCGTCGGTTGCGTGGCACAGGTCCCGTTGCGGGGACGGCATTGAGGATTGCAGCCCCCGTGCCAGCCGATTGATATATAAAATTCAATGGCTTGATAGAAATCAGGCAAGCAGCGAACATGCCTCCCGGCAATTCCTGCCGGGCTGAACCTGCCGCTTTGGTCGCTTTGCCGCGATCGGCAAGGCGAGCGTTGAAACTGGCGGGCGGGTGCGGCATAGTCCGCGCCCGTTCATGTCCGTCTTGGCCCCAAAGACGATTCAGCGCGCAGGAACGGCCGGTTCGATGACGGAGCGTAGCGCAGCCCGGTAGCGCATCAGTCTGGGGGACTGGGGGTCGTGGGTTCGAATCCCGCCGCTCCGACCAACAAAGAAGCCCGCTAGATCAATGGTCTAGCGGGCTTCGACGTTTTCGGGCTTGCCTTCATTTTCCATTTATTTTCCAATCATTTTCCGAGGACTTCTTGTCGGAGGTTGGAATCATGCCGCGTCGCCGCGAAAACTCGAGTGAGCCAAAGCTCAAGACCGTGACGAGCAAACTCGCCGACGGATCGACCAAGACCTATTTCTATCACCCGGCGACCAAGCTTGCCCTTGGCTCCGACAAGGCAAGTGCCCTTGCACGGGCGGCCGAACTCGAGAGGCTCGCCGGGCCTGACCTGCGCACCCGGCAAGTCGGGTCACTGAGCGACATCGTCGCCAAGTTCAAAGTTTCACCAGAGTATGTCGGGCTTGGAGTGCGAACGAAGACGCTCTGGCTGCCGTTTTTGACCGACTTCGAGGAGCGGGTCGGCGACTGGGCGCCGAAGATGTTCTCAAAGGCGTTGGCCAGCAAGTTCAAGGCGACCCTGATTGCCAAGCACGGTTCGGGATCGGCGCGGAATCGATTCAAGTGCTATTCGCGTTTATGGAATTGGGCGTTTCAGAACGGCCACATCGAAGTTGTGAATCCGTTTACGGCACCTGGCTCATTCGCGAAGGGGAGGCATAGCAAAAAGGCAAAGCCAATCTGGCGCCTCAATCACGTCGAAGCCTTCTTGTCGGCAACGCGCGAAATCGACGTCGGCGGAAATCCGGCCTTGGTAACGACGAAGGTTACTCGAACGGAGGGCGTTCCAGATGATATGCGTCTTGCGTTTCTGCTGGCGCTTTTCACTCTGCAGCGGCGCGGCGACATTTTGAAGATCACGGGCGACAAACTCCGTGCCGACAATCACGGGCGATGGTGGCTGAAGCTCAAGCAAGAAAAGACTGGGGCGGACGTCGAGTTCCCCATTCATAAGCTCCTCCGGGCTGAAATCGAGCGCCAAAAGATCTTACCCGGCGAAAAGCGTCCGCTTGTGCAAACGAAAACCGAGGGAATGTTCGACGACCGGAATTTCAGCCGGAAATTCCGAACTTGGCTGGAGGCTGCAAAAATCCGTGGCCTCAATTTCCATGCCCTGCGGCGCAGCGGCATGGTTTGGTTGGCCGAAGCTGGTGTCAGTGCGCCACGGATCGCCGGTCTTTCCGGGCACTCGATTGCCGTGACCCAGAAGATCCTCGATGAATACATCGTTCGGACAAAAGAGCTCGCCGAGGCGGCCGTCGATGCATTCGAACGAATCACTCAAGACGCTTTTCCAATTCGCGTAGAACATAGCTGATATCTTCATTAGGTGATTCAGGCTTGAACTGTGAAGCGGCGCTCCCGAATGCCAGTCGCTCGATTTCCAGTTTTGACCAGCGAAGATGGCGGCGCCGGCTGCTGTGATTTGCTGATGGTATGGGATGCAGCAGAGGAGCGTAACGCTGCAAAAAGGTTTTTGCTGTGACCTTGAAAATCCGAGCCGCTTCGTGGGTCGTCAGAATAGGTGCTTGATCGATTGGTGGAGTTTGCTTGGTGGTGCGTAACTTTGACCGACGGATCGCCGGGCGCACGCGCTTTGAAGCGAGAAGGATATTGTAGAGATGAAAAAGATCGCCCCCATCGACGACACGATTTGAAGGGGCGTCGGGTCGAAGATTTTTCGACTGAAGAGTTACCTGACCGGAAATCGCCGAAGTTCGAGCGACGGGGGCGTTTAGGTGGCTTTGGTTCTTCGGTTTGGGTAAACATTTGACTTTCTGGGCTTCGGCACAAGTCGATACTTTCCCACGACCGTTAACAGGGCTTGGGTGGTTATGTGAGGTCTCATCCTCACTTCGTTTGGTGCCGGCGAGCTTCACGAGTCAAGAATGGGGCCGGCGTCTTAAAATCCAGGACGGCGGAAGCCAAAATCAAAATAATAATTTATATCAATGACTTGTATTGAGAAAAATTCACCCAAAGAGCTGGCTCGGGAAATTTGCACAGCGGGATAAGTGGCGTTTCTGCCTGACGGCGGCCAGGATGGCGGCCTGACAGGAGAAGAAGATGACCAGACGCGCGCGCCGGAATCA
>JBILXZ010000046.1:0-27436 GCA_044378015.1 Tagaea sp.
CGTACTTCAACCGGCAGCCGCTTCTCGCGGCCGCCTAAACCCGGCAGAGACTCCACTTATAAAACCCGGAAAACTGTTCAAACAAACCGAGCCAGCTCTTTTCTCTCCCGCACGTCGTGAACCTGGTACCAAAATTGATTTGGACGGATATGGGAGGATACCGTCGAAAGTTGTTGATGAATATCCTTCGGCTGCGGACCTTGCTGACTTTGACGATACCCGAAACTTGGATGTTCCGAACGCAATACTAGATATTCGAGCAATTGATCGAGATCGGACAAAACAAGGTTGGGCAGCGGTGATTCTCGATGATCCGAGATTTCCAAAGAGGCTGCCTATGGACTTGTACCCAACAGTCGATGCCGACACGCTTGCGCAACATGCGCAAGTGAGTGGTGATCTAATAGTTGAAGGCGAAACGCTGCCCAACGGTAAGTTTAATCCAAAGAGAATTCACCTGTTGAGTTTCAAAACTCGGAAGCAATGAGCAAAAGCGAAAGGGTCAATGCTCCATCGCGACCTCGGCCAAAAGGAGCGATGACGCAAGACGAGTTATCTTTCTTGGTTGTGCCAAGCATGGCGCGAAAACCGATATTCAGCGAGATAGGTAAGCGTTTCAACTAAATCGGCTAGGCAGTCGCACTACGCCCCCATCTCCCCGATTGACGGCGCCGCCGGTGTCTGGGTAGGGTTTGCGCCTGCTGCGAGTTGAACAGGGACGCGCATGCTGGTTTAAAGCCGCCCGGAAGACGCACGAAAGTGCCGCCGGGCGGTTCTTTCTTTCCGGGGAAGGGCAGCGCCATGGCCGACAAGTTTCCGCGCTTCGACACGCTCGCCCTGCATGCGGGCCAGCATCCCGACGCGACGACGGGTGCGCGCGCCGTTCCCATCTACCAGACGACGTCTTACGTGTTCAAAGACGTCGACCATGCGGCCGCGCTGTTCAATCTCGAGCGCGCGGGCCACATCTACAGCCGCATTTCGAACCCGACCGTCGCCGTGCTCGAAGAGCGCATCGCCGCCCTCGAAGGCGGCGTGGCCGCGATCGCGACCGCCTCGGGCCAGGCGGCGTTGCATCTGGCCATCGTCACGCTGATGGGGCAGGGCGGGCATATCGTTGCGTCCGCCTCGATCTATGGCGGTTCGCACAACATGTTCGCGCATACGCTGCCGCGCTTCGGCATAACGGCGAGCTTCGTCGATCCGCGCGACCCCAAAGCCTTTGCCGCCGCCATCCGCCCCGAGACGCGGCTGCTGTTCGGCGAAGTGCTCGGCAATCCGGGGCTCGAAGTGATGGATGTCGATGCGGTGGCGCAAGTGGCGCATGCGGCGAAGCTGCCTTTGATGCTCGACTGCACGTTCTGCACGCCCTACCTGTTCCGGGGCTTCGAGCACGGGGCCGATCTCGTCATGCATTCGGCGACCAAATGGATCGGCGGCCATGGGGTCGCGATCGGCGGCGCGCTCCTCGACGGCGGCCGGTTCGACTGGGAAGCGTCGGGCAAGTTTCCAACGCTGACCGAGCCTTACGCGGGCTATCACGGGCTCGATTTCGCCGAGGAGTTCGGACCTGCGGCCTTTGCGATGCGCGCGCGCGCGGAAGGCTTGCGCGACTTCGGGGCGTGTCTCTCGCCCACCAACGCGTTCCATCTGCTGCAGGGGCTCGAGACGCTGCCCTTGCGCATGGCGCGCCATGTGGCGAACGCGCGTGCGATCGCAAGCTTCCTTGAAACGCACGACCAAGTCGCGTGGGTCAACCATCCCGACCTTGCAAGCCATCCCGACCATGCGCTTGCAAAGCGTTTGTTGCCCAAGGGAGCAGGCTCGATCGTCACGTTCGGGATCAAGGGCGGGCGTGCGGCGGGCAAGCGCTTCATCGAAGCGCTGCAATTGTTCAGCCATCTTGCCAATGTCGGCGACGCCAAATCGCTCGTGATCCATCCGGCCTCGACCACGCACCAGCAGATGGATGCGGGGTCGCTGAAGGCGGCCGGGATCGGCGAAGAAATGATCCGACTGTCGATCGGGCTCGAAGACGCGGCCGACCTCCAGGACGATTTGGCCGCAGCTCTCAAGGCGGCGGCCTCAAAGGCAAAGGCTGGGGGCTAGGCGATGGAGATCGACGTCGCGGGCACGAAGATTTTCGCGGCAACCGGCGGACGGCCTTTTGCGGCCGGGCAGCCCACGCTTGTGTTTCTGCACGGGGCCGGGATGGACCATACGGTGTGGATGCTGCAGGCACGCTGGTTCGCCCATCACGGCCGCAACGTGTTGGCGGTGGATCTGCCGGGCCATGGGCGCTCGGGCGGGGCACCGCTTGCCGCGATCGCGGCGATGGCAGACTTCGTCGTCGATCTCGTCGATGCCGTGGGCGCCGCCAAAGCAAGCCTTGTCGGCCATTCGATGGGCGCACTCGTGGCGCTGCATGCCGCCGGCCACCATCCCGCGCGCGTGGCGTCGCTGGCGTTGCTGGGCGTGGCCGCGACCATGCCCGTTCATCCCAAGCTTCTGGCCGCCGCCGCCGCCAACGATCCTTCGGCGGCTGCGATGATCGTCGATTGGGGTTTCGGGACGCAGGCCCAATTGGGGGGCGCGCAAGCGCCCGGCGCGTGGCTGACCGGCGGCGGGGCTCAGTTGCTGGCGCGCGCCAGACCGGGCGTGCTTGCCGCCGACCTTGCCGCTTGCGACGCCTATCTCGTTGCGCCGACGGCCGCCGCCGCGATCGCTTGCCCGACGCTTTTTCTGCTGGGCGCCCAAGACCGCATGACCCCGCCCAAGGCCGCGCAAAGCCTCGTTGCGGGCGTCGCAAACGCCACGGCGAAACTGCTGCCGGCGACGGGCCACATGCTGATGGTCGAGCGCCCCGACGCGGTGCTCGACGCCCTTGCGGAGATCTGCTGAAACGATGGCCGACGCGAAGACGCTGCCCGCTATTCGCGCGGCTTTCCCGCATTTCGAAAGCGTGCCGACGCGCTGGCGCGACAACGACGTCTACGGCCACGTCAACAACGCGGTCTACTACGCGTATTTCGACGCGGTCATCAATCGCTGGCTGATCGAGCAAGGCGGTCTCGATTTCCGCAACGGCGAAACGGTCGGGTTGGCGGTCGAAACGATGTGCCGTTTTCGCGGCTCGTTCGCGTTTCCCGACACGATCGAAGCGGGCTTGCGCGTGGCGCATCTGGGCACGAGTTCGGTGCGCTACGAGCTGGGCCTGTTCGGCGCGGGCGAAGGGCAAGCGCGCGTCGAAGGCCATTTCGTACACGTGTTCGTGCGTCGCGACACGCAGCGCCCGGTTCCGATTCCCGAAAAACTGCGCGCGGCCCTCGAAATGCTGCGGCGATAGCCGCCGTTCGCCGACGCTTCAGGCCGCGAATTCTTCGTAGGCGGCCGCGTCGAAAAAATTCGCGCCCGCCACGTAAGCGCGGCCCGGCCGCATGTCGGGCGGCGGGCCTTCTTCGAAAGCGCCGTCGAAGGTGAGTTCGAGCTGCACGCCCGAAGGATCGTAGACGAAGATCTGCCACAGCGTGGTGCCGGGCACCAGAAACTCGCGCCAATCGAGCCCGGCGGCGGCGATGCGCGCGCGCGCGGCGTGGTAGCCGGTCGCGGCAAGCGAAACATGGTCGATGGCGGCCGAGCCCGAGGGCGCCTGGCCGCTTGGACCCAAGGCAGGCCCGCCCGCGTAGATATGGATGATCGCAGGGGCACCCGGCAGCGCCGAGCCGAGCCACGCCCCGGGATAACCGAAATTCGGGCGCTTGTGTTCGACGAGGCCGAGGATCGTTTTGTAGAAGCGATTGGTCGCGGCGAGATTGCCGGTCTTGATCGCGACGTGGAACAGCGACAGCATCGTCCGACTAAAGCCCAGTCTTGCGCGGACGGCAAGCGTCCGCGCAAGAAGCCGGGAGGGGGCCTACGCCGCTTGCGCCGCGATGGTCCGGGTCGCGGCCGGCGCGGCCTCGACCGGGATGCGGCGCGGCTTCAGCGCTTCGGGCACTTCGCGCACCAGATCCACGTGGAGCAGCCCGTTTTCGAGCTTGGCGCCCACCACGCGGATATAGTCCGCCAGCTGGAAGCGGCGCTCGAACGCGCGCTGTGCGATGCCGCGATGCAGATAGGCGCCCGCTTGCTCGGCGCTCTGCGTCTTTTGGCCCGATATCACGAGCAGCGTGTCCTGCTGCACGAGTGCGAGTTCGTCTTCGGCAAAGCCGGCCACCGCCATCGCGATGCGGTAGTCGTTGTCGCCGGTTTTTTCGATGTTGTAGGGCGGATAGCCCGTGGGATCGGCTGTGCGCAGCTGTTCGTCGATCAGACGCGACAGCCGGTCGAAACCGACGGTGGAACGCAAAAGGGGCGCGAAATCGAACTGTGTCATGACCCTATCCTCCTGTGAGCGATGGGATTTATGCGGTTTTCGCCGGGCGACCCCAGATGGGCATCCCCGGTCACCGGAGAAGATAGGAACTGCCGACGCCGCTTCAAGTCCTTCAAAAACGCATTTGCGTTTTCTCCGGATCGCGCCGAAGATTCTGGTTCGGAAGAGAGAAGGGGAAGCATGTCGGCAGTCGAGAGGAACCTCAGCGCGCCCGACCGCACGGCGCCGTTTTTCGGCCGGACCTACGACGAGACGATGGGGCTGCTGCTGTCGGCGCGCCACTACGTCGCCAACTTCCAGGTCGGCGAATTCAGCCAGGTCGAGCCCGGCGAGCGGCTCCATCTGAACTGCGAGGCGCTGCGCTTGACCACGCGCTTGGCCCAAATCCTGGCGTGGCTGCTGGCGCAGAAGGCCTTGGCGGCGGGCGAAATCACTCGCGAGGAAGCGCAAGGCGACGTCTATCGCCTCGGCGCCCACGAGCTTTGCCTCGCCGACACCGACGCGCGCGTTTCGGCGAACAGCAAGAAGCTCGGGCTGTTGATGGCGCAGAGCCGCGTGCTGTTCGAACGCGTCGCCCGCCTCGACCGCCAGCTCGACAGCTGACCGGCGTTTCGCGCGCCGAAAAAACAAAACGGGCGCCGTTGCGGGCGCCCGTTCGCGTCGTCGCTGGATTTGCGAAGCGACTTATTTCTTCGCGGCGGGGGCCTTCTTGGCGGCGGGCGCTGCAGCTTTGGCGGCCGGTGCGGCTGCGGCCTTCGGCGCGGCCGGTGCTGCCGTGGCCTTGCCGGTCGGCGAAGGACCCGAGGGGCCGGCCTTCATGCCCATGCCGGCAAAGCGCTTGTTGAACTTGGCGACCTGGCCGCCCGTGTCCATCATGCGCTGCTGGCCGGTCCAGGCCGGGTGCGTCTTGGGGTCGATGTCCAAACGCAGCGTGTCGCCGGCCTTGCCCATCGTCGAGCGCGTTTTGAAGCTCGTGCCGTCGGTCATCACGACGTTGATTTCATGGTAGTCAGGATGGACATTGGCCTTCATGGAACGCTCCGGGATTTCCCCAAACAGGACCGGGGCCGCCAAAGGGCGCCCCGTTTCGAGACGCGCGCTTATACAGGCTTGTCCGCCTGCTTGCAAGGCAACCCAAAACGCCCTGCAGCCGACCTCGCGAAGCCCCTCTCGACCTTTTGCGGAGGCCATGCTAATTCGCGGGTCGAATTGAGCTTTTTCGGGGAACAGCACGCGCGCATGGACGACAGCGAATTCGCCCTTGTGGCCGACCGGACCTTGGCGCGGCTCGCGCAGAATCTCGAGGCCGCCCTCGAAGCCGACGATCCGGACATCGATCTGGCGCACGGCATTTTGACGGTCGAACTCGCCGACGGGCGCACCTTCATCGCCAACAAGCACCAGCCCACGCGCCAGATCTGGCTGTCCTCGCCCGTGTCGGGGGCTTCGCACTACGCTTACGATGCGAGCACCGACGCGTGGCGCTCCACGCGCGGGCCCCAGACGCTCGCCGCCCAATTCGGCGCAGACCTTGCCGAATGCGTCGGACATTCGGTGGCCTTGGGCTAGACTGGCGCATCCGATGGCCGATCCTCGCTCCTCAACCGCTCCGCGCCCCGCAAGCCGCAATTTCCGCATTCTGCTGCGGCTCGGCGGATTCCTGCGGCCCTACCGCCTGCGCATGCTTGCAGCCGCCGTCGCCCTCACGCTTGCCGCAGGCTCCGTGCTCGGGCTCGGAAGCGCGCTTCGCTGGCTGATCGATGCAGGGTTCGCAAGCGGCGACGCAAGCCTGCTCGACGCCGCCTTGGGCGGGCTCGTGGGCTTCGTGCTGCTGCTTGCCGGCGCCACTTATGCGCGCTCCTATCTCGTCACGTGGCTGGGCGAGCGCGTGACGGCCGATCTGCGCAAGGCCGTTTTCGCAAGCACGCTGCGCCTGTCGCCGGCCTTCTACGAGGCGACGCGCACGGGCGAGGTCGTCTCGCGCCTTACGGCCGACACGACCGCGATCCAGACGATCGTCGGCTCGACCGCGTCGATGGCGCTGCGCAACGTGCTGCTGCTGGTAGGCGGCATCGCGATGATGGCGATCACCTCGCCGCAGCTCACGATGATGGCGCTTTTGGTGGTCCCGCTCGTGGTGGCGCCGATCATTTTCTTCGGCCGCCGCGTGCGCGCGCTGAGCCGCGAAAGCCAGGACCGTCTCGGCGACGTGGGCGCCGACATCGACGAAACGCTCAACGCGATCCGCACGGTGCAGGCCTTCAACCGCGAACAGGCCGACGGCGACAAGTTCGACGCGCGCGTCGAAGAAGCGTTCGGCGCCAACGCGCGCCGCGCTGCCGCACGCTCTGCGATGATCGGGCTCGTGATGCTGCTCGTGTTCGGCGCCGTCGGCTTCGTTCTGTGGATCGGCGGGCACGGCGCTCTCAAGGGCGAGATAACGGTGGGCCAGCTCAGCGCCTTCGTGTTCTACGCCATCGTCGTCGCCAGCGCCTTCGGCGCCATCTCGGAATTCATGGCCGACATGCAGCGCGCGGCGGGCGCCTCCGAACGCCTGTTCGAACTGCTCGACAGCCGGCCAGAGATCGCGCGGCCCGCGTCGCCCGCGATTTTCCCCGCGGGCCGCGGCGGGGCGGCGTCGTTCGAGAACGTCACGTTCCGCTATCCGTCCGCACCCGATCGCGCGGCCCTGGAAGACCTTTCCTTCGCGGTGCGCGAGGGCGAGACGGTGGCGCTCGTCGGTCCGTCGGGGGCGGGAAAAACCAGCGTGTTCCAATTGTTGCTGCGTTTCTACGATCCGCAGATCGGAACCGTGCGTCTCGACGGCGTGGATTTGACGAAAGCAGATCCCGCGCACGTGCGCGCGCGCATCGGCCTGGTTTCGCAGGAGCCGACGATTTTCGCGGCCGACGTGGTCGAGAACATTCGCTACGGCCGCGCCGGTGCGAGCGACGCCGACGTGATGGCGGCGGCACGCGCCGCCTATGTCGACGAATTCGCCGAGCGCCTGCCGCAAGGCTGGAAAACGTATCTGGGCGAGCGCGGCGTGCGCCTTTCGGGCGGCCAGCGCCAGCGCATCGCGATCGCGCGCGCCCTCGTGCGCGATCCGGCCTTGCTGCTGCTCGACGAGGCGACGAGCGCTCTCGACGCGGAAAGCGAGCGCTACGTGCAAGCGGCCCTCGAAAAGCTCGGCCACGGCCGCACGGTCGTGGCGATCGCGCACCGTCTGGCGACCGTCGTGCGCGCCGACCGGCTCATCGTGCTCGACCGTGGACGCAAGGTCGCCGAAGGGCCGCATTCGCGCCTGGCGGCCGAAGGCGGGCTCTACGCGCGGCTGGCAGCCCTGCAGTTCAACGTCGGTCCGCTCGATGCCGACCCGAAGTCCAACTATCGCAAGGTGGCGCCATGAAATCCTCGCGCATGCGCTCGATGCTGGCCGCGACGGCCCTGGCGGTGCTGGCGGCGTGCAGCAGCGCGCCCACGGTCAGCCAGCGCAACCAAGTGCTGCGCGCGACCGAAGTGCTGTCCGACCAGGATTTCGCGGTTCCCGTCGATGGCGGGCTCGCCACCCTGCTTCCGGTCTACGCGAGCGTGAAGCTCGTCGACGCGCATCCCGGTATCCGGCGCGCCACGATCGCGATCCAGACGCCGACGCGCGACGCCTTTTCCGTCTACGACGCGCTGAAGACGTCGTTGGGCGCGCCGCTTGCCGAGGGCGGCGACGCGGCTTTGCTGGTGCCGCAGTTCCTGAGCCAGCAGGACATTGACCGCCACCAGCTCGGCCCGGATTTCGCGCGCTGGACGGTCGACAATTGGATGGTCGGCGGTACGACGCGCCCCGTGACGCTGCGCGACGCCGCCGCGCCGGTGTCTTCGTTCGTGGTGCTCGACGCGCTGCTGCTCTATCTGGCCGACCGCCAGCAATATCCCGATCTCGAGGAAATCCAGCTGGTCGGCCACGGCGCAAGCGCGCGCCTGGTCCAGCTCTACGCCGCCGTCGCAAAGGGGCTCTCGGCGCCTCGGGCCGCGGGCATTCGCGTGCGCTTCGTGGTGCTTTCGCCCGAGAGCCATCTCTATTTCGACGACGGGCGCGCGCCGCGCGCCGACGCGCCATTCGCGCCCGTCGAGCGCGAACGCTGTGCGGGCTACCAGCTTTGGCCGTACGGCACCGTGCTGGCGCCGGCCTATGCGGCCGGCCGGCTTGCGCGCGATTTGGCTGCCGAATACGCGGCGTCCGACATGCTGCTGCTGCGCGCCGAACGCGAGAGCGAAGGCAGCGACCGAAGCTGCGAAGCGATGGTGCAAGGCCGCAACCGCGTGGAGCGCATCGACGCGCATCTGCGCCATCTTGCGGCCTATGTCGGCGGCGCGCCGTCGGGCGTGCGCAGCGGCATCGTTCGCGGCGCCGACGGCAGCTTGCGCAGCATGCTGGCGTCTTCGTGCGTGCGCGAAGTGCTGTCGGGAGCAGCCGGCTGCTAGCTCAGCCCTTGGCCTCGCCTTGGTCGGCTCTGTAGCCCACGCCCGGCACCGTCGCGATGAGTTGCGGCCTTGCCGGATCTGCTTCGATCTTCTGGCGCAGCTGGCTCACGAAAACGCGCAGGTACGCGACGTCTTCGACATGGGCGGGCCCCCAGATCCGCGTCAGGATCTGGCGGTGCGTCAGCACGCGGCCGGCATTGCGGGCCAGAAGTTCCAGAAGTTCGAACTGTTTGGGCGTCAGTTTGAGCGTCTGCCCGTCGCGCGCGGCCTCGTGTGCGGCCGCGTCGATCGCGATGTTGCCGAGGCGCAGCGCGTTCGCGACCGGTCCCGCCGCCGTGCGCGCGCGAAGGCACGCGCGGATGCGCGCCAGCAGTTCGCCGATCGCGAAAGGTTTCGACACGAAATCGTCGGCGCCCATGTCGAGTGCGGCGATCTTGCGCGGCTCGTCGTCCTGCGCCGAAAGCACGATGATCGGCAGCTTCGAGATTTGGCGGATCTGCCCGATCAGCGTGGTGCCGTCGCCGTCGGGCAGACCCAGATCGACGATGGCGATGTCGGGCGGCTCGGCCTTGAGGGCATGCATGGCGGCGGCGGCCGTCTCGGCCGCCGCGACCCGGTAGCCGGCCGCCGCCAGCGCGTGGCGCAGGAAACGCTGGATCTGCGGCTCGTCGTCCACGACCAGAACGGCGGCAGTCAAGGGACACCTGCCGGGTCGACGGCCTTGAACGCGAACACGACTTGCGTGCCGGCGCCGTCGCTCTTGGGGCTCTCGACTTCGACAGTGCCGCCGAGCGTGCGGGCGATGTCGCGCGCGATCGTGAGGCCGAGTCCCGTGCCGCCCGGCCGCGCGCCGGCCCCGCGGAAAAACGGATCGAAGATGCGCGCGAGGTCGCCGGGTCCGACGCCCGGCCCGTCGTCCGCCACCGCGATGCGCAGGGTGGCATCTGCGGCCCAGACGCGCACGGCGATGTCGCGGTCGGCAGGCGACACGCGCGCGGCGTTTTCCAGGAAGTTGAAGACCGCCTGCTCGAGCAGCACGGCGTCCGTGCGCAGCAACGGCGCTTCGGGTGCGGCCGCGAATGCGAAGCGCGCGGCAGGGAAGGCGTGCTGCGCGCGCGCGACGGCCCCTTGCGCGATGTCGCCCGCGTCGGCCCAGTCGATGTTCGGCTCGATTCCCGATTTGAGCCGCGTCATGTGCAGAAGGTTGGCGACGTAGCGCGCGAGGCGGCCCGCTTCTTCCTCGATCGCCGAAGCGAGTTCGCCGCGCGCGGCAGGCGAAAGTCCGCCGTCGAGTTCCCGCAAGCTCGAAGCCGCCCCCAGGATCGTCGCAAGCGGTGTTTTGAGGTCGTGCGACAAGGCGGCGAGCATGGCTGCGCGCACATTCGCTTTTTCGGCCTCTTCGAGGGCGCTGCGCGCCGCTTGCGCGAGGTGCGCGCGCGCGGCGGCCAATTGTCCCTGCTGCAACATCGCGTCCAACACCGCGTCGGGGACGCCCCGCGTCGGACGAAAACCGACGACGGCATCGCCGTCGGCGAGGCGCACGAAGACGAACGCGTTTCCCGCCCATCCTGGTGCGGTGCGGCTTTCCCGCGTGCCGCGGCGCGAGGCGCGGTCGGCTGCCTGCAGTTCTACCGCATCGAGAACCAGGCTCTCCGGCACGCGCAGCTCGATCGCGAGCCGGTCTTCGCGTCGGCGCAGCAGGACGGCCGCCCCGGCTGCCGCCGCCAGATGCACGATCGTGAGGCGTTCGATCTCGTTTGCGTCGCGCGACGCGGCGATCTCGGCAGTGAAGGCGGCAAGCCGTTCGAGCGCCGCGGCCCGCGCGGCCGCCGTTCTGGCTTCGTCGCGCATGCGGCTTGCAAGCCATCCGGTCGTCGCGGCGGCAAGCATAAAAACGGCGAGCAGCAGCAGATCGGCGGGCGCCGCGACGCGCAGCGTGTGGACGGGTTCGATGAAAAAGAAATTGTAGGCGGCGAAGGCGCCCAGCGAGGCGACAATGCCGCCCGGCAACCCAAGCCGCAGCGCCGCCACCAGCACGCCGACCAGAAACAGCAGCGGCAGGCTTGCGGCCGGCAGGAAGTCCGCCGCGAGCGAAGACAGCGCGGTGACGGCTGCGACGATCGCGGCAGCGGTCGCGACTGCGCTGCGTTGCGCGCCGACGGCTGCGATGTGCGTATCGGCCGACGGAGAGGGCGGAGGGCTGCGCATCGGCTTCCTGTGTGCGGCAGGCAGGCTTGTTTTGTCTACCGTCTTTACGCGTTCTTTACGGCCGCGCCGCGCAATCCGCGTCGAATCTTTACGCGATGCGCGCGATCTTCGGGCGGTGGTCCGCTGTATCCCGGACCCTTGGAGCCGTCATGACCGCCGCCCTTCGCACGTCTTCTCCCGCCAACGTTTCGCCTGCCGGGTTCTGGGGCCTCACTCTCGGCTCGATCGGCGTCGTCTACGGCGACATCGGCACCTCGCCGCTTTATGCGTTCCGCGAGGCGATCCTCGCCTCGGGCGGCGCCGATGCCGCCGCCAATGCGGCTGCCTTGCGCGAACAGGTGCTGGGGCTGCTGTCGCTGATCGTGTGGGCGCTCGCGATCGTCGTCACGCTCAAATATGTTTTCGTGCTGCTGCGCGCCGACAATCGCGGCGAAGGCGGCACGCTGTCGCTGGTCGCCCTTGCCCAGCGCGCGCTTGGCGGTTCCGCGCCGATGGTCTTCGTGGTCGGCGCGCTTGGTGCCGCACTCTTCTACGGCGACGCGCTGATTACGCCGGCGATCTCGGTTCTTTCGGCGGTCGAAGGGCTGAAGCTGATCGCGCCCGAATTGGCGCCCTTCGTGGTGCCGACGACGGTTGCGATCATTCTGGCGCTGTTCGCCGTGCAGAGCCGGGGGACGGCCGCCGTCGCGGGATGGTTCGGGCCGATCACGCTCTTGTGGTTTCTGGCGATGGGCATAGGCGGCGTCGTGCATATCATCGACGATCCGGCGATCTTGGCGGCAGCCGATCCCACGCATGCGGCCGGTTTCCTCGCGCGCAACGGCGCTGTCGGGTTCGTCGTGCTGGGGGCCGTGTTCCTGGCCGTTACCGGGGCCGAGGCTCTCTACGCCGATCTCGGCCATTTCGGCCGCCGACCGATCCAAACCGCTTGGCTGTTCGTGGCTTTTCCGGCCTTGGTCGCGAATTATTTCGGCCAGGGCGTGCTCGTTCTGCGGAATCCCGAGGCGATCGAGAACCCGTTTTTCCTGCTCTATCCCGAATGGGCGCTGATCCCGATGGTGGTGCTGGCGACGATGGCGACGATCATCGCGAGCCAAGCGGTGATTACGGGCGCCTACTCGCTGACGCGCCAGGCGATCCAGCTCAAATTGCTGCCCCGCATGCGCGTGCTGCACACCTCGCACGCGCAGGCGGGGCAGATCTACATGCCGCTCGTCAATGCGCTGCTTGCCTTGGGCGTGGTGGCGCTCGTGCTGGCGTTCGGCAGCTCGTCTTCGCTCGCCAGCGCCTACGGCATCGCCGTAACCGGCACGATGGTCTTCACGACGATGCTGGCCGCAACCGTCGCGGTGCGCGGCTGGGGCTGGGGGCTGTGGCGCGCGGCCCTGCTGTTCGTGCCGCTGCTGGCGGTCGAAACGGTGTTCATGGGGGCGAACCTGGTCAAGATACTCGAAGGCGGCTACGCGACGCTTCTGGTCGCGGCATTGGTGCTAGCGACGATGCGCGTCTGGGTCAAGGGGACGCAGCTGCTGGCGCAGAAGGACCGCGCTGCCGAGATGCCGCTGGCCGATCTGCTGGCGATGCTTGCGCGGCGCCCGCCTGCCCAAACACCGGGAACGGCCGTGTTCCTGACGGCGCATCCCGACATGGCGCCCGTCGCGCTCATGCACAGTCTCAAGCATTTCAAGGTGCTGCATGCGCACAACGTGGTCTTGACCGTGGCCACGGCCGACGTGCCGCGCGTACCCGATTCCGATCGCGTCAAGCTCGTGCGGCTCGCCGACAATTTCACCGCCGTCACGCTGACGTTCGGCTACATGGACGCGCCCAATGTGCCGCGCGCCCTTGCATTGTGCGCACCTTTGGGCTGGGATTTTGACCCGATGTCGACTTCGTTCCTCGTGTCGCGGCGCGCGCTGAAGCCGGCAGCCGACAGCCCGCTGCCGCTGTGGCAGAATCGGCTGTTCATTCTTCTCAACCGTAATGCGGCGGGTGCGACGGACTATTTCCAGATCCCGGCCGGGCAGGTGGTCGAGATCGGCACGCAGGTCAACCTTTAGGGAGAGCGAAACTGTCCGGCAAGGTCGCGCTGCCTCAGCCCGCCACGAGGAGCGCCCAATAGGCGCCGCTCCGGCCCAGCCCGTGCCGGGTTATCGCGGGCAGTTCGAGATTGGCGCGGTGCGGGGGCGAAGCGATCCATAGCGCGAGCGCTTCGTCTTCGTCGGCCGCGCCTGCCGCCAGATTTTCGGCGACGATGCGCCAGGCGACGCGCGTCGCCGCCGCCCGTTCCGCCAGATCCCGCCCTTGGCCGTCGCGATGGTCGATGCGGCCGCGCACTTCGTTGTCGGCGGCGATGGCGGCCGCGAGCGCCGCGAGCCGCGCGTCTTGCGCGGTCGCGGGCAGACCGCGTGCGCGCCGAAACTCGGCGAAGCCCGCATCGAAAGCGGGGGTCTGCGCCGCAGCAGGGATGCCGAGAAAGCAAATCCCCGACAGCAGAAGCAGACGCCGCCTCACCGGTTCGTGAGCCGCAATTCGATGCGCCGGTTGCGCCGCCAGCCGACCTCGTCGTCGCGCTCGTCGATGGGCTGGAATTCGGCCATGCCCGCTGCCTGGAGGCGTTCGGGCGGCAAGCCGTTGGCCATCAAAAAGCGCAAGACCGAGATCGCGCGCGCCGACGACAATTCCCAATTCGACGGAAACTCGCGCGTGGCGATGGGGCGGCGGTCGGTATGGCCCGTCACCTGCAGCACCCAGTCGATTTCCTTCGGGATGCGCGCGGTCGTCTCGCGGAGCACTTCGGCCAGGCGCTGCAATTGGCGTCCGCCTTCGAGTTCGATCGAGGCCGCCCCCGAGGCGAACAGAACCTCGGACTGGAACACGAAGCGGTCGCCGACGATGCGCACTTCCGCGCGCTCGCCGAGGGCCTGGCGCAGGCGGCCGAAAAACTCGGAGCGGTAGCGACTGAGCTCCTCGACGCGGCTTGCAAGCGCAAGGTTCAGGCGTCGCCCGAGATCGACGATCTGCGCCTGCGATTCGGCCGACTTGCGCTCGGATTCGGCAAGCATCGCCTCGAGCCGGCGCAATTGCTCGCGCAGCTCGGCCGTCTGGCGGTTCAGCAGCGCGACTTGCGCTTGCGCGTCGCTCGACACGCGTTTTTCGGCCGCGTTCGTCTCCTCGGCGGCGGCCACGCGGCGCTCCATTTCGAGCCGCATCGAAGCGAGCGCTTCGAGCTCGCGCAACTGCATTTCGACCTTGGCGCGGTCGGCTTGGATGGCGCGGTTGGCGTCTTCGAGCGCTTGCGCGCGTTCGGCCGAGAGGGCCGCCGCCGCCTGGGCCTCGGCCTTCAGCCGGTCGCGCTCGGCGAGGCTCGCCTGCAGCGCGGCCATCACGTTTTCGAAGCGCGCGCGCATGTCCTGCGTCTGGCGCCGTTCCAGTGCCAGCGTCGCCGCGAGTTCGGAAATCTGCGACGACGCGCGCGCAAGCTGGTCGTCGCGCCCGGCGATCACGTCCTTGAGGTAGAACTGGAAGACCGCGAACACCATCATCACGAACACGACCGCGATGACGAGCGTCGCGAGCGCGTCGACGAAGCCCGGCCACACGTCGATCGTGCGCACGTGCCGTCGCGAGCCGCCGCGCACGGGGGCGCTAGCTCCGCGATTCTTCGGCGAGGTTGGCGATGGTGCGCGCCAACAGCCGGATTTCGTTGCGGATGTCCTGCGTCATCTGCAGGCGGCCCGCGCCGCTTTCTTCGACCATGCGCGCGAGCGCCAGATCCATGTTGCGGATATGCAGGCGCGTGGCGTCGTCGAGGCTCGCGCCGCCGGGGCCGCGCGGCGCTTCGGCCATTTTGACGAGTGCTGCGCGCAGCTCGATCTGGCCCTCGGCAAGCTTCAGCAGCAGCTGCTGCTCGGCCTTCATCTGGTCGGCAAGCGCGCCGAGCCGGTCGACGAGCTGCAGGCTCGCGGCCGACGAGGCGGAACGCCCGTCTTCGGCCCGCGCCATCGTGCGCTGCAGATTTTCGAGATTGTCGGCCGTCGTTTCGAGCAGCGCCTGGATGAAGGCGGGCACGGTCTCCCCGCCCTCGCCGCCGCCGACCGCGCCGGTGGACAGGCGCGTCTGCGCCGACAGCCATTCTTCGAGGTCGTTGTAGAAGCGGTTCTGCGCCTGGCCCGCCTGCAGATCGCAGAAGCCCAGCACGATCGAGCTTGCAAGCCCGAACAGCGACGTGCCGAACGCCGTTCCCATGCCCGTCAGCGGCGCTTTGAGGCCGTTCTGCAGGTCGTTGAAAAGCGTGGCCGTGTCGGTCGAGGCCGAAAGCGTGGAGACGACTCCGCCCACGGCCGCCACAGTCTGCAGCAAGCCCCAGAACGTGCCGAGCAGCCCCAGGAAGATCAGCAGGCCCACGAGATAGCGCGACAGATCGCGGCTTTCGTCCATGCGGCTGCCGATCGAATCGAGAAGCGAGCGCATCGACGCGGTCGACAGGCTGAAACGCCCGGTGCGCTCGCCCAGCATTTTGGCCATGGGTGCGAGCAGGCGCGGTGGTGCTTCGCCCGACAGCGACGGACGGTTGGCGCGGAACTTGTCGATCCACGCGATCTCGGCGTTCAGCGCCACGATCTGGCGGAAATTGAAAAGAATGCCCAGGGCGAGCACGCCGAGAATCAGGCCGTTCAGCGCCAGATGGTGCTGGAATGCTTCGGCGATGCCGTCGAACAGCAGATAGACCACGCCGCCGACGGCCGCCAAAAACAGCACGGTTCGAACCAGAAAACGGGTCGGGCGGCCGATCGGCTGATCCATCGCGGCGCTCGCTTTTCCGAAGCCGGGGCGTCTAGCGGCGGATCATCAGCGCGTCGACGCGGTCGGGCGGCCCGTCGCTCGCGCGGCCAAGGGCGCGCACGTCGATGCGAGTCGAAGCGATTCCCTGCTCGATCAGATAGCCGCGCACGGCGAGGGCGCGCGACAGCGACAGGCGGCGCGCCTGCCCGCCCTGGTCGTCGCCGCCCGAGGCGAAAGCCTGCAGCTGCAGCCGGACGGCGGCGTCGCGCTGCATTTCGTCGATCACGCGCGCCAAAGAGGGCCGCGCATCTGCGCCAAGCTCGGCGGTACCTGCCGCAAAGCCCAAACGCGCGACGGGATCGGTTGCCGCACGCGCGGCCGGTGCGGCCGCGACTTGCGTCGGAGCGGCCGATGCCGTCGATGCCGGAGTCGGCGGTACAAGCGGGGCGGGCGCCGGTGCAGGCGCGGCGATCGCGGCGGGCGGCGGCGCGACCGCCGAAGGTGCCGGCGCACTCGGGACCGACGCAGCCGGGGCCTGCGGAACTGGGGGCCGAGGGACTGGGGCCGCCGATGCAATCGCGGCCGGCGCACTTGGAGGCGGCGTATTCGGAGCGGGCGTATTCGCCGCCGGCGCGCTCGGCGGCGGCAAGATCGTCTGCGGCGCGCGCATGACGTTGGCCGGGGGTGGAGGCGGCGGGACGTTTGCCATCGCACTCGGGGCGGCGTTTGAAGAATTGAGCGTGGGGGACGCCGGGCGCGCCGCGCTGGGGGCGGGCGGCGGCGGAACCAGAGCTTGCGGCGCTGCGGCCGTTGCGGGCGGCGGCGCGGCCTGCGGTGCGACCGGCGTGCCGAGCGGATTGGCGGGCGTTGCGGGCACCGGCACGGCGGTCGAGGGGGCGGTGTCGCCGAATGTCGGCGGGGCAGCGGGCGGCACGAATCCGCCGCCCGGCGGCGCCACCAACGGCGCTCGGGTGACCGGCAGCGCCGGCGCTGCGGCGAGCGGCGTGGGCGCTTGATTGACCAGCGGCGCGCGCGGCGGCGTCAAGCCGCTGCTTGCGGCAGGTCCCGTTGCCCCCGGTGCGGTTGCCCCCGGTCCGGTGGCGTTGTGCGGCAGGCGCAGCTGCGGGGTTTCGAGGTCCGGATAAAGCATGTCGTCGAGCACGGACCAATCGACCTCGACGCTCGGACGCGGCATGCGCAATTGCTGTTGGGCGGCAAGCGGCGTTGCGGCGACGGCAAGGCCCAAAGCCAACATGCTTGTGGCCAAGAGGGGGGTGCGGAGGATCGGATGAGCGCTCATAAGGGTTCGACCTTACCCCGATGCAGCCGCCGCAAACAACGGCTTTGCGCGCCCCTGCGGGCTCAAACCTGGGGAGAACTCGACCCGCCGGCTTCGCGAAGCAATTTGCCAAGCCGGTCGAACAATTTGGCATTGCCGGCGACGACGTTGCCGGTGGCGAGCGCGTCCGGTCCGCCGTCGATGTCGCCGGCGAATCCGCCCGCTTCCTTGACGAGCAGCAGGCCGGCCGCAATGTCCCATTTTTTGAGGCCGATTTCGAAGAAACCGTCGAGTCGCCCGGCTGCGACATAGGCAAGATCGAGGGCGGCCGCACCGGCCCGCCGCACGCCCGCCGTCTCGGCGATCGTGGCGGCCAGCAGCTTCAGATAATGCGGATGGTCGCCCATGCCGCGAAACGGCACGCCGGTGCCGATCAGCGCTTCGCCTATATCCCGGCGGCCCGACACGCGCAAGCGGCGGTCGTTCAGAAAAGCGCCGCGGCCTTTTTCGGCGAAATAGAGTTCGTCGGTCACGGGATTGAAAACGAGCCCCGCGAGGATATCGTCCTTGTGGACGAGGGCGATCGAAATCGCGAAATGCGGGATCGAGTGCAGGAAATTCGTCGTCCCGTCGAGCGGATCGACGATCCAGCAATGGTCGGGATCCTTGCCCGCGACCGCGCCGCCCTCTTCGAGCAGGAAGGAATAGCCGGGCCGCGCTTTTTCAAGTTCGCTGCGCAGCGTGCGCTCGGCGCCCAAATCGGCGGTGGACACGAAGTCGCTGGGGCCCTTGACGGAGACCTGCAGCTGCTCGACCTCGCCGAAATCGCGCACGAGATTGCGCCCGGCCTTGCGCGCCGCGCGTTCCATCACGTTGTAGAGGGCCGATCGTGCGGTGGGGCGCATCAGGCGGAGCCGCGCTCAATCCTTGAAGCGTTCGACGTAGGCGCGCTCGGCGATGTTCACGACCACGCGCTCGCCTGCCGCCACGAACGGCGGCACGCCGATCTTGACGCCGTTGTCGAGCAGTGCGGGCTTGTAGGACGAAGACGCCGTCTGGCCTTTGACGACCGCGTCGGCTTCGACGATCGTGCACACGGCCGTGACCGGCAGCTCGACGCCGACAGGGATGCCTTCGATGAACTGCACCGACACGACCATGCTGTCGGTCAGGAACGCCGCCGGTTCGCCGATCATTTCTTCGGCGAGCGTCACCTGCTCGAAGGACTGGTTGTCCATGAAGGTGAACTGGTCGCCTTCCTTGTAGAGATACTGCAGGTCCTTTTCCTCGACGCGCAGAAGTTCGCACGTTTCGTCGGAGCGGAACTTCATGTTCGATTTGGTGCCGGTCTTGACGTCGCGCACTTCGATCTGGTTGAAGGCGCCTCCTTTGCCCGGACTGACGATATTGTGCTTGATGACGCGCCACATTTTGCCGTCGACTTCGATGACGTTGCCAGCACGGATGGCGCTGCCGATGATCTTCATTCTAATATCCGCCGAAATGTCCAGGGTTCGGGAAGGGCCGGGAAACTAACGTGGGTTCGCCCGCTTGGCAACCGTGAAACCCCGGCCGCAGAAGGAAAAGGCCATGAGCCGCTTTGACCGTCCGCGCGACGTCGACACGACGTCGCAAGCCCGCCCGCCCGTGGCCCGCGCCGACCGGGGCCAAGTCCCGGCCGGCGGAATCCTCGCTTGAGCGCGCAGCCGCAAGCCATGTTCGAACTTTTCGTCGCGGCGTTTTTGCTGGGCCTGTTGTTCAACGTCGTTCCGGGTGCGGTGTTCGCCGAAACGCTGCGCCGGGGTTTGCGCGGCGGCTACGGCCCGGCGTTTGCCGTGCAAGTGGGCTCGCTGGTCGGCGACTTCACCTGGGCCGTGCTCGGCCTTGCAGGAGCGGGCGCCTTGTTCGCGTTGCCGCACGTCGAAATGCCGCTCGCACTCGCCGGTTCGGCGCTGCTGCTGTGGCTCGCCGCCCAAAGCGTGCGCGACGGGCTGTCGCCGGTCCCGGTTTTCGATCCCAACGAGCCTGCCGGCGCCGCCGACAAAACCGGGCTCGCCGTGGGCGCGGCCATGTCGCTGTCCAACCCGATGAACGTGACCTATTGGGCGGGCTTGGGCGGCACCATCGCAGTGCTCGCCCCCGGCCACGCGGGCTGGCAGCCTTTCGCGGTTTTTCTGGCGGGATTCATGGCGGCGTCGCTGCTGTGGTGCTTCGTGTGCGCAGGCTTGGTCGCCGCGACGCGCCGCATGATCGGACCGTTTTTGTGGCGCGCGCTCAATTTCGGCTGCGCGGCGGGCTTGGCGGGTTTTGCCGCGCTTGTCGCGGCGCGGCTCTTCGGCTTCGAGGTCTAGCGCGTCAAATCATGCGGCGGCGCAGCCACGCGCTGAATCGCTCGACAGCAATGACGAGCGCGAAGATCGCAATGATGATCGTCGAAGCTTCGGCGTAGCGGAAAAGCTCCATCGAGACTTGCAACTCGATTCCGATGCCGCCCGCGCCGACGAGGCCCAGCACGACCGAAGACCGCGTCGCTTTTTCGAGGCTGAACAGCGACGTGTTGACCATCGAGGGCAGTGCCGCGGGCAGCACGGCCGCCGCGATGATCGAAACCCGGCCGGCACCGATCGCGCGCAGCGCTTCTTGCGGGTTGCGGTCGGCCTCTTCCATCGCTTCGGCGAAAAAGCGGCCGCAGAAGCCGATCTTGTCGATCATGATCGCAAGCGTGCCCGCAAACGGCCCGAGCCCGACGGCGACGACGAACACCAGCGCCCAGACAAGGTCGGGAACGGTCCGGAACAGGGCTATAAGGGCGCGGGCGGCGTGGTAGAAAACCGGATGCGGCGTCAGATGGCGCGTGGCGAGGATCGCGAGCGGCAGGCTCAGCACCACGCCGGCCGCAGTGCCCACCAAAGCCATCTGGAAAGTCTCCAGCAGCGCCCAGCCGACCTTCGCCAGCCGGTCGGGCGACGGCGGAAACATCTCGCCCACGATGCGCACGATGTTGGGAATGCCTTGGACGAATTCCGTCGCCGAGAATCCCGTGCCGCGCAGCGCAGACACGAACAGCGCACCGGCCGTCGCCCACAGTACGAACGCGAGCAGTCCGGGGTGTTCGAAGCGCGGCGGCAGCGCGGAGACGCCGCGCTCAACCATAGAGGCCCGTCAGATCGTCGGCGCGCAGACTCCGCGTGGGCGCGTCGATTTCGACGCGGCCCGCGCGCAACGCGACGACGCGGTCGGAAAATTCGAGCGCATGCGCGAGGTTGTGCGTGGTGTAAACGAAGGTGAGCTTCTCGCGCCGATGGAGATCGGCGAACAGCGCCATCACTTCCGCGCCCGCCGCCGGATCGAGGCTCGCCGCCGGTTCGTCGGCGAGCACGATTTCGGCGCGTTGCATCAGGGCCCGCGCCACCGCCACGCGCTGCGACTGCCCGCCCGACAGCCGGTCGGCGCGCCGTGCCGCGATGTCGGCGAGGCCCACCCGCGCAAGGCACGCGAGCGCTTCGGCGCGCAAGGCGTCGGGGGCGAAAGCCTGCGACCAAAGCCGGGGCGGCCAATGCCCGTGCGACGCGCCGCGACCCAGTGCTCCGTGGATCGCGTTCGAAAGCGCGCTGAGGCGCGGCACGAGATTGTGGCGCTGGAAAACGAATCCGACCCGTGCCCGGAGCGCGCGCAGCGCCGACGGCGGCGCGCCGACCAACTCGCGGCCGAACAGTTTGACCGAACCCGCATCGGGCTCGATCAGCCGCAGGCAGCAGCGCAGCAGCGTCGATTTTCCGGCGCCGTTGGCGCCGAGCAGGGCAACCGCTTCGCCTTTGCGGACGGCGAAAGACACGCCCGCGAAAACCGGCTTGTCGGCGCCGAATCGCTTGGCAAGGCCGGTCGACTCCAGAACCGTCGGGGACGGGACGCCCGCCGACGGTTCGGGCGCCGACGGTTCGGGCGCCGGACGCGCAGGCGGCTGCGTCAGCCCCGCTGCGCGTTCGGCGTCGAGCAGCATCGGCTCAGTTCCCGACGAACTCGCCGAACTGCGTCTGGCCGATCGTGCGGTACATCTTGCGCACGTAGTTGTAGTCCGCGTCGCGGATCGACGGCACCCACGACATGCCCTTGAACTTCACGTTCTCGCCTTCGCCCGCGAGGATCGCTTTGGTCATTTCGGCCGCGTTGTCGGCGATGCCTTTGCGCAGGCGCTCGACGACCGACGCCTCGACATGCGCGCCCGCCAGAATGAGGTCGAGCGGCAGGTCGCGGCCGCGCGCGATCACGAAATAGGGCGTGGCCGGATCGCGTTCGACGAGACGCTGGAAATCCGTGTAGTTCATGCCCATCGCCGCGACGTCGCCGCGCTTCAGCGCTTCGAAGCCGACATTGGCCGACACGTGCGTGATCTGGAAATCTTCGCGCGGGTTGAGGCCCTGGTCGGCCAGCACCTGCATCGGCCCCAGATGGCGCGATGTCGAGCCGATCGAGCCGAACGCGACCTTCTTGCCCTTGAGTTCGGCGACTTCCGTGATGCCGCTGTCGGCGCGCACGACGACGTTGGCGTAGTAGTCGGTGCGCTGCAGGGCGATGACCGGCACGGCGTTGGTGCGGGTGCGGAACACCACGTATTCGGCGGGCCCGGTGAAAACGAGATCGACGCGCCTGGCGTTCATCGCTTCGACCGCCGCCGTGCGGTTGGTGACCGCGAAAAACGCGAGCTTGAGGCCGGTCCGCGCTTCGAGGGCCTTCTGGAACGGCCCCCATTCGCGCTGCAGATTCTCGAGGCCGACGACGTCTGTGACGGCAAAACGCAGTTCGGCAGGCGTTTGCGCGTGGGCGGGACTCGCGATGGCCGCGAGCGCTGCAAGGGCCAGAAAATGGCGGCGGATCATGGACGGTCCTCTCGAAACGGTGTGGCGAAGCGTCCTTTCATCGCGCCGGGGCATTGCTTCGACATGACGAATTCGTGAGAATTGCGTGACTCTCGCGCGGAGAAAACGAAAAACCGTAACGTTCCGCCGTTAGGACTGCGCCAACCGCACGAAGGAACCGACCGCATGCACCCGACGCGTATCGTCAATGCCCGCATTCCCGGCCGAGACCGGGCGCCGATCGACGCCGAAATCGAAATGGCCGACGGCCGGTTCGGAACCGCAGGCGCCGGCGCCAGGATATGGGACGCGCGCGGCTTGCTGCTGCTCCCCGGCATCGTCGACATCCACGGCGACGCGTTCGAGCGCCAGGCGATGCCGCGACCGGGCGTCTATTTCGCCGACGACATCGCGCTGTTCGAGACCGACCGGCAGCTGGTCGCCAACGGCATCACGACGGCGTTCCACGCGCTGACCTGGTCGTGGGAGCCGGGCTTGCGCAGCACAGAGCGCGCGCAGCGTTTCGTCGACGCACTCGAGCGCATCCGGCCGCAGCTGGCGTGCGACACGAAACTGCATTTGCGCTGGGAGACCTTCAATCTCGACGCGCTCGACGCGGCCGAAGCGTGGCTTGGCGACGGCCGGGTGGCTCTGTTGGCTTTCAACGACCACACGACCGGCATGCTGAAAGCGGCGCGCGGGCCTGCGCACGCAGCCAAGGTCGTGGAGCGCACGGGGCTGAAGGCAGAAGAGTACGCGTCGCTCCTCGACCGCATTGCGGCCTTTGCGCCCGACGTGGCGGCCGCCAACCGGCGGCTCGCCTCGGCGGCGCGCACTGCGGGCATTGCGATCGCAAGCCACGACGACCGCACGCCCGAAGACCGCGCCGCATTCCGCACGATGGGGTGCCGCATATCGGAGTTTCCGTTGACGCGCGCCACCGCCGAGGCCGCGCGGGCCGCCGGCGAGCATGTGATCATGGGGGCGCCCAACGTGGTGCGCGGCGGCAGCCACCTGTCGCTGGTCTCGGCCGAAACGCTGGTGCGCGCGGGCCTGTGCGACATTCTGGCGTCGGACTACTACTATCCGGCTCTGCTGCAGGCGGCGTGGCGTTTGGGCGGCGGTGCCGCTGGGTTGGCCGAATTCTGGCCGCTCGTTTCGGAGAACCCGGCGCGCGCCGCCGGTCTCGACGACCGCGGCACGATCGCACCCGGAAAACGCGCCGATTGCATCGCCATCGACCTGTCGGGCGCACTCCCGCGCGTCGCCGCCACCTTCGTCGCCGGCCGCTTGGTCTACGAAGCCGCGTATCTGGGTTTGCGCGCGGCCTGAGCTCGAAGGTTGCCGATTATTCGGCGGCTGCCACGTGCGGCAACGCGTTGGCGCGGAAGCCGGGCAGGTCGTCCCAGGTGCGGCCGTCGAGATTGCGCCCGGCGCGTTTTTTATTGGTCCCGCCCCATTGCTTGAAATGGAACGCGACCTCGGCCGCCCGGCATTGGTCGCGGATCGAGCGGACCCATTGCTGTTCCATCGGCCGCGCGCCGGGACCGCTTTCGCCGCCCGCAATCACCCAGTCGATGCCGCGTAGATCGAGATCGTCGAGCGGTCCCAGCAGCGGCTCGAGGCTCAGGAACTTGACCGCCGCACCCGACTGGCGCAGCAAATCGATGCGGCCCGTATAGTCCGCACTCTCCACGCTCACGCCCATCCAGATATGGGTGGCCCAGGGCAGCTTGTCCGACAACGCGAGCATGCGTTCGGGCCGTTTGGTCAGCACCTGGAACGTATGCTGCGGTGCCGCCGCCATCGCGTCGAAGACTTTGCGTACGAAGGCCGCGGGCACTTTGTCGTGGAACAGATCGGCCATGCTGTTCACGAAAATCAGCCGCCCGCGCTTCCATTTCTGCGGCAGTTCGAGGGATGCTTCGTCGAGCGAGATCTTGCCGGTCCATTTGGCGCGCCCGCCCGATTTCCGGGTCGTGCCGATGTATTTTTCCTGCCCCATCGCGGAAAGGCGAGCGGCCATGCGCATGGCGTAGCAGTTCGTGCAACCCGGCGAGAGTACATTGCACCCGGCCACCGGGTTCCATGTCGCTTGCGTCCATTCGATGCGCGAGGAGTCAGACATTTTTCGGCGGTTTGCTTGCAGCCTTGAAGACACCGTTTGCGATCCGCAAGCCGGTTTCGTTCATACTAGCAAAAATCAAGTGGTAGACGATACCGTTGCTGCGATTGTACATCGGGACAGCTTTTGAGACATGCAGAAATCCAGCTTTTTCCTTAAGGCGATGCCGAAACTCCTCAACAAGCTTCGTCACGGGTGCTTTTGATTTTACGGGTTCGAAAAGCCCTGGGGACTCCTCGAAAACATGCGCTTCCCAGGACTCGTCGCCCCACATTTGTGTCATCCGACGATGATCGTCCGGCCGGACTAATGCGCGATCACGGCGTAGCGCATTGCGGTTTACGTCTTGAGTTGGAAAGTGGATGAAGAGCTCAATGGTTTCTTGTTTCGCGGCTGCCAAAACTACATCCCAGGATAGCAGAATTTTATAGGGGTCGAGAAAACACAGTGCACGCCGAAAGAGCGCGTACTCCACTTTAGGAAATACGTCGCGTGGCAAGACAGTATTTGCGTCACCCAAAATCACTCGCGCCTTCTTGTTTTCGGCGCAGGCCTTCTGCATCGCAGCCACTTTGCCTTCATCCAGATCGACAAAAACGTAGGCATCAAACTCTGGCTGGATCTCCAAAATCTTGCGAGCGGTGCTTAGCACACGCTCACCGGTAACCTTTCTGATGTGAACGCCGCCGCCTGAAAACCCATCAATATAGTAGAATTTAAACACCTGATTTTTCATGATCTCCGCATACCTGCGGGCGTATTCCGTGACAATCCAAATTTTGCGCTCCGTCCAATCGCCGATCTCATCTGGCGCAAAGTCGTCTTGATCGTCGAAATCGTCTTCAGCCATGCGACTACCAATCTTGCTTAGTGTTGCGTCTATAATTGTATAACAAGTCAATACTTCACGCAAATTTCTATCGATAGGCTAGCGATCGCTTACAATCTCTGCTTAAGCGTAATGCAATGCTCTAGTTTTTGAAGCGTTTCATTTTCGCCCGCGCCGCCGTGGTTAAGCAGCAGCAGATGTCGTCCGTTGCAGCGGTTTTTTGAATGGCGAAGCAAAAAACGTTCGCCGCCCGATCGGGCAACGAGCGCTAAAAATTGGCCGTTTATCGGGGGGATTAGCCGTCGCTCGGCGTGTTCGCTTTGATCGCTTCCGCGAATTCCTTCATCGCGGCGGCGGGGCCCTTTGGGTGGTTCCACACGGCGTCGCTCACCGCGAGGAAATCGGCTCCGGCCGCCACCAGCGGGCCGCAATTTTCGGGCGTGATGCCGCCGATCGCCACGCACGGGACGGTGATCGTCGCGGCCCAATCTTCGATGAGATCGACCGTCGCCTGGCCCTTGGGCTTTTCCTTGGTCTTCGACGCGAAGAACGCGCCGAATGCGACGTAGTCCGCACCGCCGTCGGCGGCTTCGAAACCCAGATCCATCGAATCGTGGCAGGTGACGCCCAAGATCCGGTCCTTGCCGACGATGGCGCGCGCTTGCGCCAGCGTGCCGTCTTCCTGGCCGATATGCACGCCGTCGCAATCGAGCTTGGTCGCAAGATCGGGCCGGTCGTTGATGAGGAACGCCACATTGTGCTTGTGTACGACCGGCATCAGAACCTTGACCGCTTTGGCGATCGCGGCGTCCGACGCGCCCTTCAAGCGCAGCTGGAAGCTGGCGACGTCGCCCGCTTCCAATGCTTCGTCGAGCAGCGGGGCGAATTTCGCCGGATCGAGTTCCGGCGGGGTGATCAGATAGAGTGCCGTGCGTGCGGGCAAGCGGGCGGTCCTCAGCTCTTGTAGATGTCGATGATCTTGCCCAGCAGCGCCAGCGCGTCTTCGCGTTTGCGCTGGAAGGCGTTGCGCCCGATGATCGAACCGGTCGCCCCGCCGTTGCGCAACGCCGTCACTTCGGCCAGCAACGCCGCCTCGTCCTTGGCCTCGCCGCCCGAGAAAACCACGAGACGGCGGCCGGCGAAGCAGCTCTGCACCACATGCGCGATGCGCTTGTCGAGCGTCGAAACGTCGACATTGGCCTTCTCGTAGGCGGTCTTCGCTTCGGGCTGCCACAAAACGTTCGTCGGCGGCTTCACCTTGATGATGTGCGCGCCCAGGAGCGCCGCGAGATGGGCCGCATAGGCCGTCACGTCGAGCGCCGTTTCGCCCGCCTTGTCGAGCTTGCCGCCGCGCGGATAGCTCCACATCACGGTCGCGATGCCGACCGATTTGGCTTCTTCCGACAGCTCGCGGATTTCTTCCATCATCGCGAACTGGTCTTCGGCACCGGGATAGATCGTGAAGCCGATGGCCGAGCAGCCCAGGCGAAGCGCGTCGCCCACCGAGGCGGTCACGGCCTGGTCCTTGATCGTGGCAAGGCTGTTGGACGAATTCATTTTGAGGATGGTCGGGATCGCGCCGGCAAACGTATCCGCCCCCGCCTCGAGCGGGCCCAAGGGTGCCGCGTAGGCCGAGCAGCCCGCGTCGATCGCAAGCTGGTAATGGTAGTGCGGATCGTAGGCGTCGGGATTGGGCGCGAAGGAGCGGGCGGGGCCGTGCTCGAAGCCCTGGTCCACCGGCAGGATCACGAGCTTGCCCGTACCGGCGAGTTTGCCGGTCGAAAGAATGCGCGCGAGATTGGCCTTGGTGCCGGGATTGTCGCTTTCGTAGTTGGCGAGGATCTTCTTGACCTTCTGGGTGATCTTCACGGGGCCGCACTCCTGGTCGGGGACGAATAGGCAGTCGAACAACTCGAGGGCTTCTAGCCCGCGTCGGCCTGTCTTGTCGAGAGGGCCAAAGCGCCGCATGATCGCCGCCCCCGCAAAGCGAAGGAACCGCCCCATGCTGCTGCATCTGCAAACCTGGCCCGAGGTCGAAGCCTATCTCAAGCGCTCGAGCGCCATCATCGTGCCGATCGGCTCGACCGAGCAGCACGGGCCCACGGGCCTGATCGGCACCGACGCGATCTGCGGCGAGGCCGTCGGGCGCAGACTGGGCGAGCGCGCGAACACGCTGGTGGCGCCGACGATCGCCGTCGGCATGGCGCAGCACCATCTGGCGTTTCCGGGCTCGATGACGCTGCGGCCGTCGACGCTGATCGCCGTAGTGAAGGACAATGTCGAGAGCCTGGCGCGCCACGGCTTCACGCATTTCTATTTCGTGAACGGGCACGGCGGCAACGTCGCGCCGTTCAGCGCGGCGTTCTCGGAGATCTACGCCGAGGCGTCGCTGATGCGCGCGTCGAACCGCCCGGCCGTGCGCTGCCGTCTGCGCAACTGGTACGAAGCGAGCGGCGTCAGGGAAATCAGCCGCGAGCTCTATGCGGGCGCCGAGGGCAGC
>JBILXZ010000001.1:0-227608 GCA_044378015.1 Tagaea sp.
TTTCGACGCCGATCTGCTTGTCGCACAGGCCGCAACCTTCCTTCCGCCGGGCGCGGCGGTCGAAACGCTCGATCGGCTGCGCATCCCCGAGCGGCTGTTGACCGATCCCAAGCGCTATCTTTCGACGTTCAATTTCGTGACCAACCTCGTGCTGTTCCGCGACGGTGCCGTGCGCCACACGCGCATGGTCACGGCCAATTACTGGCACGGCTACGGGGCGCGGGGCGTGCGCGCGTGGATGCTGCTGCTCGACGCCGACGGCAAGGAAATCGCGAACTGGGAAGAAGCGCTGCCCGACGCGGTCGCAGGCTTCACGGTCGACAGCCGCGACGTGCGAAAGCGCTTCAAGCTCGGCGATTTCGACGGCCAGCTCTTCGTGCACATGGTCGGCATCGCCGGACACGACGTGCTCAAATACGCGCTCGACAGTTTCGGGCCCGAAGAGCTCAGCTGCACGCACGACGCCAATCCCTGGCCGGCCGACTTCTACGCCGGCATTCCGGCCCCGGCCCCAGGCGAGCGCGTGCGCGTGTGGGTGCAGAACTGCCAGCCTTGCGCGATCCCGGCCGACGGCGTGCGCTTCGCCGCGATGGGCAGCGACGTGTGGGCGCCGATCGGCACGTCGATTCCCGCCTTCGGCATGCGCGAGATCGACATGGGCGATCTGCTCCCCGGCCTCGCGTGGCCGCAGCAGATCGAAATGGACGCAGGCAAATATGTCGTGCGGCCGCGCTACGAAGTGGTCCGCCCCGGCGGCAAGCGCCACATCGCGCACGCCAACGTCGAGCGCGCCGATCTTGCCGGCGATCCCGACATTGCGGGGCTGCCCGCGCATTTCGGCAAGGGTTTCATCCTGTCGGCCCCGATCCTGCCGCAGCAAACCTATACGAGCCTCGCCCTGCCCACGCCGATGGCGCGCGCCCAAGCGAGCCTGCCGCTGATCGCGCGCTTCTACGACGCCGACGGCACGTCGGCGGGCGAGCGTTTCCTCGGCAATCTGCCGCGCAGCCACGCACACCTCGTCGATCTCGGCGAAGCCAAGCTCAAAAGCGGCTACGGCCATGTCGAACTCAGCTACGATTTTCGCGACGGGGGAGTCGGCGACGGTTGGATCCACGGGCTGTTCCGCTACGCGCGCATCGACGCCCCCGCGCATGCCGCCGAAACGAGCTTCGGCAGCCACATCTTCAACACGCCGCTCGTTTTCAAGAACGAGCCGCAATCCTATATCGGCCGCCCGCCGGGCCTGTCGACGCGGCTCTTCCTGCGGCTCGGCAGCGACGGCTACGAATCGATGTGCCATCTCGTCTATCCCGCTTCCACGCCGTGGCACGCGCATTCCGACACGCATCTCGAACTCTACGATGCCGCGGGCGCGAAGCTCGCCGAGGCGAAACTCGCGATTCCCTGCTCGGGCTCGCGCCTGTGGCGCCCGAGCGAGTTCTTCGCCCCATCCGAGCTTGCGCGCGCGGCAGGCGGGGGCTACGTGCTGATCCGCGACCGCACCTGCCGCCTGTTCGGCTACCACGGCCTCGTGGCGGCCGACGGGCGCTTCTGCCTCGACCACATGTTCGGATTCTGACGCCGCGTTCGGCAGATCGTTGACAAAAGCAACGATCGTGCCGACGATGCCGCATGGCTGCCGCTTCTTCCGACCAGACCGACGCGGTGCGCCGCTTCGCCCGCCTGTTCACGGCCCGGCTCGGCGTGCTGCGCAAAGGCCTCTACGGCAGCCGCTTCTCGCTGGCCGAGGCGCGCGTACTCTACGAGGTCGCGAACCGGCAGGCGCCGACGGCTGGTGCCGTCGCCGCCGATCTCGGCATCGATCCCGGCTATATGAGCCGAATTTGCAGCGGCCTTGCGCGCGCCAAACTTCTGCGCCGCGCCAAGGTCGCAGGCGACGGCCGCCAGCGCCGTCTCGAACTGACCAAGACCGGGGCTGCCGCTTTCGCCAAAATCGAAGCCGCTTCGCGCGTCGAGGTGGCGGCGTTGCTGGAACCGCTTGCAGCGCCCGCGCGCCGCACGCTCGTCGAAGCGCTGGCGCAAGCCGAGACTGTTCTGGATCCGCGCGCGGCGGCGGCACCGCGCGCTTTCGCGCTGCGCGCGCCGCGGCCGGGCGATCTCGGCTGGATCGTGCATCGGCACGCGGCGATCTATGCGGCCGAATACGGGTGGGACGCGCATTTCGAAGCCGACGTTGCCGCGATCGTGGCCAAGTTCGCGGCCGCGCACGATCCGGTTTGCGAGCGCTGCTGGATTGCCGAGGGTGCGGGGGCGATCGTCGGCGCAATCGTCGTCGTGCGCGAAGACAAGGCGACCGCGAGACTGCGGCTGTTCTACCTGGAGGCAGAAGCGCGCGGCCACGGCTTGGCCCGGCAGTTGGTCGAGACGCTGCTCGGCTTCGCGCGCCAAGCAGGCTATCGGCGCATCGTGCTGTCGACCTACGCGAACCTGACAGCTGCGCGCAAACTCTACGAGAAATTCGGGTTTGTGCGCACGGCGCAAAGCCCCAAGCGCCATTACGGCAAAAAGCTTGTCGCCGAAGACTGGGCGCTCGATCTTTGCCGAGGCGACTGAGCCGGATCCAAGAACTGCGAATTGCGCCGCCGACGTCGCGACACAAAGAAAAACGCCGCTAGGTCATAGACCTAGCGGCAAGTTGAACAGGGAGGCATGGCGTCATGAGGGGACGCCAGGATCTGGAAAGACCCCCTTCGGCCCGCAAAGGCCAAAGCCCGCCGAAAACCGTCGGCTCCGTCGATCAAAGATCAACAGCCAAGAGATAGTACGGATAATGCCTTAAAAAACGGCAAAGATCGCATACGAGGCATGAAATGTTCGCATGCCTATGACTTTGCCGTCAGAATTGGGATTCTGCGACCTTCTGGACGAGATAGTCGCGGAACACGGCGATGCGTTTGGAGCTGCGCAGCTCCTCGGGATACACGAAATAGGCCTCGTAGGTCGGCCCCTCGAGCTCGGGCAGGATCTGCACGATGGCGCTGCTCTGCTGGGCGACATAGTCGGGAAAGGCCGCGATGCCGATGCCGTTTTCGACCGCGCGCAGGATCGCCGAGACGTTGTTGACCATCAAAGTCGGCGTGCGCTTCTTGCCGCCCGACGTGCCGACCTCGAGCAGCCAGTTCACGTTCGGGAAAGGCGGATTGGGATCGTCGCCGTAGACGATCAGGCGATGGCGGTCGAGATCGGCCGCCGATTTGGGGGCGCCGTGCTTGGCGAGATACGCCTCCGACGCGAACACGTGCACATGCACCGACAGAAGATGGCGCTGGATGAGATCGGCCTGGCGCGGCGGGTGCATGCGGATGGCGCAGTCCGCCTCGCGCATGCCGAGATCGAGTTCGCGGTCGTCGACGCGCATGCTGAACTGCATGTCCGGATAGAGCTCGGCGAATTCGCGCAAGCGCGGGGCGAGCCACACCGAACCGAACGCGACGGTCGTGGTCACGCGCAGCAGGCCCGACGGGCGCTCCTTGGTTTCGGCGAGCTGCGCTTCGACGAGCGCGAGCTTGTCGAACACGTCGCGCACCGTGTTGAACAGCAATTCGCCCTGCTCGGTCAGGATGAGGCCGCGCGCGTGGCGGTGGAAAAGCGAGGCGCGCACCGATTCTTCGAGCGCCGAAATCTGGCGGCTCACGGCCGACTGGCTGAGATTGAGCTTCTCGCCGGCATGCGTGAACGAGCCCGCCGCAGCAACCGCATGGAAGATCCGCAGCTTGTCCCAATCCATCGCCGACATGGTCGCGCCGTCCTATTCGGCTGCAGCCGATTGATGGCCCGCTTGCGCGTGGGCGAGGAATTTTTCGGCCTCGAGCGCGGCCATGCAGCCCATGCCCGCCGCCGTCACGGCCTGGCGGAACACTTTGTCCTTCACGTCGCCCGCCGCGTAGACGCCGGGCAAGTCGGTCGCCGTCGAATCGGGCTTTGTCAGGATGTAGCCCTCCGCGTCGAGGGCGATCTGGCCCTTGAAAAGTTCGGTCGCCGGCACGTGGCCGATCGCGACGAACAGACCGTCGACCGCAAGCGTGCTGCGTTCGCCCGTGACGAGATTCTTGAGCGCCAAGCCCGTCACTGCCGCAGGCGTGCCGGTGCCGAGCACCTCGTCGACGGCCGAATTCCAAACGACCTCGATTTTGGGGTGCTTGAGCAGGCGGGCCTGCAGCATCTTTTCGGCGCGCAGCGCGTCGCGGCGATGGATCAGCGTGACCTTGGCGGCGTGGTTGGTGAGATAGAGCGCTTCTTCGACCGCCGTGTTGCCGCCGCCGACCACGGCCACGTTCTTGCCGCGGAAGAAAAAACCGTCGCAGGTGGCGCACGCCGAAACGCCCGCGCCGCGGAATCTGGTTTCCGATTCGAGCCCGAGCCAGCGGGCTTGCGCGCCCGTGCAGATCACGATCGTGTCGGCGATGTAGGTGTCGCCCGAATCGCCGGTCGCGACGTAGGGGCGTTTGGAGAGATCGACTTCGACGACGATGTCTTCGAGGATCAGCGTGCCGACATGGGCGCACTGCTTGTACATCTGCTCCATCAGCCACGGCCCTTGGATCGCCGTCTCGAAACCCGGATAGTTTTCGACGTCGGTCGTGATCGACAATTGGCCGCCGGGTTGGATGCCGCGGACGAGGATGGGGGAAAGATTGGCGCGCGTCGCGTAAATGGCCGCCGTATAGCCCGCAGGCCCCGAACCAAGGATCAGCATTTTGGTGCGATGGGTTTGCGGCATCGGACGACCTTTCCGTCTCGGGCTATGCGTCTGGCGCAAGCCTAGCAGGCATGCCTCGGCGTTGGGAAGCAGGCGCCGGATTTATCCCCAGCCAAATTTCTGCCGCAACAGGCGGGCGGCCCGCGCCGTATCGTCGGGCGGGACATAGGTCCAATGCTCGAAGCGGCCTTCGAACGGGCGCGTAAAGCCTTTGGCCTGCATGGTGGCCTGAAACGCGGCAATGCGGCCCGAACGGCCTTCAAGGGCGGCGACGAACACGGGCTTGCCGGTCGAAAGCGCTTCGCTGGTCATCGACACGGAATCCTCGGTCACAACGATGCCGTCCGCCAATGCCAACAGCCCGAAATAGGGATTCTCGCCCTCGCCGTCCCAAGCATAGCCGCCGAGCGCGCGCACGGTCTTCACAAGCGCTTCGCGGGCCGGCGGGTCGGTACGACGCGACGGCGTCAATGCAAGGCCGCAACCGCCTGCCGCCAAACTTTCGAGGCCAGCCGCCAGACGCGCGACGGCGCCCTCCGTCATCTGGAAGCGGCGCCAGCCGTTCGAACCGCCCAGGATCACGGCAATCAGCGGCCGCTTGAGAGCGGTCAATCGCGGCGCCCAAACTTCGGCTGCGGCGGCGAGCTTCGCCGGCGTCACATGGTGAAGCGCCATTTGCGTTTCGATGACGTTGGCCCCGACGATTTCGTCGTGCGCAGGCACGATCACCGCATCGAGCCAAGCGACCGGGACCGCCGGACGCTGCACGTGAAGGGCAAATACCCTGCCGCCGCTGCGCCGCTTCATCGCAACGCCGATGGGCGCGCAACGCGAACCCAGCGTAATCGCCATGTCGGGCCAAGGTTCGGACAGATCGGGGCTGTCGGCGCGCAACATCGCGAGCGGATCGCCGCGCACGAGGGCCACTTCGGGGAGCCACGAATAAGGCGGGCGAAACGCCACATCCTTGAATTCGAAGGCGAGGCCCAGGGCCTCGGCAATGCCGCGGCATTGCGCTTTCATGCCGACCTGCCCCGGGCTGATAATCCAGGCGGTTTTGGGGGCGGAGGGGGTTGTCATCGCGGGCGGGACTATGGCCGCGCTGCGGCGATTTGCGCAATTTTTTTAGCCATACGGCTTGCGTTTACGCGCGCATTGGTAATATTGTTTCAACTTCGTCGAAATTCGGGACCTGAAAAATGCGCGGGCACAAGCTTGACGACGTGGATCGCCAGATTCTCCACGATCTCCAGAACGACGGGCGAATGACCAATGTCGAGCTTGCGCGCCGGGCCGGTGTTTCGGCCCCGCCCTGCTTGCGCCGCGTGCGCGTGCTCGAGGAAGCCAATGTGATCCGCGGCTATCACGCCGACATCGACCCGCATGCGCTGGGTTTCGGGGTGGCTGTATTCGCGTTCGTCAGCCTCAAGAGCCAAGCCGATGCCGATCTGCGGGCTTTCCAGGCGATCATCGATTCCTGGCCGATGGTGCGGGAATGCCACATGCTGACCGGGGAAACCGATTTCCTCATCAAAGTCGTAGCGCAGGATTGGGACGCGTACGAAAAATTCCTGACGACGCAGCTGACGGCAGCCCCCAATGTCAGCAACGTCAAGTCGGCGCTGACGATCCGCACGACCAAAAACCAGCCGGGCGTGCCGATCGAGGCCAAACAGCCCGACGCCAAAGCGGCGCGCAAATAGCCGTTATTCCCCGGGCTTCAGCACGCGCAGATCGCCGCTTGCCGAATCGCGTTCGACGATTTTCATATGGGCTGCCCACCGCGCGACCGCTTCGAGCGGCAGGTCGCGGCGCGCCAACCGACGGCCCAGCGCTTGTGCGCGCGCCTCGGTCCAAGCGAAAAACGCGACGATTTCGGGTGCCGCATCGTCGAACGGTTCGGGAGCGCCATTCATTTCGACGGAATCGGTCGAACGAAGACGCCTGCACGCAAAGGTTTGTGCCTTGGTGAGCGAGAAGCGATTTCTCTACTTCGAGTATGCCGAAGAAGCAGAACGCGAATCAAATGTTGAATTCTACGCCGGCTCGGCGAGCGGCGGCGTCAAGCCGCTCATGCCAGTTTCGTCGCGTCCTTGACGATGCGCATCGCCAAAACGCCTTGGCGGCCGCGTATATCGGTCGTCTCCTCGGGAAAACCAGAAAAATCGAGGCCGCTGGCGCGCGCAGCGTCGGTCGAGACCAAAAGATCGGCACCGTATGTTTTGGTGAGCGCTTCGAGGCGACTTGCCGTATTGACCGTGTCGCCGATGGCGGTGAATTGGCGCACGTCGCCGTAGCCCATCTCGCCGACGATGGCGGGGCCCGTATGGATGCCGATGCCGATCCGCAACGGCGCGCCGAGATCGTGCGCAAGGGCAGCGTTGAGGGCGGCGAGCCGTTCGATCATGGCGCGAGCCCCGGCAAGCGCTTCGCGCGTGCCTTGCGCGGGCCCGCTTTCGACGCCGAACAGCGCGACGATGCCGTCGCCCACGAATTTGTCGATGCGCCCGCCCGCCGTTTCGATCGCAGCCCCCATTTCCGCGAAATAGCGGTTGAGCAGAAAGACCACGTCGAACGGCAACTTGTTTTCCGACAACGTCGTGAAGCCGCGCAGATCGGCGAACATCACGGCGATGGTTTTCTCGACCCCCGAATTGTCGCGCGAGCGGCGCTGGGCAACGGATGCGGAGCCGACAGCGGCGGGCAGCAGCGGCACGATCGCGACGTCGCCTTCGGCGCGCGCCTGGCATGCCAGACGCACGCTCGGCGGCGCCGCGACGCGCGCAAGCACGGCCAACTCGTCGGCGGCGGCCGGCGACAGGTTTTCGCTCCCGCGCTCGACGCGCACGCGGCAAGTCGAGCAGCGGCCCCGCCCGCCGCATACGGAAGCGTGCGCAATCCGTCCTTGGCGGCTCGCCTCGAGCAGCGTCGTGCCGCGCGCGACGGCGACCGTCGCGTCGCGCGGGTAGGCCACGACCGCCCGCCCGCCGCGATCCGCATGCCACGCGCGCACGCGCCGGGCGGCGAACACGGCGGCGATCGACAAAGCCCACAGCGCCAGCACGCCGCTCTGGATGCGCTCGAGAGTCGCGGCATCGTCGGCATTCGGCAAACGATGGCGCTCGGCAAGGCCAGCGCGCCAAGCCGGGTCGGCGAACAATGCGGCGACTTCGCGGCTGCCGGCGAGATATCCCGCCACGGCAAGGGCGCCGAGGATCGTCGCCGCCGCCAACAGCCACGGCTGCCAGCGCGCGTAGAGCGGCTTCAAGCGCAGCCAGTAATGCACGCCCGCGCAGCCGTGCAGCCAGACCAGCAGCAGGCCCGAGACGAGCAGCAGCCCGCCCGACGGGTCGATCTGGGTCGTTGCGACCGCGACCGACGCATGCGAGGGCAGCATGCCGAACAGCAACGCGCCGAAGCGCACCGGAACCACGTGACCCGCGAGGATCGGCACGACGGCCAAGCCCGCGACAAGCTGCACAGTTTCGCCGCGCGACAGGGTGGCGAGATCGCGCCGCAGATAGACGGTCCGCAGCGACAGCCCGAAATGCGCGGCGAGCGACAAATAGAGAAGGACGCGAACCGGCGGCAGCCCCACGACCGAGAACATCGCCTGGGCAAAGGCATCGGCCGCCGCCAAAGAAACGTTCATCAGCGCGTGGTTGGCCAGATGCAGCGCGACATAGACGAACAGCGCGAGGCCGGAAGCCAGCCGCACCTGGCGCGCCGCGATCCTCATCGCGCGTCGTCGGCCGAGGCGTGGCCTTCTTCGAGGCGCCTCGTGGCCGTTTCGATGCGCGTCTCGAGTTCGCGCATGAACTCTGCGCGCTTGAGGCCGGCCGGAATCGCGTCGAGCACCTCGACCGTGATGAGGCCGGGCTTCTTGGCGAACGTGCGCCTGCCCCAGAACAGGCCGGAGTTGAGCGCGACCGGCACGCACGGCATGTCGAGCTTGCTGTAGAGCGCCATGACGCCGGGATGGTAGGGCCAGTCTGCGGCGTCGCTGCGCACCGGCGTGCGCGTCCCTTGCGGAAAGATCACGATCTGGCGGCCTTCCGCGATCGCTTCTTGCGCCATCGTCAGCATGCGCTTCAAGGCCGCTCCGCCGCCTTTGCGGTCGACCGGGATCATTTTCTGCTTTTGCGCATGCCATCCGTAGAGCGGGATCGACAGAAGCTCCTTCTTCATCACGTAGGTCGGATCGCCGCACAGCGCGTAGAAGATCAGCGTGTCCCACGCCGACTGGTGCTTGCACGCGACAAGCGCCGGGCCTTCGAGCAGGTCGACCCGGCCGACGAGGCGGTGTTCGAGCCTGCAGATGTGCTTGAGACCCCACACGACGGTCTTGGCCCAGACCCGCGCGATGAAATGCACGCCGCGTCGATCCATGAAATGGCAGGGCAACGAAGCGATCAGCAGCGCCGTCGTGGCGCCGAAAAACCAGACATTGAACAGAAACGACCGCAGCTGGATCATGGGGGGACATCCGCAAAAGCAAGATAGGGGCGCAGCAATGCGCCGACGTATTTGTGGTACTCGGCCTGCAGCAGCGCGTAGGTTCCCGGCCAGCGCCACCATTCGTCGATATGGAAGTTTTCGGGGTAGACGGGCTGGGCGATCAGATCGATGTCCGGCATCGCGCGGCGGAACTCGAGCGTCGCGCGCCGCAGATGGTAGTTGGCCGTCACGAGCCGCAGCGAGGCGATCTTCTCGCGCGCGACGAAGGCGGCGGCCTCGCGCGCATTGCCTTGGGTCGAATCCGCGTCGTAGCCGAGTTCGACGCAGCATTCGAGAGCGCCCGGCCCCTGGCGCGCCACGCGCAGCAGCTCCTGCAGCTCGACATTGCGGTTGACGCCAGAGACCAGCAGCTTTTTGGCCTTGCCCTCGGCCATCAGACGCAGGCCCTCGCGCAGGCGCAGCTGGCCGCCCGTCAGCACCACGATCGCGTCGGTCGCGCGCGCATCGACCGGGCCCTCGCGCGGGATCGCGGCGGCGAACCACACGAGCCCGCCCAAATAGATCAAGCCCAACGCGGCCGCCGCAGCGCCCAAGCGCAGGAGCGTCGCCATTTCCCGTCAACCCAGCAGCGCGGCCACGGCCGCGCCGAGATCTTCGTGCACGCCGACAGGCAGCACGGCATCGGGCAGACCCGCAGCCAAGGTTTTGGCGCCGTGGCCGGTGCGCACGAGATGGCGCGGGCAGCCGATCGCCGCGGCAGCTTGCAGATCGCGCAGACTGTCGCCGACGAAGGGTGTGGCGGCCGCGTCGGCCGCGAACATGGCGATGGCCTCGATCAGCATGCCGGGGGCCGGCTTGCGGCGCGTCGAAACCGGGCCGGGCGCGTCGGGGCAATGGAAGATCGCGTCGAGTTTCGCGCCCTCGCGCGCCAGCCCGTCGCGCAGGGCCTCGTGGATGCGCGCCAGCATCGCTTCGTCGAAGATGCCGCGCCCGATCGGCGACTGGTTCGTGCACACGGCCACGGCATATCCCGCGCGATTGAGGCGCGCGACGGCCGCCGCCGCTCCGGGCAGGAACACAAGCTCGCCCGGATGCTTCACATAGTCGGCACGATCGACGTTCAGCACGCCGTCGCGATCGAGGAGGACGAGTCGGGCCATGTCCGTCCGAGCCTACAGGATACGCGCGAGATTTCGCATCACCGTGCCGTAGGCAGCGGCGGCCGCGACTGCGGTTGCGGCGAACGGCACGCTTGCGAGCAGCAGCCAATCGCTCCACCCCAACGCCGGCAGCGGAAAGGCGAGCGCGGCGCTGCCGCTTGCCACCGCCGAGGCGGCGACCAACACGAGCGCGGCCCCCGCAGCCCCGAGGCCGGCACCTGCAAAAGCCAGCCGCATCGCCGCGCGCGCGAACTGCACGGCGATGTAGGCGTCGGGCGCGCCGACCAGATGCAGAAGATCGACCGCCTCGCGATGCACGGCCAGACCCGCGCGCGTTGCAAACGCGACGCAGCTTGCAGCCGCCAGCGCCACCGCCGACAGCACGATCGCCGCCACGAGCCCCGCCGCGCGCGCCAGCGCCAAGAAACCGCCGAGCCAGCGCCCATGGTCGTCGATCGCCGCATCCGGCACGGCCGCCTCCAAACGCCGGCCCAACGCCGCGAGATTGGGCGTGGCGCCCGCGACAAGCCGCACGTCGATCAGCACCGGGATCGGCAGATCCTGGAGATTGCCGGCGCCAAGCCACGGGCCCAAAAGCGCCTCGGCCGCCGCACGCGAAATCTGCGTCGCCGCCGCGACCGCCGGGTCGGCGCGCAGCAGCGCCAAAGCGGCGGCCGGATCGGCGCCGGCAGGCAGCTCGACCGTGAGCGTGCCCGCGAAATTCGCCTGCCAGCGCTTGGCCGTGCCCGACAAAGCGAGGGCGAGACCGAGCGCGAGCGTGGCGAGGAACGCAAGAGCCGCGACAACGGCCGCAATCCAGCGCCGTTCGCGGTCGCGTTCCAACGCAAGCTCGCTGCCGCGCCCGAAACCGAAGCCCGCCATCGTCGCTACGCCGCCTTCGCGAGTTGCACGAGGGCTCCGGCTTCCAGGCGCAGTTCGGGATGGCGCGAGTCGCGCACCAACTGCATATTGTGCGTCGCGACCACGATCGTCGTGCCGAGGCGGTTGAGCTCTTCGAACAGCCGCATCAAGCGCAGCGCGATGCGGTCGTCGACGTTGCCGGTGGGCTCGTCCGCGATCAGAAGCTTGGGCCGCCCGATCACCGCGCGCGCGATCGCCACGCGCTGCTTTTGCCCGCCCGACAAAGTCGGCGGCAGCGCGCCGAGATGGTCGCCCAACCCGACCCACACCAGCAACTCGGCCGCGTGCTCGCGCAGCTGCGCCTCGTCTGCCCCCTGCACGCGCAGAGGCAAGGCCACGTTGTCGATGACCGAAAGATGATCGAGCAGGCGGAAATCCTGGAATACCGTGCCGATGCGTCGGCGCAAGCCCGGCAGATCGCGCCGCGCCATGCGGGCGACGTCGCGCCCGAACATATGGACGGTGCCGCGGCTCGGCAGGCGTGCGAGATAAAGCAGCGAAAGCAGCGACGATTTGCCCGCCCCCGACGCGCCGGTCAGAAAATGGAAACTGCCGGGCTGCAGCGCGAAGCTCACGTCGCGCAGCACTTCGGGCCCCAGGCCGTAACGCAAGCCCACTTGTTGGAAGACGATCATTGGCAGGGCGGATGCTGGCACGCGCGGGCAAGACGGCGCAAGCTTGCCCCCGTGCCGTCTAAGGCCCTATAAAAGCCGTATGATTCTGGCGTGCCCAACTTGCTCTACGCGCTTTCGCGTGCCCGATGGTGCCCTCGGCTCTGCCGGGCGCACCGTAAGGTGCGGCAATTGCGGGCATAGCTGGCACCAAAAGCCGCGCCAAGCGATCCTCGAAATCAATCCGCACTTCCCCAAGACGGCAAAACGGATGCGCCAGAGCTTGGGCGACGACGAACAGCTCGACATGCCGGATGCGCCGGGCCGCAGCTATTCGCCTCCCCCGCCGCCGCCTATTCCGAAGGCGGCCCCGCCGCCGCCGCCGCCGATCAAAGAGTCCGAAGAGCCCGTCCCGGTTTCCCTGAGCTTCCAACGCACGATGGAAGCGGTGCGCGAGACCATCGCCACCGAAGCCGACCCGATGCCGGCCGCCCTCAAGCCAGCGGACGAGGCGACGGCGCCCGCGCCGAAGCGCCGCTCGATCGCGGCAGCGATCGGCTGGCTTCTGTTCGCGTTGACGACCTCGGTGCTCGGGGCCGGGATTTTCGCGCAGACCGAAATCATGGCGCGCTTCCCCGAGACGCGGGCGATCTACCAAGCGCTGCAGTTTCCCGTCCCTTTGCCGGGCGAAGGGCTCGAAGTCGTGTCGCCCGTGCCGACGCGCGGCACGCTCGACGGCGCGCCGGTCCTTCTCGTCACGGGCCGCGTGCGAAACGCAACCGACCTGCCGCGAAACGTGCCGCAGATGCGCGCCGTCCTGCGCGACGCAAACGGCACCGAGGTCGCAAGCTGGGAATTCGCCGCCGAGATCGCGCGCCTCGAGCCGGGCGAGGAGACGGCGTTCGCGACCCACCTCCCCAGCCCGCCCGCCGACGCCAACCAGCTTCAGATCGTGTTCTTGGACAAATACTGACGCAGCATGCGCTCGGCGGCCGGACTGTCCCACGCGGCCGCCCCTTCGAGACGGCCGCGCTCGAACCCGTCCGGGTCGATTACCATCGTGGTCGGCAGACCTCGCACCGCGAAAGCGCGCATCGACGCCCCCGAAGGATCGAGATAGACGGGAAGATTGGCAAGCGTGTTGGCCGCGAAAAACGGGGCGACTTGGCGCATGCCGCCGCGATCGACCGATATCGCCAGCACGGCAACGCCGAGATTGCCCATCCGCGCCTGCAGCCGGTCGAGCGACGGCATCTCTTCCACGCACGGCGCGCACCATGTCGCCCAGTAGTTCAGCACGACGACGCGGCCGCGAAAGTCGCCGAGCCCCAGCGTGCGCCCCTCGGCATCCTGGAACGCGATTTCCGGCGTGCGCACCGGTTCGGGGTGCGGCTTGAACGGCCCGAGCTTGCCCGCGAAGCCGGACGCTTGGGCGAAAACACTTGATCCCTGGCCGCCAAGCGCTAGGGTCGCGCCCGCCGCCAGGGCCAGCACCGTCCGCCGGTTGGTGTTCGCGCTTTGCATGCTGCTAATATAGGTCGCCATGGCTCGCCCGACAAAGACTTCGCGTTCCAAAAAGAAAGCCGCCAACCCGATGTGGGGCGGTCGTTTCGGCGTCGCCCCCGACGCGATCATGCAGAGGATCAATGCCTCGATCGACGTCGACCGGCGGCTCTACGCCGAAGACATTGCGGGCTCGACCGCGCATGCGAAGATGCTGGCGCACGCCAAAATCCTGAAGGCCAAAGACGTGGCCGCGATCGTGCGCGGACTCGAGGAGGTGCGCCGGGAAATCGAACAAGGCGAGTTCGTTTTCAAGACCGAACTCGAAGACATCCACATGAACGTCGAAGCGCGGCTGGCCGACCTGATCGGCGAGCCCGCCAAGCGCCTGCATGTGGCCCGCTCGCGCAACGACCAAGTCGCGCTCGACTTCAAAATGTGGGTGCGCGCGGCCTGCGACCGCGCCGAAGCCGCGTTGCGCGAATTCCAGCGCGCGCTCATCGACAAGGCGGCCGTCCATGCGGGCACCGTCATGCCGGGCTTCACGCATCTGCAGCCCGCCCAACCCGTCACGTTTGGCCACCATCTGATGGCCTATGTCGAAATGGCGGGCCGCGATCGCGCGCGCTTTGCCGATGCCCGCCGCCGCATGAACGAGTGCCCGCTGGGGGCTGCCGCGCTTGCCGGGACGTCGTTCCCGATCGACCGCAACTTCACGGCGCGCGCGCTGGGCTTCGAGCGGCCGACCGCAAACTCGCTCGACAGCGTGGCCGACCGCGATTTTGCGCTCGAGTTTCTGGCCGCAGCCGCGATCGCGGCCTTGCATCTGTCGCGGCTGGCCGAAGAAATCGTATTCTGGACCGGCCCGCAATTCGGCTTCGCGCGCCTGTCGGACGCGTGGACGACCGGCTCCTCGATCATGCCGCAGAAGCGCAATCCGGACGCGGCCGAACTCGTGCGCGCATCGACAGGCCGCCTGCTCGGCGCGTTCGTCGGGCTCGCCACCGTGATGAAGGGGCTGCCGCTCACCTATTCCAAAGACATGCAGGAGGACAAGGCGCGCTGCTTTGCCGCCGCCGACGCGCTGATGCTGGGCATTGGCGCCATGACCGGCATGATCGACGACATCTCGGTCGACGCCGCGCGGATGAAGGCGACGGCAAGCGCCGGTTTTACGACGGCGACGGATCTTGCCGACTGGCTCGTACGCGTGCTCGGCATGCCGTTTCGCGAGGCGCACCATGCGACGGGCCGCATCGTGCGCCGGGCCGAGGAAAAAGGCTGCGACATCGCCGAGCTGCCGCTTGCCGACATGCAGGCCGTCGAACCGCGCATCGACAAGTCCGTGTTCAGGGTTCTGGGCGTCGAAAACTCCGTCGCCAGCCGCACGAGCTATGGCGGCACGGCGCCTGCCAACGTCAAGAAAGCCGTCGCGGCGGCGCGCCGGAGGTTTCTGTGAAACGCACCCTTGCAGCTTTTCTCGCCCTCGCGCTGGTCTTGGGCGTCGCCGCCTGCGGGCGCAAGGGCGATCCCGAAGCGCCCGCCAATGTCGATCCGCGCTTTCCGCGCGCCTATCCCGGCAACGCGCCGCGCGCGCCAGCCCCGCCCGCAGCCCCGCAGCTTCCGGGCGACGACAATTTCATCCCGAGAACCACGCCATGAGCATCGGCTTTACGCGCAAGAACGCGGCCCTCCACTGCGACGGGCTGGCGGTCGGCAAACTCGCGGCCGATTACGGCACGCCCCTGTGGCTCTACAGCCAGTCGATGCTGGAAGCGCGCTACAAGATGTTTGCGGCCAGCCTTGCCGACCTCGCGCCGACCATCTGCTACGCGCTGAAGGCCAACTCGAACCAGGCTGTGATCGCCACCTTCGCGAAATTGGGCGCGGGCGCCGACATCGTGTCGGCAGGCGAATTGCTGCGCGCGTTGCAGGCGGGCGTGCCGCCGCGCAAGATCGTGTTTGCGGGCGTGGGCAAATCGGCCGAAGAAATGGCGCTCGCCCTCGATGCGGGCATCCTGCAGTTCAACGTCGAATCCGGCGAAGAGCTCGCGCGCCTGTCGGCGGTGGCCCGGGCCCAGCACGGCGTGGCGCGCGTGGCTTTGCGCGTCAATCCCGACGTCGACGCGAAGACGCACAAGAAAATCACGACCGGCAAAACGGAAAACAAATTCGGCATCGAGATCGCGCACGCGATGGCGCTCGCCGACCAGGCGCGCGGCCTCAAGGGCGTCGCCATCGAGGCGATCTCGACGCATATCGGCAGCCAGATCACAGACGTGACCCCCTATCGCGCGGCCTTCAAGCGCATGGCCGAAATGGCGACAGCCCTGCGCGCGCGAGGCCACGCGCTGAAGCGCATCGATTTCGGCGGCGGGCTCGGCGTCGTCTACAAAAACGAGACGCCGCCCGATCTCAAAGCCTATGCCGCCGCCGTGCGCGCGGCCGTCAAGGGTTTGGGCCTGGATCTGATCGTCGAGCCCGGCCGCTGGCTCGTGGCCGATGCGGGCGCGCTCGTGGCGCGGGTCGAATACGTCAAGAAGGGCTCGGCCAAGAGCTTCGCCATTCTCGACGCAGCGATGAACGATCTCATCCGGCCGACTCTCTACGAGGCCTGGATGCCGATCGAACCGGTCGCGGCCCCGCGCAAAGGAAAAAAACGGCCGTACGACGTGGTCGGGCCCGTCTGCGAATCGGGCGATTTCTTTGCGCACGGCCGCGCGCTTCCGCCGCTCGAACAGGGCGACCTTGTCGCGGTGCGCCAGGCGGGCGCTTACGGGGCGGTGATGTCGTCCACTTACAACGCGCGCCCGCTCGCGCCCGAAGTGCTCGTGAAAGGCAAGCGACACGCGGCCGTGCGCGTACGCCAGACGCTGGCCGAGCTGATCGGCCAGGATGCGCTGGCACCCTGGCAGGGTGCGGGGCAGACTAAGCGCAAGGGCGCGCGCTAGACGAAGACATTTGCAGCCGACCCGTGAACAAGGCATGCGTCCGCACCGAAATCGCAAGCCTTGGCTCAACCAAGAACCAAACAATTTCAGCATCTTGAATTATATTTACGGATGCTTGCGCTGCCGACTTGCGGGACTCGGTCGGCCGGTTTTGCCGGATCCTGCCGAGCCGTGGCGGTAGACACCTTGCTTTTTGCCTGCGCATGATTGTTGCAAGTCCTTATCCGACGACTCGTTTTTGCGCCGCCGCGTTCTACCTTCGATGGGGTGAAAATGCCTCAAACGCAGCAAGTGCCGCCGATCGGTCCGGGTCTCGCCCGGGTTCCCGCTTTGCTTTGGCGCGCGCGGCTTGCGCTGGCCTGGGAAAGACTGTGGCCGGCACTCTGGCCCGCTTTCGCGGTTGTTACGCTCTTCGCAGCGGTTGCCTTGTTCGATCTGCTGCCGCGTCTGCATTGGCTTGGCCATGGGGCGGCGCTGCTGCTGTTCGGGGCCGCCTTGGGGACAGCTTTGTGGCATGCGCGCAAAGCGTTCCGCTTGCCGGACGCCGTTGCCGCAAGGCGACGCGTGGAGACCGCCAGCGGCCTTGCGCACCGCCCGCTCGCCACCCTTGAGGACCGTCTGCCGCTGGGATCGAACGACGCAATGGCGCAGGCTCTGTGGGCCGCCCACCGCGTGCGGATCGCGCGCATGCTGGCGCGCTTGCGCGCCGGGTGGCCGCATCCGGGCATGGCAATGCGCGATCCGCTGGCACTGCGCGTCGTGTTGGGGCTGGTCTTGATCGTGGCGGTCGCCGTCGGCGGCGACCGGGCCGGGCGCAATTTTGCGCGTGCATTGTCGCCGGGGATCGAGACGCTTGCGGTGCTGCCCGGCACCCTCGATTTGTGGATTACGCCGCCAGCCTATACTGGCCTGCCGCCGGTGCTGCCGCGCCTCGAGGCGGGCGAAATCGCCGTTCCTGTCGGCAGCCAGGTCATCGCCCAGGTCGCCGGCGGCAAGGGCCAGCCGCGGTTGGTCGTGGATACGGCCGTGCAGGCCTTCGCGCCCATGGAAAATGCCGCGCTCGCCGCCGCGCCGTCCGCCGCCGGGGCCGCGAGCCTGCAGGCCTGGCGCGTGGCCGCCGACTTGAAAGAGGGCCAGCGTCTCACCATCGAGCAGGGCAACGGCACGCTTGCCTCGTGGGCGCTGCGCTTGATCCCCGATACCCCGCCGACGGCGGAATTCGCGGCGCCGCCGCAGCGCAATCCGCGCGCGGCCGTGCGCATGGAGTACCGCGCGCGCGACGATTACGGCCTCGCGAGCGTGGTCGCCGAGATCCGCCGCCCGGCCGACGCCAAACCGAGCCCCGGCGCGCCCATCGACCTCGCGCTGCCGCTCGCGGCCTTGCGCGCCAAGGACAGCACGGCCATCAGCCTGCACGATCTCACGAGCCATCCGTGGGCCGGGCTCGACGTGCGCGTGACGTTGCGCGCGTCGGACGAAACCGGCCAGACGGGCCAGTCCGAAACGCTCGACTGGGTGCTGCCCGAACGGCTCTTCGAGCATCCGGTGGCGCGCGCGGTGATCGAACAGCGCAAATTGCTGATGGGCAATCCCGAACTGCGCGCCGGCGTGGCCCGCGCGCTTGCCGCCATCGGCCTCAACCCCGCGCAGTATGCCGACGACCAGACGGTGTTTTTGAGCCTGCGCGTCGCGTCGTTGCGTTTGGTGCGCGCCGATCCCGCCAATCTCGGCGAGGTGCTCGACGACGTGCAAGGCTTGATGTGGGAAACGGCCTTGCGCATCGAAGACGGCCGCCAGTCGGGCACCGAGCGCGAATTGCGCGCCCTCATGGAACGGCTGCAGGACGCGCTCGCCAAAAACGCGCCGGACGCCGAAATCGAGCAGATGATGCGCGAATTGCAGACGGCGATCGACCGGCATCTGCGCGCGATGCTCGAACAGGCCCTGCGCAACCCCGACCAAAGCCGCCAGCCGCCCGACCGCAACGCCCAACGCATGGAGCGCCAGGATCTGCAGAAACTGCTCGACCAGGCGCGCCAGCTTGCGCGCACGGGCGCACGCGACGCGGCGCGCGATCTGCTGTCGCGGCTCCAGCAGATGCTCGAGAATCTCCGCGTGCAGCAGGCCCAGCGCGAAGGCAACCAGGACTCCCAGCCCGGCGACGGCCAGGCGCAGGAAATGATGAAGAGCCTGCAGGAAATGATGCGCCGCCAGCAGAGCCTGATCGACCGCACGTTCCGCCGCTCGCAGCAGAACCGGCCCGGCCAATTCCGCCCCGGCCAACAGGGCCAGCAAGGGCAGCAGGGGCAACAAGGCCAGCAAGGTCAGCAAGGCGAGGGCGAAGGGGACGGCGAAGGCGATGCGGCCGAGCAGGACGCGCTTCGAGGGGCACTTGCCGATCTCATGGGCCAGCTCGGCGACCTGATGGGCCAGGTGCCCGAAGGTTTCGGGCGCGCCGAACGCTCGATGCGCGACGCGCAAGGCCAGCTGCAGCGCGGCGCGCCCTCGCGGGCGCTCCGCCCGCAGATGGAAGCGCTCGACCAGATGCGCTCGGCCGCCCGCGACGCGATGCGCCAGATGATGGAACGTTTCGGCCAGGCCGAAGGCGAAGGGGCGGGCGAGGATGCCTTCAACCAGCAGCAGGCCGAGGACCGCGATCCCTTGGGCCGCGGGCCCGACGGCAGCAACGGCACCTTGTCGGACAGCTACCAGCGCGTGCCGCAGGTCGGCGAAGGCCAGCTGCTGCGCTCGCAGGAAATCCTCGACGAGCTGATAAGGCGCCTGGGCGAACGCAGCCGCCCGACGGTCGAGCGCGACTATCTCGAACGCCTGCTGCGCCGTTTCTAGCGTCGGGATGTTCGATCTCGGCAATCTTCTGCTTTTCCTTGCCGCCGCCCTGGTGATTGCGGTCACGCCGGGGCCCGGCATTTTCTACGTCGCGGCGCGCAGCCTTGCGGGCGGCAGGCGCGACGGGCTCGCGTCGAGCTTCGGCACCGGCCTTGGCGGGCTCGCGCATGTGGCCGCCGGGGCCGTCGGCGTTTCGGCGTTGATGCTGGCGAGCGCGCAAGCCTTCGCGCTGCTCAAGATCGCGGGCGCGATCTATCTCGTGTGGCTCGGCATCCAAACCTGGCGCCAGGCGGGCGAGGCTTTGACCGCGCCCGACGGAGCTGGCGCCGGAACGGCGCGCGCCTTCCGCGACGGCATCGTCGTCGAAATCTTCAATCCCAAGACGGCCGCTTTTTTCCTCGCCTTCCTGCCGCAATTCGTCGATCCGCAGGCGGGGTCGGTCGCGCTTCAATTTGTCGTGTTGGGCACAATATCCGTGGCGCTCAACACAGGCGCCGACGTCGTCGTTGCGTTCGCGGCATCGCGCGCGCGCGACGGTCTTGCGCGCTATCCCGTCGCCATTCGCCGCATCCGCCGTGCGGCCGGAGCGTCGATCGCCGCCCTGGGGCTGGCTCTCGCCTTCGCGCGCAGGCCCGGCTGACGCCGTTCAGAAGATCATGTCGTCGTCGCCGCCGCGCCCGCTCAGCACGATTTCGCCGCGCGCGGCGAGATCCTTGGCGAGATCGATGATGGCACGCTGCGCTTCGCCCACCTCTTTGACGCGGACCGGGCCGAGCGCGGCCATGTCGTCGTGCAGAAGCGTGGCGGCGCGCTCGGACATGTTGGCGAGGAAAACGTCGCGCACTTCGTCGGGCGCGCCCTTGAGTGCCAGGGCCAGACGCCGCTTGTCGATCGCGCGCAGCAGCGTCTGCACGCCTGCCGGTGCGAGCCGCGCCATGTCCTCGAACTTGAACATGCTGTCGCGCACTTTGTCGGCGACGTCGGGCGCGCGCTCCTCGAGCGCGCCCATGAAGCGCCGCTCGGTCGCCGCTTCGAACTCGTTGAAGATTTCGGCGACGGATTCGTGGGTGTTCTTACGCGGCGCTTTGGCGACGTTGCTCATGAACTCGTTGCGCAGGATCGCCTCGATCTCTTCGAGCACCTCCTTGGGCACGGTTTCGAGGCGCAGCATGCGCGTGACGACCTCCATCGCGAAACTGTCGCTCAACTGCGACAGAACCTTGGCGGCGTAAGCCGGCGCCACCTTCGAAAGCACGACGGCGGCGGTCTGCGGATATTCGTTCTTGAGATACGTCGCCAGCATCTGCTCGGGCACGTAGCCGAGCTTCTCCCAGATCGTGCGCCCGCGCGGTCCGCGGATTTCTTCGAGAATGCCGCCCGCCCGCTTGCCGAGCGCCTTGCCCAAAAAGCGTTCGGTGCCTTCCATGGTCCCGGCAAGACCGGATCCCTGGCCCATTTGGGCCGCGAAGTCGGCGACCAGCTGTTCGATGACCGGCGCGCCGACCGCGCCCAATCCGGCCATGACGAGGGAGAGCTCTTTGATCTCCTCGTCGTCCATCATCGCGAAGATTCTGGCCGCACTCTCCTCGCCGACGGCCAACAGCAAGATGGCCGCCTTTTCCGAACCGGTCAAAGTCCGGTAGTCGTCGACGGAGCGAGGACTAGACATAGGACTCCCATTTTACGCCGATTCGGCGGCTTGGCAAAACCAACCGCCCCAAACGGGGCCTCGAATATCTTGCAATCCGCCGCAGTTCCCCTAAATGGAGGGTCGAACCGGCGGACGCGGAAAAACGGCTTATCCAGAGCGGCAGCTTCAATGATCGAAATCCAGGGCCTGAAGAAATATTTCGGCCATATTCGGGCGGTCGACGACGTTTCGTTTTCGGTCGCGCGCGGCGAAGTGCTGGGATTTCTGGGCCCCAACGGGGCGGGAAAATCCACGACCATGAAGATGGCGACGGGCTTTCTCGCGCCGACGGCGGGGACCGCGCGCATTTGCGGCTTCGACGTGCAGACCGATCCCGTCGCCGCCAAGCGCAAGATGGGCTACCTGCCCGAAGGGGCCCCCGCCTATCCCGACATGACGGCCGCCTCCTTCCTCGATTTCATCGCCGCCATCCGCGGCTTCGACGGCGCGCAGCGGGCGAAGCGCGTGGCGGCGGCAGTCGAACGCACGCAGCTTGCGGGCATTCTGGACCAGTCGATCGACACGCTCTCGAAGGGCTTCAAGCGGCGCGTGGGCCTCGCACAAGCGCTGCTGCACGACCCCGACGTGCTGATCCTGGACGAGCCAACCGACGGGCTCGATCCCAACCAGAAGCACGAGGTGCGCAACCTCATCCGCGACATGGCGGCCGACAAGGCGATCGTGATCTCGACGCACATTCTCGAAGAGGTCGATGCGATTTGCACGCGCGCGATCATCGTCGCCAAGGGGCGCGTGCTGGCGGACGGCACGCCCGAAGCGCTCGAGAAACGTTCGCGCTGGCACTATGCCGTTTCGTTCGTGACCGACGCTTCGGCCATCGACGCGTTGCAGGCGGCCCTCGGCGCGCACGCGGGCGTGGGCGGCTTCGAGCGCGTTGCGGGCGAGGACGGGCTTGCGATGCTGACCGCATTCCCGCGCAACGGGGTCCCGATGCTGGTCGAACTCGGCGCCATCGCGCGCGCCAGCGGCGCGCGCATCCACGAAATCCGCGAGGAACGCGGCCGCCTCGACGAGGTGTTCCGCGCCGTCACCACCGCCCGGCAGGCAGCCTGACGCCATGCGCAACATCTGGTTCATCTTCAAGCGCGAACTCGGCGGCTATTTCGCCACCCCGGTCGCCTACGTGTTTCTGGTCATCTTCCTCGTGCTGGCCAGCGTCTTCACCTTCTATCTCGGCAATTTCTTCGAGCGCGGCCAGGCCGACCTGCAGGCCTTCTTTTCGTTCCATCCGTGGCTCTATCTGTTCCTGATCCCGGCCATCGCGATGCGGCTGTGGTCGGAGGAGCGCCGCTCGGGCACGATCGAGCTGTTCTTGACGCTGCCGATCACCGTAGGCCAAGCCGTGCTCGGCAAATTTCTCGCCGCATGGGCGTTCGTGGTGCTGGCCCTTGCCCTCACCTTTCCGATCTGGATCACGGTCAACCGGCTGGGCGAGCCCGACAACGGGATCGTGCTCGCAAGCTACGCGGGCTCGGCCATGATGAGCGCGGGCTATCTCGCCATCGGATCGGCGATTTCGGCGACGACCAAAAGCCAGGTCGTGGCCTTCGTGATTTCGGCGGCAGTCTGCTTCGCGTTCACGGTCGCAGGCACGCCGCTCGTGCTGTCCTTCTTCTCGGGCTGGGCGCCGGGCGCTGTCGTCGACGCCGTCGCAAGCTTCAGCTTCCTCACCCATTTCAACGCGATTTCGCGCGGCGTCATCGACCTGCGCGACGTCGTCTATTTCGTCTCGCTCGTCGCGGCGTGCCTTTTCGCCAATGCCGCGATCGTCGAACTGAAAAAGGCGGGCTGATCCGATGGCAGGCAACGCCCCTTCCAATGCCGCCGCCAAGCGCGCGGCCGCTGCAGGCGCCGGCATAGCGCTCGCGGCACTGCTGTTCGTGGCCGTCAACATGCTGGCCAATCTCCTGTTCGCCAATGCCCGGCTCGACCTCACCGCCGACCGGCTCTTCACCTTGAGCCAGGGCACGCGCGCGATCCTCGGCAAGATCGAAGAGCCCATCGTCCTTCGCTTCTACTATTCCGAGCGCCTGGGCCGCGAAGTGCCGAGCTACGGCGTCTACGCCCAGCGCGTGCGCGAACTGCTCGAGGAATACCGCAACAATTCGCGCGGCCGCCTGCGCCTCGAAACGATCGACCCCGCCCCCTATTCGGACGAAGAAGACCGCGCGGTCGCCTTCGGCCTGCAGGGCGTGCCGCTGAACCAGCAGGGCGAGACCGTCTATTTCGGGCTCGTCGGCACCAACGGCGCCGACCGCGAAGAGACCATCGCTTTCTTCCAGCCCGAGCGCGAGCGCTTTCTCGAATACGATCTCACCAAGGCCGTCTACAATCTGACGGTCGCGAAGAAGCCCCAGGTCGGCCTCCTCTCGAGCCTGCCGATGGAGGGCGAGTTCCGCGGCCGCGGCCAGCCGAGCCCGCCTTGGGCTGTCTATACCCAGCTGGGCCAGTTCTTCGACATCCGCCCCGTGGCGCGCGACGCGGCCGAAATTCCGGCCGAGATCGGCGTGCTGATGGTCGTGCATCCGAAGAGCCTGCCCGAGCCCACGCTCTACGCGATCGACCAGTTCGTGCTGCGCGGCGGCCGCGCGCTTGTTTTCGTCGATCCGATGTCGGAAAGCGAGATGGTGCGCGGCGGGCCTGCCGCCATGGGCGGCCCCGTCGGCTCGAACCTTGCCAAGCTGTTCGACGCGTGGGGCCTGTCGATGGAAGACGACAAGCTCGCGGGCGACCGGGCGGCGGCGCGGCGCGTCAATGCCGGCACCGAGGGCCGCGTGCGCGCGGTCGACTACGTGCTGTGGCTGAGTCTGCGGGAGCCGAATTTCGAGCGCAGCGACGTGCTGCTGACCGAAGCGAGCACGATCCAGATGGCGTCGGCCGGAATTCTCGCCAAGAAGGAAGGGGCCGCGACCGAATTCGTGCCGCTGCTGCGCACAAGCGCGCAATCGCAGGCGATCGGCGTGGACGAAGTGCGCATGCAGCCCGATCCGGCCGCATTGCTCGCCAATTTCAAACCCTCGGGCGCATCGTTCGCGCTCGCCGCGCGCATTCGCGGCGAAAGCCGGTCGGCGTTCGCGGAGGCCCCTGCGCTGGCCGAGGGCCAGCCGGCGCGCGCGGCAACGCATCTCGCGCAGTCGACCGGGCCCATCAACGTCGTCGTCGTCGCCGATACGGACATGCTCGAAGACCGGTTCTGGGTGCAGGTGCAGGATTTCTTCGGCCAGCGCGTGGCGACACCTGCCGCGTACAACGGCGATTTCGTCGTGAACGCGGTCGACAATCTGCTGGGTTCGTCGGACCTCATCGGCCTGCGCGGGCGCGGCCTGTCGCAGCGCCCCTTCACGCTGCTGGCCGACATCCAGCGCGACGCCGAGTTGCGCTTCCGCGCCAAGGAGCGCGAACTCAGCGAGAAGCTGCGCGAAACCGAGCGGCGCCTGGCCGAGCTGCAGGGCCGCGGGGGGCCTCGCGGCGAAGACGCCCCGCGCTCGATCCTGACGGCCGACCAGCAGACCGAGATCGACCGTTTCCGCGCCGAACTCCTCGGCGTGCGCCGCGAACTGCGCGACGTGCAGCGCGATCTGCGCCAGGACATCGAAGCCGTCCAGACCTTCGCGAAAGCGGTCAATATCGGCGCGGTCCCGGCTCTCGTCGCCCTGCTGGCGATCGGGCTCGGCGCGGCGCGCCTGCGCCGCCGCAGCGGCTGAGACGCGACACCACTTCGGAAAAGAGACGCCAAGATGCGAACCAAAACGCTTGTCGTGCTGGCCGGTCTGACGCTCGCAACGGGGGCAGGCGCGTTCTATGCGACGCACCAGCGCAACGCGCCCGACGCGAGCGCTGCCGTGCAGAACCAGCCGGTGCTGCCGGGCTTGGCCGCGCGCATCGACGGGCTCGCGCGCGTCGAAATCGAGCGCGGCGGTGCCGCCTTCGCGCTGCAGCGCGGGGCCGACGGCAACTGGTCGCTGCCCGGCAAAGCCGACTACCCGGTCGCTTTCGAACCCGTGCGCCGCTTGGCGCTCGACATGGCGAATTTGCGCATCCTCGAGGCGCGCACGGCCAATCCGGCGCTGCACGGCGAAATCGATCTCGACGGCGCAGGCGCCGACCAGAAAGCGACGCGCGTGACGCTGTTCGGCCCCGACGGCCAAACGCTTGCGAGCCTGCTTGTGGGCCGCACGCGTTTCGGCCGCCAGGGGACGGCCGGCGACGGAACTTTCGTTCGCCTCGCGGGCCAAAACCAGGTGTGGCTGGCGCAAGGCCGCGTTTCGGTCGAGCGCGAGGCGGCACGCTGGCTCGACCGGCGCTTGGCCGACGTCGCGCGCGAACGCATCGCCAGTGCGCGCATCGTCGCCGCCGACGGCAAGTACCTCGCGGTTTCGCGCGACAAGCCGGCCGACGAGGATTTTGCGCTCGCCGACCTTCCCCGCGGCAAAAAAATCAAGTCGGCCTTCGACGTCAATCTTGTGGCAAGCGCGCTCGAAGGGCTCGAACTCGAGGATGTGCGCAAGGCCGACGGACTGGCGTTTGCCGCCGACGCCGACTATTCGGAATATCGCAGCTTCGACGGGCTCGTGGTGCGCGCCCAGCGCGCGCGCGACGGCAGCGACGTCTGGGTGCGGTTCGCGGCCCGCTTCGAGCCCGCCGCCGCGCGCGATCCGTTGCCCGAGGATGCCAAGCTCAAATCCGCCGACGACGTCGCCAAAGAAGCGGCGGCTCTCAACGCGCGCACCGCCGGCTGGGCCTATCGGCTGCCCGGCTACAAAATCGAATATATGACCCGCAGCGTCGCCGATTTGGTCGAAGACAAAACGCCCTGATTCGGAGCAGCAAAAGGCTCCTGTGAAACCTGGGGATAAGTCCGAAAGCATCTGCCCCACAATATCTTGTGAGTCTGGAGATTGTGGAAACATAGAGAGAACATTTCGATTGAAGCGGTCGCATTCTCGGGCTTAGACTGCAGCCCTTCATTGCCAATATGCGCCTTGCGAAAGCCCCTGCCATGCGTCCGATCGCTGCCATCTCCCAGCAAATCTGGGACATGAAGTACCGTTTCAAAACGCCCGACGGTGCCCCTATCGACAAGTCGATCGAGGACACCTGGATGCGCGTGGCAACCGCTTTGGCCGCATGCGAGGCGGATCCGGCGGCGTGGACGGCGCGCTTCTACGAAGCGCTCGACGGCTTCAAATTCATCCCCGCCGGCCGCATTGTCGCGGGGGCCGGGACCGCGCGCAGCGTCACGCTGTTCAACTGCTTCGTGATGGGCACGGTGCCCGACGACATGGGCGGCATTTTCGCGCATCTGCGCGAAGCGGCCCTCACGATGCAGCAAGGCGGGGGCATCGGCTACGATTTCTCGACGCTGCGACCCAAGGGGGCGGCCGTCAAGGGCGTGGGTGCGGACGCCTCGGGCCCGCTCACCTTCATGGACGTGTGGGACGCGATGTGCCGCACGATCATGTCGGCGGGGAGCAGGCGCGGCGCCATGATGGCGACCTTGCGCTGCGACCATCCGGACATCGAGGCCTTCATCGAGGCCAAGCGCGAACCCGGGCGCCTGCGCATGTTCAATCTTTCCGTCCTCGCGACCGACGCCTTCATGACGGCCGTCAAGGAAGACGCGCCCTGGCAGCTCGTGTTCGGCGGCACGCACTACAAGACGCTGCGCGCGCGCGAGCTGTGGGACAAGATCATGCGCGCGACCTACGCCTTCGCCGAACCCGGCGTGATCTTCATCGACCGCATCAACCGCACCAACAATCTCTGGTACGCCGAACAAATCGCGGCGACGAACCCGTGCGGCGAGCAGCCGCTGCCGCCCTACGGCGCCTGCCTGCTGGGCTCGGTCAATCTCGCGGCCTTCGTGACCGACCCGTTCGGCGCCGACGCCAAGCTCGACGAGGCCGAACTGCTGCGCACCATCCCGCTTGCCGTGCGCATGATGGACAATGTCACGGACGTGTCGCGCTTTCCGCTGCCCGAGCAGCGGAAGGAAGCGCACGACAAGCGCCGCATCGGCCTCGGCGTCACGGGCCTCGCGGACGCGCTTGCCATGTGCAAGCTGCGCTACGGCACCGATCCGGCCGTCGCCACGACCGAGCGCTGGATGCGCCTCATCCGCGACGCGGCCTATGCGGCCTCGGTCGAGCTTGCGCGCGAGAAGGGCCCCTTCCCGCTGTACGAGCGCGACAAATATCTGGCCGGCCCCGCGATCCAAGGTCTCGACGACGATCTGCGCGCGCGGATCGCCGAACACGGCATCCGCAACGCGCTTTTGACGTCGATAGCACCCACGGGAACGATCTCGCTGATGGCCGACAACGTGTCGTCGGGCCTCGAACCGATTTTCTCGCTGAGCTACACGCGCACGGTGCTGATGCCCGACGGCACGCGCCGCCAGGAGGAAGTCAGCGACTACGCGTACCGGCTCTACAAGCGCCTCCACGGCGACAACGCGGAACTGCCGGGCTATTTCGTCGATGCCCAGCGCTTGAGCCCGTCCGAGCATGTCGTGATGCAGGCCGCCGTGCAGAAATACATCGACGCTTCGATCTCCAAGACCATCAACTGCCCCGAAGACATGTCCTTCGACGCGTTCAAGGACGTCTACGGCCAAGCCTACGCGCTGGGCTGCAAGGGCTGCACGACCTACCGGCCCAACGACGTGACGGGCTCGGTCTTGACGGTCAAGAAAGAGGAAACCAAGAAGGCGGCCTCGCCCGTGCAGCAGACGCTGCCGCTCGGCAAGGCGCCGGTACGCGCGGCCGACCCCTACGAGGCGGGCGGCATCGTCTACATGACGCGCCCGCTCGACCGGCCCGAAGCGCTGCCGGGCCAGACCTACAAGATCAAATGGGCCGAGGCCGAACACGCGCTCTACATCACGATCAACGACGTGATCACCGACGGGCGCAGGCGCCCGTTCGAAGTGTTCATCAACTCGAAGAACACCGAGCACTATGCGTGGACGGTCGCCCTCACGCGCATGATCTCGGCCGTGTTCCGGCGCGGCGGCGACGTGTCCTTCGTGGTCGAAGAGCTGAAGGCCGTGTTCGATCCGCGCGGCGGCCAATGGATGAACGGGCGCTACGTGCCCTCGCTGCTGGCGGCGATCGGCGAAGTCATCGAGCGCCACATGGTGCAGATCGGCTTCCTGCGCGCGGGCGAAGCCTTGGCCGCCGACCCGATGGCCGAGCACGCGCCCGTCGCGATCGCGGCAAGCGAGCTTGCCCCGCCCTCGCCCGCCACCGGTGCGGTCGCGAACCTGTTCGCGCAGACAATGGCGTCCGGCACCCTGGGCAAAATCGATTCGGGCCCCGGCCGCCTTGCGGGGGCGCGCACCTGCCCCAAATGCCAAGCGCCGACGCTGATCCGCCAGGAAGGTTGCGACAGCTGCTCGAGCTGCGGCTATTCGAAATGCGGGTGAGCGTTTAGCTCTCGCGGCTGCCGGGGACCACGGTCAGGGCCGGGCGGCCGACGTCGAGGCCGATTTTGTCGAGGTCGAGATCGGCGAGCCACGGGCGCTCGACGCTCGGCGTGCCGAACAGATAACCCTGCAGGAGCTTCACGCCCTTGCGCGCGAGATGCTGGGCTTCCTGCGCGCTCTCCACGCACTCGGCCACCGTCTCGAGCCCGAAGCCGTCGGCGAGGCCCAGCAGCGTGCGGATGAAAAGCTGGTTGTCGACGTTGTTCGCCACGCCGCGCACGAAGCTGCCGTCGATCTTGACGCTGTCCACCGCGATCGCTTTGAGGTTGCGGAAGCTCGTGTAGCCCGCGCCGAAATCGTCGAGCGACACGCGGCACCCGAGTTCGCGCACCTGAGCCACGAACTTGGCCGTCTCGTCGATGTCCTGGATCGCCACCGTTTCGGTTATCTCGACCGTCAGGCGCTTGGCAAGATCGGGGCGCGTCTTGAGGGTGCCCGAGAGCGCCCGCAGCCACGAAGGATCGCCCGCCGTGAGGCCCGAGATGTTGATGGCAAGCCGCACGTCCGGCCAGCGCATGAGTTCGCCCATCGCCATTTCGAGCACGCGCCGATCGAGCAGCCGCATGAGGCCGGTCTGCTCGACGACCGGAATGAACGAGCCCGCGGGCGCTATCGTGCCGTCCATGCGCTGCAGCCGGATCAGACATTCGTAATGGTCCACGACGTAGGTCGTGGCGTCGACGATCGGCTGGAAGGCGAAGATCAGGCGCTCGTCCTTGAGGGCGGCCTGCACGTCCGAGGAAATCGCCACGAGGCGCTGATGCAGCTCGCGTTGCGCGGGGCTTGCCGAGAATATCGCGTAGCGATTGCGCCCGGCGCGCTTGGCCTCGTGCAGCGCGGATTCCGCGCGCGCCATCACCTCGACCGCCGAAGGACCTTGCTCGAGGAACAGCACCGCACCGGCGGACGCCGTCACGTGCAGCGGCCCGTCCGGCGTTTCGATGGGGGCACTGCGCACGGCCGTGAGCAGCCGGTCGGCGGCAAGGCCGATCTCGGATTCGGGGCACTGGGCGAGGACGAGGCCGAAACGGTCGCCGCCCGCGCGCCCGATCGTGTCGGAAGCGCGCAGGCTGCGCTCGAGGCGCTGGCCGATGCCGACCAGAAGCGCGTCGGCAGTCGACCAGCCGAACGCGTCGTTGATCGCCGAGAGATTGTCGACGCCGATCAGCAGGAACGCGCCGGGCGCCTTGTAGCGAACCGCGTACTCGATCGCGTGGTCGAGCGATTCGCGCAGCCTCGAGGCGTTGAAATGCCCGGTCAGCGGATCGTAGTTGGCGAGATACTCCAGACGCGCTTCCTTTTCCTTGCGCGTCGTGATCGCGCGCAGCGTGCCGACGAGGCGCAAGGGTTTGCCGTCTTCGGCGAAGGTCGCGCGCCCGCGGTCGTGCACCCAGATCAGGTTGCCGCCGTCGCCGCGGATGCGGTAGTCGAGATCGTAGGCGATGCGGTCGACGAAATGGGCGGACAGCGCCTTGAGGCGCTGCGGCAGGTCTTCGGCGTAGACGCGGCTCTGGAATATCTGGCCCGAGTCCGGAAAATCGGCGCGGCCGCCGAACACGTTTTCCGCGCGGCCGTGCCAGGCGATCGTGTCGGCCGCGAGGTCCCACGCGTAGGCGGCATCGCCCGCCGCGTCGAGCGCGGATGCCGCAAAATCGCGAGTCGCGCCCGTCATCACGCGACCCGACGCAAGGCAGCCGACAGCATCTCGGCCATCCGGTCGATCTGCGGCTTTTCGACGATCAGCGGCGGCGACAGGGCGACGATGTCGCCCGTCGTGCGGATCAGCAGACCCGCTTCGAAACAGTCGACGAGCACGTCGTAGGCCCTGGTGCCGGGGGCTCCGGCACGCGGCTCGAGCTCGATGCCCGCCACCAAACCCAGATTGCGGATGTCGACGACGTGGCGCGTGCCTTTGAGGGCGTGCATCGTCGCCTCCCAATAGGGGGCGAGGTCGGCTGCGCGCGCGAACAGGCCTTCGTCGCGATAGACGTCGAGGGTCGCGATGCCGGCGGCGCAGGCGAGCGGATGGCCCGAGTAGGTGTAGCCGTGGAAAAACTCGATGGTGTTTTCAGGCCCCTGCATGAACGCGTCGTAGATCGCCTTGGTCGCGAACACGGCCCCCATCGGCACGGCGGCGTTGGTGATGCCTTTGGCGACCGTCATGAGGTCCGGCATCACGGCGAAGCGTTCGGCCGCAAAGGCCGTGCCGAGGCGCCCGAAGCCCGTGATGACTTCGTCGAAGATCAAGAGAATGCCGTGCTTGCTGCAGATCGCGCGCAGCTTTTCGAGATAGCCTTTGGGCGGTATCAATACCCCGGTCGAGCCCGCGACCGGCTCGACGATCACGGCCGCGACGTTCGACGGATCGTGCAGGGCGAGGATGGCTTCGAGCCGGTCGGCGAGCTCCGCACCGTGTTCGGGCTGGCCCTTCGAATAGGCGTTGCGCACCGGGTCGTGCGTGTGCGGCAGATGGTCGACATAGGGCAATTGCAGCCCGAACTGCTTGCGGTTGGGCGAAATGCCGCCCACAGAGATGCCGCCGAACCCCACGCCGTGATAGCCGCGCTCGCGGCCGATGAAGCGCACGCGCTGGGATTCGCCGCGCGCGCGATGGTAGGCGAGGGCGATCTTGAGCGCGGTATCGACCGACTCGGAGCCCGAATTCGTGAAGAAAACCTGGTTGAGATCGCCCGGCAGCATCGCCTGCAGACGCGCCGCGAACTCGAACGACAGCGGATGGCCCATCTGGAAGCCGGGGGCGAAATCCATCGTTGCGGCCTGCTTTTGGATCGCTTCGACGATGGATTTGCGGCCGTGGCCCGCATTCACGCACCACAGGCCGGCCGTGCCGTCCAAAATCTGGCGATTGTCCGGCGTGTAGTAGTACATCCCTTCCGCGCGCGAAAGCAGTCGCGGTTTGCGCTTGAATTGCCGGTTGGCCGTGAACGGCATCCAAAGCGCTTCGAGGTTGTTGGGATCGACCGGCATAGAAGCGGCTGGCATCGCGCGTACTCTCCTGAAATAGCCAACGGATTGCCCCAACCCTAAATCCGACCACGTTCTAATGTAACTGCTAAATCTCAAGAGTGATTGATCTTTCTATATAATAAGCTTTTATAATAATTTTAAGATAATTGAATATTTCTCTTGATTTCGATTTGTATCTAATTTTAAAATAATTTTATGGTCGCTGCTCCTAATATTATTCTGCTGCCGCCGCCCAGTGCCCGCCAAAGCGACGGGCCGCGCGTCGATGATTCGAGCCAGCGCCGCAAAACTGCACCTAACAACGACAATAATGCCGGTTTCACCGATGGTTTTGCCGCCTCAACCGCCCGTGCCGAGACCGCCTCGCCGCGCCAAAGGGCGCGGACGCGGAGTTTCGCCGACGAATTGGTCGGCGAAAGCGGGCGCGCCTCGGGGGCCTTGACCTTCGCGACCCAGCGCATTGCCCAAGAGCGGCTGCGCAGCGGCGCGTACGTCGAAAACTGGCGCCAAGCGACCGCCGCCTATGCCCAGACCGCGCGCAACGCCGAGCAAAATTTGGGCGGCGTGCGCGCCTAGAAATCGTCGCTTCAACCTGCTATCGACACGTCCTCTGCGAAGAAAGGACGAGACGATGGCGTTTGCGACGATGTGGGAGCTTCTGCGGAACGGAGCCGACGGCAGCCCGGCTTTGGGCGCGCCCGAAACGGCGGCGTTGACCTTCAAGGATCTGCGCGCGCTTGCGGCAGACACGGTTGCCGCGCTCAACCGCATGGGCATCGGCCGCAACGACCGGGTCGCGATCGTGCTGCCCAACGGGCCGGAAATGGCTGCGGCCTTTCTTTGCGTCGCCGCCGGGGCGACGACGGCCCCCTTGAACCCCGCCTACCGGCAGGAGGAGTTCGAGTTCTACATCGCCGACCTCAAATCCAAAGCCGTGATCGTGCAGACGGGCGACGACACGCCCGCGCGCGCCGCCGCCGCCAAGCTCGGCGTGCCGCTGATCGAGTTGGCGCCGCAGCGCGATCTCGGTGCGGGCGCCTACAAGCTTTCCTCGAACCTCGCCGGCGCGGCCGCCGCACCGGGCTTTGCGGCCGCCGACGACGTGGCCCTCATTCTGCACACGTCGGGCACCACCTCGCGGCCGAAGATCGTGCCGCTGTCGCAGGCGAACATTTGCGCCTCGGCCCGGCATATCGGCGCCACGCTCGAGCTCAAGGGCCACGACCGCTGCCTCAACATCATGCCGCTGTTCCACATCCACGGGCTCATCGCGGCCGTGCTGTCGTCCTTGGCGGCCGGCGGCCAGACCGTGTGCACGCCGGGCTTCAACGCGCTCAAATTCTTCGCGTGGCTCGACGAGGCGGGACCCAGCTGGTACACGGCCGTGCCGACCATGCACCAGGCGATCCTCGCGCGCGCCGAGCGCAACAAGGAGAGCCTCGCAAAATCGAAGCTGCGCTTCATCCGCTCGTCTTCGGCCTCGCTGCCGCCGCAGGTGATGCAAGCCCTCGAAGACACGTTCGGCTGCCCCGTCGTCGAAAGCTACGGCATGACGGAAGCCGCCCACCAGATGGCCTCGAACCCGCTGCCGCCGCGCGCGCGCTTCGCGGGCTCGGTCGGCATCGCGGCGGGGCCCGAGGTGCGCGTGATGGACGAGGAAGGCAATCTCCTCGGCCCCAACACGCTCGGCGAAATCGTGATCCGAGGCCCCAACGTGACCAAGGGCTACGAAGCCAACCCCGACGCCAATCTCAAAGGCTTTGCGAATGGCTGGTTCCGCACCGGCGACCAGGGCACGCTCGACGACCAAGGCTATCTGCGCATCACCGGCCGCTTGAAGGAACTGATCAATCGCGGCGGCGAAAAAGTGAGCCCGCTCGAGGTCGATGAAGTGGTGATGGACCATCCGGCCGTGCAGCAGGTCGTGACGTTCGCGATCCCGCACGACAAGCTCGGCGAAGAGGTGGGGGCCGCCATCGTGCTGCGCGAAGGCCAGAGCGCGACCGAACGCGACATCCGCGACTTCGCCGCCAAGCGCCTCGCCGACTTCAAAGTGCCGCGCAAGGTCGTGTTCCTTGCCGAGATCCCGAAGGGGGCGACCGGCAAGCTGCAGCGCATCGGCTTGGCAGAGAAGCTGGGGTTGGGCAAATGAGCCGCGTTCTGATTTTCGGCGCCGGGGCCATCGGCGGCTACATGGGCGTGATGATGGCGAAGGCAGGCGCCCGCGTGACGTTCTTCGCGCGCGGCGCGCACCTTGCGGCCATGAAGGAAAACGGCATCAAGCTGATTTCCGAGGGCGCCGAAACCGTGATCTGCGACGCGGTCTTCACCGACGATCCGGTCGAGGCGGGCCCGCAGGATTTCGTCGTGGTCGCCCTCAAGGCGCACGGGCTTGTTGCGGCAGCACCGCAGATCGCCAAGCTTCTCGCACCCGAAACCGCCATCGTCACGGCGATGAACGGCGTGCCCTACTGGTATTTCTACAAACATGGCGGCCCGCACGACGGGGCACGCCTCAAATCCGTCGATCCGGACGGCAAATTGTGGGACACGCTCGCCCCCGAACGCGCCATCGGCTGCATCGTCTACCCTGCCGCCAATATTCTTGCCCCCGGCGTCATCGAACACACCTACTCCAACCGCTTCGCGCTGGGCGAACCCGACGGCGCCAAATCGGCGCGCGCGGCCAAGCTCGGCGAGATCATGATCGCGGGCGGCCTCAAAGCGCCCGTGCGCCCGAAGATCCGCGACGACATGTGGGTGAAGCTGTGGGGCAATCTCAGCTTCAACCCAGTGTCGGCGCTGACGGGCGCGACCCTCGACGTGATCACGGGCGATCCCGAAACGCGCAGCGTGGCGCGCGCGATGATGCTGGAAGCGCAGGAAGTCGGCGAAGCGCTCGGCATCCGCTTCGGCATCGACGTCGAAAAGCGCATCGACGGTGCCGGCGAAGTGGGGGCGCACAAAACCTCGATGCTGCAGGATCTCGAAGCCAAAAAGCCGATGGAAATCGACGCGCTTCTGGGGGCCGTCGTCGAGATGGGCGAACTCACGGGCCACGCCATGCCGATCTGCCGCACGGTGCTGGGCCTCGTGCGCCAGCGCGCGCGCGTGGCCGGCGTCTACTAGCCGCCGTCATGGCCGTCGAATCGCCGTGCGTCAACGTCTGCAAGCTCGACGAAGCGCGCGTTTGCATCGGGTGCGGGCGCAGCGTGGCCGAAATCCGCGACTGGAAGGCGTCCGGCGACGGCGCCAAACGCCGCATCGTCGAGCGCATTCGCCGTCAGGGGTATCCGCGCCCCGACGCCCTTCGAGCGATCACAGAATCGCAATCCTAACGTCATAGGATTGCCGTGCGATGGCGCTACGCCTCCGGGTGTCGATCACTCTCGAAACCGGAGACTCGCGCATGCGCCAGACACTCGCCGCCGCCTCGATCCTCGCCCTGATTGCGGGCGCTGCCCTCGCCGACCAGAAATTTCCGGCGACCCTCGCGGGCCATGCGCTGCTCCCCGCCAATACGATGGTGCCCGCCCCCGCCGACGCGCCGGACATGCTGAAGACGTCCGGCAAATTCGCCGGTCCCGGCAACCTGCGCAACGAGCGCCTGGCGAGCGTCCCGGGCACGACAGGCACGCCCGCCGCAAGCCGCCCGACGGGCCTCTCCTTCCCGTTCCAGGGCCAGCCCGTGCAGGGCTTCTCAGGCATCAAGCGCATCGGCGACGGCACCTACTGGACGCTCACCGACAACGGCTTCGGCAGCAAGGTGAATTCGCCGGACGCGATGCTGATGTTCCACCGCATCCGCCCCGACTTCCAGAGCGGCCGCGTCGAGCGCCTCGAAACGATTTTCCTGCACGATCCCGACAAGCTGCTGCCGTTCCCGATCGCGGCGGAAGCCACGGCCAAGCGCTACCTCACCGGGGCGGACCTCGATCTCGAATCGATCCAGCCGATCGGCGACTCCTTCTATTTCGCCGAGGAGTTCGGGCCGTATCTCGTCCGCACCGACCGCCAGGGCAAGGTCACCGGCTTCTGGCCGACCGAACTCGACGGCAAGCCCGTGCGCTCGCCGGACAACGCCTCGAACCGCACGCCGGGCGTGCCGGGCGGCGCTTTCGAGTTCAACCTGCCGCGTTCGAAGGGCTACGAAGGCATGGCCGCCTCGCCCGACGGCAAGTTCCTCTACGCGATGCTCGAAGGACCGGTCTATGCCGACGGCAAGCCCGAAACCGTCGACGGGCGCGAATTCCTGCGCGTGATCGAATTCGACGTCGCCGCATCCAAATGGACCGGCCGCAGCTTCCGCTACGTACTCGAAGCCAACGGCCTTGCGATCGGCGACTTCAACATGATCGACGCCAACCGCGCGCTCGTGATCGAACGCGACAACGGCGAAGGCGATCCGGCGCGCGCCTGCCCGCAGGGGCAGAACGCGCCCACGTGCTTCGCCACGCCCGCACGCCTCAAGCGCGTATACGCGGTGAGCTTCGAGGGCGTCGCGTCGGGCGCTTCGTTGCGCAAGCTCGGCCATATCGATCTCATGGATATCGCCGACCCGCGCAATCTCGCCCGCCAGGGTGGGGCGAACGGCAAGTTCACCTTCCCGTTCTTCACGATCGAGAATGTGGACGTGGTCGATGCCGAGCACATCGTCGTGGGCAACGACAACAACCTGCCCTTCTCGGCCGGCCGTTCGCTCGACAAAGCCGACGACAACGAAGTGATCCTGCTGCGCGTGCCCGAACTGCTGAACGCGCGCTAACCGCCCGCCCTCAACGGCTCTCGCGCGGCGTGAAGCTGCGCGCAGAGCCGTACTGGGGCGGCCAGGGCATCTTGTAGCCTTGCTCGTAGGCGGCGTGGCGCGTCCAGTAGGGATCGTAGAGATGGGCGCGCGCGAGCACGCATAGATCGGCGCGCCCCGCCGTCAGGATCGTGTTGCAGTCCGCCCAAGACGAGATGTTGCCGACCGTCATCGTCGGCACGTCGGCCCCGAAGCGCACGCGGTCGGAAAACGGCGTTTGGAAAAGGCGCCCGTAGACGGGCTGGTCGTCGGCAACCGTCTGGCCTGCCGACACGTCGACGATGTCCGCGCCGTGCGCCTTCAAGCGTTTGGCGATTTCGACCGCATCTTCGGCCGTGTTGCCGTCCTCTTTCCAGTCGGTCGCCGATATGCGCACCGAAATCGGCCGCTCGGCGGGCCAAGCGCTGCGCACCGCGTCGAACACTTCGAGCGGGAAGCGCATGCGGCCGTCGATGTCGCAGCCGTATTCGTCGGCACGCACGTTCGTGAGCGGCGACAGGAAACTCGCCAAAAGATAGCCGTGCGCCATATGCACTTCGACGAGGTCGAAACCCGCTTCGAGGGCGTAGCGCGTCGCCCGCACGAAATCGGCCTTGACCGCATCCATGTCGGCGCGGTCCATCGCCTTGGGCGTCTGGCTGTCTTTTTTGTAGGGCAGTGCGGAGGCCGACAGGAGCGGCCAATTGCCGTCCGCCAAGGGTCGGTCGATGCCCTCCCAGGCTTTGCGCGTCGAGCCCTTGCGGCCCGCGTGCGCCAGCTGCACGCCGATCTTGGCCGGCGAATGCGCATGCACGAAATCGACGGTGCGCTTCCATGCCGCGACGTGTTCGGGCGCATAGAGGCCAGTGCAACCCGGCGTGATCCGGCCGTCGGCGCTCACATCCGTCATCTCGGTCATCACAAGCCCGGCCCCGCCCACGGCGCGGCTGCCCAGATGAACGAGATGCCAGTCGTTGGCCAGCCCGTCTTCGGCCGAATACTGGCACATGGGCGAAACGACGATGCGGTTGGCGAGCGTGAGGCCGCGCAGCTTGAACGGCACGAACATCGGCGGCGTGTCGGCGGGGGCGCCGAAACGCGCGGCAAAGGCCGCATCCACCTTGGCGACGAGGGCGGCGTCGCGCAGCTTCAGATTCGCGTGCGTGATGCGCATCGAGCGCGTGAGCATCGACATCGCGAAATCGAGCGGCGCCAGCTTGCCCGCATAGCGCTCGGTCTCCTCGAACCATTCGAGGCTGATCTGCGCGGCGCGCTGGATCGCTTCGGTCTGTGGCCGACGTTCGGCCTCGTAGGCGGCAAGCGCCTGCGGCACGCTTTTGTGGCGCTCGACGGCGTCGGCAAGCGCGATCGCGTCTTCCATCGCAAGCTTTGTGCCCGAGCCGATCGAGAAATGCGCGGTGTGCGCGGCGTCGCCCATCAGCACGACGTTGCCGAACGACCAATTGGCGCAGCGCACGGTCGGGAAAGTGCGCCAGATCGAACGGTTGGCGACGAGGCGATGGCCGCCGAGCTCTTCGGCGAAGAGGTTTTCGCAGAAGGCCAGCGTCTCGGCCTCCCCGGCCGCGTCGAGGCCCGCCTTTTTCCAGGTCTCTTCGGTGCACTCGACGATGAAGGTCGAGTTCGCCGCGTCGTACTGGTAGGCGTGCACGCGGAACAGGCCGGTCGCGTGCGGTTTGAAATGGAACGTGAAGGCCGGATGCGGGCGCGTGGTGCCGAGCCAAACGAATTTGTTGCGCCGCCAGTCGAGCGCGGGCAGCAGCCGGTCGGCGTATTTCGCGCGGATGCCGGAATTGACGCCGTCGGCCGCGAGGATCAAGTCGGCGTCCGGAAAATCTCCGGGGTCTTTGGCTTCCGTCTCGAACGCGACGCGCACGCCGAGCGCCTTGGCGCGGCGCTGCAATATCTCGAGCAGCTTCACGCGCGCGAGGCCGGAAAAACCGTGCCCTGCCGAGGTCACGACCGTGCCGCCGTAGTGGATGTCGATGTCCGTCCAGTGCGCGAAGGCGCGCGCGATCTCGGCGTAGCTTTCGGGATCGGCGGCGGCGAAATTGCCGAGCGTTTCGTCCGAGAACACGACGCCGAAGCCGAAGGTGTCGTGCGGCCGATTGCGCTCGACGACGAGAATGTCGCGCGACGGATCGGCTTTTTTGGCCAGGATGGCGAAATAGAGGCCCGCCGGCCCGCCGCCGATGCTGACGATCTTCATGGCCCGTGTCTCCCGGTCGCTGCGCCAAATCGAAATTACTTTAGACCTAAAATATCGTCGGCGGAAGCCCCCCGCGCTGCTGGAGAGCGGCGATGCCGTCCCACAGCAGCTTGACGCCCGTGAGCAGCAGGAAGACGTTGCACCAGAAAAAGAACGGCTTTTCGGGCACGCGCGCATGCAGCCAGATGCCGAGCGCCATGCCGAGCGGCGCGAGCGGCAGCAGCACGAGGCTCGTGGCCAGATTCTCGAACGAAAACAGGCCGAGATAGACGAACGGCCCGAGCTTCATGGCGTTGACGGCCGCGAAGAAGACGACCGTCGTCGCCACGAACGCGGTCTTGTCGAGCCGCAGCGGCAGCAGATAGACCTGCAAGGGCGGCCCGCCGGCGTTGGCGACGAAACTCGTGACGCCCGAAACGGCCGACCAGAAAACGCCCTTTGGCCAGCTCGGCCCTCGCGCGGGGGCCGCGCGCCCGAGGGCCGCCACGAGCCAATCGTTGGCGGTGAAAACCACGGCCACGGCGCCGACGATCACGCGGACCCAGGCCTCGTCGAGACGTTCGAAGGCGAGATAGCCGAGCACCGTGCCGAGCGCGGCCCCAACCATCAGGAACGCCATGTGCCCGCGCGCGTATTGGGTGCGGTACTTCCACAGGCCGATCGCGTCCATGACCATCAGCAGCGGCAGCATGATGGCGGCCGCCTGCGGCACGGGGATGGCGAGCGCCATCAGCGGCACGCCCATCGAACCCATGCCCGACCCGAACCCGCCTTTGGAAACGCCGACGACCAGAAAGGCCGGCACGGCTAGCGCGTAGAAGAACCAGTCGGTCAGCACGAACTCAGACTTTCCAGTCCGGATCGGGCACGGTCTGGAACACCGAACGCAAGCCTTCGGACCAGCGGCGGCGAATGTCGGAGAGATAGACGTCTTTTTCGTCGAGCCTGCGGCGCACGGCCAAGCGGCATTCGTCGCGTCGCACGATCGCGATGTCGACCGGTAGGCCGACCGACACGTTCGAGCGCAGCGTGGAATCCATCGAGATCAGCGCGCATTTTGCCGCTTCGTTGAGGGTCGTCTTGCCCATCACGACGCGGTCCAGGATCGGTTTTCCGTATTTCGTTTCGCCGATCTGGAAATAGGGCGTCTCGGCAGAAGCTTCGATGAAATTGCCGGCCGAGTAGATCTGGAACAGGCGCAAGCGGCGGCCCTTGAGCTGGCCGCCCAGAATGAGCGAGATCGAGAACTCGGTTCCCTGCTCCTTGAGCCGGGCCGCGTCGAGATCGTAGATCTCGCGCACCGCCCGGCCCGCGAGCCGGGCCGCCTCGAACATCGAGGGCACGTTGGCGAGCGTCTCGGTGCGGTCCTTGCCCATGCCCTCGGTCAGTAGATTGACGACCGACTGGGAGATCGCGAGATTGCCCGCGGTCAGCAGCACGAGGCAGCGCTCGCCCGGATTTTCCCAGACATGCATCTTGTTGAAGACCGCGACGTGGTCCACGCCCGCGTGCGTGCGCGAATCCGAACACAGAACGAGCCCGTCTTCGAGCAGCAATCCAACCCCGTATGTCATTGCGGAAACTCTCCCCTGGCGCCCTCGAAAGGGCGGATGTCGCTAGCGCGCGAGCCCGAAATCGTCGGCGATGGCCGTGCCGATGCGGGCATTGGTCTCGACGATTTCGGTCAGGAACTCGTGCAGACCCTGATTGAAGATGTTGTCGATCGAATCGAAGCGAAGACGGTTGTAGGTCTGGTCGGCGAGACGCGCCGACACGTAGTCGCGTCCGAACATTTCGCGCAGCTCGTCGAGCAGGCGCGTGAGTTCGCGCAGACACGAGCGCAGCGAGCGCGGCATGTCCTCGCGCAGGATCAGCAGCTCGGCCACGCGCCGCGGCACGATCGCGTCGCGATAGAGGCGCCGGTAGGCCTGGAAGGCCGACACCGAACGCAGCAGCGCGCCCCACTGGTAGTAGTCGACCGCGCCGCCCACGTCGCGCGTGGAGGGCAGCAGCACGTGGTATTTGACGTCGAGCAGGCGGGCGGTCGCGTCCGCGCGCTCGAGGAAGGTGCCGACGCGCACGAACCGGTAGGCCGCATCGCGCGTCATCGTGCCGTAGCCGACGCCGCGGAACAGATGGCTGCGTTCCTTGACCCAGTCGAAAAACGCGCGCAGGCCCATCGCCTCGATCTTTGGGTAGTCGAGGGCGCGCATCTCGAGCCAGGTCCCGTTCAGCGCTTCCCACATTTCGGTGGTGATCTGCGTGCGCATCGCGCGCGCGTTTTCGCGCGCCATCCACAGGGCCGACCGGATCGACGAGGGATTGTCGGCCGCAAGGGCCAGAAACTCGATGACGTTGCGCGCGTCGATTTTCTTGCCCGTCTCCTTGAAGGGCGCCTCGCAGCCCGCCACGACAAGGGCCGGCTCCCACTGCGTCTGCTGGGAATAGGCATCCGTCGCGGTCAGCGACATGCGGTAGGAGACGTCGAGCAGGCGCGCCGTGTTTTCGGCGCGCTCCATGTAGCGGGACATCCAGTAGAGCGAATCGGCGGCGCGCGACAGCATGGCTAATCCTCCAGCACCCAGGTGTCTTTGGTGCCGCCGCCTTGCGAGGAATTGACGACGAGCGAACCTGCGCGCAACGCCACGCGCGTGAGGCCGCCGGGCACGAGCTTCACGTCCTTGCCGACCAGCAGATAGGGCCTGAGATCGACGTGGCGCGGGGCCACGCCCTCGTCGACGAAAGTGGGGCATGTCGACAGCGCCAGCGTGGGCTGGGCGATGTAGTTGTCGGGATCGGCGAGGATGCGCAGGCGGAAATCCTCGATCTCGGCCTTGGTCGATTTCGGGCCCACGAGCATGCCGTAGCCGCCCGAGCCGTGCACTTCCTTCACCACCAGCTCGGCCAGGTGCTCGAGGGCGTATTTGAGGTCGTCCTTGTTGCGCAGCGTGTAGGTCGGCACGTTGGCGAGCTTGGGCTCTTCGCCCAGATAGAAGCGCACCATCTCCGGCACGTAAGGATAGACCGATTTGTCGTCGGCAACGCCCGTGCCCACCGCGTTGGCAAGGTTGACGTTGCCGCGGCGGTAGGCGTCGAACAGGCCGCGCACGCCGAGAACGCTGTCGGGATTGAAGGCGGCGGGATCGATGAAGGCGTCGTCCAGGCGCCGATAGATCGTGTCGACGCGCTTGGGGCCCGCGACCGTGCGCATGTAGACGAAACCGTCGTCCACGAACATGTCCTGGCCTTCGACCAGCTCCACGCCCATCTGCTCGGCGAGGAAAACGTGCTCGAAATAGGCCGAATTGTAGGCCCCCGGCGTCATCACGACGACCGTGGGCTCGTCCTTGTTGAGGCAGTTTTCCGGCGGCAGCGAGCGCAGCGACTTGAGGAGTTCGTCGGGATAGTGGCCCACGGGACGCACGCGGTTGGCGCTGAACAGCTCGGGAAAAAGCCGCATCATGGCTTCGCGGTTCTCGAGCATGTAGGACACGCCCGACGGCGTGCGCGCGTTGTCTTCGAGCACGTAGAACTGGTTCTCGGACACGCGCACCACGTCGATGCCCGCGATGTGCGTGTAGACGTTGCCCGGCAGCGCCACGCCGATCATCTCGGGCCGGTACTGCGAATTGGCGACGACCAGCTCCCGCGGGATCTTGCCCGCGCGCACGATGTTCATGCCGTGATAGACGTCGTAGAGAAAAGCGTTGAGCGCGCGAACGCGCTGGACGAGCCCTTCGGACAGGGCGTGCCATTCGGCGCCCGTAATCACGCGCGGGATGAGATCGAACGGAATAAGCCGCTCGGGATCGCCGCCCTCGCCGTAGACGGCGAAGGTAATGCCGAGGCGGCGGAAAAGCAGATCGGCCTCGCGGCGCTTGGCGTCCGTCTGGCTTGCGGGCATGCGCTCGAGCCATTCCGCCAATTCGGCGTAGGCCGCGCGAACCGCACCGTCCGCCGCGCTCATCTCGTCGAAAGCGGCCCCTGCCGAGGACTGCGTCTGCCTCACCCCATCCTCCTTGGCTTGCCCACCCGCAACAAGCGCGGCCGGTCGCTTCCCGTCGCCTTGGCATGCAACGCCCGGACCAGACTCTGGCAATTCGTACAGGGCTTTGCAACCAATCGAATCGCGGGCAATGGAATCGCCGAAAGGGATGAGCTAGGGTCCCGGCTTCGCGATTTGCCACAAAAGAGGTCGTTTTGGATTCGTTTTCGCAGGCAGCTCTCGGGGCAGCAGTCGGCTACGCCGTCGCCGGGCGGCGTTTGGGCCGCCGCGCCATCGCCTTCGGGGCGCTTGCAGGCACCGTTCCCGATCTCGACAATGTCGCCTTGCTGCTGACCGACGGCTGGGCCGAGTGGCGACATCACCGCGGCCTCACGCACGGGCTTTTCTTCGCGCCCGTGATGGGGCCGCTGCTGGGCTGGATCGCATGGCGCATGCACAACCGCACCCGGCCCTTCGAACCGGCGGGCAGCCACGATGCCGCCCCTGCCTGGATGGCGCTGTTTTTCTTCGGGCTCATAACCCACCCGCTGCTCGATTTTTTCACGATCTACGGAACCCAGCTTTTGGCGCCGTTCGACGCGACCCGTTTTGCGGCACCCGGGCTCGGCATCATCGATCCCGGCTACACGCTTCCGTTGCTGGCGGCATTGATCGTGGCCCTTTGGCGGCCGCGCGCGGGCCTCTCGTTCCTCGCCGTCTTCGCCGCTCTTTTTGCGACGAGCGTCTATCTGTTCTACGGCCTGTCGAACAACGCCAAGGTCGAGGCGCGCGCGCGCGCGCAGCTTGCCGCCGAAGCGGTCGAACCGGCCGACGTGCGCGTCTACACGACGATCTTCCAGCCGTGGCTGCGCCGCATCGTCGTCGACGAGCCCGAAGGTGCGCGCGTCGGGTTCGCCACGGCGGACCAGAAAGACGCGATCGCGTGGCTGTGCTTCGCACGCCCCCGCCATCCGGCGATCCAGGCCGCTTTGGCCACGCCCGAGGGCAAGCTGTTCGCCTGGTTTGCGATGGGCGAAGTGTGGCCGAGCCTTGCTGCGGCCGACGACGGCTCGACCGTGGTGCGGCTCACCGACCGTCGCTACGGCGTGCCGGGGACGACCGCCCAAGGCTGGTGGGGCATCGAGATGCGCATCGCCGCCGACGGCAGCGTGGCCGAAGCGCCGCGCCGCATCGATCTGCCGCGCGGCGCCGACGGCGACGCGATCGGCCAGCTTTTCGCGGCGGCGCGCGGGCAGGCGACCGCGCTTTTTGCGCACGCCGCAAGCGCGCAGGACGCAGCCGAGAAGTGCCGCGCGTCGCGCGCCGGCTAGACGTATTTGTCGCCGCGCAGCACCGACACGTCGCCGAGCCACGCGATGGTGGCAAAGCGCGGGAAATAATGTTCGGCAAGCCGGGCCATGATTTTCTCGGCCACGGATTCGCTGACGACCGCATCGATGCGCAAATTCAGTTCGCCCACCCGTCCCATGCGCTTGCCGCGCGAACCCTGGCCGTGCGCTTCGACTATCGTGTAGCCGGAGGCGCCCAGCCGCATCATGTCTTCGGCGATCTTGGGGGCCACGACCTCTTCGGCGACGACCGTGATGAGTTTCAGCGCCACAGTCATGTCACGACCCTTTCAGCATCTGCGCGAAAGCGAAAAAGAGCGGCAGCCCAACCACCAGATTGAACGGAAAAGTGATCGCAAGCGACGCGGTCAGATAAAAGCCCGGATTGGCCTCGGGCAGCGCTATGCGCACGGCGGCCGGCGCTGCGATGTAGGAGGCGCTTGCCGCCAGCACGCCGAGGATCGTCGCCCCGCCGACCGACAAGCCGATCTCGTGGCCCACGAATACGCCGAGAATGCCGTGCAGAACCGGCATCGCGATCGCAAACGCGATGAGGAACGGACCGACCTGTTTGAAGTCGCCCAAGCGCCGTGCCGCGACAAGGCCCATATCGAGCAGGAACAGGCACAAAGCGCCCTGGAAAGGATCGGCGAAAAAGGGCGCGACCGATTTGTAGCCCGTGGGACCGGCCAGAAAGCCGATCGCAAGCCCGCCGACCAGCAGCACGACGCTCTTGCCCGCCAGCACTTCGGGCAGTGCTGCCCGCCAATCGCCGTCCGACGCCCCTTTGAGCTTGGCGAGCAGCAAGGCCACGACGATGGCCGGCACTTCCATGACCGCCAGCACGGCCGGCATGAAACCTTCGGCCGGCAGCCCCGCCGACTGGAGATAGGCCGTGGCGGCGATGAACGTGACGGCCGAGACCGAACCGTAATGCGCCGCGATCGCCGCCGCGTTCGACGCGTCGAACTTGCCGAACCGCGTGAGGATATGGAACGACCAGAGCGGGATCGCCGTGCCGAGCCCGAAGCCCGCGAGCAATGCCAGTATCACCGTGCCGAACGGCGCCACCGACAACGCGACCCCGCCTTTGAGGCCGATCGCGAACAGAAGATAGATCGACAGCGCCGCGTAGATTTGGTCCGGAAACTTGAGGTCGCTGCGCACCAGATGGGCGACCGCCCCCAGCACGAAGGACAGCACCATCGGCGACAGCAGGTTGAGGCGAACCAGTTCGAGCGTCGTCATCGGGCACCAATCGGAAAGCGCGAAATTACAGCAACGATACGCGGTATTTGCGGACAAGCTGGGCGCGATAATGGCTTGGCTTTCGGCATTCGGATAGCCATATTCGCACGCATGAAAATCATATTCGCTGCCATCGCGTTTGCCTTTGCCGCCTTCCCCGCCTTTGCCGCCGCAGCAGATGCGCCCAAACTGGCCGGCGATCTTATGGGTCTTGCCTGGGTCTTGCCGTTCGTCGCGATCCTGCTTGGCATTGCATTGGGACCGCTGCTGGCGGCGCATTTGTGGCACGCGCATTACGGCAAATTCGCGGTTGCCTGCGCAGCCGCGTTTTTGGCGCCGTGCGCCGCGATATTCGGCGCCGACGTGGCACTCTACGAGTTTCTGCACACGATGCTGCTCGAATACATTCCGTTCATCGTGATGCTGTTTTCGCTTTACGTCGTGGCCTGCGGCGTGCGGTTGCGCGGCGATCTTGTCGGAACGCCGGCGCTCAATACGGGCATGCTGGCCTTCGGCACCCTGATCGCGAGCGTGATGGGAACAACCGGTGCATGCATGCTGCTGATCCAGCCGATGCTTCGCGCGAACGCGTGGCGAAAAAAGAACGTGCATGTTTTCGTGTTCTTCATCTTCCTGGTCGGCAATGTCGGCGGCAGCCTGACCCCGCTGGGCGATCCGCCGCTTTTCATCGGCTTTCTGGAGGGTGTTGATTTCTTCTGGACGACGAAGGCGATGCTGGTCCCCATGCTGCTCGTCGCAGTGCCGCTGCTGGTCGCGTTCTACGCGCTCGACAGCTATCTCTTTCGCAGCGAAGGGGCCCCACCCGGTCCGAGCGGCGAAACCTTCGCGGTCGAAGGCAAAATCAATCTGCTTCTGCTGGCGGGCATCGTGGCGGCCGTGCTGCTGTCGGGCGTGTGGCGCCCGAATATGCCCGTCGAGTTCTACTACACGCCCGTCGCCCTCGAAAGCATCGTGCGCTCGGTTCTGCTGCTGGCCCTCGCCTGGGCCTCGCTCGCATTGACAGACAACGACAGCCGCATGGCGAACGGATTCAGCTGGGAGCCGATCGCGGAAGTCGCGAAGCTCTTCGTTGGCATTTTCGTGACGATCGTGCCCGTGCTTGCGATCATCCGCTCAGGCCAGGAGGGGGCGCTCGGCGGCCTGATCGCGCTGCTCAACAGCGACGGCCGACCCGACAACCTGATGTATTTCTGGATCACCGGAATCCTGTCGGGTTTCCTCGACAACGCCCCCACATATCTGCTGTTCTTCAATCTGGCGGGCGGCGATCCCGAAACATTGATGGGACCGCTCGCAACCACGTTGCTGGCGATCTCGTGCGGCTCGGTTTTCATGGGCGCGCTCACCTATATCGGCAACGCGCCCAATTTCATGGTCAAGGCGGTGGCCGAAAAAGCCGGCATCAGGATGCCCAGTTTCTTCGGCTATATGCTGTGGTCGGCCGCGTTCCTGCTGCCGCTTTTTGCGCTCGTCACGCTGGTGTATTTTCGCTAGCTTCGCAAAAAACACTGCGGAGCCGGGCCCATGCGCGTTGCTGGATTGGTCGTTTCGTTCCTTCTGATTGCCACCCCCGCTTTCGCCGCCGAGGGCCTCGACGGCTCGAAGCTCGGCATCGTCTGGGCCGTTCCGTTCGTTGGCATCCTCTTGTCGATCGCGATCCTGCCGCTCGCCGCGCCGAAGCTTTGGCACCACCATTATGGCAAGATCGCGCTCGGCTGGGCGCTCGCGTTTTTGCTGCCCTTCGCCGCGATCGCCGACCTCGGCACGGTCGTGGAGACGACCGCGCACGTGCTGCTGGGCGAGTACATTCCGTTCATCATCCTGATCGGCGCGCTGTTCACGGTCGCGGGCGGTGTGCTGTTGCGCGGCAACATCCACGGCAGTGCGGGCATGAACACGGGCCTGCTGGCCATCGGCACCGGCATCGCGAGCTTCACCGGCACCACGGGTGCCGCCATGCTGATGATCCGGCCGATGCTGCGCGCCAACGACAACCGGCGCCACAACGCGCATGTGTTCGTGTTTTTCATCTTCCTCGTCGCCAATGTCGGCGGCAGCCTCACCCCGCTCGGCGATCCGCCGCTGTTCCTGGGCTTCCTCAAGGGTGTCGATTTCTTCTGGCCCACGGTGCATCTGTTCTTGCCGATGCTGACGGTAACCGCGCTGCTGCTCGCCGCGTTCTATGTCGTCGACAGCTACTACTATCGTTTCGACACGCATCTCCCGCCCAAGCCCGATCCAACGCCGGACACGCGCCTGCGCCTGGAAGGCCGCCTCAATCTGCTGCTGTTGGGCGGCGTGGTCGGCGCCGTGCTGCTGTCGGGCGCTTGGAAATCGGGCGTCGAATTCAAGGTTTTGGGCGTGGCCTTGTCGCTCGAAGGGCTGGTGCGCGACGCGGCTCTGCTGGGCCTGGCGGCCGTGTCGGTCGCGGCCACCTCGAAGCAGGTGCGCGACGACAACGGATTCAGCTGGGGCCCGATCCTCGAAGTCGCCAAGCTGTTCTTCGGCATTTTCGTGACGATCGTGCCGGTCATCGCGATGCTGCGCGCGGGCACCGACGGCGCTTTCGCGGGCCTCGTCCATCTCGTCACGCGGCCCGACGGCACGCCCAACGTCGCGATGTATTTCTGGATGACCGGGCTCCTGTCGAGCTTCCTCGACAATGCGCCCACCTATCTCGTGTTCTTCAATCTGGCGGGCGGGGACCCGGCGACGCTGATGGGCCCGCTCGCGGCCACGCTTGCGGCGATCTCGGCCGGTGCGGTGTTCATGGGTGCCAACTCGTATATCGGCAACGCCCCCAACTTCATGGTCAAGGCCGTCGCCGAAGAGGCGGGCGTGCGCATGCCGAGTTTCTTCGGCTACATGGGCTGGGCGTTCGTGTTCCTGATCCCGTGCTTCGCGCTGACGACCTGGCTGTTCTTCATCTGATGCGCGCTTGCGCTGCCGCGCGCGCCACGGCCAGCAGCGCGTCGCGGTCGTCGGCGGCGGCACTCTTGCAGCGCCGCTCGGTGCGGCAAACCTCGCAGATATGCGTGAGGGTCCAGCCGCCGCGCGCCGGTTCGACCGCAACCGGCCGCATCGCCCCGCCGCATTCGTCCGCCCGGTCGCCCGGATTGACATCGACATGGCGCGACCACAGGCATTCCGGGCAATGATTCGTATAGCCGTCGCCGGCGACTTGCGTGCCGCAATGGCCGCACACAAAATCCTCCATGCGGCGCTGGAAGCGTTTGCTCATAGGCCCAAAAGATAGCGCGCAAGGCCGAAGGCCGCCCCTGCGATCACCAACCAATGGATCGCAAGGCCGACGCGCACCAAGAGGCCGAGGGCTGCCGCAGCCACCGCGATCGCGACGAAATCCACACCGCTTGCAGGCCAGAACACAGCCTGGCCAAGAAACACGCCGAGATTGAGGATCACGCCGACGACCGCGGCCGTGATCGCGCCCAGGGCTGCCGAAGCCGCCTTGTTCTCGTGCAGGCCCTCGACATAGGGCGCGCCGGCGAGAATGAACAGAAAGCTCGGCAGGAACGTAACGTATGTGGCCAGCAACGCCGCGACGGTCGCAGCCGTCAGCGGGTCGGCCGCACCGGCATTCCAGCCCGCGAAGAAACCGACATATTGCAGCACCAGGATGAGCGGCCCGGGCGTCGTCTCGGCGAGCGCCAAACCGTTCAGCATGTCGGCGGGCGTGAGCCAACCGTAGAGATTGACCGCCGCGTCCGCGACATAAGGGAGAACGGCATAGGCGCCGCCGAACGTGACGAAGGCCGCCTTCGTGAACAGGGCTGCCACGTCGGCAAAAGGCTTCGCGCCCATCGCGAACAGCACGCCCACGACCGGGATCGCCCACAGCACGGCGAACACGGCGCCCAAGCCGGCAAAACGCAGCATCGGCCTGGCCGGCAGCAGCACGTCGTCCGGCACGTTGCCGCCGGTGCTGCTCGCGTGCCCGCCGGTCGCAAAGGGCGAAGCCGTTGTCCCTCGCGCCGACGACACGCCCACGAGAGCCGCCGCTGCCACGACCCACGGGAACCCGACGCCGAAAAAATGGATGGCAACGAAGGCCGCGGCGGCAAGTGCTGCCGCTTGCCAAGTTTGCAGCGCCTTCTTGCCGATGCGCCAGACCGCATGCAGCACGACGGCAACGACGACCGGTTTGAGCCCGTCGAAAATCGCCCCGACGGCGCCCGTCTCGCCGTGCACGGCCGCAATGTAGGACAGCACCAGCATGCACAAGGCGCCCGGCAGCACGAACAAGGCGCCCGCCGCAACCCCGCCCCATGTGCCGTGCAGGCGCCAGCCGATATAGGTGGCAAGCTGCTGCGCTTCGGGGCCCGGCAGCAAAGTGGCGAACGAAAGCCCGCGCAGGAAACTGCGCTGGCCGATCCAACGCTGCTTGTCGACGAGATCGTGCTGCATCATCGCGATCTGCCCGGCGGGCCCGCCGAAGGACAGGCAGCCCAGCTTGAGCCAATAGGCGAGGGCGGTCCGGTAGCTCGGCCGGTCGCCGAAAGCGGGGGTGGAAGCGTCGGGCATTGTTCCTCCTTGAAAATGCGGGCGCAAGGCTAGCGCACCTCTTGCCCGCGCACACCCTTGGCGACGACCGGTTTGCCCATAGCGCGCCAGCCGACGATGCCCGTGTCGAGAAACGACGCATCGTAGCCTTGGGCGCGCAGGGCTGCCGCCGTGTCGCGGCTGAACGAAAAACCGTACACGCAATAGACGACGATTTTGCGTGCGCGCGGTAAGCCCGCTTTGGCGCCGTCCGGATCGGCCGGATCGAGGCGCAGCGCTTGCGGCAGCATGTCGGTTCCGGCCTCGAAGGCGGGCGCGCGCCGCGCATCGACGAAAACGCCGTCGAAACCGTCGAGCGCCTCGGCCGCAACGCCGTGCAAGGCGGGCCGTGCTACCTCGCCCCGCCACCGCCGCTCGGCCCCAGTCCAGTCGATCGTGGCCAGAAACGCATCGACATAGCGCCCGGCTTCGGCGCCGTAGTCGAGATGGTAGGCGTGTTCGTACATGTCGAGCGCAAGCAACGGCGTTGCGCCCGCAAAACCCATCGCATGGTCGGCGCCCCATTGGATGGCCAAACGCCCGTCGCGATTCTCGCGCACCAGCACGACCCAGCCCGATCCGCCCGCCAACGCCTTCGCGCAGGCCGCAAAGCGCCTTTCCCAGATTTCGAACGCGCCGAAATCGCGCGCGATCGCCGCAGCGAATTCCGCGGAGGGCGGTTTCGACGGTGCGAGCGCTTCGAAATAGATTTCGTGAAGCACCATCGAGTTGTAGGCGGCGAGCTCCTCGCGCTTGAGGGCGTTCAACTCGAAAGCAGGAGCGGAAACGTCGAGCGCATCGAGCCGCCCGGCGATCGCGTTGAGGCGCTTCACCGCCCCGGCGTAGTTGTTGGCGTAGTGGCTCGCGACCAGCTTTTCGCTGAAACCGGGATAGGATTCGGGTTTAGCCGCCAAAGGCTTCAGATAACGCATGTCCATCTCCTCTCAAGCAAAACCCCTTGAAGGGGTTCGCTCAAAAGGCAGCGCTTGGACGAGCGGATCGTCTTGGAAAATTCGGGGCGACTGCCGACGGCCCCGCGTGGGGGTCTTCATACGCGCGCGCGCGCGCGAACGCAAGTCGCACTTACTTGAAGCGGACCTTCATGATCTCGTAGGCCTTGCTGCCGCGCGGCGTGGTCACTTCGACCGTGTCGCCGGCCTGCTTGTTGATAAGCGCGCGCGACAGAGGCGAGGTGATCGAAATGCGGCCCTTTTCGACGTCGGCCTCGTCGGCGCCGACGATCTGGTAGGTGGCTTCTTCGTTCGTGTCGACGTCGGCCAGCGTCACTTTGGCGCCGAACTTGATGTGTTTGCCCGACAGCGAGGCGACGTCGATGATCTCGCCGCGGCTCACCTTGTCCTCGAGCTCGCCGATGCGCCCCTCGATGAAGGACTGGCGTTCGCGCGCGGCATGGTATTCGGCGTTTTCGGAAAGGTCGCCGTGGTCGCGGGCTTCGGCGATGGCGCGAATGACGGCCGGACGCTCGACAGTCTTGAGGTTCTTTAGTTCCGCTTCGAGGCGTTCGTAGCCCTCGCGCGTCATCGGAATCTTGTCCATTGCTTGCCGATCCGTGCCCTAACGCTTCCTGTTGTCGCCACGCCGATTTTGCATCGGCGCCGCCGCCTCTCGCGCCCCATCAACGCTTGTCCGCCGCGGACGGTCTTCGATCGACCGGCCGTCGCGCAAGACCCGCTGGTAAGGGGATCGCCGTCAGAAGGCACCTTTAAAGTACGCCTGCAGCGGCGCAACTTCAAGACTGCCGGCGCGCAAGGCCGCGATCGCCTCGGCCGCCGCCCGCGCGCCCGCCACGGTCGTATAATAGGCAATCCCGCCCATCAAGGCGGCGTGGCGCAGGCTGAACGAGTCGGAAACGGCCTGTGCGCCATCGGTCGTATTGAACACAAGGTGAACTTTGTTCGATTTTATGGCATCAACGATGTGCGGTCGGCCTTCCAGCACCTTGTTCACGTGCGCGACCTCGATCCCGTTCTTGCGCAGATACGAGCCCGTTCCCCCGGTCGCCGTCACGCCGAAACCGAGTGCCACCAATTTTCGCACAGGTGCCAGGATCGCCTTTTTGTCCGCATCGCGCACCGACACGAACAGCGTGCCGGCGACGGGAAGTTTCTGCGACGCGCCGATCTGCGCTTTGGCGAAGGCATGGCCGAAATCGGCGTCGATGCCCATGACCTCGCCGGTCGATTTCATCTCCGGCCCCAGGATCGTGTCCGAGCCAGGGAAGCGCGCGAACGGGAAAACCGCCTCCTTGACGGCGACGTGGTCGAGCTTGCGCTTCTTGAGCTTGAAGCTCGCGAGGCTCTCGCCCGCCATCACCCGTGCTGCGATTTTCGCGATCGCGACCCCGGTCGCCTTGGCGACGAACGGCACCGTGCGCGAGGCGCGCGGATTGACCTCGAGCACGTAGACGCGGCCCTCCTTGACCGCGAACTGCACGTTCATGAGGCCGACCACGCCGAGCCCGCGCGCAAGGGCCGCCGTCTGGCGCTCGATCTCGTCGAGGATCTTCTTGGGCAGCGAATAGGGCGGCAGCGAGCAAGCGCTGTCGCCCGAATGGATCCCCGCCTCCTCGATATGCTCCATGATGCCGGCCACGTGGACGCTGTCGGCGTCGGCCACCGCGTCGACGTCGACCTCGATCGCGTCCTGCAGATAGCTGTCGACCAGCACCGGGTTCTTGCCCGAGACGCGCACCGCCTCGGCGACGAAGCTGCGCAGCTGGTCGACAGAATGCACGATCTTCATGGCGCGCCCGCCCAGCACGTAGCTCGGACGCAGCAGCACGGGATAGCCGATGCGCGCGGCCTCTTCTTCCGCTTCGGCGGCCGAAAACGCCGTTCCCGAGGCGGGCTGCTCGAGCCCGAGCTTGGCGAGCAGCTTGGCGAAGCGCTGCCGGTCTTCGGCCAGATCGATCGCGTCGGGCGTGGTGCCGAGGATCGGAATGCCGGCTTCGGCCAGCGCGTCGGCCAGGCGCAGCGGCGTCTGGCCGCCGAACTGGCAGATCACGCCGAGCACTTTGCCGTTGCGCTGCTCGCGGCGCACGATCTCGACGACGGTTTCGGGCGTGAGCGGCTCGAAATAGAGCCGGTCGGCCGTGTCGTAGTCGGTCGAAACGGTTTCCGGGTTGCAGTTGACCATGATCGTCTCGAAACCCGCCTCGCGCAGCGCGTAGACCGCATGCACGCAGCAATAGTCGAACTCGATGCCCTGGCCGATGCGGTTGGGGCCGCCGCCCAGAATCACCACTTTGGTGCGGTCGGTCGCGTCGTCTTCGCTTTGCGCCGCGCCGAACGCAGGCGTCTCGTAGCTCGAATAAAGATAGGGCGTGAGGCTCGCGAATTCGGCGGCGCATGTGTCGATGCGCTTGAAGACGGGCACCACGCCCTGCGCGCGGCGCGCGGCGGCGACCTCCGCTTCGCTTTTGCGCGCGAGCTGGGCGAGCTTGGCGTCGCCGAAACCCATCTGCTTTAGGCGCGTCCAGCCGGCGGCGTCCTTGGGCAAACCCGCAGCCTTGATCGCGGCTTCTTCGGCGACCAGCTCTTCGACCTGGCGCACGAACCAAGGATCGAAGCTCGAAATGCGGCAGATATCCTCCACGTTGAAGCCGAAGCGCAGCGCCTGCGCGATCACCAGCAGACGGTCGGGCGAGGGCCGCGCGAGCGCCGCCACGATCGCCTCGCGGATCTTGCCCGCATCGTCGTCCGGGATGTCGATCTCGTCGAGCCCGCAAAGGCCCGTCTCCATCGAGCGCAGCGCTTTCTGCAGCGCCTCCTTGAAATTGCGGCCGATCGCCATCGCCTCGCCCACCGATTTCATCGAGGTCGACAGCAATTGCGGCGTGCCCGGAAACTTCTCGAAGGTGAAGCGCGGCATCTTGACCACCACGTAGTCGATGGTGGGCTCGAACGCTGCCGGCGTCACGCCCGTGATGTCGTTCCGGAGTTCGTCGAGCGTGTAGCCGACCGCGAGCTTGGCCGCGATCTTGGCGATGGGAAAGCCCGTCGCCTTCGAGGCGAGGGCCGACGAGCGCGACACGCGGGGATTCATCTCGATCACGACCATGCGCCCGGTCTTGGGATCGACCGCGAACTGCACGTTCGAGCCGCCCGTGTCCACGCCGATCTCGCGCAACGTCGCGATCGAGGCGTTGCGCATGATCTGGAATTCCTTGTCCGTCAGCGTCAGGGCCGGGGCCACCGTCACGCTGTCGCCGGTATGGATGCCCATCGGATCGATGTTCTCGATCGAGCACACGACGATGCAGTTGTCGTTGCGGTCGCGCACGACCTCCATCTCGTATTCTTTCCAGCCCAGCACGCTCTCTTCGACGAGCGTGGAGCCGACCGGGCTTGCGCGCAGCGCGCCGAACACGATCTGCTCGTATTCGTCCACGTTGTAGGCAATACCGCCGCCCGTCCCGCCCATCGTGAAAGACGGGCGGACGATGGCCGGCAAGCCCACCGCGTCGAGCGCGGCCTTGGCGTCGTCCATGCTTTTGACGAGCACGGATTTGGGGCTCTCGAGCCCGATCTTCGCCATCGCGTCGCGAAAGCGCAGCCGGTCTTCGGCTTTGTCGATCGCGTCGCGATTCGCGCCGATCAATTCCACCCCGTATTTCTCGAGCACGCCCGAATCCGCGAGCGCCATCGCGACATTGAGGGCCGTCTGCCCGCCCATCGTGGGCAGCAGCGCGTCGGGCCGTTCCTTGGCGATGATCTTCTCGACGATATCCGGCACGATGGGCTCGACATACGTCGCATCCGCCAGCGACGGATCGGTCATGATCGTGGCGGGGTTCGAATTGACCAGCACGATGCGGTAGCCCTCTTCCTTGAGCGCGCGGCAGGCTTGCGTGCCCGAATAGTCGAACTCGCACGCCTGCCCGATCACGATGGGCCCTGCCCCGATGATGAGAATGGATTGGATGTCGGTGCGCTTGGGCATGTCTCAGGCCGCCTTCGAGTTTGTCATCAATGCCGCGAAGCGCGCGAACAGGTGGTGCGCGTCTTGCGGGCCGGGGCTGGCTTCGGGGTGGTATTGCACCGAGAAGGCCGGGCGGTCGAGGCAGCGCAGGCCTTCGTTGGTCTGGTCGAACAGCGACACGTGCGTGGCTTGCGCTGTCGCGGGCAGCGTTTCGGGCAGCACGGCAAAGCCGTGGTTCTGGCTCGTGATCTCGACTTTGCCGGTTTCGAGATCCTTGACCGGATGGTTAGCACCCCGATGGCCGCGCGCAAGTTTTGTCGTCTTGGCGCCCAAAGCCAGCGCCAGCAATTGATGGCCCAAGCAGATGCCGAAAATGGGGATGCGCTTGTCGAGCAGCGCCTTGATCGTCGGCACGGCGTACACGCCCGTTGCCGCTGGATCGCCGGGACCGTTCGACAGGAACACGCCGTCCGGCTTGTGGCGCAGCACGTCTTCGGCCGTGGCTTGGGCGGGCAGAACCGTCACTTTGCAGCCGGCCTCGGCCAGGCAGCGCAGAATGTTGCGCTTGGCCCCAAAGTCGATCGCGACCACGTGGAATCTGGGTTTGCCCAACTTGCCGTAGCCCTTGCCGAGCGCCCACACGGTTTCGTCCCACGTGTAGCTTTGGCGCGCGGTTACTTCCTTCGCGAGGTCCATGCCTTCGAGGCCCGGCCATGCGGCGGCCTCCGCAACCAAGGCGGCCGCGTCGATCCTGCCGTCGGGGCGATGCAGCAGCGTGCCGTTGGGGGCGCCCGCATCGCGGATATGGCGCGTCAGCGCGCGCGTATCGATGCCGCAAATGCCCGGGATGCCGTTGACCTTCAGCCACACATCGAGCGATTGCGTGGCGCGGAAATTCGAAGGCGCCATGACGTCCTCACGCAGCACGAGGCCACGTGCCGCCGGCACCAAGGTTTCGATGTCCTCGGGATTGGCGCCGACATTGCCGATATGCGGGAAGGTGAAGGTGACGATCTGGCCCGCATAGGACGGATCGGTCAGGATTTCCTGGTAGCCGGTGATCGAGGTGTTGAAGCACACCTCGCCGGTCTTCTTGGCCGCAGCCCCGAGCCCCTTGCCCCAGAAGACCGTGCCGTCCGATAGCGCCAAGGCGGCGGTCGCACCGGGGGGCGCACCGTGCGGCGGGCTCGATTTGCGGTTGGGCATCGGCGATCTCCTCGGGTGGCGGTGGACACGCGATGCGAGGCGTCTACGCAAAGAGCCGTCGGCCGGTCAATCGCCGCTTTTCCACAGCCCAAACAACTGATCCGACCGCAGTTTTCGGCATGCAGGCGCGCGCGGCCGAGCGGCCGAGCGCCCGAATCGCTGGCATTTCCTGGACCGTTCGGATAAGTCTGTACCGAATGGTAAAGCAGATCGCCGAACGCAACGACCTGTTGCCGAAGCTCGCCCAACTCTTCCGGCGACACGGCTACGAAGGGACTTCGCTTGCCGCGATCGCGGCGGGCACGGGCTTGGGCAAAGGCAGCCTCTACCATTTTTTCCCGCGCGGTAAGCCCGAGATGGCGCAAGCCGTGCTCGACGAAACGGCGGCGTGGTTCGCGCGCGAAGTACTGGGGCCTTTGCGCCATCCGGGGCCCCCGCGCGTCGCGATCCGCGAAATGTGCCGGGCCCTCGAAGCGCACCACAAAGGCGGCACGCAAATCTGCGCCTTCACGCTGTTCGCGGCCGACGAAACGCAAACGCTGTTCGCGGCGCCGTTGCGCGCGCATTTCCAGCAATGGATCGAAGCTTTGGCGCGCGTGCTGGTGCTCGCAGGCCGCGGGCCCGCTGCCGCGCGCACCGAGGCGTTCGATGCGGTCGCAACCGTGCAAGGGGCGATCGTTCTGGCGCGTGCGGCCGAAGACGGGCGCGTGTTCGCAGGTGCGGTCGCGCGGCTCGAAGCGCGGCTATGCGCCTAACGCGGCCGGCTTCGGCCCGCCGGTGGCCCAATCCATCAGCTCGACCGTGTGGACGACCGGCATGTCGGCGGCGGCGGCGATCTGCGCCATGCAGCCGATATTGCCGGCCGCAACGACGCTGGCGCCCGTGGCCGCAAGATTGGCGACCTTGCGCGCCTGCAATTGCCCGGCGATTTCGGGCTGCATCAGATTGTAGGTGCCGGCCGACCCGCAGCACAGATGCCCCTCGGCCGGGTCGCGCATCGCAAAGCCCGCATCGGCAAGCAACTTGCGCGGCACCGCCCCCAGCTTCTGCCCGTGCTGCAGCGAGCAGGCCGAATGGTACGCCACGACAAGCGGCTCGGGCGCTTTCGCGGCCGGTTCGAGGTCGCGCAAGATTTCGGAAACGTCGCGCGCCCGGCTCGAGACGGCTTCGGCCGCCACTTTCAGCTGCGCGTCTTCGCGGAACATGAAGCCGTAATCCTTGACCGTGGTGCCGCAACCCGACGCGTTGACGACGATCGCGTCCGGCCCGCGCCCGTCCCACATCCCCATCCAGGCGCGGATATTGGCCGCCGCCGACGCATGGCTCGCATCGACATTGCCCATATGGTGCGTCAATGCCCCGCAGCATCCCGAACCGGGCGCGATCGCCACCTCGCAGCCCAGTCTTGTGAGCACGCGCACGGTCGCTTCGTTGATCTGCGGGGCCAGCACTTGCTGGGCACAACCTTGCAGCAGGGTCACGCGCATTTTGGTTTCGCCCTGCGCCGGGAATATCCGCGCTTCGCCGATCTGCGAGGGCGACGGGATCGAGGTCGGCGCCATTTCCAACATTGCGCGCAGCCGCGCAAACGGCACGGTCCGGGGCAACAGCCCCTTCAAGGGCCGTGCGAGCAAAGCTCCGACGAGGGCCACGCGAAAGCGCTGCGGATGCGGCAACACGAATGCCAGCACGCGGCGCAGCAGGCGCTCGTGCCACGGGCGCACATAGGTCGCCTCGATATGCGCGCGCGCATGGTCGACGAGATGCATGTAGTTGACGCCCGATGGGCACGTGGTCATGCACGAAAGGCACGAGAGGCACCGGTCCACGTGCTTGACCGTGCGCGCATCCGCCGGCCGGTTCTTTTCGAGCATGTCTTTGATGAGATAGATGCGCCCGCGCGGAGAGTCGAGTTCGTCGCCGAGCAGCGTGTAGGTCGGGCACGTTGCCGTGCAGAAACCGCAATGCACGCATTTGCGCAGGATCGCTTCCGACGCCTTCATGTCGGGATCGGCCAATTGGGCAAGCGTGAAATTGGTTTGCATCGGGGGCGCTCTCAGTAGGCTTCCGACAGGCGGCCGGGATTGAGGATGCCCTTGGGATCGAACTGGGCTTTGACGCCGCGATTGAGGGCAGCCACGGCGGCCGACGGCGGTTCGAACACGGGCACGGCCAGGCGCAACGCGTCGGGTGCGCGCATCAAAGTCGCGTGGCCTTCCGCGAAGCTAGCGCGGATAATGGACGCCTGCGCGTCACCCGAGGCGGGCACGGCCAGCCAAACCAAGCCCCCGCCCCAGTCGCAGAACCAATCCGCGTCGGATGCCGCGGCCGCAACGGCGGGTCCTCGCGTGGGTGCGACCGACACGCGCCAGATCGCCGCGTTGCGGTCGGGCAGCAGGGCGGCGACGTCGCGGATCTCGCGCCAGAGTTTGAGGCTGCGCATCGTGTGCAGTTCTTCGACCGGTCCGAACGCGCCCAAGCTGCGGCGCAAAGCCTCGCAGCGAGCCGCGACCGAAACGGAAGTGCCCTCGACGCGGATGGCGATGACGCTCGCACTCGCCTGGGCCACATGGTCGACGCCCGAGCGTGCGGCCGCGCGCTTGGGCAGATAGGCCGCTCCCGACACTTCCCACGGGCTGTTGAGCGCGTCGGCCATCGCTGCCACGGCTTTGGCGGGATCGAGGCCGAACACGAGCACGCTGCGCGTCTTGGCACCCGCCGGCATCACCTTGACCGTGACGCGGTCGAGGACAGCAAGCGTGCCCATGGCACCCGCCACGATCTTCGGCAGATCGTAGCCGGTCACGTTCTTGACGACTTTGGACCCTGCCTTGAATTCCTCGCCGCGCCCCGACACGCCCGAGAATCCCAAGAAATGGTCGCGCGCCGATCCCATTTTGATGCGGCGCGGGCCGCCCAGATTGGCGGCCAACGCGCCGCCTATGCTGCCGCTGTCGGCTTCCGCGATACCGTAGAGGACACCCAGATCCGGCGGCTCGAAAGCCAGCATCTGCGCGCGCTGTTCGAGCAGCAGCAGAATGTCGCGCATCTTCGTGGCGGCATTGCAGGTCAGCACGAGCTCTTCGGGCTCGTATTCGACATCGCCCGCCAGCGCCGACAGATCGAGCGTGCGTGCGGGCGCCGTCGGCCGACCGAGGCCCGACTTGGTGCCGAGGCCCTGCACGCGCAGCGCCTCGCCTTCGGCGGCGGCGTAGGCCACGCATTCCTGCAGCTGTTTGGCGTTGGTCGGCTTGAAATCCATCGCGCGTTTGCCGCCTTTAGAATCGCGGCAGATCGGGGAACGGCACCTGGCCCTTGTGCACGCGCATGCGCCCCATCTCGGCGCAGCGATGCAGCTGCGGGAACACTTTGCCAGGATTGAGCAGCCCGTCGGCGTCGAAGGCGCATTTGAGGCGCATCTGCGTGGCGAGGTCGTCGTCGTCGAACATCGCGGGCATCAGATCGCGCTTCTCGACGCCCACGCCGTGCTCGCCGGTGAGCACGCCGCCCGCCGCCACGCACAGGCGCAGAATGTCGGCGCCGCAGGCTTCGGCGGCCAGCAATTCGCCGTCCTTGTTGGCGTCGAACAGAATGAGCGGATGCAGATTGCCGTCGCCCGCATGGAACACGTTGGCCACGCCCACGCCGTGCTTGGCGGCGATGTCGGAAATGCCGCGCAGCACGTCGGCGAGGCGCTTGCGCGGGATCGTGCCGTCCATGCAGATGTAGTCCGGGCTGATGCGCCCCACCGCCGGGAACGCCGCCTTGCGCCCGGCCCAGAAGCGCATGCGCTCCTCTTCCGATTCCGAAATGCGGCTCGTGACGGCGTTGTTCTCGCGCGCGATGCGCTCCACGTTCGCGATGAGCTCGTCGACTTCCGCCTGCGGCCCGTCGAGTTCGACGATGAGCAGGCTTTCGACGTCGAGCGGATAGCCCGCGTGCACGAAGGCTTCGGCCGCATGGATCGCGGGCTTGTCCATCATCTCGATGCCGCCGGGCACGATGCCCTCGGCGATGATCTGCGCCACGCAATTGCCGCCGTCTTCGAGCGAGGGGAAACCGACGAGCACGGCGCGCGCTGTCTCGGGCTTGCGCAGCAGACGCACGGTCACTTCTGTGACCACACCCAAAAGCCCTTCGGAACCGACCACGATGCCGAGCAGATCGTAGCCGCCCGCATCGAGATGCTTGCCGCCGAGCCGCACCACGTCGCCCGCCATCGTCACCATCTCGACGCCCAGCACGTTGTTCGTCGTGAGGCCGTATTTGAGGCAGTGCACGCCGCCCGAGTTTTCGGCGACGTTGCCGCCGATCGTGCAGGCGATCTGCGAGGAAGGATCGGGCGCGTAGTAGAAGCCTGCATGCTGAACGGCCTGGGTGATGCCGAGATTGGTCACGCCCGGCTGCACGCGGGCGCAGCGGTTTGCGAAATCGATCTCGAGCACCTTGTTGAACTTCGCCATGCCGAGCAGGATGCCGTCTTCGAGCGGCAAGGCGCCGCCCGACAAGCCCGTGCCCGCCCCGCGCGGCACGATCTTGATGCCGTTGGCCTGGCAGTATTTCATCACGGCGGCGACCTGCGCCACGTTCGAGGGCAGCACCACGACCATCGGCAATGCGCGGTATATGTTGAGCCCGTCGCATTCGTAGGCGCGGCGCTCTTCTTCGGCGTCGATCACGCCCTCGCCGGGAACCAGTCCGCGCAGATCGGCCACAATCCTGTCGCGGCGGGCGAGGATTGCGGCATCGGGTACCGGCATGGTCGGCATTGGCGGTCTCCCAGGGACGTCGTTCGTCCGACTATAGAAGAGGCAGCCGCAGGGCAGTCAAAAGAAAACCCGCGCCGGGCGGGCCGACGCGGGGTTTTTCCGCGATACAGAATAAAATCGCGCGCGCGCCGCTCGGTCAGCCTTGGCGGGCCTTGAAGCGCGGATTCTTCTTGTTGATCACATAGACGCGGCCCTTGCGACGGACGATCTTGCAGTCCTTGTCGCGCTTTTTGGCCGACTTCAGGGAGTTCACGACCTTCATGGCACGTCTGTTCCAGCGATAAAGTTGCGCGTCCAGGCCGATTTGTCCGGCCCCGAAAGAGCGCGGAACATAGGGGGGTATGCGCCGCCTGTCAACCCGCCCAAAAGCCTTTGATAAAAAACCGAATAGCGCCGCAGCGCCGATGGACAGGCGGCATCCCCGCCCCTAGGATGCCGCCCGGCGTTGCCGAAGAACCGGTGTCCCCCAACCCGGCGACCAGAAGAAGTCGATGATCGAGTGGATCGAAAGTCACGGCGAGTGGTTCTACCTGATCACGTTCGTCTGGACCTTTTTCGAAGGCGAAACCTTCGTGATTTTCGCGGGCGTCGCGGCCCAGCTCGGCATTCTGCGGCTCGACTATCTGATCGCCTGCGCATGGTTCGGCAGTTTTCTCGGCGACAATCTCTATTTCTGGCTCGGGCGGCGCTACGGCGAGCGGCTGGTCGCGCGCTTTCCGCGGATCAAGCCCGGCACGGACCTCGCCATTCTTTGGCTCAAGAAATACAATACCGGCTTCATTCTGAGTTTCCGCTTCATCTATCTCGTCCGCAACTTCAGTTCCTTCGCGTGCGGCATGAGCGGCATCTTCTGGCCGCGCTTCATGGTGCTGAATTTCATCGCGGCCGGCGTGTGGGCCTCGACCTTCGCGGGAGCGGGCTACCTGTTCGGCGTCGTGTTCACGGAGGCCGCCTTGCCGATAAAGATCGGCGTGCTGTGCGTGTTCGGCAGCCTCATCGGCTACGCGATCTACATGCACCGCAAAAACAGGAAAACGACCGAAGCGCTCAAAGCGGCCGAAGCGTCCAACCCGCCGGCACCGTGAAACGCTAGGCCGTTTTCGCGGCCACGATCCGCACGACGCGCAGATCGCCGCCGTCCATGGCCGCCAGGCGCCGCGCCCACGATTTGGCTTCGTCCATCAGCGCTTCGCCCTCGGTCGCGTCGAGTTGGCCGCGCACGACGAGCCGGTCGATCTTCGCCCAGCCGACGAGAAGCGCGGCGCGAAACGCAGCCGTGAAATCCTCGTTGTCGGCAATGCCGAACCCGGCCGCCTCGATCTGGCCCGCGAGCCGCGCTTGCGTCGACAGGCGCGGCGCCGTCGCCTCCCCGAGGCGATAGGCGTCGAGCGCGTCGCTGTGCGCGTCTTCGCGCGCGATCGCCCAGTCGAAGGCGACGAGTTTGGCCTCCGGCTTCATGCCGGCCGCCAGCCGCGCGAGCAGCTTCGGCTTGTCCGAGATCAAGGAGAGCACGTTGCGCACCAGCACGCCGTCGTAGCGGCCGGGCTTGAAAACGCCGTCGGCCAGGTCGAGAAAGCCGATCGGAGCTTTGCGCGCCATGCCGGCGCTGCGCGACAGGGCGGCGCCTGCCCGCGCAAGCTCGAGCGACGGATCGCAGCCCTCCATCCAAGCGCCGCTTGCCTGCGCAAGAGCGCGCGTGCCGGCCCCGAGCCCGCAGCCGAGATCGAGGCCGATCGCGTTGCGCCCGAGCGTCAGCGGAACCGCCAGCTTCAGCGCGAAATCGACCGCTCCGGGAAACGTGAACCCGTCGCCCCAGACGAGCTGGGCCACCTTGATGCGTTCGCGCGGCCACCGGTCTTTGACGACGATTTTGCCGGTCGTCGGCAGCTCGATCGGATCGGGATGCGCGCCATCCTGCGATGATGCCGGTTCGGCAGGCGCGGTCGCCGCAGGCTTGCCGTATTCGTAGCCTTCCCACCACGCATGCAGTCGCGCGCGCAATTCGGGCTTTGGAACCTTGCCCGATTCCTGCTTCGGCGCCCGCGCCATCGTCAGTCGACCGCGCGAATGCCGTCACGCGACGGCGCAAAACGCGGGCGCGCGCCGCCCGTGCCCAGGCCGAGCGCGATCAGATCGCCGGTTTCGTCGAACGTCAGCAGCACCAGGTCGCCCGCCGCATTGCGCGCCTCGACGCGGTAGCAGCCATCGACCACCGCCATGTTTTCGAAACCGACGAATCCCATATCGAGCAAGCGGTCTGTGACTTTGGCGACGGCCGCGCGATCGAAGCCCGCAGCTTTGCACGACGGGCGGCCCGCCGTCGGGGCCTGTGCCGCTGCGCTCGCGGCCGCAACGCAAAGAAGGAGGGGCAGACAGAAAAGACGCATGGGCGCTAGCCTAGCACGCCGCCGGCCGCCGCCGCGATAACGGCGGCGGCGGCGGAGCAACCTGCGAACAGACTGCGCCTGAACAAAACGTACGTGCCGAGCGCTGCAGCGCACGCGCCCAAGCGCACGGACAATGCGATCTCGCGCAGCTCGCCGGACGGAAACACGACCAGCCGCACGACCAAGGCCGCGAGAATCGCGTAGGCGACGGCGGCGAACCATTCGAACAACAAGCCATTGGGATCGAGCCTGCCGCCGACCGCCACGCCGAAACCGCGCCAGAAATAGGTCGCCGCGGCGCCCGCGACCGCTGCCCCGTAGAGCCCGATCTCGGCGCTCATCGCCGCACCGCGACGCGGCGGTAGATCGCCGCCACCGTGCCGCCCGCAAGCCCCGCGATCAGCAGGCTCCATTCGGGGCTGTAGAGCTGGGCGGGCACGCAAAGCGCGCCGCCCGTCAGCAAGGCCACGAGGCGCGTGGCGTCGCGCGCGCCTTGGGTGCTTTGCAAGAATAGCAGCAGGAAATAGACCGGATTGAGAAAAACCAGCGCCTGCGTGAGGGCCGTCGGCAGCTGGGCCGCCGCATAGTAGCCCACGACCGTGCCGACGAGCGACGCCCCCCACAAAACGAGCGAACAGCCGACGAACCAGCTCAAGCGGTCGCGGCGCGCCAGACCGGGCGCTTGCGCCATCGTCATGGCCCAGCAGGTGACGGCCACGAAAAACGCCGACGCGTAGATCCGCCAGACGGGCCTGCCGGGCGCGGCCACCAGCGGCATCATCGCGACCGTCATCGGCGCCAAGCGCATGTTGGCAAGCCCAACCGCCAGCACGATCGACAAGACGCCCGATCCCGCCAGATAGAGCTCGACCAGCACGACCTGCCCCGGCAAGGCCCACGCCGTCAGCGTGTTGAACAGCGCGAATTCGAGGCTGAGTTCGTGCGCGCCCACGAGCGACCCGTAGCCGACATAGGATGCGCCCAGCACGAGTGCGGGCGCCAGCGCAGCCGCGCGCGCGCCGGCCAGCAACGCGCCGCGCGTGCCCAGAGCGGGCGCTGCATCGTCGTCCGTCGCGCGCGTCAATACGGTCCCGTCGGTTTGGCGGGTGCTGCGTTCTGGCCGCGCAACGCCGCGAGGAATTCTGCGGCACGGCTCACCATCATGCCCATGTCCGACGCGACCGCGACGTAGCTGTAGCCCATGGCCAGGAACTTGCCGACCATGTCCGGATTGGGGCCGACGATGCCGCACGGCTTTCCCAGCTTCTTGGCCTTTGCGGCGCAATCGGCCAAGGCGGCTTGCACGTTGGGGTGTGCGATGTCGCCGAGATGGCCCATGGCGCCCGAAAGATCGCCGGGGCCGACGAACAACGCGTCCACGCCCGGCACTGCCGCGATCTCGTCGATGCGCGATGCTGCGGCCGGCGTTTCGATCTGGCAGATCACGCAAATCTCGGAAGATGCGTTTTTGAGATAGCCCGGTACGGTGCCGTAGCGCGAGCCGCGATGCACGGCGGCAATGCCGCGAATGCCATCGGGCGGATAGCGCGTGGCCGCGACCGCGCGTGCCGCTTCTTCGGCATTCTGGATCATCGGGAACATCAGCGTCTGCGCGCCGATGTCGAGCGCGCGCTTGACCGAGACCGCGTCGTTCCACGGCACGCGCGTGACGGCCGAGGCGCCCGTGCCCGCCACGGCCTGCAGCGAGGCGTGGGTGCGCTCCCAGTCGAGCGGCACATGCTCCATGTCGACCACGAGAAAATCGAAGCCCACGCAGCCCAAAGCTTCGGCCGTGGTCGTCCCGCCCGACATGATCCAGGTGCCGACCATCGGCGGCACGCGCAGCAGATCCCGCTTGAAGAGGTTCCTGGGCATGTCCATCAGAAAATCTCCGGTTCGGGCACGGCTGCGCCCTGTTCGAGGAAATCGAAATCCGCCCCGTCGTTGGCCTGGCCGATATGGCGCTCGAGCAGCACGCCGTAGCTGCGCGCATAGCGCAAAGGCGGCGGGACCCACACGGCTTTGCGGCGCGCGAGCTCGGCATCGGACACGTCGAGATGCAGGCGGCGCGCTTCGACGTCGAGCTCGATGAAGTCGCCGTCGCGCACGAACGCGAGCGGCCCCCCGACATGCGATTCGGGCGCCACATGCAGCACGCAAGTGCCGTAATGGGTGCCGCTCATGCGCGCGTCCGACACGCGCACCATGTCGCGCACGCCTTGCGCCAGCAGCTTCTTCGGGATCGGCAGCGCGCCCCATTCGGGCATGCCGGGCCCGCCTTTGGGGCCGGCGCCCTGGAGAACCAGCACGCTGTCGGCATCGACCGGCAAAGCCGGATCGTCGATGCGCGCCGACAGGTCGGCGTGGTTCTTGAACACGACCGCGCGACCGCGATGTTTGGCGAGTTTCGGATCGGCTGCGGAGGCTTTTATCACCGCCCCGTCGGGGGCGAGATTGCCGCGCAGCACCGCGATGGGGGCGCCTTGCGCGACCGGATTGGCAAGCGGACGGATCGCGTCGGCGTCCCACACCTTGGCGTCGGCGATGTTCTGGCCCAGCGTCTTGCCGTTGACCGTGCGGCAATCGAGGGCGAGCCTGTCCCGCAGCTGCGCCAGCAAGGCGGGCAGGCCGCCCGCGAAGAAAAAATCCTCCATCAGATTCTCGCCGGCCGGGAACACGTTGGCGAGCACGGGCGTTTGGCGCCCCGCCGCATCGAACGCGTCGAGGTCGAGCTTCAGCCCCGCCCGGCGCGCCATCGCGACAAGATGCACGACCGCGTTGGTCGATCCGCCGAGCGCCATCAGGGTCGCGAGCGCGTTCTGCAGCGACGCTTGCGTGAAGATGTCGGCGGGCCTCAGATCTTCGGCGATCATCGCGACGATGCGCTCGCCCGCCTCGTGCGCCATGCGGCCATGGCCCGAGTCGGACGCCGGGATCGACGAAGCGCCGGGCAGCGTGAAACCGAGCGCTTCGGCGATCGCCGTCATCGTCGAAGCGGTTCCCATCGTGTTGCAGGTGCCGATCGTGCGCGTCATGCGGCTTTCGAGTTCGACCCAGTCTTCTTGGCTGATTTTTCCGGCGCGCAGCTCGTCCCAGAATTTGCGCGTGTGGGTGCCCGCACCCACCTTCTGGCCGCGCCAGCGCGCGTTCGACATCGGCCCTGCAGGCACGTAGATCGCGGGCAGACCCATCGAGACCGCCCCCATCAGCAGGCCCGGCGTGGTCTTGTCGCAGCCGCCGAGCAGTACCGCCCCGTCGATCGGGTGCGAGCGCAGCAGCTCCTCGACCTCCATCGCCAGGAGATTCCGGTACATCATCGTGGTCGGCTTGACGATCACTTCGCCCAGCGACAACGCGGGCAGTTCGACCGGAAAGCCGCCCGCCTGCCAGACGCCGTCTTTGACCTTCTGCGCGCGTTCGCGCAGATGGATGTGGCACGGGCTCATCTCGCTCCAGGTATTGACGACCGCGACGACGGGCTTGCCCATGAAATCCTGGCGCCGAAAACCCATCTGCTGGGTGCGCTGGCGATGGGCAAAGGCGCGCATGTCGCTTGCCGCGTACCAGCGCGCGCTGCGCAACGTCTTCGCGCCCACCTGCTCTCCTCCCGCGCCGCTTCGTCCGTTCGTTCCGTCCATCGTAACGATCCGGGCGCCCGCCACCAAGGAAAACGACCGGTCGATTTTTGCCGCCCCTGCGACTATTGTGGCGCCGTTGCACTCAAAAACGTCCAAGCCCTCGAGAAGCAAACGTGCACATCGATTTCACGCAGTATGTCCGCGCCGAAACTCTGACCCGCGGCGCCGATGGGCCGACGGCGGTCGTCTTCGAGACCGAGATCGGGCCGCTGGCGATCGCCAAACACGGCGGCGACTGGCGCTTGACCTTCGGCCGCTCGACCCTGCCCGACTACGCGCTCGTCGACGCGTCGGCGTTCGCCCGGCCCGCCTGCGTCGAGACGGCGCCGGGGCGCTATCGCCTCGGCGACGAGAACGAATGGCTCGAACTCACGAGTTCGCCGGTGCGGCTGCGCGTGGGCCGCAAAGGCTGGCTCGACGACCCGCTGACGTCGCTGACCGACGAGCATTTCCGCGGCTGGACGCGCCTGCCCGCCTTCGCGCGCGGACCCGAAGGCTGGCTTGCGGCCTTCGCGCTGGGCAGCGGCGAGCCGGTCTACGGGCTCGGCGAAAAATTCGGGCCCCTCGATCGGCGCGGCCAATTCGTGACCAACCGCATCGAGGACGCGCTCGGCGTCAACACCGAGCTTTCCTACAAATCCATTCCGTTCCTGTGGGGCCTCAAGACGGCGGGCGGCTGCTGGGGCGCGCTCGTCAACACGCCCGCGCACGTGCACCATGCCGTCGGCTATCCGCAATGGTCGCACCGCAGCTACGCGGTGCTGTGCGAAGACGCGCAGCTCGATCTTTTCCTGCTGTGCGGACCGGACCCTGCGCACGTGCTCGGGCGCTGCGCGGCGCTGACCGGCAAACCCGCTTTGCCGCCTTTCTGGTCGCTCGGCGTGTGGCTCTCGCGCGCCTACTACCGGACGGAAGCCGAGATTCTCGCGGCGGCCGACGAATGCCGCGCCGCAGGCTTTCCGGCCGACGTCATCACCTTCGACGGCCGCGCGTGGATGGTCGTCGAAACGCGCGCCACGCTCGATTTCGACGCGGCGCGCTATCCCGATCCCAAGAAGACGATCGACAGGCTCAAGGCGCGCGATTTCAGAATCTGCTGCTGGGAGTATCCGCTCGTCTCGATCCACAATGCCGAGTATGCCGATCTCGAAAAGCGCGGCCTTTTCCTGCGCGAAGCGGACGGCAGCCCGCACGTCTACGACTGGGACGTCAAGCCCGGCACCTCGCCGTTCGGCGCCGTGCTCACGCCGCTGCCGCCCTCGGGCGTGCTCGATTTCACGAATCCCGAGGCGGTCGCGTGGTGGAAGGCGCGGCACGACCGGCTTTGGACCTTGGGCGTCGACGCGATGAAGACCGATTTCGGCGAGCAGGTCGCGGACCGCGTCGTCGCGCACAACGGCGACGTCGGGCGGCGCCTCCACAACGTCTATCCGCGCCTCTACAATCAGGCCGTATACGAGGCGACGGCCGCCGCCAAGGGCCGCGAGAATGCCTGCGTGTGGGGCCGCGACGGCTGGATCGGCGCGCAGCGTTTCCCCGTGCAGTGGGGCGGCGACCCGCAGACGGACTGGGAGGGCATGGCCGCGTCGATCCGCGGGGGCCTGTCCTACGGGCTGTCGGGCGTGCCCTACTATTCGAGCGACGTGGGCGGCTTCTACGGCTCCAAGCAGCCCGAGCCCGAGCTTTATCTGCGCTGGATCGCGGCGGCGGTTTTCTGCTCGCATTTCCGCTTCCACGGCATTGGTGTTCGCGAGCCGTGGAGCCTCGGCGACGAGGTGGCGCACCATGCGCGCGCGTGGCTCGATCTGCGCTACAGGCTGCTGCCGTATCTGTGGGGCTGCGTCGAGATCGCGACGCGCACGGGCCTGCCGATCATGCGCGCGATGGCGCTTTCCTTCCCGCGCGACCGGGCGGCGCGCGCGTTCGAAGAGCAGTTCATGTTCGGCCCTTCGCTGCTGGTGGCGCCGATCCTGAAGCCCGGCCATTCAGCGGAATTCTGGTTGCCCGAAGGCGGCTGGTACGATTTCTGGACCGGCCAGCGCGCGGAGGGCGGGCGCACGGTGCGGGCGCAGCATGTGCCGCTCGACCGATTGCCGGTCTACGTGCGCGAGGGCCATATCGTCGCGTTGGGGCGGGCCGTTTCGCACACGGGCCAGATCGACCGCAAACATCCGATCGAAGAGATACGCGCATACGGCATGCCGACGAACGAGCCGGTTGCGGGCGACGGCGTTCTGTCGCTGCGCTTCGAAGGGCCGCGCGCCTATCTGTCGGGTGCCGGCGACGCCGGACTGCGCGTCTACGACTGCACGGCCAAGCGCGAATCGACCGCGATCGCTTTCGGCCGATAGAGCGCCACGGCGTTGTCGTAGAAGGCTTTGCGCGCGAGGTCCGGCCCCAGCACGGCCGCGACCAAGGCAATGTCGGCCGGTTCGAACGGGCGGCGCGCGCGCGTGGACGGCATGTCGGTGCCGAACATCAGCGCGTGCGGATTGGCGGCGGCGACCTTTTCCATCGCGGTTTCGGGATCGACGAAGACGCGTCCGAAGCCGGTCGCCTTGACCTTCGCGCCGCCCTCGGCAAGCGCCACGAGGCGCGCCAAGCCGCCTTCGCTGAGGCCCAGATGGTCGACCACAAGCTGCGGCAGCTTGGCGAGCGCCTCGATTTCGGACGGGCGCAGCGCCGCAAGATCGGCGTAGAGCTCGACATGCCAGCCGCACAGCCGGTGCACGCGATGCGCGAAAGCCGAAATCGCCGCGAAGCTTTCCGAGCCGCCGCGATGCTGGTTGAACCGCACGGCGCGCACGCCCGCCCGGTCGAGAGCGAGGATCTCGCGGTCGAGCGCCGAGGCGGGAAGCTGCGTCACGCCCACGAAAGACGGCCCCAGTTTCGCCAGCGCCGCGACCAGATAGTCCTGGTCGAAGGCCTGGAACGAGCCCGAGACGACCGCGCCGCCGACGATGCCGAGCGGCGCGGCGGCGGCGCAATAGGCGGCCGCCCCGAAGGCGGGCGGCAGATAGCCGTCGTTGGCGACGAGCGGGAAATGCGGGTCGACGATGTGCAGATGCGCGTCGAACACGGGACCGAACGCGAGCGTCACGCCGACAGCCTCGAAAACGAGAAAACCACGGTGCCTTTCAGCGTCTCGCCGGGGTCGAGCACGACGGTGCCGGTGTCGTCGCGGCCTTTGGCCAGCATGTTGAGCCCGTCGTTGCGGTTGGAAACGGGTTCGAGGCAGAAGAAAGGCTTGCCCGGCGGCACGTAGACGACGAGATGGCCGAACACGGGATCGGCCGTAATGTCGAGCGCCAGATCCCATTCGGGCCACTCGATGCGCGCTTGCCCGTTCCAGCCGGCGAAGCAATTGTCGAGCGACAGAGCCGCGACGAGCTTGCCCTCGGCCATGTTCCAGGCGGGCGGCACCGGATCGAGCGAAATCGGCATCATCGCTTCGTCGTTGCGCCAAACCCCTGCGGTCGCCGCCACAACGCGCGTGCCGGCAGCGCGCGGAAAATACGGATGGAGTCCGATGCCGGCGGGCATCGGACCCGAGCCTGTGTTGGCGATTTCGAGCGTCTGGGAGAAACCGCCGTCGAACGCCGCGAAAATCTGGCGCGCGTCGAACGCGAACGGCCACTCGGCGGTTTGGTTGCCGGTCGCGCGGTGGACGAGCCGCAAGACCGCGTTCGTGCCGTCGGAAGATTCGACGTCCCACGCGCGCTGCCAACCGTTGCCGTGGATCGCGTGCCGATGGCTGCCGAAATTCGGGGCGAGACGGTAGCGCTTGCCCGCGAAATGCAGCGTGCATTCGCGCATGCGGTTCGAATAGGGCAGCAACGCGAACGAACCGGCCTGCCGCACGTCGCGCGCGGCCAATGCCGCGTCCGGCATCCGGCGCAAGGGCTCGATCGCGCCGGGATGGGCCGCGGTCGGCCAAGCCAGACGAAGCCCGGCAAGCGCGCCGCCGATTTCGGGAACGATGTCGAGGGCAACGGCGCCCGCGCGCAGCGTCAGCAGGCTCGAGGTGACGGCGGACAAAGTTTGCGGCACGATCCGGTTCCGAAGACGATTTGCAAGACGCGCAAGTCTAGCGCAAAAACGGGGGAAACGGCATGTCCGGATACGCGATCTATCCAAGCCTCAAGGGCCGCGGCGTTTTCGTGTCGGGCGGCGGCTCGGGCATCGGCGCGAGTTTCGTCGAGCATTTCGCCGCCCAAGGTGCGAACGTCGCTTTCGTCGATCTCGCCGAGGAGGCCTCGTCGGCTCTGGCCGAACGGATTGCGGCGGCAGGGCACCCCAAACCCTTTTTCCAGCGCTGCGACGTGACCGACACGCCCTCCTACCAGCGCGCCATCGCCGTCGCCGGCGAACAGGTGGGGCCGCTGCGCGTGCTCGTCAACAACGCCGCGCGCGACGACCGCCACAAGATCGACGACGTCACCCCGGACTATTGGGAAAAATGCCTCGCGGTCAATCTCAAACACCAGTTTTTCGCGATACAGGCGGCGGCGCCCGCGATGCGCGCAGCGGGCGGCGGCTCGATCGTGAATATGGGCTCGGTGTCGTGGATGCGCTCGCGGGACATTTTCATCGGCTACGCGACTTCCAAGTCGGCGATCAACGGCATGACGCGCAGCCTTGCGCGCGAATTGGGCCCGGGCAACATCCGGGTCAACTGCCTTGTGCCCGGCGCCATCGTGACCGAACGCCAAACCGCCTTGTGGCGCAATCCCGAGGAGGATGCGCGGTTCCTCGAACTGCAGTCGCTCAAATTCCGCCTCGGGCCGCAGCATTGCGCGCGCCTGGCGTTGTGGCTGGCCGCCGACGATTCCGACGGCTGCACGGGGCAGAATTTCATCGTCGACGGCGGTTTGGTGTGAGCGGGACGACGGCTGTTGCGCGAATCCCCCAAGTCAAATAGCATCTGCCTCTTTTTTTCGGCACAAGGTCGATATCCACGTGAACGAACCGCGCAAGAAAAAAACGCTGTCGCCGATCCTCGACCAGATCACCAACGGCGGCTCGTCGGTGGCGCTCAATCTCATTCGGCTGACGGCCCAGGCGGAAGACCGTCACATGTTCCACCAGGAAAGCCTCAACCGCACCGTCATCTTCAAATACCCGAATTTCGAGCAGCAGGTCAGCGAACATACGGGCGCCCCGCCTCCGGGCGAGAAGAAAGCGGCGCCCGACCAGCCGCCGCCGGAACCCGAACGCCCCATCGAAACCGCGATCTACGTGCCCTACGATACCGGGCAGGTGGAAGCCGGCGGCTACGCGATCTATCTGCGCCAGCGCGAATTCGAACGGCTGCTGAAAGACCATGTCGGCGTCGATTTCGTGGCCGAGAACGACGCCTTCGAACGCGACGTCGCCATCCTGCGGCTGATTGATTCGGTGCCCTCGCTCGACCCGTTTCTGCTCAAAAGCGCGCTTCTCAAATACAGCGACGACATCAATCCCGCCTATTTCGCGATCTCGCAGTCGGAAGAGGAAAGCATCAAGAGTCTCATCGCCAGCAAGGTCAATCCGATCGTGGCGCGCGCGCTCGAAATCAAGGACGTCGCCGACGTCAGCGACCGCTCCCAGCGCTTCCTGCAGGCGCTGTGGGACCCGTCGATGCCCGAAGCCAAACTCTTCGTGTCCGCTTTCGGAATTTCGGGCGACCAGGCGTCGCTGATCTTCGAAGGCTGGAAGGGCGTCACGTTCTACGAGCACACTTTCACACGCAACCTGCACCAGGTCGCGGGCGTGCTGCGCTGGCTCACCTCGAGCGACGCCGTCGCGATGGATATCCGCGAGTACAAGCACTACAAAGAACAGCAGGACATGTTCCGCCTGGCGGTCGTGAAGAAGCTGCGCGAATTGATCGGGATCGTGAACGGAGTCTTCGGCGAATACACCGATTGCCACAGCCTGTTTCTGCACGCGGGCGACGCCAAGCCCTTCCGCAATTTCCTCGCGGGCGTCTACCGGCGCTACTGGGTGCTCGGGTACTGCTCGATGGCGGTCCTGCACACCTGCAACATCTTCGAACGCTTCATGCGCGAGGCGATCAACAACCGCCTTCGCTTCGAGCAGATCGAAGAAATGCTGAAGCGCATGGACGCCACGCTCTCCAGCCAGACCAACGCCCCGATCTAGGCGCCTTCGCGCGCCGCGACGATCTCGATCTCGACCTTGAACTCGGGCCGCGTGAAACCGCCCACCATCATCAGGGTCGAGGCGGGCGGCGGAAAGCCTGCGAACCAACGGTCGCGCGCGTCCATGTAGGGCCTGAAATCGGCGCGGTCGAGCACGAAGGCGTTCACGCGCACCACGTCGGCCCGAGTCATTCCCGCGCCTGCGAGGATCGCGTCGAGATTGGCGAAAACGAGATCGCACTGCGCGTCGATGCCGAGGGGCACCGTGCCGTCTTTGGCGATCGCGAGCTGGCCAGAGCTGAACAGCAGGCGACCCGGCATGTCGACGGCAACGGCGTGCACGTAGCGCGCCAGCGGGGCGGCAAGTTCGGGCGGGTTCGATCGGTCCATGTCGCGTGCACTCCCTGGCGTCGATGCGGGGAACCGATTATATAGCGGCCGAACTCGAAAAACAGGGAGCGACGGCAGATGGCGCACGCATGGCGGTGGTGGCTCGACATGACGACCGAGGATTTTCGCGGCCTCGATCCCGCCGAAACGGTGGCGCTGCTGCCGGTCGCGGCGGTCGAGCAGCACGGACCGCATCTGCCCGTTTCGGTCGACGCCACGCTCAATCGCGGCATCGTCGCGGCCGCGACCGCGCATTTCGTGCCGGACCTCAAAGTGCTGATCCTGCCGCAGACCGACATCGGCAAGTCGAACGAGCATCTGGCCTTTCCGGGCACGCTCTCGTTTTCGGCCGAAACGCTCATCCGCATCTGGACCGAAATCGGCGAATGCGTGCACCGCGCGGGCATCCGCAAATTCGTGCTGTTCAACAGCCACGGCGGCCAGCCGCAGATCATGGACATCGTGGCGCGCGATCTGCGCGTGCGCCTCAAAATGGCGGCGGTCGCGGCCTCGTGGTGGGCCTACGGCATGCCCGAGGGCCTGTGGCCCGCGCCCGAAATGAAGTTCGGCATCCATGCGGGCGGCGTCGAAACGTCTATGATGATGCATCTGGCGCCGCACACGGTGCGCGGCGACAAGATCGCGAATTTCAAACCGGGCCAGATCGACCTTGCCGAACATTTCAAGCTGCTGACCTATACGGGGTCGAGCGCGCTTGCCTGGCAGAGCCAGGATCTGCACCCGTCCGGGGCGGTGGGCGACGCGACCGACGCCGATGCGGCGCGCGGGCGCCAAGTCGTCGACCATGCCGCGCGCAAGCTTGCGGCCCTGCTGGCCGAAGTGGCGCGCTTCCCGCTTGACCGCATCAAGGACTACGCGTAACGGGTCTTCCCATGCCGCGTTTTCGCGACCAATCGCTGATCCCGACCGAAGCCGTGCGGCTCACCGCACTCGGCGAACTGGCGCGCGCGGAAATGAGCTTGGGCGCCCTCTCGGCGGCGGTGCGCGGATTCGTCTCGCGGCTCATGGGCCCGTCGCTCGACGTGCTGGGCCTGTCGATCGAACAGCTGCGCTACGAAGACCTCGTCGAGCCGCGCGGCAAGCGGGCCGGGCCCGGCCAGAGCCTGTCGGCCGACACGGTGCTGGCGTTGACCGAAAAGGGCCGCGAAAAGCTGCGCGACATGCTGCGCAGCCCCGTGCGCGCGCCCATGACCGATCTTTCCAAAATGGTCGTGGCGCTCAAAATGCGTTTTCTCGACTTGCTGCCCGCGGAAGATCGCGTCGCACAGGTCGAACAGCTCGTCGAAATGGCCGAGATGGAAATCGCCCGTCTGCAAGACCTTTCCGCGCGCAACGCCGACGGACTCTTGGGCGAATGGCTTGCCCACGACATCGGCGAAGCCATGCGCTGGCGCGACTGGTACCGCGACCATCTGGCGAAGCTCTAAGGCGACGAAACGCGCGCCGTCCCATCCTTGTCCCAGCCGATCGCTTCGCGCAGGGCCACGCACAGCAGCACGATCGCCAGTCCCGGCCACACCATCAAGCTCGGTTGGTCGAACATCATCAGCCGATATTCGAACAGCATCGCCCCCCAGTCGGGCCGGCTCGAATCCGCCCCCAGCCCCAGAAACGCAAGCGCGGAATAGGCGATGACGATGCGCCCAACCTTGGCGCCGAGATAGGCAAGCTGCGTGTCGATGATGGCTGGCAGAATATGGTGGCGCAACACATGCGCAGGACCGGCGCCGAGTGCTGCAGCGGCCCGCACATAGGTTTCGCCGCGCGCGCGCTCGGCAAGGCCGAAGGCGAGCAGCGCATGCGGCCCCCAAGCCCCCGCCGCCAGGGCCAGACCGACGGCGAGCGTGCCGTTGCCGAACATGGCCACGATCGCGATCGCCGCGACCAGGTTCGGCACCACGCTCGCGAATTCGGCCATCCGCAGGAGGACGGCGCGCGCAAATCCCTGCAGCGACGACGCCAGAATGCCCACCGCCATGCCGACGCCGATGCACACGCTCGCGACGATCGCAACCGCCGCCAGCGTGCGCGCAAACCCGACCAGAATGCGCGACAGCACGTCGCGGCCCAAATGGTCGGTGCCCATCGGATGGGCCCACGACATGCCGACATTGCGCAGCGCCAGATCGACCGCATCCGGCGCGTAAGGCTGCCAGAGCGCGGCGACGGCGGCGAGTGTCGCAAGGCTCGCCAGCAGGGCCGACGAACGGCGCACGCCCGAGGGCCGATGGTGCGACATCTCAAAACCCGCCCGGGGCGACGAGGCGACGCGCCAAACGCGCCGCGAGAGAGGCAAGCAGCATCCACGCGATCGCGACCATGAAAAACGCCTGCAGCACGAAAAAGTCGCGCACCGCAATACTGTCGACGACGAACTGGCCGATGCCGGGCAGGCCGAAGACGGTTTCGACGACGGCCGTACCGCCGACGACTGTGCCCGCTTCGGCAGCCGCCGTCGAAAGCAACCCAAGCGCTGCATAGCGTCGTCCTTGCTGAGCGACGACGCGCGCGCGCGGCGCGCCGCGCGCAAGGGCGGCGCGCACGTAATCGCTGCGCCCTACCTCGCGCAGGCCCGCACGATAGACCTGGGCCAGCGGCCCCAGCACGGCCAGCGCGACGACGGCGATCGGCAGCACGAAGCGCTGCGACCCCACCTCGAACAGCGCAATCGCGCGCAGCTCGACCGCAAACAGCCAGATCAGCAGGCAGCCGAGCCAGAATCCGGGTACTGCCTGCGCGCCGAGCGTGGCCGTGTCGAGCACGCGGTCCTGCCAGCCGCGCGGCCGTGCGGCCGCCGCCTCGGCGAGCGGACCTGCGATGCCGAGCGCCAGCGCAAACGCGCCGAGCCCCACCGTCAGCGTGACCGGCAGACGAGCGGCGAACTCCTCGAAGATCGGGCGGCCGGTGCGGAAACTCGTGCGCCAGTCGCCCGCCAGAAAATCGCCGAGCCACGCCGCGTACTGTCCCGGCAGGCTGCGGTCGAGGCCCCATTGCGCATGCAGGGCCGCCACGGTCGCAGGATCGGCCGCCTGGCCCTGCGCCAGCAGCAGCAGGACGGCCGGATCGCCCGGCATCGCGCGCACGATCAGGAAAGCGAGCACGGACGCAGCCAGCAGATGGACAGCCGCGCGCGAACCCTCCGCCAAAACGCGGCCCAACGACGTTCAGTCGCGCGCGCGCAGATCGGCGCGCACGATGTAGTAGTCCGACGGATAGGGCACGTAGTCGGCCACGCGCGCCGACAGCCCGACATGCCAGACCGGCGTCATCAGATAGACGACGGGTGCTTGCGCGAAGACGAGCGCTTCGGTCGCCCGCAGGGCTGCGATGCGTGCGGCCGGCGCGTCGGTCGTGCGCAGCCGGTCGATGGCGGCGTCGATCTGCGGATCGGCCAAGCCCGCGAAATTCGTCGGCCCTTGGCTGCGCAGATACTGTTCTAGCACGTAGGCGCCGTCGCCGCCGGGGGCCGCATGCATCGCCCAAAAGGCCATGTCGAAGCGTTTGGCCTGCAGCTGCGGCGTGATGGCCTCGCTCGTTTCGAGGCGCAAGCGAAAGCCTATCCGCTCGAGTTGGGCACGCAAGACCGGGGCAAGCGTGACGAAATCGGGTCGCTGCGGATACGCGGTCAGCACGAATTCGAGCGGGCGGCCGTCTTTGAAGCGCTGGCCGTTTGCGCCCGCGATCCAGCCCGCCGCATCGAGCAGCCGTGCCGCCTCGACCGGATCGGTCGGGCGCCTTTCGGGCGTCGCGAACGGGAAGAAGCGCGGATACATGCCGGTCGCGATTTCGCCGCCGCGCACCGCTTCGACCAACTGTGCGCGGTCGACGGCCAGATCGACCGCGCGACGCACGCGCACATCGTCGAAGGGTGCGCGCGCCGTGTTGAGAAACGCCATGTACTGGTAGGCGACCGGCATCGATTTGACGCTGAGGCCGACACGGCGCGCCAGCCGCGGCAGCGTTTCGACCGCAAGATTGAACGCGATGTCGATCTCGCCGCTTTCGAGACCCAGCGCCAAGGTCTGCGTGTCGGCAACGCGCCGCACGACGACGGGCGGCCGGGCGGCCGGCACGCGGTAGTGCGGATTGGGCTCGAGGCGCAGCAACTCGCCGCGCCGATACTCGACCGCACGATAGGGGCCGGTGAAGTGGAAACGTTCGCCGTCGACGCGGTAGACCACGAGCGGAAACTCGGCCAGAACGCTCTCCGCCGCAGCCAGCGGCAATTCGGTGCGCAGACGCACCGCATGCGCGCCCAGAACGTCGATTTCGACGCGCCCGGTCTGCGCGCGCGCGCGCGGATTTTCGCGCGTCGAGCGCACGAACGCGTCGCGCAAAGCAGCCGCGTCGAACGCGCTGCCGTCGCCGAACCGCACGTCGTCGCGCAGCTCGATGCGCCAGGCCTCGCCGTCGCGTACCACGCTGCGCGCGAGGTTGGGCACGATGCGGCCCTCGCGATCGACCGTGAACAAGGTCTCCCCCAGGCCGTGCGACTGCAACGCCCAGCCGGCACTGCCTTGAGCGGGGTCGAGCGACTCCGCTAGGAACGTCTGGCCGACGACGACAGGGCGTTGCGCCAGGGCCGGAGCTGCGGCGGCGAACGAAAGAAAAGCAAGAAGGAGCAGACGGATCATTTTGCGTCTCCGAAAGCGGATTCGATCTTCGCCGATGCCTCTGCCAGAGGTCCGCACCAGCCGGGCGGCGGCACGCGCGCAAGGATGCCCGCACGCAACGCCGCTGGACGCTCGAAGCGTTCCATGAAGCCGTCGGGACGGGCGAGGTAAAGCGCGAAGGCGTCTGCGACCGCAGTCGCATCGCGCAAAGCGACGAGATCGCCGAACAGGTACGTGAAGCGTCCAGGCGCGCTGAAAGCGACCGCGCAAGGGCGCTTGCACTGGCTGATGCAGCGCACGTTGCGGCGCACCGCCTGCGGCATCGCGCGCACAGCCAACGCGCGATCGACCGCTTGCGCCAGAATGGCGCCGGGCCTGGCACCGTCCGACTGGCTCCAATCGGGCGGGCGGCACAACACGCAGACGTCGAGAATCGGCGCGTCGAAAACGCGCTTCGGCAAAATGCCGTCGGAATAGTCGCTCATCGGTCGGCCTCGCGGCAACGCAGCACGTCGTCCGCGAACCAAAGCCATGCGGCGCGCGGTTTCCCGAACGGCCTCTTGGCTCCATCGGGGCACCCCGCCCGACGCGTGCGCGACGCGACCACAGTCGTCGGCAGGTCTCCTGGCTTGCGGGTCTGGGCGGACGCGTCGCCTTCCCGGTTGCCCAGTGGCGAGATGACGGGCCGCTCGCCGCTCACAGTTGCGGGGGCAGCCGCAGAATCGGCGCGCAACTCGCACCTCACTGCATTCCCTATCAATTCCCGAAGGAAACCGACGGTTGGACGTTCGCGCACGTCAGGCATCGGCGTCAAGCGCGCGATCGACGACAAACACGAGGCGCGGTGCATGCAGGCTCGCGGGCGGCGAGCGGTGGACATGGCCTGCCCCCGCAAATGCGGGGTCGGCTTCGCCGCGAAAAAAGCCGACCGCGTAGAGCGGCAAACGCTTCACCTTCGCGGGATCGGGCACGATGCGTCGGTTGTCGCCGCTGCCCAAGGCCGCCCTGTCGACGTCGCTTGCTTCGACATATTCCGTGCCCGCGCCGGCATAGGTCGCTATCGCCCGCAGATCGACGACATCGACATGGAAAAACTTGCAGCCCGGACCGACGAGCCGCGCAAAGCGCAGTTTGAGGCGCGCCGCGCGCGTGCGCGCCGCATAGGCGTGCGCGATGTCGGCCATATCCGCCGCAAGCGCTGCGTCGGCGACGCGACGCGCGAGTTCGCTCGGCACATCTTCGCGATGCGCCGGAAATTCGAACGACGGATCGGGACCGAAGCGAAGTGCCGCAACGGCGCGGCGCACGGCGTCCGCCGGGCTGCGCAGATCGACGATCGGACCGCGGGCCCGAACATCGCCGTGCGAAATCCCGCCGACCGTCTGCCTGTCCGGCGGGCACGCGCCAATCGCACCATCCATCGAAACGCTCCTCGGCACTGGGTATCTTGAAAGCTGTTATGTTATACTATAACTATCTTGGTCGCGAAGGGCGGTCAAGCTGCCGTGCCGCCGTCCGCACGAGCCGCCGTCCGTTCGAAAGGAACGCTGAAATGTCCGAAATTCCCGTCACAGTCCTTACCGGCTATCTGGGTGCCGGCAAAACCACGCTGCTCAACCGAATCCTCAGCGAAGATCACGGCAAAAAATATGCCGTCATCATCAACGAATTCGGCGAGGTCGGCATCGACAACGAAATCGTGGTCGGCGCCGACGAAGAGATTTTCGAAATGAACAATGGCTGCATCTGCTGCACGGTGCGCGGCGATCTGGTGCGCATCATCGGCGGACTCATGAAACGCGCGGGCAAACTCGACGGCATCATCGTCGAGACGACGGGTCTCGCCGATCCGGCGCCCGTCGCACAAACGTTTTTCGTCGACGACGATGTGCGCGCCAAGACCCGGCTCGACGCGATCGTCGCGGTTGCCGATGCGCGCTTCCTGGTCGATCGGCTGGCCGACAGCCACGAAGCGGAGGAGCAGATCGGCTTTGCCGACGTGGTGCTGCTGAACAAGATCGACCTTGTCTCCCCCGCCGAGCTGACGCAAGTCGAGGCGCGGATCCGCGCGGTCAACCCCTACGCAAAGCTGCACCGAACGCAGCGAAGCGAGATCGCGCTGTCCGAGATCCTCGATCGCGGCGCCTTCGATCTCGGTCGCATTCTGGCGCTCGAACCGGACTTTCTCGAAAGCGATCACGCGCACGAACACGATGCGGCGATCGGTTCGGTCAGCGCCGTCGTGGACGGCCCCGTGGACGTCGAAAGATTCCAGAAATGGATCGGCGGCGTGCTTGCGGCACAGGGCCAGGCAATTCTTCGGTCGAAAGGGATCCTTGCAGTCGTGGGCGCCGACCAGCGTTTCGTCTTCCAAGGCGTGCACATGCTTGCCGACAGCGCCTGGGGCAAGGCCTGGCAGCGCAACGAGGCCCGCGTCTCGCGCCTGGTCTTTATCGGCCGCGGGCTCGACGCGGCAGCGCTCAAGAGCGGCTTTGCCGCCTGCGCCGCCTAAAGCAGCTGCTGGCCGCCGGTCACGAAGATTTCGCTTCCCGTGACGTAGCCGAAATCCGCGTCGCACAGCCTGTAGATCACGCCCGCCACTTCGGCCGAAGTCCCCATGCGGTGCATGGGGATGCGCGTGATGAGGGGCTCGTAGTCGGCCGAGATCATTTCGGTTTCGATCTCGCCCGGAGCGACCGCGTTCACGCGCACGCCCAGCTGCGCGAACTCGACCGCCATCTCGCGCGTGAGGCCCGAGAGCGCCGCCTTCGACGTCGAGTAGGCCGAGCCCGCGAACGGGTGCGCGCGATGGCCCGCGATCGACGTGATGTTGACGACCGCACCCTTGGCGCGCGCCAAAGCACCCGCAAAGCCGCGCGCGAGTTCGAGGGGCGCGAAAAAGTTCAGCTCGAACACGCCGTACCAGCCCGCGATCTCGCCGTGCAGCACGCCGAGGCGCTCTTTGTAGGTCGTCTTGGGGCTGATGCCGGCGTTGTTGACGAGCGCGTGCAGCGGCCCGTCGCCGAGAATTTCGGCGACTTCGCCCACGAAGCGGCGGCGCTCCTCGGGCTTCGACAGGTCGCATGGAATATGGTCGGTCCAATTGGGATCGAACCGGCAATTGGCCGGCACGTCCTCGCGCGAGCAGGTTATGAGCCGCCAGCCCTCGGCGGCGAAACGCTTGACGGTGGCGTGGCCGATGCCCTTCGAGGCTCCGGTCAGAACGATCGTGCGCGGCTCTGTCATGGCCGACAGGTTAGCGGCTGGCGCCGCCGCTGGCTAGCGCACGGAAGCGATGCGGAACGGACGCGCCTCGCCGTCATGTTCGGTGATCGTCACGTACTCGCCGGGCACGAAGACGTGGCGGTCGAACTTGAAGATCGGCGCATCGTCGTCGTCTCCGCGCGCGTAAGAGAACGACCAGCGTCCGTGCGCGTGCACGAGCAGGCCGTGCGCGTCGGCGGCGCCCCGCCAGTAGCGGCGCACCGTGCAAAGCTGGCGCAGCTCCGCCCATCCGTGCGCGTCGAAATTTCCGTGCGCGTCGAGCGGGGCCGCGAATTCGTAGCCGCACGCCGCGTCGCCCGCGGGCGACTCCTTGGTGCGCGCGAGTTCGAGCTGGATATGTTTGAGCGGCATGGCGCGTTTATCCTGTCTTGACGGCGTTGTTTTCGGGGTGGGTGTCGCAGAAACGGCGGATCGTCGCGCGCAGCTCGGCCGCGCGCGCGAAATCGCCGCGCGCGATCGCGGCTTCGAGCTCGTCCAGAATGAGCCGCTTCAGGCGCCGCGAGCCGTCGGGCAAATGGACGAGCCAGTTGCCGAGCTCGAGGGCCGCGATCTGCGACAGACGTTCGTGGTCCGCGATCGCGCGGACCTCGTCGGCCGTAAGCTCGGAAAACGCGAGACAATCGATCCAAGCGAGCATTGTACGCCTCCATCGTTCGATGTGGCCGTCTTCGTCGCTCCACGCAAGTTCTAGTGCGCCATCAACACCGGCAAATCGGCATGCTGCAGAATGTGGCGCGTGACGCCGCCGAACACGAGCTGGCGCAGGCGGCTATGCGTGTAGGCCCCCATCACGAGCAGGCCGCAGCCCTGGCGGCGCGCCTCGGCCAGCACGTGCGGACCCGCCTGGATGGTCGGCACGTCGGCACGCGCGATTTCGATCTTGAGGCCCTGGCGCGCCATGTAGGCTTCCAGCGGCTTGGCGTCGTTTTCGGCGACGTTTTTGCCAGCCACGATCGCGACGATCTTGGCGGCCCCAGCCATGAAGGGCAGGCCCGCACCCAAGGCGCGCGCCGCTTCGCGGCTGCCGTTCCACGCGAACGCGATGGGCTTGCCGAGATCCGTGGGGCCTTCGGGCGGCGCGATCAGCACCGGGCGGCCGGTTTCGAGCAGGGCCGTCTCGAACGCGACGGTCGAAGCGATCGCCTCGTCCTCGATCGGGCGCGGCAGCACGATCAGATCGGTGAAACGCCCGCCATGCATGATCGTTTCTTCCTCCGAGCCGGCCGGCTCGAGCAAAGCGCTCGACACGCCCGCCGCCTTCGCCCAGCCTTCGAAGTGGGCGCGCGAGGCAGCGCTGCGTCGCGCCAGATCTTTTTCGGCCGCGACGACGATCTGCTCGACCAATGCGCCCGACGCCCCCTCGCCCACGAACGGGATCGCGTCGCGCGGGTCGCCTGCCGCGTGCAGCGCGTCGACATGGCCCGCGAATTTGCGCGCGACGGCGGCGGCGCACTCGAGCGCGCGCAGATCCGACGCGGTTCCGGCCAAAGGCACCAAAAGATGCTTGTAGGGCATGTGCGTTCTCCCTCGTCTTGCGCAGTATCCTACTACGTTACGCTCTTTGGCCGGGTTTTCATTTGACCTGGCGCAAAAGGGCGGCGGCCAATGTGCGTTCGGGCGCGCCGCCCGCATCGATAAGCGCCCAGTCGCCGCCCTCGGCGCCCAAGCGCGACTGGAAGCGAACGACTTCTGCGTCGGCATCCGACGCGTCGCCCGTCCGGGCCCTTACGCGCGCCAGGCGGATCGGCTCCGGGCACGAAAGCCACAGGCCGCAGAACCCGCCCGGCGGGGCGAGGGCGGCAACGCCTGCGCGTTCGGCGGCATCGGCGTAGACCGCATCGACGATCACCGAATGTCCAGCCGCAAGGGCCGTCTGCGCGCGCGCGTGCAGGCTCGCATAGACGGCCGCACTCGCTTCTTTGACGTAGGCCGAAGGCGGCAACCGCTCCTCGGGCGCGGCCCCCGCGAGGCGCTTGCGCTCGACGTCGCTGCGCAGCACGAGCGCTCCCGGTGCGGCCCCGACGGCGGGCGCAAGGGCGGCGGCAAGCGCCGATTTGCCCGTACCCGAAAGTCCGCCGATTGCGACCAGCCGCGCGGGCGGCGGCGACAGAAAGCGCGCGGCCATGTCGAAGCAAATTCGCGCCTCCGGCAGCGCGCCAGCCATCGCGCGCGTCTTGGCTTTGACGGCGGCGCGCAAGCTCATGAACAGCGGCAGCAAGGCGAGCCCCGCCTCGTCCGGACGGCGCTGCAGATAGCGCAACAGCGTCTGCGCGGCGAAATCGCCGCGCCCCGCGCGCAGCCAATCGACCAGCAGGAAAGCGAGATCGTAGAGCGTGTCGATGCAGGATATGCGGTCGTCGAACTCGATCGCGTCGAAGGGAACGGGCTTGCCGCCGAGCGTCGTGATGTTGCGCAAATGCAGATCGCCGTGGCAGCGCCGCACATGGCCGTCGGCGGCGCGCGCCGCGATCAGGTCCGCGTGCGCCGCGATTCGCGCAGCCGTCGCGGCATCGAGAGCCGCGCACGCAGCCGCGTCGAAAAAGCGCGCGAGATCGGCCGCATTGCCGGTCCGCGTCCAGTCGAGATCGGCGACCCCGCCATGGGCGGGCGTCGTTTCGGCGGCCGCATGGAACGCCGCGACCGCGTCGGCCAAATCGCGCACGTCGTCGGGCGCGATGCGGCCCGCCACCGCGCGCGCGTCCCACAACGCGTCGTCCGGAAAGCGGCGCATCGCGACGACCCAGTCGACGATTTCGCCTTCGCCGTCGAAGGTCAGCCTATCTCCCGATTTGCGCACGGCGCGGATGTCGAGATAGAGCCCGGCGGCCGTGCGCCGGTTCACGGCAAGCTCGGCAGCGCACGCGGCACGGCGCTTCTCGATCGTCGAGAAATCGACGAAGGGCAGCTTGACCGCGCGCTTGAGCTTGTAGGCGAAATCGCCGGCGAGAAACACGGCGGACAGGTGCGTGTCGATGCGCGCGACCGCCAGGGAAGGCGCGCCGTAGCTGGCGGGATCGGAAAGAAAGGCCAGCGTGGCGGCCTGCCCGTCCATCACGCCGCCGACGTGCGGTGCCGTTCCACGATGTTGTCGGGGTCCATGTGCGCGATCACGTCGGCCCCCGGAAAGGCGGCTTCGATGGCCGCCTCGACCGCGTCGGCGGCTGCGTGCGCGCGCAGAAGGCTGAGGCTGCCGTCCATCTCGAGATGGATCTGCACGTGGATGCTCGACCCGTTGGCGCGGGTGCGCAGCTCGTGCGCGTCCTTGACGTCCGCCTGCGCGCGCGCGATCGCGAGGATGCGCGCGCGCGTGGCCTCGGGCAGTTCGCGGTCCATGAGATGGTCGAGCGATTGCGCGCCGATCGTCCACGCCCCGCGCAGGATGAACACGCCGATCGCAAGGCCGCACAGGGGATCGATGAGGTCGATGCCGAACCACATCGAAGCGAGCAGCGACAGGCCCACGCCGCCGTTCAGCAGGAAGTCCGACATGTAGTGCATGCGGTCGGCTCCGACGGCGACCGAGCCCGTGCGCGCCACCACGTGGCGCTGGTACTGCACGAGCGCGAAAGTGAGCGCCATCGAGAATGCCGTCACGGCGAGGCCGATCTCGCCCTGCTCGATCGCGACGGGAACCCACAACCGATGCAGCGCCTCGGAGAAAAGCAGCAGGGCCGAGCCCGCGATGAAGGCCGACTGCACGAGGCCCGCGACCGCCTCGGCTTTGCCGTGGCCGAAGCGGTGGTCGTCGTCGGCCGGCACCAGCGACTGGCGCACGGCCACGAGGTTGACGAGCGAGGCCGCCGCGTCGAGCAGCGAATCGAGCAGGCTCGACAGGATCGACACCGAGTCCGTCGCGATCCACGCCGCGAGCTTGCTGCCGATCAGAACGCTGGCGACCGCGGCCGACGCGTAGGTCGCGCGGCGCATCAAGCTGCCGCGCGCTTGCGCGTCGAGCGGCGCCGCGGCGCGACTCATGGAAACAGCCGCTCGGTCGCCCAAGCGCCGTCGGCCGCCGGGCGATAGACGATGCGCTCGTGCAGGCGGAACGCGCGGTCGGCCCAGAACTCGATGGTCTGCGGCGCGATGCGGAAGCCCGACCAATGCGGCGGGCGCGGCACCTTGCCGAGCCCGAATTTGACGCCGAATTCGGCCACGCGCCGCTCGAGCTCGAAGCGGCCTGCCATCGGGCGCGACTGGGTGGAGGCCCACGCCCCGATCTGGCTGCCGCGCGCCCTCGTGGCGAAATACTCGTCCGCCTCGGCGGCCGAAACGGGGGCGACCGTGCCCTGCACGCGCACCTGGCGGCGCAGGCTCTTCCAATGGAACAGCAGCGCCGCTTTGGGGTGGGCGGCAAGCTCGGTGCCCTTGCGGCTTTCGAGATTGGTGTAGAAGACGAAGCCGCCGCGGTCGTAGCCTTTCATCAGCACCATGCGCAGCGACGGCAGGCCGTCGGGGCCCACGCTCGCCAGCGCCATGGCGTTGGGGTCGTTGGGCTCGCTCTTTTCGGCTTCGGCGAACCATTCGGCGAAACGGCGATAGGGATCGACGTTCGCGTCGAGTTCGGGTGCGGGCGCTTCGGGTCTGGAATTTTCGAGCATGACTCCTAAATAGTCCGAGATCGGCGGCCGGTCTATGGGCGGAATAGCCGCCATGTGCCGCGCGTTGAGCTGGTGGCCGGCGTGCCCGGCAGAGACCCAAAGGGGACAAACATGCGCGCTCTCAGGATTTTGACGATTGCCGGCTTGGCTTTGGCGCTGACCGCGTGCCAGGACAGCGGCACCAAACAGACGGTCGGAACGGTTTTGGGCGGTGTCGGCGGTGCAGTTGCCGGCTCGCAGTTCGGCGGCGGGCGCGGCCAGCTGGTCGGCACGGCGATCGGCACACTGGTTGGCGCCTTTTTGGGCAGCGAAATCGGCAAGTCGCTCGACAAAGCCGACCAAGCCGCCGCCCAGCGCGCGACCCAGTCGGCATCGACCGCCCCGATCGGCCAGAAAATAACGTGGTCGAACCCGGATACGGGCAATTCGGGCGCGGTTACCCCGACGCGCGAAGGCCGCGATACGTCCGGCGCCCAGTGCCGCGAGTACCACACCACCGTCAATGTCGGCGGCAAGCAGGAAGAAGCCTACGGCACGGCCTGCCGCCAAGCCGACGGCACCTGGAAATTCGTCAACTAAAGCAGGCGATTGCGCCGAATCCCGGCACCGATCCGCGATCGGCCGGGGTTCGGCGTTGAACAAGCACCCGGTTCGTGTAGGATGCGCGCTTCTTTCGCGCGTGCACAACACGGACTTGGTGAAATGAATCAATCGCATGGCCTCATGGCCGGCAAACGCGGCCTGATCATGGGGGTTGCCAACGATCGTTCGATCGCGTGGGGAATCGCCAAAGCCGTTGCCGCGCACGGCGCCCAACTCGCTTTCACCTACCAGGGCGAAGCGCTCGAAAAGCGCGTTCGTCCGCTTGCCGAACAGCTCGGCGCCGCGCGCTTGCTGGAAGTGGACGTGACGAACGCCGCCTCGCTCGATGCGGCGTTCGCGAGCCTGGCGGCCGATTGGGGCACGCTCGATTTCGTCGTGCACGCGATCGCCTATTCCGACAAAGAGCAGCTCAAGGGCCATTACGTCGATACGACGCGCGAGAATTTCCTGAAATCCATGGATATCTCGTGCTTCTCCTTCACCGACGTGTGCCGCCGCGCGCTGCCTTTGATGCCCAACGGCGGCTCGCTGCTCACCCTCACCTACATCGGCGCCGAGCGCGTGACGCCGCACTACAACGTGATGGGCGTGGCCAAGGCCGCCCTCGAAGCCTCGGTGCGCTATCTCGCCGCCGATCTCGGGCCCCGCAACGTGCGCGTGAACGCGATTTCGGCAGGCCCCATCAAGACGCTGGCGGCCTCCGGCATCGGCGATTTCCGCTACATTCTCAAATGGAACGAACTCAACGCGCCGATGCGCCGCACCGTCACGATCGACGAAGTGGGCAATTCGGGCGTCTATCTGCTTTCCGACCTCGGGGCGGGCGTCACCGGCGAGACGCTGCACGTGGACAACGGCTACCACGTGGTCGGCATGATGGCGACGGAGTCGGCGGGCGAAATCGCCGAGCTTCTGTCCAGCTTCAAGAACAAGGGCGGATGAGCGCCAACGCGTTCGGAACGCTCTTCCGCTTCTCCACCTGGGGGGAGAGCCACGGACCGGCCATCGGCGCCGTCGTGGACGGCGTGCCGCCGCGCCTGGCGCTCGCCGCCGCCGACATCCAGCGCTATCTCGATCTGCGCAAGCCCGGCACGTCGCGCTTCGTGACCCAGCGCCGCGAGCCCGACCAGGTCGAAATCCTGTCGGGCGTGTTCGAAGGGCTTACGACCGGTACGCCGATCTCGCTCTTGATCCGCAACGAAGACCAGCGCTCCAAAGACTATTCGGAAATCGCCGAGACGTTCCGCCCGGGCCACGCCGACTACACCTACTGGGCCAAATACGGCATTCGCGACTATCGCGGCGGCGGGCGCTCGTCGGCGCGCGAAACCGCGAGCCGCGTCGCCGCCGGCGCCATCGCGCGGCTCGTCTTGGGTCCGCAGATCGTTCTGCGGGGTGCCGTCGTGCAGCTCGGGCCCCACAAGATCGACCGCCGCAATTGGGACTGGGACCAAACGACGAAAAACCCGTTCTGGTGCCCGGATGCGGCCGCCGCCCAAGCCTGGGAAGGCATCCTCGACGCCACGCGCAAAGCGGGCTCGTCGCTGGGCGCCGTGATCGAGATCGTGGCCGAAGGCGTGCCGCCGGGCTGGGGAGCGCCGCTCTACGGCAAGCTCGACAGCGACCTTGCCGCCGCCCTCATGGGCATCAACGCGGTCAAGGGCGTCGAGATCGGCGACGGGTTCGCTTCGGCCGAATTGTCGGGCGAGGAAAACGCCGACGAGATGCGCGCGGGCAACGACGGCCCGGTTTTCCTGTCGAACCATGCCGGCGGCGTTCTGGGCGGCATTTCGACCGGCCAAGCGATCGTGGCGCGCTTTGCGGTCAAGCCCACGAGCTCGATCCTGTCGGCGCGCCGCACGATCACGACCAAGGGCGTCGACGCCGAGATATCGACCAAAGGCCGCCACGATCCGTGCGTGGGTTTGCGCGCCGTTCCGGTGGGCGAGGCGATGGTCGCGTGCGTGCTCGCCGACCACAAGCTGCGCCATCGCGGCCAAGTCGGCCCGTGACGGCGGCGGAAGACCGGCGGGCCGCAGCCGCCGCATTGACGCAAGCCGCCTTGGGCAAAACGAAATTGCCGCTTCTGGTCGTGCGCCGCTCGCGCCGCCACGCCGGTTTCGGCCTGCTGATGGGGTCGCTGATTTTCGGCTTCGCGGTCGCCGTGGTGTGGTCGGCGGTCGAAAGCGGCGACGCGCTGGGCGGGCCGCTGCTGATGCTCGCCGTCGCCGCCTGGTACGGCGTGCAGACCGGCAAGATCTTCCGCGACGACAGCCCCAAACTCGTGGTCGAGCGCGCGGGCCTCGCGATGCCGGGCGTGGCCGCCGCCCCGATACCGTGGGCGCGCATCGCCGAAATCCGCGTCGCGACCGGCTTTCGCGCGCTGGGCGGCGGGCGCATCGATATCGGGCTCGACGCCGAAACCTTCGCAGGGCTGTCGCTCGGCCAGCGCTGGATGGGCGATCCCATCGTCAAGCGCGCGGGCCTGTCGCCGGTCGTGACGGTGCTGGCCGCGAGCCTCGACACGGACGCGCGCAAGATACTCGACGCCGTGCGCCATTACTGGCCGCCCGAGGAACAGCGCTGATGGAACGGCTGCAGGCCGCCTTCGGGCTGTTGGCGCTGCTGGCGATCGCGGCCGCTTTGTCGGAGAACCGCCGCGCGATCGATTGGCGCCAGGCGGGCATCGCCTTTGCCGTGAGCGTCGCCGCCGCCTTGCTGTTCTTGAAAGTCCCGTTCGCCGCCCAAGCGTTGGGCCTGCTCAACATGCCGGTGCAGGCCGTGGCCGACGCCACGCGCGCGGGCACGTCGTTCGTGTTCGGCTATCTGGGCGGCGGACCGCTGCCCTTTGCCGAAGCCTCGCCCGGCGGGGCTTTCGTGCTGGCGTTGCAGGCGCTGCCGCTCGTGCTCGTCGTCTCCGCGCTGACCACGCTCTTGTTCCATTGGGGCATCTTGCCGAGGATCGTGCGCGCTTTGTCGTCGGTGCTCGAGCGCAGCCTCGGCGTGGGCGGGGCCGTGGGGCTTTCGACCGCCGCCAACGTGTTCGTGGGCATGGTCGAAGCGCCCTTGTTCATCCGCCCCTATCTCGCCCGCCTCGCGCGCGGCGAACTTTTCGTCGTGATGGTTGGCGGCATGGCCTCCATCGCGGGCACGGTAATGGTGCTTTACGCCACCATCGTCGGCCGCGCGGTACCCGACGCGTTCGGCCATATTCTGGTGGCCTCGCTGCTGTCGGCCCCGGTCACGATCCTGATTGCCCGCATCATGGTGCCGGACGCCGGCGCACGCACGGCAGCGACGCTCGACGCGGAAGAACAAGTCGCGGCCAATGCGATGGACGCGATCGCCAAGGGCACGTCCGCCGGCCTCGAATTGCTGCTCAACATCGCGGCGATGCTGGTCGTGCTGATCGCCCTGGTGGCGCTCGCCAATTCGGCCCTCGGGCTGCTGCCCGAAATATTCGGCGCCAAGCTCACGCTCGAGCGCGCCTTGGGCTGGGTCATGGCGCCGATCTGCTGGCTCATGGGCATATCCTGGGCCGAGGCCGCGACGGCGGGCGCCCTTATGGGCGTCAAGACCGTGCTCAACGAGTTCGTGGCCTATGTGCAGCTTGCGAACACGCCACCCGAGATTTTGTCCGAGCGCGCGCGACTGATTCTCGTCTACGCGCTGTGCGGCTTCGCCAATTTCGGCTCGCTCGGCATCATGATCGGCGGCCTTGCGACGATAGCGCCCGCGCGCCGCGCCGAGATCGTGGATCTCGGCATGAAATCGCTGGTCGCGGGCACGCTTGCGACCTGCTTCATGGGGGCGCTCGTGGGCGCCCTTTACTGAATTTTCCGCGCCACCACCAGAAACTCGCGGTTGCCTTCGGGGCCGAGGATCGGGCTCGGCTCGATGCCCAGCACGTCGAAGCCGAGTGTGGGCAGCCACGTCGCGATGCGGGCACAGACCTCCTCGTGCAACGCCGCATCGCGCACGACCCCGCCTTTGCCCACACGTGCCGGTCCCACTTCGAATTGCGGTTTTATCAGTGCGACCAGCGTGCCGCCGATCTCGAGCAGCGCCAAGGCCGCGGGCAGAACCGTTTCGAGCCCGATGAAGCTTGCGTCGCACACGACCATGCCGGCGGGTTCGGGGATTTCGGCCGCACTCAAACGCCGCGCATTGGTCTTCTCGAGCACCACGACGCGCGGATCGGTGCGCAGCTTCCACGCCAACTGCCCCTGCCCGACATCGACCGCATAGACGCGCGCCGCACCGTTTGCGAGCAGCACGTCGGTGAAGCCGCCGGTCGAAGCCCCCACGTCGATCGCGATCGCGTCTTTGGGATCGAGCGCGAAATGGGAAAGCGCGTGCGCAAGTTTCACGCCGCCCCGGCTGACCCACGGATGCGGCTGGCCACGCACCTCGATCGCAAGCTCTTCCGGTGTGGGCGTGCCGGGTTTGTCGAGCCGCTTTTCGCCCGCATAGACGAGCCCCGCCAGCACCAGCGCTTGCGCCTTCGCCCGGCTCTCGGCAAGGCCGCGATCGACGAGAATTTGGTCGAGCCTTTTTTTGCTCACGCGCGGGCGGCGCTGCTCGTACCCGCACCCAGCGCTTCGACCGCCGCTTTGGCGATCGCGGCCGCGTCGAGCCCGGCTTCGGCGTATTGGCGATCCTGCGTGTCGTGGTCGATCAGGCGATCCGGCAGCACGAGCGTGCGGATTTTGAGGCCGCGATCGAACGCGCCTGCCGCCGCAAAGCCGTGCAGGATCGCGGCCCCGAACCCGCCCATCGAGCCTTCTTCGACCGTCAGCAGCACTTCGTGTTCGCGCGCAAGGCGCAAAGCGAGGTCGAGATCGAGCGGCTTCAGGAAGCGCATGTCGGCAAGCGTGGCGCCGAGGCCGCGCGCGGCCAGAAGATCGGCGGCCTTCGCGCACTCCGCCAGGCGCGCGCCCAAATTCAGAATTGCGATCTTGCCGCCTTCGCGAACGATCCGGCCCTTGCCGATCTCGAGCACGCGGCCGCGTGGCGGCACGGCCGCGCCCGTACCCTCGCCGCGCGGGAAACGGAAGGCCGAAGGGCCGGCATCGTAGGCAGCCGACGTCGCCACCATGTCGGCAAGTTCCGCCTCGTCGGACGGCGCCATCACGACCATGTCGGGCAGGCAGCCGAGATAGGCAAGATCGTAGGCGCCCGCATGCGTGGCGCCGTCGGCCCCCACAAGGCCCGCGCGGTCGATCGCGAAGCGCACGGGGAGTTTCTGCAGCATCACGTCGTGCACGAGCTGGTCGTAGGCGCGCTGCAGGAAGGTCGAATAGATCGCGACGAACGGCTTGAGGCCGTCGGCCGCCATGCCGGCCGCGAAGGTGACCGCATGCTGCTCGGCGATGCCCACGTCGAAGCAGCGCTTGGGAAAGCGCTTGGCGAACAGGTCGAGGCCCGTCCCCGTCGGCATCGCGGCCGTGACGGCGACGATGCGCGGATCGGATGCCGCTTCGGCGATCAAGGCTTCGGCGAACACTTTCGTGTAGCTGGGGGCTGCGGCCTTCGCGGGCTTCGGACTTCCCTTGAGCGCGCCCGCGTCGCCCACCACGAGATCGAAACTGCCGACCGCATGGTAGCGGTCGGCGGCATCGGCCGGGAACGGATGGCCGCGGCCCTTTTGCGTGACGACGTGGACCAGCACGGGCCGTTCGTCGGCGGCGTCGCGCACATTGCGAAGTACCGGCAGCAGATGCTCGAGATTGTGGCCGTCGATGGGGCCCACGTAATAGAAGCCGAGCTGCTCGAACAACGTGCCCCCGCCCGCCCCGAAACCGCCCGAGACGAGCCCGCGCGCCAGCTCGTCCGCGCGCTCGGCGGCGTGGTAGAGCGGGCGCGGCAAACGGCTTGCCATCTCGCGCGCCAAGCTGCGCAGATTGAGGAACGGTTTCGACGAGATCAGTTTCGACAGATAAGCACTCATCGCCCCCGTGGGCGGTGCGATCGACATGTCGTTGTCGTTGAGGATCACGACGAGGCGCTGGCGCATGGCGCCGGCGTTGTTCATCGCCTCGTAGGCCATGCCCGCCGACATCGCCCCGTCGCCGATCACGGCGATCACGTGGCGGCGCTTGGCGTCCACCGGGTCCAACATGTCGCGCGCCACGGCCATGCCGAGGGCCGCCGAAATCGACGTCGAAGAGTGGGCCGCCCCGAACGGATCGAATTCGCTTTCGCTGCGCTTGGTGAAGCCCGACAGGCCGCCGCCCTGGCGCAACGTGCGAATGCGGTCGCGCCGGCCGGTGAGGATCTTGTGCGGATAGGCCTGATGGCCCACATCCCAGACCAGCCGGTCGTACGGCGTTTCGAACACGTGGTGCAGCGCCACGGTCAGCTCGACCACGCCGAGACCGGCACCCAGATGCCCGCCGGTTCCCGACACGGCCGCGATCGTCTCGCGGCGCAGCTCGTCGGCCACATGGCGCAAATCGTCGGCGGACATGCGGCGCAGCTCGGCCAGATCGCCCGCACGGTCGAGGAAGGGGGTCGCCCCCGAATTGTGGCCGACGGAAGAGGTCATCGCCGGGCTCAGCTCTGCCGCCGCACGACCCAGCGCGTGAGCGCGCGCAGCGCGTCGGCCTTCGCGTCGAAAATGTCGAGATGGCGGCTCGCCTGTTCGGCCAGAAGCAGCGCCTGGGCGCGCGCGCGCTCGATGCCGAGGATCGACACGAACGTGGCCTTGCCGAGCGCCTGGTCCTTGCCGGTGGCTTTGCCCGCCGCATCGGCCGAGCCTTCGGCGTCGATGAGGTCGTCCGCGATCTGGAAGGCGAGTCCCAGATCGTGCGCGAAGGCCACCAGCGTGTGGCGCATATGGGCGGGTGCTTTGCCGAGGATCGCACCCGACTGGGCCGCGAAGCCGATCAAAGCACCCGTCTTCAGGCGCTGCAGGCGCGTGATGGCGCCGATGTCGAGCGTCTGGCCTTCGGCCGACAGGTCCATCTGCTGGCCCCCGCACATGCCCTCGGCCCCGGCCGCAAGCGCCAAGGCCAGCACGAGGTCGGCGCGCACGCCCGCGTCGCCGTGCGTGAGCGGATGGGCGAGCACTTCGAAGGCGCGCGTCAGCAGCGCGTCGCCCGCAAGGATCGCGGTCGCTTCGTCGTAGGCCTTGTGAACGGTGGGCCGCCCGCGGCGCAGATCGTCGTCGTCCATGGCCGGCAGGTCGTCGTGCACGAGGCTGTAGCAATGCACGAACTCGATGGCGCAGGCCACGCGCAGCGCGCACGCCTCGTCCACCGCGAAGAGCTTGGCCGTCTCCATCACCAGGAACGGCCGCACGCGCTTGCCGCCGCCCAGGCACGCGTAGCGCATCGCTTCGTGCAGATCGGCCTCGTAGCCTTCGCCCTTGGGCAGCAAGGCTTCGAGCGCCAATTCGATGCGCTGGGCGGTGTCGGCCAGATGCTGTTCGACGGCAAGCGAATTGGGCATGATCTTGCGGCCGACCGTCAGGCAGCGTCGAACGGCGTCGCCGTCGCCCGGCCCGCCGATATCTGGATGCTTTCGATGCGCGCACTCGCCTGGGCGAGCTTGGCTTCGCAATGGCTCTTCAGGGCCGCCCCGCGCGCATAAGCCGCGACCGATTCGTCGAGCTTGCCCTTGCCCTGTTCGAGCGCGCGCACGATGTCTTCGAGCTCTCTCAAAGCCTCTTCGAACGACATTTTGGCGATGTCGGCGGGTACAGGCTCGGACGCGGGATTGGCGGCGTTTTTCATGGCGCCGTTTATAGGCGGCCCCCCGCCCGGAGGCAAGGCGGGGGGGTGGGGCGTCGGGAAACCCGCCGGAATTCGCCTCCGCCCTTCGCGACTACAGGCGTATGCTTTTCCGGAAAATACGCTTTGCCTCCGCAGTTTTTGTTGCCGCCGCCGATCCGCTCCGAGAATGCTTGCGCAACCGACCGCCAAGAAACCGCAAAAACAGGAGCCCCGCATGCCGATCCGCCTTCGCCAATTCGCGATTCTGCTGCCTGTGGCGATGGTTGCGGCGGGGTGCGGCAAGTTTGATAAGTCGGATTTTGCGGACGGCCGCGCGGGGATTGCGACGCCACGCAGTTTCATGAACAAAAGCTACGAAGAGGTCGATATCATTGCCGCTCTTACGGACGGGGCCGCAAAAACCGAAATCACAGACAAAACGACGGATGTCGAGGCGTCAACGGCGCTGCAAGCCGCATATACGAAGTTCTATCAACTCGGTTCGGAACGCTTGAAAGGCGCCGAACGGCGCAATCAGATCCAGGACGAACTTTTCCGCGCCTCGGACCAACGCTGCAACTACTACAAAGCCTATCTCTACCATTTGCAGAGCACCCAGCGCGGCTTCTTGGGGAGTTTGTCGACCGCACTCGGCGGTCTCGGCGCCATCTTCACCTCGGCTTCGACCGCGCGCGCCTTGTCGGGTGCGGCCGGCATCACGAGCGGCGTCAGCGCCGAATTAATGGAGGCGCAGTACGCTTCGCTGACGATCCAAGTTCTGACCGAAGGTATCGAGAAACAGCGCAAGGACGTCTACGAAGCGGCACGCAGCCAGCGTTTCGTCGCGGATCCGCTCACCAAGACATCGCGGCTTGCCTCACTGAGCGAATACACCGTCGAGCACGCAATCCTCGACGCGGTGCGCTACCACGGTGCGTGCACGATTACCGAGGGCTTGCGCGCCGCCGCCAGCAGCATCCAGACCATTCGCCATCCCGGCCCTGAGATGATGCGATACGCCGTCGAACAGTCGCGGAAACTGCGCGATCAGCTCGATGGGACGCCAGCCACCGAAAACTGGTCGCTCGGCTACGGCGGATTCGGCGGCGGGTCGGGCGTTGGCGGTCTCTTAAGCGGCGCAACGTCGTCGGGCATCGAAGTCGTTCCCAACGTCGCTCTTGCATCACGAGCAATGGCCCTCGATCAGCGAATGAAGGACCTCGAAACGCGTGTCGGAAAACTGTGGGTGCAGGCCGACAAACCAACCCTCAATCCAACCGGGATCAAGACCTCGGACAAATTGAAGTCGCCCTACAGCGCCGAAGGAGCGATCGCTGCGCTCAGGGCTTTAGCCGAGGCGAAGTTTAAGGACATTCGCCGGGAGGACCCCAAAAAAATTCCTGCGAATGCTGGCGACAAAAGAAATGCAGCCGATTTCGCCGCCGCACTGCAAGCGAAAAACATCCAATATCTCAACGAAAGCGGAAGCCAACGGCAGGTCGAAGGCGCCGAACTGCAGCTTCTGTTCCAAATCTTCATGCGCGAAATTGGGGAACCGTTCCAAAACGAAGAGCGCAAGATCGACGCGACGCTCAACGAGGTTGCGAGCAAAGTTTCCGTTGCGACGAAACTGGCCGACGAAAAGAATTTTAGCGCCGTCAAGCCGCTGCTTGAGGAAATTGTAAAGGCAGTCGATAGCTACCTGACGCCGCCTCCAACAGCCGACAAAGTGGCAGGGGCGGTCCCAGTCGTGCCCGTCGCTCGCGCGCAGGCGCCGCCGCCGCCCAGCGCGCCCTAACCCAGCCGGTTTATCCCGTCGAAGGCGGCAGTCTTGTAGCATTCCGCCAGGGTCGGATAGTTGAAGACGGTGCGCACGAAATAGTCGACGGTGCCGTCGAAGGCCATCACGGCTTGGCCGATATGGATGAGTTCTGAAGCGCCCTCGCCGATGATGTGCACGCCCAGGAGCTTGCGCGTGTCGACGTGGAACAGGAGCTTGAGCATGCCGATCTTGTCGCCGATGATGGCACCTCGCGCGATTTCCTGGTAGCGCGCTTTGCCGATCTCGTAGGGCACGCCTTCCTGGGTGAGCTCTTCTTCGGTTTTGCCGCAGGTCGAGATTTCCGGGATCGTGTAGATGCCGTAGGGGAAAAGCTCGGGCACCGATTTGGTCGCGACGCCGAACGCGTGGCAGGCCGCGAGCCGGCCCTGCTCCATCGAGGTCGAAGCGAGGGCCGGAAAGCCGATCACGTCGCCCGCCGCGAAGATGTTCGGCACCGACGTGCGGTAATGCTCGTCCACCGTCACGCGGCCGCGCGAATCGGCTTCGAGCCCGGCCGCCGCGAGATCGAGCGAATGCGTGGCGCCCGTGCGGCCGATCGAATAGAGCGCTTTTTCGGTGAGGATCGTTTTGCCCGAGCGCAGCTTCACGCGCACGCGCAGCCCGTGCTCCTCGTCCTCGACCGTGTCGATGCCTTCGACCTCTTCGCCCAGGCGCAAGGTCACGCGGTTCTTGCGCATCTGGTAGACGAGAATGTCGGTGATTTCGTGGTCCACGAAATCGAGCAGGCGCTCGCGCTTGTCCACCACCGTCACGCGCACGCCGAGGGTGGAGAACATCGTCGCGTATTCGAGGCCGATCACGCCGGCACCGATCACGCACAAGGATTTGGGCAGCTTCGCGAGGCCCAGAATGTCGTCGCTGATGATGATGTTCTGGCCGTCGAACGGGATGGAATTCGAGCGCGTGGCGGCCGTCCCCGTCGCGACCACGACGTAGCGCGCGCGCACCTCGCGCCTGCCACGCCCGTCGAGGCCGGTGAGCACCACCGTCTCGGGCCCGGCGAATTTCGCGTCCGCGACGATGAGCTCGACGCCGTTGCGCTGCATCTGGTGGCGCACCACGTCGAGCTCGGCCTGGATCACGGCCGAGGCGCGGTAGAGCAGATCCTCCATCGTGATGTTCTGCTTGACCTGGTACGAGGCGCCGTAGACGTTGCGCTCGCGGTAGCCCGACAGATGCATCACCGCTTCGCGCAGCGTCTTGGACGGGATCGTGCCGGTGTTGATGCACGCCCCCCCGACCACGGCCTTGTGCTCGATCACGGCCACGCGCTTGCCGAGCTTGGCCCCTTGGATCGCGGCACGCTGGCCCGCCGGCCCCGAGCCCATCACCAGAAGATCGTAGTCGTAGTTGCCGTTCGCCGTCGCACCCATCTTCGCCTCGTGTCGGTTAGCCCTGCAGCAGCGTTTCGGCCAGCAGCAGAATGTCGGATTCCATCTGGTCTTTGACCGAGCGGTAGAGATCGCGGATCGAGACGATCGCCACGATGCGCGCTTCCTCGACCACCGGCAGATGCCGGAAGCCTTTCTCCGCCATGATGTCGAGCGCCTGCTGCACGGTCGCGTCGGGGGCGATCGTGATCGGGTCGCGCGTCATCACCTCGGCGAGCGTCGTCGCCGCGGCATCGAGCTCCTTGGCGAGCACGCGCGTCAGCGCGTCGCGCTCGCTGAAAATGCCCACGAGCTTCTCGCCCTCGACCACCATCAAGGCGCCGATGCGCAGGTAGGCCATCATGCGCGCGGCCTCGACGACGGTCGCACCCGGCTCGAGCATGGCGAGGCTCTGCTCGGAGACCGCGTGGGGCACCACGGTGCGTTCGGTCTGGATCATCAGAAAAACAGCTTCTCGAGATCGACGGACGAATCCGCGCCGATCGTGTCGAAATTGGCGGCGAGCCAGCGGTCCGCGCGCTCGCGGCCGAGCTTGCGCAAGGTGCACAGGAAATCCCAGTCGAGATTGTACTTGGACGACACGCCGAACGCGGCCATCTCTTCTTCCGCCTGGACCATGTGGAAGAAGATGCGCCGCAGCCCCGAACGCCCCGTCAGGCGATGGCGCTCGAGCAGGCGCGTGACGAACGCGATCGTGCGCATCTCGCGCATCATCGTCGCGTTGAAGCTGATCGAGTTCATGCGGTCGGCGATGCCGCGCGCGGTGGTGGGCAGCTCTTCGATGCGGATCGGGTTGATCTCGACGAGCAGCACGTCGGAGGCGCGGCAATTGTAGATCAGCGGAAACATCGCGGGATTGCCCATGAAGCCGCCGTCCCAGTAATGCTCGCCCTCGACCTCGACCGCCTGGAAAAGATGCGGCAGGCACGCGGACGCGAGCAGCACTTCGGCCGTAAGCTCGTGGTTGCGGAACACGCGGATCTTGCCGGTGCGCACGTTGGTCGTGGACACGAACAGCTTGAGGCCGTCGCCCGCGCGCACCTTTTCGAAATCGATGAGCTTGGTGAGCGCCTCGCGCAGCGGATTGGTGCCCTGCGGGTTGAGCTGGTAGGGCGACATGGTGCGCGTGAGCAGATCGAAGCCCTGGTAGAAGGGCGAAAAATCGAGATTTGCGGGGTTGCCGAACATGCGGTCGAACAGCGACGGCTGGAAGATCGAAAAGCGACCGCTCTCGGCGACTTGCTCCCAGAAGCGCTCGAGCAGCTTCTGGGCGGCGGCAGGCCCGCCCTCGGCCATGCCGGCCACGACCACGGCGGCGTTCATGGCCCCCGCCGACGTGCCCGAAATGCCCTCGATCACGAGCCGGTCGTCTTCGAGCAAGCGGTCGAGCACGCCCCAGGTGAAGGCCCCGTGCGAGCCCCCGCCTTGCAGCGCCAACGTCAGATTTTTCCGCCCCTCGGACATCGCCCTTACCTTCCCGCCACGCACTTTAGCAGAGTTCGCGCCGAGGGCTAGATAAGGAGTTGAAATGTAACGATTACGTCGCCGACGCCGGGGCCGGAACGCCGTCGAGGGCCGCGTGGATGGCCTGGACGAGGGCGGATTGGGATGCCGCCTCGCGGCTGCGCGGGCTCGGCAGGTCGATGCGATGCACGCCCGCGATGCGCGCGGGCGAACCTGCGAGCACGACGACGCGGTCGGCGAGATAGACCGCCTCCTCGACGTCGTGGGTCACGAAAATCACGGTCTTGCCGGTGGCGGTCGCCACCTCGCGCAGCTCGTCCTGCAGCGTGCGGCGCGTCAGCGCGTCGAGGGCGCCGAACGGCTCGTCCATCAGCAGCAAGGCCGGCTCGACCGCAAGTGCCCGCGCCAACGCCACGCGCTGGCGCTGGCCGCCCGAAAGCTGGTGCGGCCACTTGTCGGCGTGTGCTGCAAGTCCGACGCGCGCGAGGGCGGCCAAAGCGCGGCGATCGCGCTCCGGCCGCGCAAGGCCCAGCCCCTCGAGCCCGAGCGCCACGTTCGCGGCAATGCGCCGCCAGGGCAGCAAGCGGCTGTCCTGGAACACGAGCCCCGTGGGGCGCATCGCCGCGCGGGCATCGACGTCGATTTCGAAACGGCCCTGGCTCGGGCGCGCAAGCCCCGCCAGGATGCGCAGCAAAGTCGATTTGCCCACGCCCGAGCGGCCGACGACGGCCACGAACTCGCCGCGCGCGACCTCGAGGTCGAAATTCTCGAAGATCACGCTGGGCGCGCCGTGCCCGCGCGCCGGGAAGGCGAGCCCGAGATTTTCGACGACGATTGCCGGGGCTGGAACGCTGGCGCTCATGGTTTCCACCGCAGCAGACGGTCGCGCAGCTTGACGAAGACCCAGTCGATGGCGCCGTAAAGGGCCGCCATCGTCAGCATGTAGACGACGACGAGTTCGATCGCGAGCAGGCTCGAAGCCTGCATCATGCGCTGGCCCAAACCGGGTACCCCGAACAGTTCGGCCGCCACCACGGCCATCCAGGCCTGGCCAAGCCCGGTGCGCAAGCCGCCCAGAATGGCGGGCGAAGCGGCGGGCAAGATCACCTTGAACAAGCGGCCGAAGAAGCCGCCGTGGCCGAACGCGTCGGCGACTTCGACCAGATCGCGGTCAACCGCCTGCACCGCGCTGAGTGCCGCGAAAAAATTGATCCAGAACACGCCGACCGCGACGATGAACGTGGCGGCACCCGTGCTGACGCCGAACCAGATGATCGCGAACGGGACCCACGCGAGCCCGGGGATCGGGCGCAGGATGCGCACCACGTAGGCAAGGGCCGCATCCGTGCGCGCCGATGCCCCGGCCGCGACGCCCAGCACGATGCCCCCGATCGAGCCGATCGCAAGGCCCATCGTGTAGTGGCCGAGGCTCGCGAAGATCGCGCGCTGCCATTCTCCGCTCGCGACGTCGCCCCAAAACGCCGCCGGGATCGCGCTCGGCGGCGGCAGCAGCATGATCGGCACGAGGCCCAAGCGCGGCACGGCCTCCCAGATCGAAAGCAGCACCGCAAGGCCAAGCATGCCCCACACGGGCGCCGGGAACGGCCACAGCCGGTCGCGCACGCGCGCCGTGCGCAATGCCGGCGGTTGCCGGGGCGGCAGGCCGGAAGCGTCGGGCATCGTCAACCTTGGGCGGCGACGGCGCGGCGGTAGAAGCTCGCGTCGAACAGCCCGTCGAGCGAAGCGGCACGCTGCAAGGCGCCGATCTTGACCTGGAAATCCTGCAGCTTCGACGTCGCCGCGACGATCGTCTCGGGATTGTCGGCGAATTTGGCACCCGGCGAGCGCAAAGCGCGCTTCATCGTGTCGAGATCGACGATGCCGCGCCCGAGCGCGTTCAGAACGTGCGGTGCCGCCCGGTCGGGATCTTCGCGCAGCAGCTTGGTCGCGCGCACGGCAAGTTCCACGAGCTTCTGGCTCGCAGCGGGCGCGCGCTTGACGAATTCGCCCGTCAGCGCGAAGACCCCGCCAGGCTGGTCGGGGAACATCTGGCCGCCGGACGCCACGAGGCGCGCGTCGCGCGCGCGGTCGAGAATGATCGTGAGTGCGGGCTCGCGCACCGTCGCGCCGTCCACCGCTTGGGCGAGCACCGCCTGCTGCGTGGCGTCGATGCCCATCGCGACGATTTCGACATGCGCCTTTTCGACTTTACCCACTTCCCACAGCCAATACTGCAGGATGCTGTTGGGCACCGACCCGGCGGGCTGGGTTGCCAGGCGTGCGGGCCGCTTGTTGGCCTCGAAGAAACGCTTGAACGCGTCGGCAGGTTGTGCGCCGGACGCGAAGAAGGTCTGCAACCGGCCGCCCGCCACGAAGGCAAGCTCTTCGGTCGCGGTCGCGATCACCACGCGAATGTCGAGCCCGCGCTCGCGCGCCACGCCGAGCGGCCCAACGCCCGCCCAATAGGCGTCGAGCGTGCCCGAGGCCAGCGCCTGGATCATGTTGGGGCCGGAATCGAACTGCGACAGTTTGAGGTCGATGCCGGCCGCATTGGCCCAGCCTTCCTGGTCGATCACGAAGAGCTGGGCCGAGCCCACGACCGGGATGAAGCCGGCGCGCAGCAACGTGCGCCCGCTTTGCGCGCGCGCCGACCGCACAGCGAGGGCCGGTGCGGCAAGTGCGGCGGCGGCAACGCCGCCCAGAAACACGCGACGCGAAGAAACGGCCATGGCAACCCTCGAAGGTTCGATTGGGGGCCACACGCGTACAGGGGGTCTGGTCCAGCCGCCAGACAGTTCTTCTAAAGCGGTCGCGTACTTATTCTAACGACCTCAAGCGGCCATCAAGGCTTCGACATGCGCCGCCGCCGAGCGGCCGAGCGCATCGAGATCGTATCCGCCCTCCAATGCCGAAACGACGCGACCCTTGGCGTGCCGGTCGGCCACGTCCATCAATGCGCGCGTGACCCAGGCAAAGTCGCTTTCGTGCAGGCGCAAGCTTGCGAGCGGGTCTTCCTCGTGCGCGTCGAACCCGGCCGAGACCATCACAAGCTCGGGCGCGAACGCGTCGAGGGCCGGCAGGATTTTCGTTTCGAACGCGCGACGGAAGGCAAACCCCTCCGAGCCGCCGGGCAAGGGCGCGTTCACGATGTTGCCGAACCGCCCTGTCTCGTCGCCCGACCCCGTGCCCGGATAGAGGGGCCATTCGTGGCTCGAGGCGTAGAAGAGATCGGCGTCGTTTTCGAACATGTGCTGCGTGCCGTTGCCGTGATGCACGTCGAAATCGACCACGGCCACGCGCCGCAGCCCGTGCTTGGCGCGCGCGTGCAAGGCGCCGACGGCGACGTTGTTGAACATGCAGAAGCCCATCGCCTGGGCTGCCTCCGCATGGTGGCCGGGCGGGCGCACGGCGGCAAAGGCGTTGCGTGCCCGGCCCGCGCACACGGCGTCCACGCCCGCGATCACGGCCCCCGCCGCGCGCAAGGCCGCGTCCTCGGAGCCCGGCGAGACGATCGTGTCGCCGTCGATCTGGTGGCGGCCCATCGGCGGTATGGCGCCGAGCACGGCCTCGACGAAAGCGCGCGGATGCACGAGGCACAAGGCGTCGTCGCTGGCCCGGGGGGCCGCGACGCGCTCGAGGCCCTTGAAGCGCGCATCGTCGAGAGCAGCCAGAACGGCCGCCAGCCTGCGCGGATTCTCGGGATGGTGGTTGCCCGGATCGTGGTCCAGACACGCCGGATGCGTGATGAGCTGTGTGGCCATGTTTCCCCCCGATTTGCGCCCAGTGTGGCGCATCGGCGGGCAATTGCCAATCGTGCGCTACCGGCGTGCCGCGAGCGCGTGACGCCACAATTCACGATTGAGAAATGCATCGTCGGCCGCGTCGAACAGCGGCGAGGCGACGGGGCCGGCCAGGCGGCCAAGAACCATCTCGCACAGCTGGCGGCGCCGTTCGCTGGCTGCCGAGGCGTAGCCGATACCGGCGATCTCCGCAGCCAGCTGCAGCGTCGCCTCGGGCATGAATTTAGTCGTGTAGCCGTAGTGCTCGAGGCAGAAGGTGAACGCGACCGCCTTGAGCCACCTGGCCGCATCGCCGTCGTTGCAGTGGTTTTCGAACCGCGCGAAAGGAACCACGAGCGGCTCGTCGGGTGTAAAATCGGCGGGCCCCGTCGCGGCATCGAGGAGCGACTGCCCCATCGAGCGCAGCGCAGCTTGGTTGCCTAGCGCTAGCATGCAGCTGAGCAGGCTCGTGGCGCGCGCGGACGACGGCCGCGCGCGGGCGGCCGCCACGAGCCTTTTCCGGGCGCGCTCTAGCAGGCCCGCGCGTACGGCTGGCGCAAGCGCGCGGTTGCGCGCCGCGACTAAATCGGCGCAGCCGCCGAGATAGTCGCGCGCGGCGGCGGCCGCGAAAGCCTCGCGCCAACGCCGCGCGAGAGCCGCGTTCCGACGGAAGGGCGCCAGCGCCTCGACATAGGCGAGAAAGCCGTCGTCAATCTCGGACTGCGGCGCCGCTTGCGCGTCCGCCGCGTCGGGCGCGCGGATTGAAAGAAATCCCCGCGCTTCGAGTTCCGCCGCGCGCGTCGGCTTGACGGCGAACGCGTTGAGCGACACGAGATCATTCGACTTCGGCAGCGGCGCCAACATGTCGAGCCCCGGCACCAGCCGATAGGGCGCATAGCCGTGCTCTGCAAGCGTCGCCAGCGGCGCGAAATCGTAGATGCCGCAGTTGTTGACCTCCAGCATCACCACCGGGTCGGCAACAGCGAGCGTGCGCGACGCGCCGGAAAGCACGGACTCCTCCGCGCCCTCGACGTCGATCTTGACAAAATCGAGCCGCGGCCAGGCCAGACCGCCGATCAACACGTCGAGTGGGACAGTTTCGACCCTGATGTCGCCGCCTTCGGCGACGAGACCCGACAATTCGCTACTCGCGCCGAAGCGGAACGACTGGCATCCTGCGTCGGCGGCAACCGCGCGCCGGTCGACATGGATCGGCGCCCGGCGTGCCACAGCGGCATTGCGTTCCAGCAGGGCGCCAGCCACCGGATGTGGCTCGACCGCAACGACACGGCCACGCGCTCCCACCGCATGCGCGAGGGCCGCAGCGTAGACGCCGACATTGGCACCGACATCGACGATGTGCGCGCCCTCGGCCAGTGAGTGCTGCAGAAACGCCACCTCGTCCTCGAACCACGCCTCGCGTTCGAGCAGCACAAAGCTCATGATCGAACGCAAATCATCTTCGACGGCGACATCGACGCCATATTGGGTACGCACCTCGAGTGCGGCGACCTGGCCGAGAAAAGGCATCGGCGCTTCAGTCATCGGCGCGCCCTCGCGCGCGCGCCGTCCATCAAGCCGCGCATTCTGGCGATCGCGACGTCGAGGCCTTCGAAGACGGCCGCACCGACAAGGAAATGGCCGATATTGAGCTCGACCAGCTCCGGGATCGCGGCGACGGGGCCGACATTGTCGAAGGTAAGACCGTGGCCTGCGTGGCATTCGAGGCCGATTGTGGCGGCGTGGGCGGCGGCTTTTTGCAGGCGCGCAAGCTCGCGCGCGACCGAGGCCTCGCTGTGCGCGTGCGCGTAAGCGCCCGTGTGCAGCTCCACGACCGGAGCCCCAGCGGCCACGGAAGCGTCGAGCTGCGCTTCGTCGGGATCGATGAACATCGACACGCGAATGCCTGCGGCCTTGAGTTTCGCGACGTAGGGCCCGAGCTCGCCCAGATGGCCCGCAACGTCGAGTCCGCCCTCGGTCGTGACCTCGGTGCGCTTTTCCGGCACGAGGCAGCTCGCGTGCGGCTTGAGCTCGCAGGCGAGCGACAGCATCTCGGCCGTCGCCGCCATCTCGAAATTGAGCGGCGCCGCGATTTCGGCGCGCAACCGGCGCATGTCGGCGTCGCGGATGTGGCGGCGGTCTTCGCGCAAATGCGCCGTGATGCCGTCGGCCCCGGCGGCGATCGCCTGTTTGGCGGCCGCGACCGGATCGGGATAGAGGCCGCCGCGCGCGTTGCGCAACGTGGCCACATGGTCGCAATTGAAGCCCAGACGCAGTTTTTTCATCGGTTCCGTGCTCCTGTCGCGCGTCTCGTCGCCAGATCGTTTGCAAGCCGCAACGCCGCCACCAGACTGCCCGGATGTGCGACGCCCTTGCCCGCGATGTCGAGGGCCGTGCCATGGTCGGGCGAGGTGCGCACGAAGGGCAGCCCCAGCGTGACGTTGACGCCGCCGTCGACGTCGAGCGTCTTCAACGGGATCAGCGCCTGGTCGTGGTACATGCAGATCGCGACGTCGTAGCCTTCGCGCGCGCGGGGCCCGAACATCGTGTCCGGCGGCAACGGGCCGACCGCGTCGAAGCCGCGCGCGCGCAGCGTCGCCACGGCCGGCGCCACGATATCGGAATCCTCCGAGCCCATGCTGCCTGCCTCGCCCGCATGCGGATTGAGGCCCGCGAGCGCCAGGCGCGGCCGTGCGATGCCGAAATCGCTCTGCAATCCTTTTGCGACCAGCGTCGCGGTCGCAACGATAGCGTCCGTCGTCAGCGCCGCGATGGCGGCGCGCAAAGCGAGATGGATCGTCACCGGCACGACGCGCAATTGCGGGCATGCGAGCAGCATCGCGACGGCAACGCCGCCCGCTTTGGCCGCCAGATATTCGGTGTGGCCCGGATAGGCGAAGCCGGCGTCGTAGAGATTGGATTTCTGGATCGGATTGGTCACGATGCCGCCGACCTCGCCGTCCAACGCCAACGCGACCGCCCGGTCGATCGACGCGATCGTCGACGCCGCATTGGCCGCGTCGGGATGGCCCGCGCGCGCGGGCCGCGCTAGCGCGACGGGCAGCACCGGCAGCGCGCGCGCGAACACGCGTGCCGCATCGGCGGCCGACGCGACCGTTTCGACCGGCACGTCGAGGCCCAGCGCTTCGGCAAGGCCCGCAAGCCGCACCGGATCGTCGAGCGCCACGAAGACGGGACCGCCGCCGCGCAACGCGAGCCAGGCGCGCAAGCCGAGCTCGCCGCCGATCCCGGCGGGCTCGCCCATCGTCAGGGCAAGGGGCAGCGTCACAGGAAAATCTCGGGGCTCGCGGCCGAGCGCGTGCCCGCAACCGGCGGATTGTCGGCCGCGCGGTAGGTGAAGACGAGCGAGAATTTGACGGCGCTCGACGCGTTGCGCCCGGCGGCATGGAAGAGACGGCTGTGGAAGAACAGCGCGTCGCCCACCTCGAGTTCGACCGCACGCTTGGTCGCGACGAGCGCCTGGTTGGCGGCAAGGTCGGGGCGCAGAAATTTGGCGGCGTCGTAGCGCGCGGGCTCGATCTCGGCGGCATGCGTGCCCGGCAGCACGAACAGCCCGCCGTTCTCCGGCCGCTCGGACCCCAAAGCGAGCCACAGCGACACGAGTTCGGGGCGCGCGAACGACCAGTAGCGGATGTCGCGATGCCAGTTGGTCTGGCTGCCGAAATCCGGATGTTTGGTCATCAGGCAGTTGTGGTGGGCGCGCGACAGCACCGGGCGGCCGCCCAGAAGCTCGGCCATGCGCGCGGTCGCGGCCGCCCCGCAGGCCCATTCGCGCATCGAAGCGTCGCGGTCGACCGCGCCGAGCAGGCGGCGCACCGTGCGTCCGCCGGCCGCCTCGAACGAGGCGGGCGCGCCCGGATAGCCCACGCTCGCTTCGTATTCGAGCGGCGCTTTTGCCGCGGCAAGATCGCGGGCGCCGGCTTCGCGAATGCGCGCGCACAGGTCGCTCGAGGCGAGCCCGCGCACGATCGCGTAGCCGTCGGCGGCGAATTGCGCGCATTCGGCAGGCGTGAACGAAGACGTCTCGTCGCGGGCTGCGTTTTCGACCATGCGAAAAGAGATAGTCGAACTCGACCCCAAACAAAAGAACCCCTTCGGACTCAATTGTTTCGCGACAATCGCGCGGCAGCGGCGTTCAGCTGCGGTCGAACAGGGCGGCGCAGGCTTGTTCGGCGGGGGCCGGACGGCCGTAGAGATAGCCTTGGCCGTAGCGGCAGCCCATCGAACGCAGCAGGGTCGCCTGCGCTTCGTTTTCGATGCCCTCGGCGATCGCGTCGATTTCGAGCTGCGCGCCCAGGGCCAGCATCGCGCGCAGAATGTCGGCGGTCTTGCGCACGTCGAGGGCGGCCGCCACGAAACTGCCGTCGATCTTCAGATAGTCGATGGGGAATTTCGACAGATAGGAAAGGCCCGAATAGCCGGTGCCGAAATCGTCGAGGCTGATCGACATGCCGCGGCCGCGCAGCTGCGCCAAGGCCTCGGCGGCGTTGGGATTGGAGATCAGCGTGGTTTCGGTGATCTCGACCTTGAAACGCTCGGCGGGCAGCTGCGCGTCTTCGAGGATTTCGGCAAGCTGTGCTGCAAGGCGCAGATCGGCGAAATGCGCCGCGCCGAAATTGGCGGCGACGAACACCGGCCGACGCCCCGCAAGGGTAAGCCGCCGATTGAGCGCCGCCACCATGCGCGCCGCCTCGCGCACCACCAGCAGATCGAGCGTTTCGGAAAGGCCCGCATGCGCCACGGCCGGCAGCAAGGCGTCCGGGCCCAGCACGCCGCGGCGCGGATGGTGCCAGCGCACCAACGCCTCGAAGCCGATCGGCACGCCGTCGTCGAGCCGCACGATGGGCTGCAGATACGCGGCGATCTCGCCTTCTTTGAGCGCCCGGCGCACCTCGTGCTCGCTCTTGATGTGCGCGACCGCCTGCGCCGCCACGTCGGGGACAAGGTCCTTCGCCCAGACTTGCGACCCCGCGGTCGCCGTGCGCAGGCGGAAAATCAGCGTACGCAGCAGCAGCTGCATCAGCGGCGTCGCGCGGTCGATTTCGCGCAGAATCTGCACGCGATCGACCAGCACGCAATCGACCTCCTCGAGCGCGCGCGCGCCCGCCGAGCGCGGCGAATCGTCGATGAGCGCCATCTCGCCGAAGATTTCGCCCGGTCCCAGCAGCGTCAGGCGTTGGATGCCGTCGGCACCGCGCACGAAAATCTCGACCCAGCCCTTCTCGACGATGTAGGCCGCGTCGGGAGTATCGCCGGCTTCGAACAAAACATGGCCGGGCGCAAAGCGACGATGGGCAAGCGACTCTTTCATCATTTCACATTATCTTATCTAATCTATTTCGTCCTGTTACCGAAACAGCCTTTTTTTCGGTCGCGCGACGCATTACATGGTTTTCGGGCGGCATCGACGACGGGCGAATGCCGCAGCGCTTGGCGTGGGGATTGCTAGGTTTTTCCGCATTCGAGCAAATGCCGGTGGTATCCAGGTCCGTCCGCAGATAAGGCAGCGATAAAATGCGCGTCATTACACAGCTCGCGATCATCGCGGTTCTCGGCGCGGCCGGCGCGGGTGGTTGGTATTATTATCAGAACATGAGCGGCCAAGCGGTCGCGGCAGCGCCGGCTGCCCGGCCGCAAGCCCCGGCGGTCGGCGTCGAATTCGTGAAACCCAAGCGCCAGTTGGTCGTCGAAAAGGTCGAAGCGGTGGGGACCGCACGCGCCAACGAATCCGTGGTCGTGGCCGCCAAGCAAACCGGCAACATCGCGCGCATCAATTTCCAGGAAGGCCAGACGGTGCGGGCCGGTGCCGTGCTGATCGAACTCGAAAGCCGCGAACGGGCGGCCGACACCGAGGCCGTGCGCGCCGAAATCTCGCAGGCGCGCGCCGCCGCCGACGAGATCCGCCAGCAGCTCGACCGCACGCGCGCGCTGCGCGCGTCGGGCAACGCGCCCGAGGCGCGCGTCGACCAGCTCGAAAGCCAGCTGCGCGCCGCCGAGGGGCGCGTGCGCCAGAACGAGTCGCGCCTGCGCGCGGCCGATGCGCGCTTCGACGATTTCCGAATCACGGCGCCGTTCGAGGGCCGCGTGGGCTTGCGCCAGGTCAGCCTCGGGGCGCTCCTGCAGGCGGGCACGCCCATCACCACGCTCGACGACGTGCGCGTCATCAAGATCGAGTTCTCGGTGCCCGAGCAGTTCCTGGGGCAGCTGCGCGTGGGCCTGCCGGCGGCCGGCCTCACGCCCGCCTTCCCGGGCCGCGAATTCAAGGGCGAAGTCAGCGCCATCGACACGCGCATCGATCCCGCCACGCGCGCGGTGCGCCTCAACGCGTCGTTCGACAACGCCGACGGGCTGCTGAAGCCCGGCATGTTCCTGACGATCTCGCTGTCGGTCGCCGCGCGCGAAAACGCGCTCGTGGTGCCCGAAGACGCGCTCGTGGCCGAGGGCGTGCGCCAGTTCGTGTTCGTGGTCGCCGACGGGCGCGCGCAGCGCCGCGAGATCAAGCTCGGCATGCGCATGCAGGGCGAGGTCGAGGTGCTGAGCGGCGTCGGCGCGGACGATTCCGTGATCGTGCGCGGCCTGCAGCGCGTGCGCCCGAACCTGCCCGTCAACGCGCGGCCGTTCGCGCCGCCCGCGTCCTGAGTTTTCCTCGCAGCCGCCTTCCCGCCCCCCAAAGAAGCCGAGCGGAAAAACATGCTTCTCTCCGACGTTTCGATCAAACGCCCCGTCTTCGCGACGGTCATCAGCCTGCTGATCGTGGTGCTGGGCGTCGCGGCCTTTTTCCGGCTGCCCGTGCGCGAGTATCCGGCGATCGATCCGCCGATCGTGTCGGTCACCACGGTCTACAAGGGCGCGGCCAACCAGGTCGTCGAAACGCGCGTGACCGAAATCATCGAGGCGGCGGTCGCGGGCATCGAGGGCGTCAAATCCATCACCTCGCAGAGCCGCGAAGAGCGCTCGTCGGTCACGATCGAATTCCGCCTCGGCCGCGACATCGACGCCGCTTCGGCCGACGTGCGCGACCGCGTCGCGCGCGTGCGCGCGCGCCTGCCCGAAGGCGTGGACGACCCGATCATCGCAAAGGTCGACGGCGACCAGCGCGCGATCGTGTGGTTCACGCTCTATTCGGAACGCTACAACCAGCTCGAACTCACCGATTTCGCGCGGCGCAATCTCGTCGACCGGCTTTCGATCGTGCCCGGCGTCGCCCAGGTCAACATTTCGGGCGAGCGGCGCTTCTCGATGCGCGTGTGGCTCGACCGCCAGGCGCTCGCCGCGCGCGGCCTCACGGTCGACGACGTCGAAACCGCGATCAAGCGCCAGAACGTCGAACTGCCGTCGGGCCGCATCGAATCGACGCAGCGCGAACTCACCGTGAAGACGGACTCGCGCCTGTCGAACGTGGAGCAGTTCAACAACGTCATCGTCGCCACGCGCCAGGGCTACCAGATCCGCCTGGGCGAGGTCGCGCGCGTCGAAGTGGGTGCCGAAGACGAACGCTCGGGCCTGCGCGCCAACGGCAACACCGCCGTCGGCCTCGGCATTCTTCGCCAGTCGACCGGCAACACGCTGTCGGTCGCCAAAGGCGTCAAGGAAGAGATGGATCGCCTGCGGGAGAGCTTCCCCGAAGGCATCAACGTGCTGATCGGCTACGACGAGTCCGTTTTCATCGAACAGTCGATCTTCGAGGTCTACCACGCGTTCGGCATCGGCATTCTGCTGGTCGTCGCGGTCATCTTCGTGTTCCTGCGCTCTTGGCGCGCCACGATCATTCCCGCGGTCGCCATACCGGTGTCGATCGTGGGCTCGTTCATCGTGCTGGGGGCGCTGGGCTTCTCGCTCAACGTGCTCACGCTGCTCGCCTTCGTGCTCGCGATCGGCATCGTCGTGGACGACGCGATCGTCGTGCTCGAAAACATCCATGCGCGGATCGAAAAGGGCGAGCCCGTGCTGCTCGCCGCCGTGCGCGGTGCGCGCCAGATTTCGTTCGCGGTCATCGCGACCACGCTCACGCTGGTGGCGGTGTTCCTGCCGCTCTCCTTCATGGAGGGCAATACGGGCCGCCTGTTCACGGAATTCGGCATTTCGCTCGCCGCCGCCGTGCTGTTCTCCGGCCTCGTGGCGCTCACGCTGTCGCCGATGATGTGCTCGAAGCTGCTCGTTGCGCACGCGGGCGAAAGCAAGTTCTACACGGCGACCGAGAAGGTCTTCGTGGGCATGAACAACGGCTATCGCTGGCTGCTCGAGCGCTCGCTGCGCGCACCCGTGCTGGTCCTCGCCGTGGGCTTCGCGCTGTGCGCGGCCGCCTACGGCTTCTGGGCCATTCTGCCCAAGGAGTTCACGCCGACCGAAGACCGCGGCAACGTCGTGATCCCGGTGACGGCACCCGAGGGCGCGTCCTTCGCCTACACCTCCGAAGCCGTGCGGCAGATCGAGAACATCCTGCAGCCCTACATCGAGAAGGGCCACGCCGCCGTGATCATGGGCAACATCGCGCCCGGCTTCCAGCGCCCGGCCCCGGTCAATTCGGGACTTCTTTTCTTGCGCCTGAAGCCGTGGGGCCAGCGCTATCCGGGCTCCGAAACCGGCGCCCCGCCGCCGCCCGGCGCGGAAATCACCCAGCAGCAGATCGTGCGCGAGATATTCCCGCGCATCGCCAACCTGCCGGGCGTGCGCGCCTTCGCGATCAACCCGCCGTCGCTGGGCCAGCGCGGCTTCCAGCCGCCCGTGCAGTTCGTGCTTGGCGGTTCGGACTACGAAACGCTGCGCGGCTGGCGCGATCTGCTGATGCAGCGCGCCGCCCAGGATCCGCGCTTCCTCAACGTCGATTCCAACTACCGCGAAACCAAGCCCGAGCTGCGCGTGCGCATCGACCGCGCGCGCGCGGCCGACATCGGCGTGTCGATCGAGACGATCGGCCGCACGCTCGAGACCATGTTCGGCGCGCGATCCGTGTCGACCTACGTCGACCGCGGCGAGGAGTACAACGTGATCCTGCAGGCGCGGCTCGAAGACCGCGCCACGCCGCGCGACCTTGCGAGCGTGTTCGTGCGCTCGGGCACCACGCAGCAGCTGATCCCGCTCTCGACGCTGGTGACGCTCGCCGAAGCGGCCGGGCCCGCCGAACTCAACCGCCTCGACCGTCTGCGCGCGATCACGATCTCGGCGTCGCTCGCACCCGGCTTCACGCTCGGCGAGGCGCTGGGTTTGATGGAGAGCTTCGCGCGCGAAGTGCTGCCGCCGGAAGTGCGCATCGGCTATCTGGGCCAGAGCCGCGAATTCAAGGAATCGGCTTCGTCGATGTACTTCACCTTCGGCTTGGCCCTGCTCGTCGTGTTCCTGGTGCTCGCGGCGCAGTTCGAAAGCTGGATCCATCCGCTCATCATCATGCTGGCCGTGCCGCTGGCGCTGACGGGCGGCCTGGGTGCCCTCTACTTCACCGGCATCTCGCTCAACGTCTACAGCCAGATCGGCATGATTCTGCTGATCGGACTCATGGCCAAGAACGGGATTCTGATCGTCGAGTTCGCCAACCAGCTGCGCGACGAAGGGGCCGACGTGCGCTCGGCCGTGCTCGAAGCGTCGGTCGCGCGCCTAAGGCCCATCCTGATGACCTCGATCGCCACGGTGTGCGGGGCGATCCCGCTCGCCGACGCGCACGGGGCGGGTGCCGAAAGCCGCGAGGCGATCGGCTGGGTCATCATCGGCGGGGTATCCTTCGCGACCGTGCTGACGAGCTTCGTGATCCCGTGCCTCTATCTGCTGCTGGCGCGCTTCACCAAGCCCGCGGGCGCGATCGCGCTGCGCCTGGCGCAGCAGGAACGCTCGTACAAGGGCGCCCACCCCACGCCGCACGCCGCCGAATAGGCGTGGCGCGAGAGTTCGACGTCGCGGTCGTCGGCGCGGGCATCGTCGGCGCGTCGGTCGCGATGGCGCTCGCCGCCACGCATCGCGTGATGCTGCTCGAAGGCGAAAGCCAGCCCGGCTACCACACGACCGGGCGCTCGGCCGCCGTGTTCGAGGAAGCCTACGGGCCTGCCGCCATCCGCAAGCTTGCCAACGCAAGCCGCCCCTTCCTCGCCGATCCGCCGCCGGGCTTTTCGGACTATCCGCTGCTCAGGCCCCGCGGCGTCGTGTTCGCCGCCGCCGCCGAACGCCGCCCTTCGATCGACAAAGCGCTCGTCGACGCGCTGCCGGGCACGGTCGTCGAAATCGCGCGGCACGAGGCGATCGCCTTGTGCCCCGCCCTCGATGCCGATTGGCTCGACCGCGCGCTCTACGAAAAAGGGGCGATGGACATGGATGTGGCCGCGATCCATCGCGGCTATCTGCGCAAATTCGCGGCCGTCGGCGGCACGCTCGTCTGCAATGCGGCCGCAAGCGGCCTCGCGCGCGCCGGATCGACCTGGCGCATCGCCACCGCCGCAGGCGAATTCGAAGCCGCCCACATCGTCAACGCGGCCGGCGCCTGGGCCGACGAAATCGGAAAGCTTGCGGGGGCCGCATCCATCGGAATCGAGCCGCGTCGGCGCACGGCCCTCGTGTTCGCGCCGCCCGCCGACGCGGGCGCGACGCAGGCCTGGCCGATGGTCTGCGAGATCGACGAGGAATTCTATTTCAAGCCCGATGCGGGCCTGCTGCTCGCCTCGCCCGCCGACGAAACGCCGTCCGCGCCGTGCGACGCGCAGCCCGAAGAAATCGACGTCGCGACCTGCATCGCGCGGCTCGAAGCGGCCACACGGCTGCGCGTCGCGTCGGTCAAGCGCAAATGGGCGGGCTTGCGCTGCTTCGTTTCCGACCGTCGGCCGGTGCTCGGCCCCGATCCGACGCTCCCCGGTTTCCATTGGGCGGCCGCCTTGGGCGGCTACGGCATCATGACGAGCCCGGCCACGGGGCGCATCGTCGCGGCGGGCGTGCGCGGCGAAGAACTGCCCGCCGACCTCGCCGCGGCCGGCTTTGCCTGGCCCGACTTCTCGCCCGCCCGCTTGGCGCACGCGAGATAGCCGCCCGCGAAAAAGCCCGCGCGCGCGCCCCGACAAAGGCTAGATTGGGGCCGTTGCGGAGTCGAATGTCAGTCCGGAAAAAGCCGATGCGCCCGATCTTGCCCCTTCTCGTCCTGCTGTCAGCAGTCGCCGGCGCCGCGCCCGCGTGCGCGCAACCCGCCGCCGCACAATCTTCGCAAGCGCCCGGCGAAACCCCCGATCTGCGCGCACCCGGCCGCCTCAACGCGCAAGCCTATCGCGACGTGCCCGCCGCCGGATCGGTGCGCGTGCGCCCCTACGACGACACGCACGAGAACCGCCGCCTGCAGACGCAGATCGAGCGCGCGGTCGAGCGCAAGGGCAAGCGCATCGACGACAAGAACGCGGACCTGACGCTGAGCTTCGAAATCGAGGTGCGCCAAGTCGGGCGCCCCGGACCGCCGCAGGGCATCGGCAGTTTCACGGCCGACCGCAACGACGCGCGCCTGCGTCTCAACCTCTATTCCAATTCCGAAGACAGCCTCGTCAATCCGCGCCGCGCGGAACTCGGCAGCTCGGGCTCGGTGCAGTACACGATGGTGATCTCGCTCGACGATGCGCGCGGCACAAGGCTGTGGCAGGGCACGGCCACGCTGCTGGGGGCACCCGGCGACGAGACCAGCGCTTACGGCTCGATGGCGCGCGCGCTCATCGACGAATTCGGCCAGACCGCGCGCCAGAAAACCTTCCGCGTCGAGTAGCACGCATGGCCGCAAAGGATCACGGCCATGACCACGACCACCATGGCCATGACCACGACCACGCGCATAGGCACGCACATGCGCACGGGCATGTCCATCTGCCCGCCACCTTCGGCCGCGCCTTCGCGATCGGCATCGCGCTCAATCTCGGCTTTGTGATCGTCGAGGCCGGCTACGGCATCGTCGCCAACTCGATGGCGCTGCTGGCCGATGCGGGCCACAATCTTTCCGACGTATTGGGGCTGTGCGTGGCGTGGCTTGCGACCGTGCTGGCACGGCGCCGGCCGTCCGCGCGTTTCACCTACGGCTTTCGCGCAAGCTCGATCCTCGCCGCCTTGTTCAATGCGGCTTTCCTGCTGGTGGCCGTCGGCGCCATTGCCTGGGAAGCGGTGCTGCGCCTTGCCGATCCGTCGGGCGTGGAAATCGCCGCCCCCACGGTAATGGCGGTTGCGGCCGTCGGCATCGCGATCAACGGCGCCACGGCATGGCTGTTCGCACGCGGGCGCGAACGCGATCTCAACATAAGGGGTGCGTACCTGCACATGCTGGCCGACGCCGCGATTTCGGCGGGCGTCGTGCTGTCCGGCCTCGGCATGTTGCTGACGGGCTGGACGTGGATCGACGGGGCCGTCGGGCTTGCGGTTTGTGCGGCCATCGTTTGGGGTACCTTGGGCTTGCTGCGCGAAAGCGTGGCGCTGTCGCTGGCGGCGGTCCCTGCGGGCGTGGACGCCAAAGAGGTGCGCGCGTTTCTGGCAAGCCAGCCCGGCGTTGCGGGCCTGCACGATCTGCACATCTGGGCGCTCGGCACCGACCAGACCGCTTTGTCGGCGCATCTGGTGATGCCCGCAGGCCCGCCCGGCGACGCGTTTTTGGGCGCGATCTGCGCGCAGTTGCGCGCGCGTTTTTCGATCGCGCACGCCACGATCCAGATCGAAACCGACGCAAACGCCTGCGCACTCGCCGCGTGCGGTGCGGCCTAAGGCGGCACGCGGGGTACTCGCGCGATGACGTCGATAGGAGTTGCCCCGGCAAACATCGTGTCCCCGCAGCCTAGAACGCTGAAGCAACTTAAACGGGCAACGCTTCACGCAAACGAGGTGACGTCAGTGAAACTTGATATTCCACATTTATCGCCGAAGCCTCTCGGCAAGGCAAAAGATTTCAATTTCCGCTTTATTGAAGCGAACCGCTTGATATAGCGGACCAAGATTGTTGGCGTGTGTTTGCAGATATCGCATGCGGTTGCTGGGAAGGGGACCGCCTATTGAGTTCAGGTCTATTTGTGCGTAGAGCCACGTTTCTGCTTTGATTGGCTCTAGAGACGGAAGATGCAGCGGTATTGCGTCAGCTGGTATTTGCTTTCCCCACGCTCGAATTTTCCCAATGCTCGCCTGATCCCTAATTCTCGATTCTGTCGCTTCCGCCGAATGAGAGCTCGCATCCATCAGCGCTCTTATGGCATCCCCCGCAGGAATCGTTTTTTCGTTGCCATCTACACAGAGCCAAGTAATGGCCCGATCAACGTGCGGGGCCAGCTTCGGGTGGCGCCGCCCAAGTGACCTGACCTCCTCAGGGAACATTGCCATGCCGCCAACAACAGCACATCCCACAAGGAGCAGCGCGCCAATCCACCAAGGAAGCTCGGGGTTCATCAACTGAACCAGGAAGCCGCCAAAGGCAATTGCCCCTGCAACGATGCGCCTTTGACGCCCCATTTATCCTCCACAGAAAGGCAGAAAAACTACCTTATGTTTACTATAGTTGGCAATTCTGGTATCAGTTAAAGAGGGGTTAAGCGAACTCGATTTTGTTGTCTTTGCTGAAGCCAGGGAGAAACTTGTACGTAGCTGCGCTCAAGGCTGACAACTGAACGATAAATGGGCACGGCGCCGAGCGGCAGTTATAGTACTTATTCTTTAAACAGAAAAATAGTATAATTCTTGATATGTTCTAATATATATGCTCAAATCAAGCATCGTCGCCGGGCACGCATCCGGCTTCGTGCGCTGTTTGAAATGTGAAGAAAGACGAGCGGGATTCCGCCCCCAAAGCGGTTCCTGCAACATGTAACCTCGAATCGTCGCCGTGGTTACATCTTCGGAATATCAACGGGTTAAACCGGTTGCGGTCGCTGTTTGTTGCGTTTGGTAACCTATTTCAGGTGCTTGGGCCTTGCCCTGGAGCCGGGGCTGGGGTACCCCCGACGCCATGCTTGCCGCCGCTGCCATCGATCAAGTCTCGGCGCGGATTGCCGAGATTGCGGCAACCGCGATCGTGCCGCGCTTCCAGGCGTTGGCGGCGCACGAAATCGCGCTCAAAGGCCCCAGCGACTACGTGACGGCGGCCGATCTCGAAGCCGAAGCGCTGCTCGAGCGCGCGCTTGCCGACATTCTGCCCGGCAGCGTCGTGGTCGGCGAAGAAGCCGTCGCCAAGGACGCGAACGTGCTCGACCGTCTCGCCGAGGCGGGGCCGGTATGGATCGTGGATCCGCTCGACGGCACGGGCAATTTCGCGCAAGGGCGGCGGCCCTTCTGCACCATCGTCGCGTTGGCGCGCGGCGGCAAGCCCGTGGCGGGCTGGATTTACGAGCCACTCACGGGCGATCTTCTGGTTGCGGTGCGCGGGAGCGGCGCGCAGTTCCGGGGCGCGCGGGCAAAGCTCGCCGGCGGCACGGCAGGCGCCGTCTACGGCAACAAGCTGCGCAAGCGCGCGGTCGAAAGCGGCCGGTTCGAAGGCTTCGTGGACGAACGCTGCGCGGGGGCCGTGTATCTCGACCTCGCGCGCGGGCGCATCGGCTTCGGCGCCTTCACGCGCGCTTTGCCGTGGGACCATGCGGCCGGCTGTTTGGCGGTGGCCGAGATGGGCGGGATCTCCGCCTTCATGGACGACCGCAGCGCCTACGACGTGCGCCGCCATGTCGGCCCCTTGCTGCAGGCGGCGACGCAGGAAGCCTGGGACGACATCGCCGCCGTGCTGGCCGGTCAGGAAAACGCCGCCAGCAACGCGCCGTAGGCCGCGAGGCACGCGGCCGCCCACGGCAGATTCCAGCGCGCGAAGATGGCGGGGTTGCGGCCCAGAATGCGGCCCAGAATCATCGAGCCGCCCGAATAGGGCGACAGCGTCGCCGACAAAGCCCAGCCGACCTGGATCGCCAGCACGAGCCCGAGGGCGGACAGCGGCGAAGCCTGCATGCCGAGCACGGCGGCGCCCGCGACGGCGCTCGTGATCAGCGCCACGATCCCGAACTGCGAGCCCACGATGATGAAGAGCGCGATCCCGAGGGCAAGCACCGGGCCCGGCAACGCGAGCGAGTCGAGCAGCGCCGACACGCCGAAGCTTTTGAGCAGCACGGCGAGCGTGACGCCCAAAGCGCTCGCGGCGCCCAGCACCACCTGCTCGCCGCGCATGTCCGGCACGTAGGCCCCGACATGGCGGCCGAGGCGGGCGGCCCAGGCGGCGGTCGCGCGCCCGGCGCCCAGCCTCGCATACTGCAACCACAGCCAGCATAGCGCGAACAGCGCTGCGACCCACGCGATCGCTTCGACCATGCCGATGCCGCTCAGGGCCTTGAGCGCCAGCACGCTCGCCACGAGGCCCGCCACGATCGCCAGCATCGGCGCGGCATGTCGCGCGGGCGGTGCGGGCTCGGTTCGCGGCGGGGCGCGCCGTTTGGCGGGCGGCCAGCGGACGCGATCGACCGCCCAGCCGATCGCGACGAAAAGCGCCGCGAGTGCGGCCGCCGGCGGGCCCATGTCGAACCAGCTCACGCCTGGCACCATGGCCAGCGAAAACGCCACGGAAATCGCCATCGGCGACCATACGAGCATGCTGAAGAAACCCTGCAGCAAGGCCGCGTTCATGCGCTCCTCGCGGATCGCCACGATGCCCGCATCGCCGCCCGCAGCCTGCAGCGTGTTGGCCCGGTTCACGAGCGTGCCGAGCAGCGTGACCGCCCCCATATTGAGCGCGATGCCGAAGCCGTGGCCGCCGAGCGCCAGCGCGAGAAAACGCCGGCCCGGCGATTGGGCGATCAGCCACTGGCCGCAGCGGCGAACGGCAGCCGAAGTGCGCGCGGCATCGCGCAGCAGGCCAAGGGCCGTGAGCAAGGCCACGAAGACGGTGGCGCGGTCGAGGGCCGTGCCCAGCGTCTGCGGCCAGTGCGGATCGAGCTGCACGACCGGCACGCACGATCCCAAAGCCGCCAGCGCGAACAGCCTTTCGGTCGCGCGCATGCGGGCAGCCACGGCCGCGAGCCAAACGGCCAGAAGCGGCAAGGTAAGCGGGCGCAACGGGGCGAAACCGACCGCCGTTTGCAGCAGGGTCGCGAGTGTAAGCGCCACCGGCAGCCAGACGGCCAAACGGTCGGCCAAACCATGCGGAGGAACGGGACGCGGCACGAGAATTCCAGTGTCGCGCGGCGCACCGCGCGCTGGCAAGAGGGCCGTCCGAGAGCCTATAGTCCGGCCCGCAAATGTCGCAGATCGCAGCATATCTGGCCCCCGAAGGCTTCGTCGAACCGCTGCGCGAAGAACTCGGCGCCGTCGTCGCCGAATACGGGCGTCTGCTCGTGGCCGAAGGGCCGGCGCGCGATGTCGCGTGGGCGCAGAACGTGTGGCGCAATCCGCGCGAGATCGCGATCGCCTCGATCGGCGACGGGGTCAAGGCGCTGCGCGCCCTCCAGCGCAACTGGGCTTGCCTGCCGCATCTGCACCATCGGCGCGCTTCGCTCATCCAGGACGGGCTGCCGAAAGTTTCGGGCAAGCCGCTCGCCTTCGGCGCGGTCCCGCCCGCCGCACCGATGGGATCCTGGATGCTGCTGGCGCCCGACCGGCTTCTCGCGAGCCCCGACTGCAGCAGCGCCTTCGCCCACGGCGAATGCCGCTTCGTCGAGGACCGCAGCGGCCCGCCGAGCCGGGCCTATCTGAAGCTCTGGGAGGCGCTCACCTTGGCGGGCGAAATGCCGCAGCCCGGCCAGCGCTGCGCCGATCTCGGCGCTTCGCCCGGAGGCTGGAGCTGGGTGCTCGCCAAGCGCGGCGCCGCCGTGCTGGCGGTCGACAAGGCGCCGCTCGACGCGGGCGTTTTGGCCCTGCCCGGAATCGAATGGCGCCAGGCGAGCGCCTTCGGCCTCGATCCCGCCGAGATCGGCCCGGTCGACTGGCTGTTCAGCGACGTGATCTGCTATCCGGCGCGGCTGTTCGAACTCGTGCAGCGCTGGCGCGAATCGGGCCTCGCGCGCCGCATCGTGTGCACGCTCAAATTCCAGAGCGCCACCGACCACGAGACCGCGCGCCGGTTCGCGGCGATACCGGGCAGCCGCCTGCGGCATCTGTTCCACAACAAGCACGAGTTGTGCTGGACGTCGTTCTAGGACGCGCCGCGCAGCCACGCCAAGGTCGCCTCGAGGCCCGCTTCGAGGCTCGTGCGCGGCGCCCAGCCCAAAGCCCGCAGCCGCGCGCAGTCGCTGAGCGAAAGGCGGATGTCGCCCGCGCGCGGCGGCGCGAAGACCGGATCGGCGTTCGAGCGCGCGAGGCGCTGCAGCAGGCGGGCCAGATCGAGCACGCTGGTCGCGGCCCCCGTGCCCACGTTGAACACGGGCGCCGACACCGCGGCCGCTTCGAGCCCCTTGCGCAAAGCGGCCACTACGTCGGCCACGTACACGAAGTCGCGCGCCTGGCCGCCGTCGCCCTGGATCGTGCAGGCCAGCCCCTTCTGCGCGCGCGCCGCGAAGATCGAGATCACGCCCGAATAGGGGCTCGCCGGATCCTGGCGCGGGCCGAACACGTTGAAGAAGCGGAAGCCCGCACTCGGCACGCCGTGCACGCGCCCGGCCACATGCGCGTGAAGTTCGCAGCCCAGTTTGTCCGCCCCGTAGGCCGACAGCGGTTTGGCCGCGCTGTCTTCGGCGAGCGGCAAATTCGGGTTGTCGCCGTAGACCGCCGCCGACGACGCGTAGACGACCGGAATGCCGCCCGTCTTGCGCGCCGCGTCGAACGCGTGGATCGCGCCGGTGAGGTTCGTGCGGTGCGTGCCCGCCCAGTCCTCGGTGCTGCGCTGCACCGACGCGACCGCCGCCAGATGCACGATGCCGTCGGCGCCGGCGGCCGCGGCGGCCACCGCGGCGGCGTCGCCGACGTCGCCCGCGACGAACTCGGCGCGCGCATCGAGATTGGCGCGTTTGCCCGTCGAAAGATCGTCGAACACGCGCACGCGATCGCCCGCGGCGAGCAATGCGTCGCACAGATGCGAACCGATGAAGCCGGCCCCGCCGGTCACGAGATACGTCGCCACGGCTCAGCCCGCCTTCTTCGGCCGGATCGAGGGATTGGATTCGACGAACGAAAGATACGGGAGGTTCGCGAGCTTTCGCAGCATGATCGTGTAGGCGAGCATGAAGCTCGCGAGGGCCGAGGCGAAATAGCCGTAGCCGTACCAGGCGAAGCCCGCATGGAGCGCAAGCGCCGTGCCGGCCGCGTTCGAAGCGAGGAAGAACAGCGTGATTTTGAGGGCGAGCATGCGCAGATCGAAATACGCGAACACGATCAGCACGAACAGCAGCAGCGCATGGAAAAGCGCGCCCAGCACGCCGAGGCGGAACATGCCCATCTCGGCGAAGCTCACGCCGAGCGCGGCGAAGATCGAGGGCGCAAGCAGGATCGCCAGATAGGTGATCGCGCCTTGCAGCACCACGAGGATGCGGAATCCTTCGCCCACGGTGTCGATGAGATCGAGTTGCGCGGCCCGGATGCGCGCCCACGTGCCGTGGCCGCGGATCTGCGCGAAGAACGCCATGTAGCGTTCGAAGAACGACGTCTCGACGATCAGCACGAACAGCGCCATCGCGGGCAGGATCGTCATGTAGGCGAGAAACATGGCGCTGTCGTAGAGCGGATAGGACACGAGCACGCCGGCTTCGACCGTGCGGCCGGGCTCGAGCCACATGATCCATTTGTCGACCCAGATCGCCATGTTGTAGGCAAGGGCGGTGAGCGCGAGATCCCAGTAGCGCCTGAAATAGCTCGCGAAGCGGAGCGGATTGAGAACGGGATAGGGATACTCCGCGAAGATGCGCGCCACGAGCGCGTACAGCACGATGCAAAGCCCGATCGTGAAACCGGACAAGAGCCCGGCAGCGCCGTAGCGGCCGAGCGCCAAGCCGGCCGCCAATCCCGCCGCCATGCCGACCAGAAACGCGGTCGTGATGGTGCGGAAATCCTTGAGCGTGGAAAGGAACACGCCCGCGATCCACAAAGCGCCGGTCGCGAAGTAGCTGGCGATCGCGGCCAGCCGCACCTCGAGCGGGGCGTCGATCGCGAAGCCGTAGAGCCCGACAGCGAACGGCAGCTGGATGGCCGCCATTGTGGCGAACGCGCCCAGCAGCATCCCGGGCCCTTCGCTGACGTTCCGCACGTAGATCTTGTCGGCGAGATAGCGCGTCACCACGATCGCGACCGGACCCGTCAGCGTCAGCGAGAAGCCGAAATTGTAGATCACGACGATGCGGAAAACCGCCACTTCGCGGTCGGCCGCAAGATCGGCAGCCGCGATCGACAGTGCGCCCAGACACAGGATCGTCACGAGCCAAGGGCCTGCGGCCACCAGCGTCGCATGCATGAAGGCGCGCAGCGTGCCGAGCACGTCGTCGCGCCGGGCAAGATCGCGCAGCGAGAAGCCGATCCCCGCCATCAGGCCGCCTCGCTGCCCGCGCCGGGGCGCGAAAGGGCCTGCGTCGGCGCGTCGCGGCAGTTTTCGTAGAGCGTCCGGTAGAGGCCGTCGATGGTCTTTTTGTTGTAGTAGATTTCGACGCGCCGCCTGATCGCGGCAGCACAGCGCGCGTGCCAGGCTTTGTCGCGCAGCAGGCGCGCAAGCGCTCTGCCCGTGGCCGCCGGATCGGCAAGCCCCGTGATCTCGCCGCCAGGACCTAGTCTTTCGGCCTCGTCGCTGCGCCCTTCGAGCATCTCGCGGCACGCACCCACGTCGGTCGCCACGGTCGGCACGCCGGCAGCGCCGCCTTCGAGGATGACGAGCGGCTGGGCCTCGGAAACCGAGGTCAGAGCGAGCGCGTCGATGCGCCCGAGCCAGTCGACGAGCTTCTGCCGGCCCATGAACCGCAGCGTTCCTTCGAGGCCGAGGATGCGCACGAGATCGCGGCACTCGGCCGCGTATGCGGGATCTTCGTCTTCGGGCCCGAGCACCAGCGCCTCGACGTCCGGCACCTCGCGCTTCAGCACGGCCACCGCGCGGACGAAGGTTTTGACATCCTTTATCGGCACCACGCGGCCGATCAAGGCCACGGTCGGCCTGCGCCCCGCGTCGGCGCGCGGCACGGCCGCGTAGCGGTCGTAGTCGATGCCGTTGGGGATCACGCGCAGGCGTTCGGACGCCGCGCCGTCGCGCCGCTGCATCGCCTGATTGCCTTCGTAGAGCGTCACGATCGCGCTCGCGGTCGAATAGATCGCGCGCGAATACGCGACGAACGTGTCGATCCAAATATCCTTGAGACCGCGCCTTGATCCCTCGACCGCCAGCATGCGCGGCCGGTTCGCGGACAGCCAGTCGGCCATCGTTATCTCGATGCGCCGCTCGTTCGTGTAGATGCCGTGCTCCGTCACCAGACACGGACGCCCGGTTTCGAGGCGCGCGCGCGCCGCCATCACGCCCGCATAGCCGGTCGATATCGTGTGGTAGACCCGGGCTTGCGGCAGCGGCGCCAGCAGGGCCGCGAACAGCCCGCCGAGCTGGGCGCGCCAGGTCCAGAAATAATCGAGGAACGAGCAGTCGGGCACGCTCGCGTGGTACATGCGCACGAGCGCGTTCCACGCGGTCTGCGAATTGAGCAGCGTTTCGGCGCCCAATCGCGCGCGATAGGGCGCGACGAGTTCCACGATGCGCGCCAGATCCGAAACGTCGCCGCGCGCCTGGATCGCCAGCAGCGAGGGTTCGAGCGCGTCGAACAGCTTTTTAAGGCCGCGCACGCGCCGCGGCCCGGCCGCGGGCTGCTGCAGATAGACGTGCGTGAGGCCGACCACGTTGTCGGCGATCGCGTATTTGAACGCGCGCGCGCGCCTGTCGGCAAGCAGCGCCACGCAATGGAAAGTCAGGTGCGGCTGCGCGCGGATGAGATCGTCGACCCAGGTCGACACGCCGCCCGACACGTACGGATACGTGCCCTCGAGCAGCAGGCACACGTCGGCACTCGGGAAGGCCGCGAAATCGACGTTGGGCTCGGGCGCGCTCATGCGATCCGCCGTCCGCCCCAAAGATTGGCCGCGTCGCGCAGCAGCGGATCGGCACCGGGATCCTTGTCGAGCAGCGGCGCGATGCGAGCCGCCACGTTGCGCAGCCGCGCATAGGCGCGCTGCCGGAACAGGCATTCGAGATACCAGATCGTGCCGACCGACGGCAGGCGCCCGGCCTCGGCCGAGCGGGCCAAGAGCTTTCCCGCCTCTTCGAAGGCTTCGAGCCGCACGAGCAGACGGCCTTTGGCGAGTTCGAGCGCGCCGTTCTCGGGCGTCTTTTCGAGCGCCTGCGAATAGAGCGCCAAGGCGCGCTTGCGGTTCTCGTCCTGCCGCTCGGCGTCGAGCAGGCCGGTGAACGCGTAGTCGTCGTAGTGCCGGGCCGCCGCCGCGACCAGCGGCGCGTCGCCGGGGCGGCGCGCAAGTTCGGCTTCGAGATCGACCGAACGGCGCATGAAGCGCTGTTCGATCTGGGCGACGGCCGTCGCGGCCTGCACGCGAATCGCGGGCTCCGAATGCGCAAGCGCCGCCTTGAGGGCGGGCGCGAAGGCGGGCTTGAAGTAGGTCGCGATCAGCGCGAGCAGCGCCTGCTTCTGCTCGAAGGTCCCGAAGGCCAGAATGTCGGTGAAACTCGCGACCGAGCGCGCCGCCGTGCGGTCGTCGTCGTCGCCGGCCCCGACGATCTCCTGGAAGAGGGCGCGCGCGCTTGCGGTCTTCTGCGCGGGAAAGAGCGCCGCGTACCATTCTTCGAAACTCGAAGTATGGCGGCGGAACAGCGCGTAGAGAAGCGCGCACAAAACGGTGCCGCCGGCACCGAACGGTCCCGCAAGAGCGGCAGATCCGACCAGCAAATAGGGCAAACGCAGATCGCGCTTGCGCCGGGCGACGCTCCAGCTCCAAAAACCCAGAACGCCGACGGCGGCGGCGTGGATCGCCAGCGCTTCGAGGGCGTCGATACGCGCGGCGACTGCCGCAAGCCAACCCGCAGAAATCGCGAGGCCGGCCGCCAAGCCGAGGATGCAGGTTTCGGCGATCGGTGCTTCGTTCGCCAGCGACGACAGCTTGGCCAGCATCGCCGCATGTTCGCGGTCGCGCCTTGCCTGCCGCCGCTCGTCGCCTAGCGCCGGGCTCACGGGTCGGCCTTCGCGCGCGCTGCGCGGCTCGCATTCGCGTAGGCGGTGCCGATCCATTCGCACAGCAGCCGGAAATTCTCGATCGTCGTGGCCGTGAGGTCGAGAAAACCCATCTCCTCGATCTTGAGCATGCCGACGACCTCGCCCGTGTCGACGTTTAGGAGCGGCGCGGCCAGCAGGCCTTCGCCGCGCATCGCCCGGTCGTCGGCTTCGACGGCCGCCACAAGCGTGCGGCGCGAGCCGACGACGGCCTGGAACAGAGGCGCGCTGCCGTCGAAGCTGCGCGCGTTTTCGCCCGCGTCGGCGGGCCAGCCTTCGCTCATCGCAAGTTCGAGCACGCCGCCGCGCAGCAGAAACAGCGAATAGCGGCGCGGACCCATGACCGTGCGCACGAGCTCGCCGACGCCCGCTTCGACCTGCCGCGCGGACATGCGCTCGATGCCTTTGGCGGCGTTGTAGATCGCGAACACGGTGCGCAGCTGGCCCGCCACGCGCGCCTCGAGGCTTTCGCGCCGCGCGTCGAGCCGGCGATAGGCGGCCGCAATCACTTCTTCGCGTCGGCGCGACTGTTCGAGCTCGGCGCGCACGCCGTCGCGCTCGCGCCGCACGCGGCCCTGAAGCTCGCCGAACAGCACGGCCGCGACCGCCCACATCAGCGGATCGAGCGTGGCGCGCAGCAGCCAGGCGTAGAGATCTTCGTCGAACCCTTGGGCGGGCATGTTGCCGACGAGCAGCGCCGCCGTCGCCGCCGCCGCCGCCAGCAGCGCTTCGCCGGTCCCGTACTGCACCGCGCACAGCAGCACGATCAGCCAAAACGGATGCGGCTCCAGATGCGCGTAGCGGCCGAAATCGAGGAACAGGAAATCGATCGCCAACGCCGCCGCGAAAAAGATCGCGATCTCGACCAGGGCCGACTGGCGCAACCCCAGCAGGCGCGGCGTCGCGTCCGGGCTTCGAGGCGATGCTACATCCGCCATGTCAGATATCCTCCGATGGTGGTTGCCGCCGAAGAATCCCGCCCCACGCCGCGTCCGTAGCCGCCGCGAAAGCCGCCTTGCACGGCGCCGTCGCCCAGCCACGCGGCGCTTGCCCCGAGCAAAGGCCCGCCGCGGCGGCCGTAGCGGTCGTAAGCGGGACCTGCCGAAAAATCCGCCACGAGCGGCCAAGACGAGTCGAAGGCGCGCTTGAAATCGAGCGTGTAGCCCGCGAGCACGGCATGCACCTCGCGGTATCGCACCGGAATGGGCCGGTATTCGGCGCCCGCCGACGTGGGATCGGCGGCGCGCGCGACGCGCCACGGATATTCGCCGTCGAACGCATAGGCAAGCGAGGCGCCGCGCACGACCCCGTCGAGCGGCAAGCGCAGATCGCCGTCGAAGGCGGCGCTGCGCGCGCCGTCGTCCAGGCCCGGCAGTCCGTAGCGGTTGAGGCCCGCGCGCATGCGCAGATCGAGGCCCAGGAACGCGCGCGCGCCGTATTCGGCGAACACGCGGTCGCGCGTGCCGTCGGCCACGAGGCTTTCCGAGAAGTCCCAATAGGGGCGCGCAAGTTCGACGCCGAGGCCGTAGCGCGCCAGATCGCCCACGAAGCCTGCACTAAGCCCGGCGCCGGCGCGTTCGGCGTTCGCGAAGAGCTGGCCGTGCACGCGCGTGCCCTCGTCGTCGCGCCAAGCGAGCCCAAACGCCCCGCGCTGGCGCCCGCCTTTGAAGGCCCCGCTCTGACCGCTCGCGCGGCGCACGCTCGGGCTTTCGAGCTGCACCGTGTCGAAAGCCGCCGTGGCGCGCCACGCAAGATTGATCGGCGCTTCGGCTGCGGTGCCGACGAGATAGCGTTTTTCCTGCGAACTCGTGCGCCGATATTCGGGCTCCACGCGCACGAAAGCGGCGTCGCCGCGCGCAAGCTCGGCCTGTGCGGCGGCGATCTCGAGATTGCCCGGATCGAGCGCGGTCGCACGCGCCAGCAAGCTCGCCGCGCGCAGCGGGCGGCCGATCTGGCGCTCCACGCTTGCAAGCTGCGCCAGCGCCTCGGCGTCGCTCGGATCTTCCAGCGCCAAGCGCGCAAGACGGCCGCGCGCGATGTCGGTCCGGCCGCTCTGCGCCTCGAGCACGGCGCGCAGACGCTCCAGGCGCCTTTCCGCGCGTTCGACCGCGATGCCGTCGGCGGCGGTTCCGTCGGCTACCTGGCGCTCGGGCAGGCGCAGGACCAGCAGCACGCCGTCGTCTTCGCGGCGCAAGGTGGGCGCCGCGTCCGGCATGCCGACGAACACCAGCGTGTCGAAACCGCTCGTCACTGTTTCGACGAAACGCGAAAGGTCGCGCTGCAGCCCCCCGCCCTCGAACGCCGCGACCGGCTGCGCGAAGCGCAGCACGGCCTCGCGGCCTTTCGTTTCGAGGCGCATTTCGACGGGCGGCACCGCCACGATGCGCACATTGGCAAGCGGCCCCTCGCTCGACCACGTCACGTCCAGGCGCGGTTCGAGCGTTTTCGCGGCAAGCGGCACGCCGACGACGAGAAGCGCCGCCAGAGCCGCGACGAAAATGCGGAACCGCGCTCTCATGGACTGTCCTCCAATACGAGCCGCGCTTCGGCCGTGCGGCCAAGCTCGATCAGCACGCTCGCATAGTCGGCGCGCAGGTCCCGATTGCCGGGCTGGGCGCGCAGCAGCTGGGCGAACAACTCGACCGACTGTTCGGCGAGGCCGAGACGAAAGAGCGCATAGGCTTTGGCCGCCTGCGCTGCGGCGGGCGGGGCCTCCAGCCTGTCGATGGCGGCGACCGCAGCGGCATGGTGGACACGCGCCGCAGCGCGGTCGCGCAGCCGCACGGCGATTTCGCCGAGCGCATAATGCGCCTCCCAATCGTCGGCCGCCTGGGCCGCAGGGCCCGCCAGATAGCGCTGCAGCAGATTTTGCGCACGACCAATGTCGCCTGCCGCATAGGCCGCAAGTCCCGCGAGACGCTGTGCAGCCGGGCGCGAAGGATCGAGCAGCAGGAAACGGTCGAACGCCCGGCGCGCGAGATCGGCGCGGCCAAGCGCTTGCGCAAGTTCGCCCGCTCGCTGGGCATAGTCGGGCACCGTTTCGTCCGCAATGCGCGGTTCGAGCAGGCGCAGAGCCGTCGCGCGCTCGCCCGCCGCAAGATGGATTTCGGCGGCAAGCAACGCCGCCGCACTGCCCGCGCGGCCCGGCCGCATCGCGTCCTGCGCGAGGAGTTCGGCGGCGCGCGCGGAAGCGCCGACGTTGCGCAGAACGCCGATCCAGCCCACGCGCGCCTCGCCGGAAGCGGCCTGCGCTTGCGTTTCGATCCAGGCGAGTTGGGCCGGCTCGGGGCGCGGACCCATTACGTAAAGCGCTTGCTGGGCGGCGACGCTGTCGGCCGGCTGGCCTTCGGCAAGCTTCCGGTAGATGTCGAGGGCGGCCGCCTTGTCGCCGAGTTCGAGCAGGCGAAACGCCAAATCACCGCGCTGGCTTTCGTCGAGACCGGGTGCCTGCGCGCGCGCCGCAAGGCTTGCCAACAGTTCTTCGCGCAAGCCCGCGCGCTCGAGGGCGAGATCGAGCGCGTCCTGCCATTCGCCGCCGATGTCGGCTGCCATGCGGCGCAGCACGCCGAGCGCTTGGGCGGGAGCAAGTTCGAGCAGCGCATAGGCCGCATTGGCGCGCGCGGGCTGCGGCAACGCGCCGTCGCCCGCCACCGCCTGCAGCAAATCGACGACGGCCGATTCGCGCCCGGCCGAGCGCGCACTGCTGACGTAAGCGCCGAGCCATTCGCCGGGATCGCGGCGCGCGCGGCGCGCGAGCTCCGGCAAGGCGTCGTCCCAGGCGCGCTGGTCGATCAGCGCATAGAGCGATTCGTCGCGTGCGGCTTGCGGCAGGCTCGCGTCGGCAAGGCGCGCGCGCCAATAGCCGCGCAGTTCGGCGCGCGCCGCCGCATCGCCGCGCGCGACCTGGCCCAAGGCTTCGCGGTAGAGGAATTCGGCTTCGTCGCCGCCGGGATCGGCGCGCAAGGCGCGCGCTTCGGGCAACGCTTCGAGCGCGCGGCCCGCCGCAAGGGCCGCTTGCGCCAAACGCAGGCGCGCCTGCGGCGTGGCGCCTTCGAGCGCGCGCAGGCGGCGCGCGGCGGCAAGCTGCAAGGCCGGCGATTTTACGTCCGCGCCGACGAAAAACAGGTCCGTCAGCGTCTCCGACGCAAGGGCGGTGCCGTCGGCATCCAGCCATGCCGCGACGGCATTGGCTCTGCCCGACAACGCGTTCGTGAGCGCCCAGCCGACGAGGGTGGCAAGCGAGTTCGGACGTCGGCTGCGCAGCCGTTCGAACACGACGGCGCCGTCTTGCGGGCGCTTGAGGAGGATGTAGAGCTGCGCCATGTCGCCGATCGCCGTCTCGGGCAGATCGGCTTCGCGCGCCGTCGCCTCGAGCAGGCGCAGCGCGCGCGCCGGCATTTCCAGACTTGCGAAGATCTGCACGAGGTCGAGCGTTTCGGCGCGCGTGCGCGCAGGCGTCTCTGCCGCGCGCAGCGCCGCCGCCGCCGCCAAATCGCGCCGGCCTGCGGCAAGATGCATGCGCGCGGCCAGAATCGGCACGCGCGCGAGGCGCGCGGGATCGATGCGGCTGGCGATCGCCTGCAGAAGCGCTGTCTGGCGCAGAGCCAAGGCCTGCTCGATCAGCTGCGCGAGCTGCGCGTCGCCGAGCGCGCGCGGATCGAGCCGCTCGGCAAGGGCGAGCGCTTGCGTCTCGCGGCCGGCGGCAAAGCCGAACTCGACAAGATCGCCCAGATTGCGCGGCTGGAAGCCCGCCAGCCCGCGCGCGAGCTGCAGGTCGAAAAGGCGCGCAAGCAGCGGGAAGTCTTGCGCATCGGATGCGGCGCGCAGCAGCGCCATGTTGACGGCCGGATCGTCGCCCAGACGGCCCTCGACAGGTGCGAGCGCGCCGAGCGCTTCGGCCGCACGCCCGCGCCCGAGAAAGGCCGACGCGACGACGCCGACGATCTCGCTGGGCGCGGCGGGCGGCAGGCGCGCTTGGGCGATCGCCATGGCCTGCGCCGCTGCCCCGTCCTCGATCAAGACGCCGATCCAAAATTCGAGCACGCTCGGGACGATGGCGGCTGGAAACCGCGCGGCCAGGGCGGCGAGCGTCGCCGCCGCTTCGCCGAATTCGCGCCGCGCCGCGCGCAGTTCGGCCAGATCGACGAAGTCGTCCGGCTCGGCGTCGGGCAGCGTGGCGAGCAAGGCGAGGGCGGCGATCTGCTGGTCGATGTCGTTGGCGAAACTGGCGAGGGCCGCGAGTTCGCGGATCGCGGCCCGCGCGGGTTCGAGGCGCGCGAGTTCGACGAGATTGTCGCGCCGCGCCTCCTCGCGGTTGGCCCAGCGCAGATAGGTCTGCAGAAGCTTGCGCGTGTCGACGAGCTCGGCGCGCTCGAGGGGGGCCGACGCGATCAGGTTTTCGAGCATGGCGATCGCGCGCGCGAGGTCGCCTTGCTGGGCGTAGAGACGCGCGAGCGGAGCGACCGTCGCGACCTGCGGACCGTTGCTCGCGAGGCGCGATTCGAAGAGTTCGAGCGCCTGGCCGAACTCGCGGTCGCGCAGATGCATCGCCGCGCGCTCGGCGTCGCCCGGCAGCACCAACAGGCTCGCCGCAACGCTCGCGCCCGCGAGCGACGCCACCATCGCGTACTGGCCGGCCATGCGCCGGTATAGGCCGCTCACGCGGGCACCCGACGCAGACGCACCGCCACGCGCCGACCGTCGGCGCGCGGCAGCGACAAAGCGAGCGTGCCGTCCGCATCGGCGCGCACCTCGCCCATTTCGGCGCCGTCGACCGCAAGCGCGTAGCGCGCGCCCGGCGCGACCCGCCAGCGCATCGCGCCGACCCCGAAACCTTCGGCGACGAAAGCGAAATGCGTCGGCGCGCGCTCGAGTTCGCGCACGGGCCAGCGCGAATCAACCAGATGGACGCTGCTTGCGCCGCCCGCGCGCGCAAGGGCCACGATCGGCGAGGCTTCGGCCGGATCGAGCGCCACGTAAAGAGCGCCCGCGTCGCGCCGGAACCCCAGCACGCCGCGCGCGCGTTCGAAATCGACGGCCGCGACGTCGAAGGGCGGGTCGAAACGCACCGTCTGCAGCGCGCCGCGGTCTTCGATCCGCCAAGCGCGCTCGCCCAAGGCGACGATGCGCGCAGCGTAGAAGCCCTCGGCGATCGCGGTGTAGTGGCTCGCGAAAATCGGCGCGATCTCGAGCCCGCGCACATGGGCAAGGTTGCCGAGCAAGGCCTGCAAGGCGACGTCCTTTTCGCCCGAATAGACGTGGTAGTAGACGTTGACGGGCGTCAGGCGGCGCGGGGCACCCGTGTTGGCGATCGTCTCGACCAGATCGCGGAAGCCGAAAAAGCGGTCGCTCCACAGATCGGTGTAGGTGTTTTCGTTGGAAGCGGCCGCGTAGATCTGCCAGTGGGCTCCGACGCGCCGGCCGATGGGGGCGACGTAGGACAGCGAAGCGAATTCGGCGTCGAAGCGCGTGTCGCCGCCGTTGATGTTGCGCAAGCCCGCGCTTGTCGCCGCCGCAAGCGCCGCTTCGCCGGGTGCGGTGTTGCCGGACCATTGCACGAGGCCGACCGTCTTGCCCGGCGGCAGCAGCGTTTGGATGTACGCGGCCGCGCCGCCGATTTCGTCGGCGAGCGCGTAGGGCTTGCCGGCATAGGCGCGCGGCGTGTCGTAGGCGCCCGCGGCCCCGTACTGGCCGTCGAACTCGGCGGCGCGCTTGTTTGCTTCCGCATTGCCCGCCAGGCGACTGCGCACGCGCGCGACCATGTTCGCGAGCCAGCCCGCGCGTTCCCGGCAACCGGGAAAGCGCGACGCGATCGCGCGCTCGAGCGCGTCGGCGTCGGGTCGCTCGAAAAACGGCCAGTCGAAAGGATGCGTCCAGGTGTGGCTGCCGGCCTCGACCTGCGGCAACGCGAAAATGCGCCTGGCAACGTCGCGCCCCTCCGGCGTGCCGCACCAATCGGGATGGAGGTCCGCGACGATGGGCGCCACCGTCACCGGCAAATCCGGGAATGGCGCGATCGCCTCGTCGAGCACGATTTCGGCTGAGAGTTTGCGCAGACGTCGGCCGGGCTGTATTTCGGTCACGTTGCGCCAGCCGGCGCCGTCGACGTGGCTGAAATAGATGCGCCGACCGACAAGCGTGGTCACGTCGGGCACGGGCGCTTCGCCGACGCCCAACGCGCGCGCGAGAAAAGCCACGGGATCGATGCGCCATTGGCGCCGGCGCAGTTCGGGCTCGAAGAAATGCGAATAGCCCGAAGCCGCAAGGCCGCCGCGCGCGCCGACCATCACGACATGGCTCTCGGTTTCGGGCCGCCCGCGTCGGCGCAGGACGAGGGCCGAGACCGTGGCCGGATCGCTGGGCCGCCACACGGCGAACGGCGCCAAAGGCGGTTCGAGCGCCCGTTCGTATTCGACCAGCGCAGGCAAGCGCCGGTCGGCTTCGACGTCGAAGGCGGGGCGCACGAGTTCGTCGGCGAGCCGGAAACCCGCGCGCTCGAAGACCGCATTCGCCGCCGCAAGCGACACGCCTTCGCCGCCGCCCCGCGCGCGCAGGACACCGGGGTCGCCGATCAGCACGAAGCGCAGGCCCGCACGGGTCGCGCGGTCGAGAAAGGCCAGCATGTCGGCGGGATCGGGGACGCTGTCGGTATCGATCCACGCCACGACCGCCCGCGCGTCGGCAAAGGCGGCGGGATCCGGCAGTTTCCCGGCGACGTCGAGGGGCTCGGCGACGTAGCCCAGGCGATTGAGCGGCATCTCGAGCATCGAATGCGCGAAACTGGCGCGCCATTCTTTCGCCGCGGACGTCGAATCCCAAAGCACCAGCACGCGGCGCGGTACTGGCTGGGCTTGCGCGCACAAGGACCCGGCCAGCGACAGCGCGAAGGCGAATGCAAGCGCGCGGATCATCGCGGTTCGGGCACCACGCGGTCGAGCGCGACGGTCGCGACGTACGGCGCGAAACCGAGGGCCCGGACCTTGGCGTAGATTTCTTTGAGCATGGCGCGGTCTTCGGGCGGCCAGTATTCGAGCGCGAGAAGCCGCAATCCGGGATTGCGCCCAGCCGCCTCCCTCAGCATTTGGCTCTCGGCCTCGTGCTGGGGGACGGGGGCCATGCGCGGCCGGTTGTTTTCGAAATCCCAGGCCGTCACGAGCGATTCCGCCAGCACCATGTCGACCGCGTTTTCGACGGCGGGCAAAATGTCGTAGCCGCGATTGAGCACGACGACGGCCATCGGATGGCGGCGCTTGATCGCGCGCACGAGGTCGATCGTCGCAAGCGTGGCGCCGGCAAAGCGCACGCGATCGCGCCGCTCGAGATCCGTGCCGGTATCGACCGTGTCGAGAAACACCCCGTCGAAACCGCGCGCGAGGATGGCGGGCACCAGCTCGCCGAGCACGCGGGCATGCCAGCGCGGATCGCGGATATCGACGGCAAAAGCGCCGGGCCAGTTCGGATTTTCGTCGAGCAGCAGCCCTTGCTTGGCCACCTCGTCGAAATAGCCGCGGGTGCGATGCACCTCGCCGACGCTCAAATAGCCGATCGCCAGCCCCTTGCGGGCGCGCAAGGGGCCGATATCGGGGTGCCGGTCGCTGTCGAAAACCACCATATCGAAAGGAGTGAACGCTTCGGGCGGCGCCGTATCGGCGTAGTACACGGCCCATCGGAAGGACGGCGGCTGTGCGCGCACGAATCCGAGCAACGTCGAAAACACCAACAGAACTCCACAAAACACGGCGGTCGCCCGAATCACGAAAGCCGTTGCCAGCATTTTCCGTTGCGCCTCAAAAAGACCGGCCGAATCGAACGCGACTCGGCGGGCATAGTATCATTTTTCGATTCGTCAATTATTGCGAATATTACTAGCTATTGTGGATTTGCAAAATGCAAGCCGGGAATGGCCACAACCCATTGCGCAGCGCTTTACGCGGCACCGTCGAGCGATTAGAGTCGAGTTTCAGCAGATAGGCGAACGCAGCAAATGTCCATGTTTCGGAACAAAGGCGACGGGTTCAAAGTGGGCGATCGGTTCACGGCGATCGGTCGCGAAACCCATAACTGGGAAATCGAGCTTGTTTTCCAGGACCCCAACAAGATTCCCCATGCCCGCCTGCGGCGGCTCGACAATACGTCGATCCAGCGGACTTTCTCGTTTGCGGCGCTGATGAACCCGGAAATGTTCCGCCGCGCGGCAATGCCCGAGGCGACGAACTGAACGCTGCTCGGCGCGGAACGGCTCAGCCTTCCGGCCGGATCACCCTGCAGCCTGCGTTCAGGTCGCGCAGCTTTGCGCAAATGTCGCGCGCGCGCTCCTCGCTTACCGGGCCCGCCTGCACGCGCACCACTTGGCCGCCGTCGGGGAGCGTGAAAAGCGGCGCGACGAGGTCTGTCCCGGCCAGTATCTCGCCGAATTGGCGCGCCAAACGGCGAAATTCGCGCTGCGCCGACTCGGGCGTGGGCACGGTTGCGAGCTGCACGCGCCATTGGTCCGGCCCGCCAGGCGAATTTCCCGCACCGGACGCGCTCGCGGACGGCGCGCCGGATGCGCGCAGAAATGCCAACTGCTCGCGCGCGCGCGGATGGCCCTTCTGCGCGGCCTGGCGCCAGAGCTGCTCGGCGCGCGACATGTTGGGAACAACGCCGTCGCCATTGGCGTAAAGCGTTCCCAGCGCGTATTGCGCATCGGCATTTTCCGCCTCGGCCAACGGCGCCAAAATGTGCAGCGCCAACGCCCACTGCCCGCGTTTTAGCGCATCGGCAGCACTGCGCATATCCTGCGCCGACGCCGGAAACGCCAAAAATCCAAGCAGAAACAATACGATAATCCGCCAAGAACCGGTCATCGACCCTGCACTCCGCATTTGCACGACTGTGATGCGTCGGACACAGTCTACGCGATTCGCATCGTCGCTTGCAGCTCCCGAATCGCGACGACCCGATTGCGCACCGAATAGTCGCGAGAGATCTCGCCGAGCGGGGCCAAATCCCAATCCCAAGCTGCGTCGGCAGGCGGCGGCAGGACGCCGAACCACGCATCCTGCCGGTCGATCTCCGCACCGCTGCGGTCGAAAAACCGGCGCTCGGAGTCTCCCACGAGACACACAGGTGCGGCAAAGCTGTGCAGATGCGCAAGATGCGCCGCCACGATGCGGGCCGCATAGGCGTCGCACAGGCTCTCGCTCCAGCCGCGCTCCGCCTCGAGCCAATCGACCGCCGCAAGCGGCAGCTGCGAAACGAGATTGAGGGAAACCACGAAATCGACGCTCGGGTCGTCGAGCCCGAACGCGGATTGCGGCTCGGGCAAATCGCCCGCCACCAGCCCCGCCCCCACGCCCGCGAGATCGCATACCACGTGGCGCACATTGGCATGGCGCCGGGTACGCCAGCGCGCCGTCGGCAGATGCACGATGTCCACGAGGTCGACGCGCGCGAAACGGCGGGCGAGATGTTCGAGCGGCAGATCGGCCAGCAGGCCCGATCCGAAGACGAGTGCCGTGCGCCGACCGGCGCACGCATCGGCGGCGGCGGCCACGAAGTTCCGGGTGTTCGCAAGATGCGGCGCCCACGCGCGCTTGCAACGCCCGAAGCGCGACCACAGCCGCACGGCACCCGCGCGGTAGCCGATGCGTTCGACCCATTTTTGCGTGCGCACGCAGCGGTAAAGCAGCATTTCGGCCAGCATCAAGTGCCTCTCGGCTTGGCGCGCGCGGTGGGCAGCGCCGCCAGCGGATCGTCGGGCCACACATGTTTGGGATACTGGCCTTTGAGATCGCGTTTGACGTCCTTGTAGCTGCCCGCCCAGAAACCGGCGAGGTCTTTGGTCACCTGCACGGGTCGCCGCGCGGGACTCAGCAAATGCAGCAGCACCGGCACTCTGCCGTCGGCCAAGCGCGGCGTGTCGCGGCAGCCGAACATTTCCTGGAGCCGCACGGCCAGAACCGGCGCGTCGCCCGAGTAGTCGAGCGCCAGCCGGTTGCCGGTCGGCACCTGCCAATGGGTCGGGGCGTGGGCATCGAGCCGCTTGCGCGATTGCCAGTCGAGCCGCGCGAGCAAAACGTCGTGGAGATCGATCTCGGCCAGATGGCTCGCGCGCGACGCTTTGCCCAAATGCGGCCCGAGCCAGTCGTCGAGCGTCGCCATCAGCGCCTCGTCGGAAAGATCGGGCCACGCCGCTTCGTCGAGACGGCGCAGGAACGCAACGCGCTGGCGCAAGACGTGGCACGCCTCGGTCCAGGGCAGGCGCGCAAGGCCCAAGGCGCGCACGCCGTCGAGCATCGCAGCGCGCAACTCCTCGGGGTGCAGATCGCGCGCCGGACGCTCGTCGAGCACGATCGCTCCCAGACGCCGCCGCTCGACCGCCGCAACCGACTCCAGGCGCGGCTGCCATTCGACGACGCGCTCGAGCGCGATGCGCGCGGCGAACGCCGCTTCGATTTCGGCCTTGGTCGTGGGCAAGGCCGCGAAGATGCGCGCCTCGCGCGCCGCACCGTCGAGATCGGCCGCAACGATCCAGTCTTCGGCGGCGATGCTTTCGGGCACCGCGAACGTCGCCCCGCGCCCGTTCGACAGCAGATAGCCCGGCGCCGTTCCGCCGCGGCGCTTGCCGATGCGATCCGGATAGGCGAAGGCAAGCACGCTGCCGGCCGCCGCATGGCCTTGGACTGCAGCACCCAGCCCCAAACGCTTGCGCCAGACGCGGGCCGCCTCGCGCACGCGCGCAACGGCCGCTTTGTCGACGCTCGCACCGGCCGACAGGCGGCTTTCGGCGTCGCGCGCCAGGATCTCGAGCCGCAATCGCAGATCGGCCTCGCGGCAGCCGCGCAGAATGTCGCGCTCTTCGACGAGCGCTGCCAGCTCGGCCGCCAGAGCCCCCTGCCCCGCGCGTTTGGCCTCGATCATCATGTGCGCGAGCCTGGGATGGGCGGCGAGTTCGGCCATGGCGCGGCCATGCGCCGTGATGCGGCCGTCCGCGTCGAGCGCGCCCAGTTCCGCCAGCAAGGCCTGCGCTTGCGCGAAAGCGGCTGCGGGCGGCGGATCGAGCAGAGCCAAACTCGCCGCATCGGCGATCCCCCACGCCGCAAGTTCGAGGGCAAGCGGCGCGAGGTCCGCAGCGGCGATTTCCGGCCGGTCGTAAAGGGCGAGCTGCCGATGCTCGGCCTCCCCCCACAGGCGCCAGCACGTGCCAGGTCCCACGCGGCCCGCGCGGCCGCGCCGCTGCTCGGCCGAAGCCTGGCTCACCCGCACGGTTTCGAGACGCGACATGCCGCTGCGCGGATCGAAGCGCGGCGCGCGCTTGAAACCGCCGTCCACGACGATGCCCACCCCGTCGATCGTGAGCGACGTTTCCGCGATCGCGGTCGCGAGCACGATCTTGCGCCGTCCCGGAATAGCGGGCTGGATAGCGCGGTCCTGCGCCTCGGCCGACAGATCGCCGTACAGCGGCAGAATGTCGAAACCCGATCCAAGCCCGTCGAGCCGGTCGGCAACGCGGCGGATTTCGGCAATGCCCGGCAGGAAAGCGAGCACGTCGCCCGGATCGCGGTCGAGCGCCCGGCGCACCGTGCGCGCGGTCGCATCGCAAAGATCGCGAATATCCGGGCGCGGCTGCCATTCGACGGCGACCGGAAAAGCGCGACCCTGCGCGCGCACGATCCGCGCTTCGCCCATCATGCGCGCCACGCCCACGCCGTCGAGCGTCGCCGACATGACGAGCAGCCGCAGATCGGGCCGCAGATTGGCCTGCGCGTCGAGCGCGAGCGCGAGCCCCATGTCGCTTTCGAGGCCGCGCTCGTGGAACTCGTCGAACAGCACGGCCGCGACGTCTTCGAGGGCCGGATCCCGCTGGATGCGGCGCGCGAAAATGCCGTCGGTGACCACTTCGATGCGCGTGGCAGGCCCGATGCGGCTGTCCATGCGCACGCGATAGCCGACCGTTTCGCCGACGGCCTCGCCCAGCGTGTGCGCCATGCGCCGTGCGGCCGCGCGCGCCGCGATGCGGCGCGGCTCGAGCATCAGGATCTTGCGGCCCCCGACCCAGGCGGCGTCGAGCAGTGCAAGGGGGACCCGCGTGGTTTTGCCCGCACCCGGCGGCGCTTCGAGAACGACATTGGACTGTGCGCCGAGAGCGGCCTTAAGCGCGCCCATCGCAGCGTCGATGGGCAAGGGTGCGGTCACTCCCATACCGGGGCCCCCGGCAATTGGCGGCGCACGCGCGCCACCGCCTCCGGCTTCAGCCCCGCCGCTTCGGCGAAAGCCAAGAGCAGCGCTTCGTTTTCGAGCACGAAATCGAGCACGCCGCCCAGAAACGCGGGCTCTGCCGCGCGCGCGCGCAATTCATCGACCGAAAGGCCTGCAAGACCCATGAAACGGGCAAGATGGTCTTCCTCGCCCGCAAGCCAGGCGAGCGCTTGCAGCGCGACCGTCTCGGCGTTTTCGGCACCCGGTTTGGACCCGCGAATCGGCATGGCGCGACTATAGCGCCACAAACAGCCGATACGCACTTTGGCCGCGCGCATAAAGCCGCTCCAGCGCCAAGCCGCCGCGATGGGACTCAAGCACGGCGCGCGCGCCTTCGTGCGGCACAACCGCGCGGGCGGCGGCATTGAGCCCGGTCAAGGCGACGCGCTGCCAGGCGCGGCGCTGGCACATGCGCGCCGTGAGATCGACATCGCGCACGACCCGCAGACTCGCCCGGGCGAATGCCGCCAGCCACACTTCACGCGGCACGAAACTCGGCACTTGCCAACCCGCCCTGAGCAGCGCCGCATCGCGCATGTCGGCCGCCCGGTCGGCGACATCGTCCACGACGACGAGCCGCCCGCCCGGAGCGAGGCTCGCGGCAAGATTGGCGATGCTGGCGGCGAGATCCGGCGCATGGGCCAGCGATTCGATCGCCAAAATCGCGTCGTAGCGCTGCGACGGCAGGGGATCGTCGAAACTTGCCACCTGGAATCGGCAGCGCGCATCGAGGCCGGCCTTGCGCGCGTTTTCGGACGCCGCATGCACCTGTTGCGCCGACAAGGCGATGCCGTCGCACTGCGCGCCGCGTCGGCGCGCGAAATAGAGGCTCGTGCCGCCCAAACCGCAGCCGGCATCGAGCAAGCGGCGCAATTCGGCAGACCCGAGCTCGGCGTCGACAAGGCGATGCACCACCGCAAACGGGGACTCGTCGACATCCGCAGGGCGCAAAGCGCGATGCACGGTGGCAGCCGCATAGCCCGGGTCCGACCCAAGCCAACGCGCGAAGCGCGCATAGAGGGTCAAACGGTCGTAATAACGGTGGAGCGCAAGGTTGGGGCTGGACATTCCTGGATTCCGTCGCATCTTTATGCGTCATGCCCCGTTTTCGATCCACATTCGCGTTCGTCGCGATCCTCGCGTTCCTGGCGGTCTATATTTGGCTTGCAGCCACGCTCGGCGACTGGCTGCCCGACCATTGGGCGATCGATCTGGCATTCTATCTGGTCGCCGGAATCGCATGGGTTCCGGTCGCGGGCCGCATCTTGCAATGGGGTGCGCGCAGCCCGTCGTGATAGGCTCGGAACCCATGGTCGCCACGCCCGCCATCCGCCCTGCCCCGCGCCCGCTCGATGGCGATGCCGCCTGGCAGCTTGTGCTGGCGCTGAACGCGGCTGCCGACGGCGCGGTCGGCCGGGCCGGGCCGCTTGCGGTTTCGGACGACGGCGGCTGGCAGTGCGCAGGCCCGTTCACGGCAGAGGCGCAAAGCGTTTTCGACATCTACGTGCCGCTCTTGGCCGCGCGCGCGCGCACGGCGCGCACCCAGGTCGTGGCGCTGCTCGGCCAAAGCCTCGATGGACGGATCGCAACCTTGTCGGGCCATTCGCACTTCGTGAACTGCGATGCCGCACTGCTGCATCTGCACCGCATGCGCGCGCTCGCCGATGCCGTGGTCGTGGGTGCGGGCACGGTCGCGCTCGACGACCCGCTTCTCACCGTGCGCCGCTGCGCGGGCCAAACGCGTTTGCGCGTCGTCGTCGATCCGGACGGGCGCGCGCCGTCAGCACGGCGCATCTTCGCGACCGCCGCGCCGCCGACCCTGCTCGCGCGCTGCGGTGTCGGCGCCGCGTGCGGCACAGCCGAAACGCTCGACCTGCCGCGCGTCGCCGAAGGCGTCGATCTCGACGCCCTGCTGGCGGCGCTTTTCGCGCGCGGCGTGCGCCTTGCCTTGGTCGAGGGGGGCGGCAAGACGGTCTCGCAATTCATCGCCGCGGGCCGCGTCGATCGGCTGCAGCTCGCCATTGCGCCGCTGGTGATCGGCTCGGGCCGGCCGTCGATCCAATTGCCGCCGATCGAGCGGCTCGACGAGGCGCTGCGCCCGCCCACGCGGCGCTTCGCATTGGGCGAGGACACGCTGTTCGAGTGCCAGCTGCGCGATGGCTGAGGCCGCCGCTTTGTGGGTGACCGGGCCTGGACGGTGCGAATTGCGCCGCACCGAATTGCCCGCCCTTGCCCCCGGCCATGTGCGCGTGCGCGCGAAATTCAGCGGCATCAGCCGCGGAACAGAGCGGCTGGTGTTCGAAAGCCGCGTGCCGTCGGCCGAATATGCGCGCATGCGCGCCCCCTTCCAGGACGGCGATCTGCCGGGGCCCGTCAAATACGGCTACTGCATGGCCGGCACGATCGAAGCGGGCGACGTCGCGCGCATCGGCGAGAACGTGTTCGTGCTGCACCCGCATCAAGATTTGTTCGACGTGCCCGCCGACGCCGCCTTGCCGCTTCCCGCAAACCTGACGCTGCAGGCAGCGCCGCTTGCCGCCCATCTCGAGACGGCCCTCAACGCGCTGTGGGACCATCCCGCGCGCATCGGCGACCGTGTCGCGATCGTGGGCCTCGGGGCGGTCGGCCTTTGCCTTGCGAAGCTTCTGGCGCCCACGCCCGGCATAGCGCTCTACGGCCTCGATCCCTCGCCTGCCGCGCGCGCGCGCGGCGGGCTTCGGGACGATTGCCCCGGCGGCTGCCATCTGGTGTTCCATTGTTCGGGCAGCGAGGCGGGTCTTGCGCAAGCGATCGAGCTTGCGGGCTTCGAGGCGACTATCGTCGAAATGTCCTGGTACGGGTCGGCAGCGCCGCGCGTGCCGCTGGGCGGGGCCTTCCATTCGCAGCGCCTGACGCTTGCGGCAAGCCAGGTCGGCAGCGTGGCGGCCGCGCGCCGCGCGCATTACCGCCACGGCGCGCGATTGGCCCTGGCGCTGCGCTTGCTGGCCGAGCCCGCCTTCCGCATCGATCTGGGGGCGGCCACGCGTTTTGCCGATCTGCCCGCCGACTATGCGCGGCTGCTTGCAGCACCCGACGATTCGCCCCTGCCGCTCGTCGCTTATGGAGACGCCGATGTATAGCCTCACAGTCCAAGACCACATCATGATCGCGCATTCCTTCAAGGGCGAGATTTTCGGGCCTGCCCAGCGCGTGCACGGGGCGACCTTCGTCGTCGAGTGGGAACTGCGGCGCGCCACGCTCGACAGCTACGGCCTCATCGCCGATATCGGTCTCATGCGCCAATTGCTGCGCGCGGCGCTCGACGATCTCGACTACCGCAATCTCGACGACGTCGAGCCGCTCAAAGACACCAACACCACGACGGAGTTTCTGGCGGGCCTCGTCTTCGAACTGCTCAAGGGCAAGATCGCGGCCGACGCGCTCGGCGCCCAGACGGCCGGCTCGTTTCCGAGCATGAAGGTCACCTTGCGCGAGTCGCCCGTTGCTTGGGCGGCTTACGAGGCCGCCCTTTCTTGAGCGCGAGCTTGCGTCTTGCCGTTCCCGGGCCGCTCGACCAGACGACCGGCGGCTACCGCTATGCGGCCGCCATGGTCGCGAACTGGCGTGCCCAAGGCCGTCGCGTCGCGGTCGAGGAACTCGCCGGCGCGTATCCGGCGTGCGACGAAATCGCGCGCAAGGCCGCGAAAGCCTGCCTCGCGCGCGCGCGCAGCGGCGAGACGCTGCTGATCGACGGTTTGGCGCTGCCCGCCTTCGACGGACTCGCCTTGCCCGAACGCGCGGCGGCTCTCGTCCACCATCCGCTCGGGCTCGAAACGGGACTGGCGCCTTCCGTCGCGCGCGCGTGGCTCTTGGCCGAGACGGCGCGGCTCGCGAAAATCCCCGCGATCGTCGCCACGAGCGCGGCCACGCGCCGCGATCTGGTCGCAATGGGCGTGGACGGCGCCAAGATCGCCGTCGTCGAGCCGGGCACGGCGGCCGCACGCGCGCCGCTTGCGCGGCGCGGCAAACCGACCGTGCTTTGCGTCGCCACGCTCACGCCGCGCAAAGACCATGCAGCGCTGCTGCGCGCCCTCGTCCGCGTGCGCGACACGGCGTGGCGCGCGGAATTCGTGGGTGCCGCCGACCGCGACCCGGTCTGCGCCGCGCGCGTGCGCGCCGAAATCGCCCGCCTGCGCTTGGGCCGTCGCGTCCGGCTCGCCGGTGCCTGCAGTGCCGATGCGCTCAGCCGCCGCTACGGCACGGCGCATGTTTTCGCGCTTGCCTCCCGGCACGAAGGCTACGGCATGGCCTTTGCCGAAGCGCTGGCGCACCGCCTTCCCGTCGTCGGCGTTGCGGCTGGCGCCGTGCCGAGCGTGGTGCCCGCGCGCGTCGGCATTCTCGTGCCGCCGGGCCGAATCGATCTTCTGGCGCGCGCATTGCGCCGCATGCTGGGGCCGCGGCGCCGGCGCTATGCGCTGAACGCCGCCACTTTGCGGTTTCCCGATTGGCAGCGGCAGGCGGCACGCCTGTGGGCATGCCTGCCGTGAGCGACTTTTCCGCCGCGTGGCTCGGCCTTCGCGCTCCCGCCGACGCTGCCGCGCGCAGCCGCAAACTCGCGCGAGCTTTCGCAAAAGCGCTCGAACGCCGCGCCGTCGTGGCCGATCTGGGATCGGGCACCGGCGCGATGATGCGCTGGCTTGGTCCGCTTCTGCCGCCGCGCGCGCGCTGGCGGCTGGTCGAGGGCGACGCGGCGCTGCTGGCCCAGGCGCCGATACGCGCGCAAAAGATCCGCCGGAGCCTCGCGGCGAAAATTCCGCGCGCCGACGCCTACGTATCGAGCGCTTTGATCGATCTTGTAGGCGTCGCATGGCTGCGCAAAATGCTGCGCGCCGCACGCGGCAAACCCTTGCTGATGGCGCTTGCCGTCGATGGGCGCCATGCGCTGGTGCCCCCGCATCGCGACGATGCCGCGCTGTTCGCCGCGTTTGCGCGCCACCAGCGCCGCTTCAAAGGCCTTGGTCCCGCCTTGGGCGGGCAAGCGCCGCTCGCGCTGGCGCAGCTTGCCGTGCGGGCGGGCTACCGCGTCGCGTCGGCGGCGAGCGACTGGCATCTGCCGAGCGGCAGGCTGCTCGAAGCCGCGCTCGACGGCATCGCCGCCGCCGCCTGCGAGGCCGATCCGGCGCTCGATCTTCGGGACTGGCGGCGCGCGCGCGCGCGCCAATTGGCCGCAGGCACGCTCACGCTTGCGGTCGGCCACCGCGATCTGTTTGCCGTTCGGCGTAGACATCGCCCGATTTGTCGTCCGGATTGAGGCCGCCGAGCCATGCGCGCATCTCGGCCGCCGACACGAATTGCGGCAGCGCGAGGAGCTGGCTTTCGCCGGTCGAGCGGTTGAACCGGTAGTCGCCCAATCGTTCGAGCCGGTCGATGCAGGCGATCGCCGCGTCCTTTGCCGCCGGCACGTATTCGAACGACAAGGCCGCCACCGCATGGCTGAGGCCGGCCAGTACGCGCGGCTCGGCGCCTTCGACGTCGATCTTGACGAAATCGGGCATGCCCTCTTTTTCGATCAGCGCGTCGAGCGTGGTGGCGGCCGCGGGCAGCACGCGCTCCCATGCGACGCCCCGAAAGGATTTGGCGCCGGCCGCCGCGCGCATGAAATCGCCGCTCGCCGTCGCGAGGGTGGGGTAACGGTCGCTCAGATGAAGCGCCACCGTGCCGGGCGCCGCGTCGAGCAGCTTTTCGACGATCCGCACGGCCGGATCGTCGAGGAAGAAACGGCGCAGAAGATCGGCGAAGACCGGCTGCGGTTCGACTGCGACGACACGCGCGCCCAAGCGCCGCCACGACGCCACGCGATTGCCGGCATGGGCACCCACGTCGATCGCAAGCGAACCGGGCCGCACGAAGCGCGCATAGAACCGATCGAGCCTTGCGGCGCGCCCCGGGATCGCATGGTAGATCGCAAGCGAGCGCAGCAGCCCGAACAGTCGAGCCGCAAACGCAACCGGCGCGTGGCTCGACGCATTCGCCCGCAAGAACCGCACATCGACCGCAAACGACCAGAGCACGAGCGCCAGCCCCGCTGCACCCGCGAGCGGACCGACGGCGAGCGGACTCAACGCCGCGAGTGCCGCAAGGCCCTGCAGCACGCAAACGGCCCGCCGCCGCTCGCTGCGCGGCAACGGCTCGGCCAGAAAAGGATAGCGCCACGATGCGGCGACGAAAACGTAGCGCGGCAGGCCGAGCAGCACGATCCAAGCGCCCGCCTCGCCGAAACGCGCGCCAAGCAGGCAAAGCGCGAGCATGAAAGCGCTGTCGGTCTCCATGTCGAAACGCGCGCCGAACGACGACGTCTCGGCTCGGCGGCGCGCGATCCAGCCGTCGACGCCGTCGAGCGCCAGCACCACCGCGCCCGCCGCCGCCAGGAGCCAGCGCGCCGCTTCGTCGAGGCTCGGGCCGCACAACAGCCCTGCGAGAAAGCAAACGAAAGCGCCGCGCGCCCAGGTCACGCAATTGGCGAGGCCGAAAGCGGGATGCGGGTGGTCGCCGAGGCCCAGCCGCACGCCGACCCACAGCATGCACAAAGCCGCAAGGCTCGCCGCAACGCCGACGATCCCCAGCACGGGCACGGCCGCAAGAAGAACCGCCGCCGTGCCCCACGCCAAGCGCCGCAGCGACGCGGTGCGCGTCATTTCGCGGTCCCGAAATCGGCGAGGAAGCCCGGCAGAAAATCTTCCATGCCGACGGCGGCCGTGCCCGGCGGCACGGCGAGGCCCGGCGCGTAGCCGCGCGCTTCGAAGGGGGCGACCAATTGGCGCGCGCGCGAGAACACGTGGATCGGCACCGAGAAGTCGCCGGTGCGGCGCGCGGTCGTCAGCGGCGGCTGATGGTCGCCCAACACCACGAACAGGGTTTCGTCGTCGGTGCGTTCGGTGGCAAAGCGAATGGCCGCTTCGAGCGAATAGGCGACGGCCGCAAGATAGCCCGCATCCTGGTCGAACACCTGGCCCATGCGCACCGGAAACTCGCGTGCCGGCAAATCCTTGTAGGGATCGGTCTTCGCGAAAGCGGACCAGTCGTCGACGAACGTCGGCACGCGCTCGAACGGCGTATGGCTCGAGGCGAGAACGATTTTGGCGAAGAACGGCGCAGGCTGCGATTCGTTGCGCGCGAACCAGTCGAGCACCCATTGGTCCGGCAGCGATTCCCAAGCGAAGCGCGGGCCGCTGTAGCCGAGATCGAGCTGGTTGCGGATCTGCGCAAAACCGAGCAGGCGCCCTTCGGGCCACGGCTGGTCCATGCGCGGCATCAATGCGAGCGTGCGGTAGCCTGCCTCCCCCAAGCGGTGGGCAAGCGTGCGCACGCGCGCGACCAGCATCACCTCGTAGGCGTCTTGGGCGGCGATCTTCGCGCCGGCCAGCAGCGTGCCGTGGCCCATCCACGAGCCGCCGCCGGTGATCGGCGCGCGCAGCAGGCCCGTCGCGCTTGCAAATCCCGCTTGCTCGAGCACGCCCTGCAAGCGCGCGCGCAGCGGATCCATCGTCGCGGCGAAGGACGGGTCGCGCGCGGTAACGGCACCGTAGGATTCGACGAAGATCAGCACCACGTTGCGCCCGCCGAGCGCGGCGAAGTCGTTCTTCTCGGGCAACGAGGCTTGCGCTGCGTCGATTCGCGCGCGATGGGCCCCGCGCAAGCCTTCGGCGCGCAGAACCGCATCGAAAGCCCGCACGACCGCCAGCGACGCATCGTACGACACGGGCGGACGTTCCTCCGCCGTCGACGGCGCTTTCGGCATCAGCGCCCAGCCCGCGACAAGGGCGGCAAGCCCGAGCGCCAAGCCGGGCCAGCCCTGCAATTCGACCGCGCGCGACACGGTTCGCAACGCGGCCTTCACGATGGCCAATGCTGCCAGCAGCGCGCCCAGCGCCAGCAATGCCAGACCTGCGAACTCGAAGGTCGGCATCGAATTGGCCAAGAGCCGCACGAAAAACGGCACGAAGCGCGCATCGACCGCCGCGTTGAGATCGCGGCCGAAGAACCACGGGATTGCGACCGCGGCGGAGCGCAACGCGAAAGCCACAAGGCCGAACGCCGCAAGGCCCCACAGCAGAGCGCCTCGCGGCCGGCCGACGACGAAAAACAGCGCGATCAACGCCAGAAGTTCGACCGCTACCGCCGACGGCAACAGCTGCAACGGCTGTTCGACGAAATCGCCCGACGAAAACAGCAGATTGAGAAAAACGAGCGCGACGAGCGTCGCGAGCATGCCGGGCGGCCTGCGGCTGCGCGGCTTCACCTCGGCCTCGGCACGCGAATGATGGGTTTGGCCGCAGGGCCCGGCCCCAGATGATAGACCGCCATCGTCTTTTCGATGAAGGCGGCAGCGTCGCGCGGCGGCCGCACGTAGCTTTGCAGATTGAGCCACGGATAGCGGCTCGTCCAGCCGAGGCCGGCCGCGCGGCGCGCATACTTCCAGGCGCGGCCCGCCGCGCGGCGGCAGGCGAGCTCGCCGTAAGTCGCGACGAGTTCGGGATGCTCGCGCAGGAAACGCGCGAGCGCCAGCGCGAAATCGTGGTGCGCCTGATGGCCTTGGCCGACCATGATGCGCGTGTCGTCGGCGGCCGGCCCCCAGGTGACGATGTGCTCGAAACGCGCGATGGCGGCAAGCCGCGCGACGCGCAACGCCAACGCAAAATCCTCGACGAACACTTCGGGATCGCAGCCGCCCGCGGCCTGCACGATCGACGTGCGGAACAAAGTGGGCGACGTGCCCGACACGCCGTAGCGAACGACCTCGCCGAGCGCGTCTCGCGGCACGCTCGGCGTCGTGGCGGCGGCAGCCGCTTCGTCGAAACGGATTTCGGCGGGATCGCCGTAGAAACCGATGCGCGCGAAAACCCCGCCTGTCTGCGTCGCCTCCATCACGTCGATCAGACGCCGGGTGGCGTAAGGGGCGAGCACGTCGTCCGAGCCCACGAGCTTGAGGTAGGTTTGGGTCGCGAGCTTGATGCCGGTGTTCGTCGAGGAAGACGGCCCGCCGTTGGGTTGCTCGACGATGCGGCAATTGGGCCAGTCTTTGGTGAGTTCGCGCACGATCGCGACCGACCCGTCGCGGCTGCCGTCGTCCACGAACAGGAATTCGCGCGGCCGGTCGGGCACCTGGTGCCAGATCGCCGCGACGACGTCGGGCAGGAACTTGGCCTTGTTGTAGACGGTGCAAAGGAACGTGACGCCGGACATGCCCCGCCTTCCTAAAGGCGCTTGCGCGGTTGCGCAAGCCGCGCGAATCTGCCGGCCATGCCGCGCGTGATTCCCGAACTCGATCTCGACGACCGCGACCTTGCCTGGCGCTTCGTGCGCGCCAGCGGTCCGGGCGGCCAGAACGTCAACAAAGTTTCGACAAGCGTCGAGCTGCGCGTCGATCTCGGCGCCACGCGCCTCGATCCCGAAATCGTCGACAGACTCAAGACGATCGCGGGCAAGCGCGTTTCGGGCGAGGGGCATCTCATCGTCGAATCCTCGCGCCACCGCACGCAGGAAATGAACCGCAAAGACGCGCTCGAAAAGCTCGCCCAGCTGCTGCGCGCAGCCCGCCACAAGCCGAAGGCGCGGCGCGCGACCAAACCCACCAAAGGCTCGAAGCGCCGACGCCTTGCCTCGAAGGCCGCGCGCGCGACCGTGAAAGCGACGCGCGGCGGGCCGATCGATCTCGACTAGAGGGCCGCATAGGCCAAAGCGATTTCACCCGCAACGGCCGCGTTGTTGCGCACCAGCGCGATGTTCGCGGCCAGCGACGTGCCGCCGGTCGCCGCGTTGAGGCGGCCCAGCAGAAACGGCGTCAAGGCAGCGCCCGAAATGCCGGAGACTGCCGCCGCAACGACAGCCGACGCGATCTCGCGTTCGATCGCGTCGGCATCGAGGGCGTGTTCGGCCGGGATCGGGTTGGCGACAAGCAGGCCGCCCGAACCCAAACGCCGTTGGGCCGCGATCAGCCGCGCCGCTTCGGCGGCCGTGTCGCAGCGCCGGTCGGTCTTGCGTCCGCTTGTGCGCGCGTAAAAGGCCGGAAAATCGTCGGTGCGATATCCCAGCACCGGCACGCCGAGGCTTTCGAGCAGTTCGAGCGTCTTGGGGATGTCGAGGATGGATTTGGCCCCGGCGCACACCACGGCGACAGGGGTGCGCGCTAGCTCGTAGAGATCGGCCGACACGTCCATGGTGCTTTCAGCCCCGCGATGCACGCCGCCGATGCCGCCTGTCGCGAAGATCGCGATCCCGGCCATCGCCGCGATCGCCATCGTCGCCGCGACGGTCGTGGCGCCGTGCGCGCGCCCGGCGACAAGGGCCGCCAAATCGCGGCGCGACGCCTTGGCGACATCGCGGCCCGCCGCGAGAAGTTCGAGATCGGACGCATCGAGCCCCACGCGCAGGCGTCCGCCGATCACCGCGACGGTCGCGGGGACGACGCGTTTGGCGCGCAGATCCGCCTCGATCGCCGACGCGGTTTCGAGATTGCGCGGATACGGCATGCCGTGCGCGAGGATGGTCGATTCGAGCGCCACGACCGCGCGGCCCTCCGCCAAGGCCGCCGCGACCTCGGGCGCGATGTCGAGATCGGGCGGCAGCACGCGCGTATCAGGCGGCCTTGTGGATTGCGCGCCAGATTTTCTGCGGCGTCGCGGGCATGTCGATATGCGCGACGTGGTAGGGCTTCAGCGCGTCGAGAACGGCGTGCACCACGGCGGGCGGAGCTCCGATCGAACCCGCCTCGCCCGCGCCCTTCACGCCGAGCGGATTGTTCAGGCACGGCACCTCGTTGTACGAGAAATTGATCGACGGCATCTGGTCGGCGCGCGGCATGCCGTAGTCCATGAACGAGCCGGTCAGAAGCTGGCCGCTCGCCGGATCGTAGACGCAGCCCTCGTAGAGGGCTTGGCCGATGCCCTGGATCGTGCCGCCGTGAACCTGGCCTTCGACGAGCAGCGGGTTCATCACGTTGCCGAAATCGTCGACGATCGTGTAGCGCTCGAACGACACCGAGCCCGTATCCGGGTCGATTTCGATTTCGGCGATGTGGCAGCCGTTGGGGAAAGTGGCCCCCTTGGGCAGATGCGTTGCCTGGCCCTCGAGACCCAGCGCCTGGTCGGGCGGCAGCTTCGCCTTCATGTGCGCGGTCTTCGCAAGCTCGGCGACGGTGATCGCCTTGTCCGTGCCCGCCACTTTGAAAGCGCCTTCGGAAAACTCGATGTCGGCGTCGGCGGCTTCCATCAGATAGGCGGCAAGCTTGCGCCCGCGCGCGATGACGTCTTTGGCGGCAAGGCTGACGGCAGTACCCGTCACCGCAAGCGCGCGGCTGCCCCCCGTGCCGCCGTTGTAGATCGCGACGTCGGTGTCGCCCTGCACCACGCGCACCTTGTCGAGCGGAATGCCGAGCGCTTCGGACACGATCTGCGCATAGGCGGTTTCGTGGCCCTGGCCGTTCGACTGGTTGCCCACGCGCACGAAGGCGCCGCCCGAAGGATCGAACTGGATGTGCGCCGATTCGTCGCCGCCGCCGCCGCAGACTTCCGTGTACATCGCAAGACCGATGCCGCGCAGCTTGCCGGCCTTCTTCGAGGCCTCGCGCCGCGCCTCGAACCCGTTCCAGTCCGCGCGCGCCAGCGCGTCGTCGAGATTGCGCGCATATTCGCCGCTGTCGTAGGTGTTGCCGAGTGCCGTCTTGTAAGGCATCGCGGCGGGCGCGATGAAGTTTCGCCGACGCACTTCCGCGGGCGACAAGCCCAAGGTTTTTCCGACCTTCTCGATCACGCGCTCGACCACGTAGTTGGCCTCCGGTCGGCCCGCGCCGCGATAGGCGTCGACGGGTGCGGTGTTGGAGAACACGCCCTTGTATTCGGCGAACGCCGCCGGGATCGCGTAGACGCCGACCAGCATCGAAGCACCCGCCGCCGTGGCGACGAACGTGCTGTACTGCGAGCAATAGGCGCCGAGATTGGCGTTGGTCTGCACGTGCAGGCCCAGAATGCGGCCTTCGGCGTCGATCGCGGCACGCGCCTTGGTCAGATGGTCGCGCCCGTGCGTGTCGGTGAGGAAGGCCTCGCTCCGGTCGGAGATCCAGCGCACCGGCCGCTCGAGCGCGCGGGCGGCGAAAAGACACGCGACGTATTCCGGAAACACGAAGATCTTCATGCCGAAGCCGCCGCCCACGTCGCCGGTGACGACGCGCAGATTGCTTTCCGGGATTTTGAAAATCTCGCTCGCCAGCACTTTGCGCATGCCGAAACCGCCCTGCGTACTGCAATAGAGCGTGAGGCGGTCTTCGCCGCGCGCATAGTCCGCAATGGCGCCGCGCGGCTCGAGCGAGTTGGGGATCAGCCGATTGTTGACGAGATCGATCTCGACGGTCTTCGCGGCAGCGGCAAACGCGGCTTTGGTTTTGGCTTCGTCGCCGATCGTCCAGTCGAACGCGATGTTGCCCTTGGCGTTGTCCCACACGACGGAAGCGCCGGGGGCGATGGCGGCGGCGATGTCGCCGACGGCCGGCAAAGGTTCGTACTCGATTGCCACGGCTTCGGCGGCGTCGCGCGCGTCTTCCGCGCGCTCGGCCACGACCAGCACCACCGCTTCGCCCGCAAAGCGCACGCGGCCGCGCGCCAGAGCCGGGCGCGGCGGGGGCGCGAAATTGCTGCCGTCGCGGTTTTTGAGCGGCGCCATGCACGGCACGTTGCCGATGCCCGCAGCCGCCAGATCGTCGCCCGTGAACACGCCGATCACGCCCGGCATCTCGCGCGCGGCGGCGACGTCGACGCTGCGGATTTCGGCATGCGCGTGCGGGCTGCGCACGAAAAACCCGTAGCTCTGGCGCGCCAGCGCAACGTCGTCGAGATAGCGGCCGGCCCCCTTCAGCAGGCGGGCATCTTCGACGCGGCGCGGCATCTGGGCTTTTCCGAACTTGCTCATTTTACGACCCTCGAATTTCCTTGAGACGGCGACTCTGGCAAATCGCCTGTCGGCACGCAATGGCGCTAGAATTGGCGGCGATGGAAAACGACGAGACGATCGTTCTGGCCGGTGCGGCAGGCGCTCAAGTGACACTGGGGCGCGTGATTGCCGCATTCAAGCGCAGTTTCTACGTGGCCGACGCGGAAGGGCGTCTTGCCTGCGCGGGCGGTCCCGATCTGGGCGCGGGACCTTTGAACATCCTATATCCCGCTTGCCCGCAGATCCCGACCACGGGCACAGCATGGCGATTCGATCTCGGCGCGGCGCCGATCTGGCGGCCCGATCCGTGGCCGCCCTTGGATGCGGCCGCCTGCCGACGCGTTGCGGCGGCAATCCCGCGCGACAAGGGCTTGCTGGCGGCGCCCGCAGGCGATCCGTTCCGCGCGGCAGCGCAAGCGCCGCTTGCGGCCCTCGCCCGATGGCAGGGCGGACCAGTGCCGAATATCCTTGCAAATCTGCTCGGACTCGGACCTGGCCTCACGCCCGCTGGCGACGATGCGCTCGGCGGGGCGGCCCTCGCGCTGCGCGCATGCGGCCGGACGGCAGACGCGGATGCGCTGCGCGACTTTCTGCGCGCGCGCGTCGAGACGGCCACGAGCGCGATTTCGGCCGCACATTTGGGCGCCGCCTGCGACGGTTCGGGCGCGCAGGCGCTGCACACGATCATTGCCGACATCGTGCAGGGGCAAATGCCGGACCTCGCCCCGCTCGACGCGATCGGCCACAGCTCGGGCTACGACGCACTTGCCGGAATCCTCGCGGTTTTTGGCGTAGGGCCGTTCTAGCGCAGGCGCGAAATCGCCAAAGCAAGTTCGGCTGCGCGCGCATTGGACGGGGCGACCAGAATCCCCGCCTGTTCGAGCTTGCGCACCTGGCTTGCGCGATGCTGCGGATCGAAATCGGTGCCGACGACCGACGCCACAACGGCCGGGCGCTGGTCGCCGACCGCCCCCACGACGCGGGCGGCGGCACCGGCCGGATCTTCGTGCGCGCCGAAGCCGATCACAATGTCGACCAGTACCACGGCCACGCCCGTTTCCTCGAGCGCTTGGGCAAGGGCTGCGTCGCGCACCGTGGGATCGATCATCGGGTGCGGGCGGCCGACCGTGTATTCGTCGGCCCCGTAATCGACGAAGCTGTGGCCCGAGGCGGGTTTGGCGGGCAAAGCGCCCTGCACGGGCGCGTTCGACCAGAAGGCTTCGCCCGCCGCGCGCAGCACGAGCTGCGCTTCCGCGCAAAGCGTGCCGCCGCTATAGACGCCGCGCACCCAGCGCCGGGCAGGTGCGAGATGCTCGCGCGCTTCCGCCGCCTTGGCGTCGACGTCGAAGCCCGCATCGACCGCGACCCCGCCGGTCGTGCGCGCGACCGCATCCGCCGCCGCCGCCGCAAGCGTGGGCGCGAAACGCGCATTGGCGGGCATGCCCGCGCCGTCCGCACCCAGAAAGCAGATCGTGAAATTCTTCGGGCTCTTGGCCACGCGCGCCAGCACGGTCGCGGCAACCGAAGCGGCCGGCGGCTTCGAGACGATCACGATGTGCGCGGTGCCCGCATCGGCGTCGAGCGCGTCGAGGGCGGCGAGCATCGTGAGGCCGCCGACGCGCTCGGAGAGGTCGCGCCCGCCGGTACCGATGCCGTGCGAAACCCCGGCGCCTGCGCGCGCGATCAGACAAGCGACCTCCTGCAGGCCCGTGCCCGCCGCAGCCACGATGCCGATGGCGCCTTGCGGCACCTGGTTCGCGAAGGCGAGCGGCGTGCCCGCAATCATCGCCGTCCCGCAGTCGGGGCCCATCACCAGAAGCCCGCGCGTCCGCGCCTCGAGCTTCAGCGCGCGTTCCTCTTCGACGCCGACATTGTCGGAAAAGATCATCGCATGCATGCCGCGGGCGAGCGCCTTGCGCGCTTCGGCCGCCGCAAAAGCCCCAGGCACCGAGATCAGCGCCAGCGTGCCGCCGCCCAGCGCGCGCATCGCGGCGTCGATCGAGCGCGGGCGGCGCTCGGCGCCGCCGCGCGCCGCGTGCTTGGGCCGGTCGAGCATCGCCTCGGCCTCGTCGAGCGCCGCGCCGGCCGCTTTGGCGTCGAGCGCTTTGACCGCGACCACGAGATCGTTGGCTCCCGCCGAACGGCCCGTCGCGTCGAGCAGGCCCGCATCTTCCATGATGCGCAGATTGGACGGCGTGCCGATCATCAAAGCGGCCGAGGTCACCCCCGGCAACGCCGACAAAGTCTGCGACAGCCGCATGAGAGCGACCGAGTCGAGATAGAAGCCTTTGCGCACCCGATTGGCGTTGACCGACATCACGCCGCTCCCATGAGTTCGGCGACGGCGGCGAGCGCGTCGTCGAAACATTTGAGCGGCGCCTTGACCGTCCCCGCCCCGACCTGGCCGATGCCCGGCTTCTTGTGCGCGATCCCGGTGTTGATCGTGGGTGCGATGCCGGTTTCGACGACCTTGCGCACGTCGATGCCGACCGGCGTGCCCGCAAAATCGAGGCCGGGGATCGTCCAGTCGGGATTGCGGCCGACCGCGATGTCCATCATCGCGCGCGTGACGTCGAGCGCGTCGGACGCGGAACCCGCGCCCACGAAGCCCGCGACCGCGGGCGAGGCCGCCATCGCAAAGCCGCCCAAGCCCACCGTTTCGACGATGGCGCTGTCGCCGATGTCGGGGTTGGCGTCGGCGGCCGAATAGCCCGCGAAGTAAAGCCCGGTCGGCTGTTCGACCGGCGCGGTGAACCAGCGCTCGCCGGTCGCGGCCACGCGAATGCCGAATTCGGTGCCGTTGCGGCACATCGCGGTCACCAAAGTCGCGTTGGCGATGCCCTTCGCCGGATCGGCGATCGCCTTGCCCATGGCCATCGCGACGTTCAAAAAGAACTGGTCGTTGCCGCCGATGAAGTCGAACACGCCCGCAAGTTTGGCCGGATCGGAGACCGCGCGCGCCAGATGCGGCGCCATCGCGCGCACGAACAGGCTCGTGCAGGCGACGTTGCGCTGGTGCATCTCGTCGCCCATCGTGAGGCCGCGCGCGACGATGTTCTTGAGGCCGAGCCCGCCCGACGCGCGCAAGGCCGCCGCCAAGGCGGGTGCAAGGTCGCTGCCGAGCCAGCGCAGGCGCTTCAGAACCTCGGCGTCGTTGCCGCCGAAGCGCATGACCTTGCCGAGCCCCTCGTTCAGCGTGCAGTAGGCGCGGTTGCCGAAAGCGCGGTTCTCGACGACCAGGACCGGCATCGAGCGCGTGATCATGCCGGTCATCGGCCCGACCGCGCCCAGATGGTGGTTCGGCACGAATTTGACGCCGCCCGAGGCGGCGAGCTTATCGGCGGCTTCGAGATCGGGCGCCCAGCCTTCGAGCACGATCGCACCCTGGATGGCGCCGCGCAGCGGCCCGCACATCTTGTCCCACACGATCGGCGGGCCCGCATGGCCGATCATCCGGTCTTCAAGCCCGTTCAAAACGTCGCCTGCGACCTGCACGTCGATCAGCACCGGATCGGCCGCGAGCAGCCGCTTCAGCGCCTCGGCGTTGGCGGTTTCGATGGCGGGCACGCCGTCGAGCTTGGCAAGCAGGCGCGCCAGGCCCGCATCGCCGCGGGCCGGCGGCTGCCAATCGAGATCGACGACCGGAATGTCGGCGGCGGCCAAATCGCGCGCGAAACTTTCGAGCCCGATATTGACGACCTGGAGCGGCGTTTTGAGCAGCGAATCGACTGTCATTGAAATGTCCTGGACCGGAGGCGGGCGGGAGTGAAGCTTGGCATCCGCACTTTTGCAAGGCTTGCGGCAGAACCAATACAATATTCCCGGATTCGAGGGCTTTTTCTCTTTTGGCCGCGGCGTGGCGCAGTCTGATAGGGTCGGCCCCATGAGCGATTCCCGCACGCGCCTTGCTGCCGCCCTTGCCGAACGCTTCGGCGAAAACTTCGCGATCCCCAACACCCCGAACGTCGCCGCCCTTGCCCCGTTGGCCGAGCGCGGCTCGGTGCGCAGCTATTCGGACGCCGCCGTCGATCCCGCTCTTGTACGCTTGCTGTGCGCGATAGCGCTGGCGGCCCCGAGCAAGTCCGATCTGCAACAGGCCGACATCGTGGCGATCGAGGACAAGGCGATGCGCGCGACACTCGACGAGTATTGCGGCGGCAATCCGTGGGTTGCGGCGGCGCCCGTGTTTTTGGTGTTCTGTGCCAACAACCGGCGTCAGGTCCGCGTGCACGAGCGCCGAGGGCACGAATTCGCCAACGACCATCTCGACGCGATGTTCAACGCGGCCGTCGACGCCGGCATCGCCCTCGCCCAGTTCGTGGCCGCCGCCGAGCTGGTCGGCCTTGGAACCTGCCCGATCTCGGCCATCCGCAACCGGGCGGCCGACGTCTCGAAGCTGCTCGACTTGCCTGCGCGCGTGTTCCCGGTCGCCGGGCTTTGCGTCGGCTGGCCCAAGGAATCCGCGCGCATTTCGCCGCGTCTGCCGACTTCCTTGCGCGTGCATGCCGACCGCTACGACGAAGGCGATCTCGACGCCGCGATCGACGCCTACGATGCGCGCCGCAACCGCACGCGGCCTTTCGCCGCGCAGCGCGATATCGCGCGTTTCGGCGAAGCAGCCGCCTACGGCTGGAGCGAGGACAAAGCGCGCCAGTATGCGGGCCTGGAACGCGGCGATTTCGGGGCCTATATTCGGGCCATCGGATTCAAACTGGATTGAAAGCCCATGACCGCTGCCTTGGTCCCGACGGCCGCCGAAACGCTGTTCGATTTTGCGGCGCTTTCGGCAACGCCCGCGTCGCACGATCCGTTCCTGCATTTGATCGTGCCGAATTTCGTGCGTGGCGCGGCGGTCGACCGCATCGACCGCGACTGGCCGCAGATCGGCAAGCCGGGTGCGTTTCCCGCGTCGTCGCTGAGCCTAAAGTCGGCCGCCCAGGATCTTGTGGCGGCCCTCGAGAGCGACGCGTTTCGCGACGCGATTTCGGCCAAGCTCGGCCTCGATCTTTCGGGCCTGCCGACGATGATCACGTTTCGCGACCGCTGCCGCGCGCGCGACGGGCAGATCCACACGGATTCGAAAACCAAGGTCGTGACCGTTCTGCTCTATCTCAACAAGCCGACCGGCGGCTGGCAGGACCAGGGCGGGCGCTTGCGTTTGCTGCGCGGCCCCGAAAGCCTCGAAAACTACACGGCCGAAATCTCGCCCGTGGACGGCACGATGCTCGCCTTCAAATGCACGCGCGACGCCTGGCACGGCCATGCGAGCTACGAGGGTCCGCGCCACGTTCTGCAGATGAATTGGATGGTCGATCAGGCGACCAAAGACCGCGAAGAGGGCCGCCACAAAGTGTCGGCGTTTCTGAAAAAACTCAATCCGTTCGGCTGAAGCCCAGAACGCCTCGGTCGAGTTACGCCTCGCCCATCGGCTCCATGCAGGCGGCGGCGACGGCTTCGGCGGGATCCTTGCCGCCCCACACGACATACTGGAACGCCGGATAGAAGCGCTCGCATTCGGTCAGCGCCACGTCGACGAGGTCTTCGATCTGCTCGACGGTCGCCCCGCGCGCGCCGCGCAGCGGCACGGCATGGCGGAAAGTCGGCAACCCGTCTTCGCCCGACAGGTCGAAATGGCCGAGCCACAGGCGCTCGTTGGCCAGCGCCAGCAATTCCGTCACCACCCCGCGCCGATGTTTGGGCAGGCGCAGATCGAGCGCGCAGGAAAAGTGCAGGGCGCTCATGTCTTCGTTCCAGGCGAAATAGACCCGGTAGTCGCACCAACGGCCGGGAATCTGCGCGACCAGTTCTTCGTCGGCGGCGCGTTCGCACGGCCATTCGTTCGCGGTCACGATTTCTTCGATGATGTCGAGCGGGTTGACGGCGTTTTCGGAAGTCTGGTGCACCGAGACGTCGGCCATGCCGTGGGCTCCCACTGGAACGCTAAAATGAACCTTCTCGCGTTCTCGCCCGAAACGCCTCCGGGGCGTGACCCGGAAGTTGCGACTCGACGCACGAACACAAGGGATAGCGTGCCAAACGCGAGTCAAGGGAGCAATGAAATTTCGCATTTACCCCCAAGATAAAGCGTGGGGACGCGCCTCGACGCCACTATATGACGGGATCAAGACGTTTCGGCGGCGGGGGATGCCCCCTTCAACCTGTTGAGCTCGGCCGCAAGCGCTTCGAGCTGGTTTGCCAGCCGTTCGTTTTCGAGACGCGCATTGGCGGCCATTTCCTTGACGGCTTCGAACTCCTCGCGCGCCACGAGATTCTGGCTTTGCAGCCAGCGTTCGAGCACGAGGCGCGCTTGCGCGTCGATTTCCTGGCGCAGTGCGCCGAACGCCGAAAGAGCGCCGGTGGCGGCGCGCGAAAGATCGTCGAGGATTCGGTTGTCGGTTTGCATTGATCTATTATGGCCTCGAGATGCGTCTTGTTGCAACGGCGCGCACCAAACACCTATAACCGGCGTCATCTTCGGGCAACAAGCGGACATTCCATGATCGTCGTCACGGGCGGAGCGGGTTTCATCGGCGCCAATCTTCTTGCCGGGCTCGAGGCGCGGCTTACGAGCCCGCTCGTGTGCGTGGACCGCCTGGGTACCGACGACAAATGGCGCAACATCGCCAAGCGCAATCTCCACGACCTCGTGCGGCCCGAAGACCTGCCGGCCTTTCTGGCCGCCAACAAAGGCCGCATCGAGACGATCTTCCATATGGGAGCCAATTCGAGCACGACCGAAACCGACGCCGACGAAATCGTGCGCAGCAACGTGCGCGCCACGCTCGACCTGTGGGATTGGTGCGCAGGTACCGGCGTTGCTTTCATCTACGCCTCGTCGGCCGCCACCTACGGCGACGGCCGCTTCGGCTTCGTGGACGACCCCTCGCCCGCCGCCCTGGCGAAACTCGCCCCGCTCAACCCCTACGGCTGGTCCAAGCATTTCGTCGATCGGCGCATCGCCGCCACCTTGGCCGATCCCAAAGCCAAGCGACCGCGCCAGCATGTCGGCCTCAAGTTTTTCAATGTCTACGGACCCAACGAGTACCACAAAGGCGGCCAGCGCTCGGTCGTGCACCAGATATACCCCCATGCCGCCAAGGGGGCCCCGTTCGAGCTGTTCCGCTCGCACAAGCCGGGCGTTCCCGACGGCGGACAGAAGCGCGACTTCATCTGGGTCGGCGACACGGTGGACGCGATGCTGTGGCTGAAGGCCAATCCGCAGATTTCGGGCCTGTTCAATGTCGGCACCGGCAAAGCGCGCACGTTCCTCGATCTTGCCGCCTGCGTCTATCGCGAAGCCGGCAACGAGCCGAACATCGCATGGCGCGACACGCCCGAGACCATGCGCGACAAATACCAGTATCTGACGGAGGCGAGCACCATGCGCCTGCGCCAGGCGGGCTACACGAAACCCTTCACAGAGCTCGAAGAAGGCGTGCGCCGCTACGTGCGCGACCATCTTGCGGCCGCAGATCCTTATCTCTAGATGGCGATCGCGTTTCCCGCCATCGATCCCATCGCCCTCGAACTCGGGCCCGTTGTCGTGCGCTGGTACGCGCTTGCCTACGTGGCCGGCATTCTCGGCGGATGGCGCTACGCGGCGGCGCTCAATTCCGGACGGCTGCGCGCGATGACGGCCGAACAGCTCGACGATTTCGTGGTCTGGGTCACGCTCGGCATCATCCTGGGCGGGCGCCTGGGCTACGTGCTGTTCTACAAGCCCGGCTATTACCTGGGCGAGCCGCTGGAAGCTTTGATGCTCTGGCGCGGCGGGATGAGTTTCCACGGCGGCCTGCTCGGCGTCGTCGCGGCGATCGCGCTGTTCGCGCGCCGCAACAGGCTCGATCTCTTCCGCGTCGGCGATCTCGTCACGGCCGTCGTTCCGATCGGACTGTTTTTCGGCCGCATCGCCAATTTCATCAACGGCGAGCTTTTCGGCCGTGCGGCACCCGACGTGCCCTGGGCCATGGTGTTTCCGCACGGCGGGCCCGAACCGCGCCACCCGAGCCAGCTCTACCAGGCCGGGCTCGAGGGGCTGTGCCTGCTGCTGCTGCTCTTCGCGCTCGCGCGCAGCGCCAAATGGCGCAGCCGCCCCGGCGCGATCGCGGGTGCTTTCCTTGCGGGCTACGGCGTTGCGCGCTGCATCGGCGAGCTGTTCCGCGAGCCCGACGCGCATCTGGGCTTCCTGTGGGGGCCGCTGACGATGGGCATGCTGCTGTCGCTGCCGATGATGGCGGCGGGCGCGTGGCTGATCGCGACGGCGCGCAGCCGCGCGTGACGGCGCTTGCGCGCAAGCTTGCGGCGCGCATTGCCGCCGACGGACCGCTGCCGGTCGATGCCTACATGGCCGCCTGCCTCGCCGACGAAGAGTTCGGGTACTACCGCCATGCCGACCCCATCGGCGCGGCTGGCGACTTCACGACGGCGCCGGAAATCGCGCAGGTCTTCGGCGAACTCCTCGGCCTGTGGCTCGCCGACCGATGGCAAGCGCAAGGTGCGCCCGCGCGTTTCAACCTCGTCGAGCTTGGGCCGGGGCACGGCGTGCTGATGCAGGACGCGCTGCGCGCGGCCGCCCAAGCGTTGCCCGACTTCGTCGCCGCCGCACGCCTGCATCTCGTCGACATCTCGGTGCCGATGCGCGAGGAGCAGCGCCGCCGCTTGGGCGCCTACGCGCCGAACTGGGCCGCCGAACTTGCCGACGTGCCGAACGACGCGCCGTTGTTCGCCGTCGCCAACGAGTTTTTCGACGCGTTGCCCGTGCGCCAGCATGTGCGGCGCGGCGCGGTCTGGCACGAACGCCGTGTCGGCTTGCACGAGGGTCGATTGGGCTTCGCCGAGGGCGACCCGGTCCAAGTCGATTTCGTGCGGGACCAAGCGCCCGAAAGCGCCATTGTCGAGACGTGTCCTGCGGGCGAGGCGATCGCCGAGACGCTGGGCGCGCGCATTGCAGCGCATGGCGGCGCCGCCCTTGCGATCGACTACGGCACGGCCGTCTCCGGCTGGGGCGACACGTTGCAGGCGTTGCGCAAGCACAAGCCCGTCGGCGTGTTCGACGCCCCCGGTGCTTGCGATCTCACCGCGCATGTCGATTTCCCGGCCTTGATGGCGGCCGCGCGCAAGGGCGGGGCGGCGAGCTACGGGATCGCCGGGCAGGGCGCGTTTCTCGCGCGCCTCGGCTTGCCGGTGCGCCTGGGCCGTCTGCTCAAGTCGGCAGCACCGCGCCAGGCGCGCGATCTTGCGCAAGCCAGCCAGCGCTTGCTTGATCCGCGCGAAATGGGCACGCTGTTCAAAGTCGTTTGCATCGTTCCGGCAGGCTCCGCACCGCCGCCGGGTTTCGCCGCCGAGCTCGAAATCTGACATGTCGCTAGTCACGCTGGGAACGCTCAACCGCCAAAACGGCATGCGCCACGCGTTCTTCGCGCGCCATGGCGGGGTGAGCACGGGCCTCTACGCCTCGCTCAATTGCGGCCACGGTTCGCGCGACGCGCCCGAAGCGGTGCGCGAAAATCGCGCGCGCGCCGCCGCCATGCTCGATCTGCCGGGTGCGCCGATCTCGACGCTCTATCAGGTGCACGGATCGGCCGTGGTCGAACTCGACGCGCCGCTTGCCGAAGACGCGCGCCCGCAGGCCGACGCGTTCGTGAGCCGAACGCCGGGCGTGGTCCTCGGCATCCTCGCGGCCGACTGCGCGCCGGTGCTGTTCTGCGACGCGCAAGCGCGCGTGATCGGCGCGGCGCATGCCGGCTGGAAGGGGGCTGTGGGCGGCGTTCTGGAAGCCACGATCGCCGCGATGGGGAAGCTCGGCGCCGCACCCTCGCGCATCGTAGCCGGCATCGGACCTTGCATCGGCAAGCAAAGCTACGAGGTTGGTGCGGAGTTTCCGGCCCCGTTTCTGGCCCAAGATCCGGCGGCGGCGCGGTTTTTCTCGCCCGGTCGTTCGCCCGGCAAATTCATGTTCGATCTGCCGGGCTACGTCGCGGCTCGGCTTGCCGCCGCCGGGATCGCGGCGGTCGAAGCGACCGGCAACGATACCTGCGCCGAATCCGACCGGTTTTTCAGCTATCGACGCAGCTGTCTCGACGGCGCGCCCGATTACGGGCGCGGCTTGTCGGCGATCGTCCTGGAGCGGTGAGCCGTGCCCCATCTTCTGTTCTTCCTGCTGGTCTTGATTTTGGGTCTGGTCGTGTCGTGCTTCGCCTAGCGGCGGCGCTGCTGGCCCTGCTCTGCGTCGCTTGCGGGCCTGTGCCGCGGCCTTTCGCGCCCGACGACAAAACCCTGGCGCCCAACCCGCTGCTGCGCCTCGCCGACCATGGCGGCGTGGTGGTGGCTCCGGCCGCCGGTTTGCCGCTTGCGCAGGCGCGCGCAGTGGCCGAGGCAGTCGCCCAGGCCCTGCGCGAGGCGGACATCCCGGCCAACGCGCGCATCGGCAATCCGTCCAGCCTCGTGCTCGATCTGCAGGCGCTGCCGACGCCGGATGGCCTCGCGCTGGCGGCGAGCCTCGTCGACCAGGGCGGCGCCAATCTTTTCGACGGCGAATCGCGCGGCGCTTTTCCGCCCGATCCCGAAATGCCTGCGGCCTGGCGCGCTCTGGCGCAACCTTTGGCGCAAGCGATCGTGCTTGCGATGAAACCCGAAACAGCGGTCGCACGCCGCCTGCCTGCGGTCCTGGTCGGCACGGTAACGGGTGCTCCCGCCAACGACGCGAACGCGTTGGCGCGCAATCTGGCCTTCCAGCTTGGCCGTGTCGGCCTGCGCGTGGTTGACGCGCCGGGCGCGGACACGCTCATGGTCGAGGGCGAGATCGCGATCGCCGAACTGGGTTCGCAGACGCGCCGTTTGGCCGTCGCCTGGCGCGTCACCGACAAAAACGGCGTCGAGCTCGGCCGCGTCGATATGCAGAACCAGGTGCCGCGCGAGTCGATCGAGCGACAATGGCCGGAATTGTCGTTCGAGATCGCCGCCGCGTCGGCCGACGGGATTCTCGACATTGCCGAGCGCGCGCGCCTCGGCGCCGATTGACTGCAGCGGGCTGCCGCCCTACTTCTAAAGGGATCCCCATTCAAGCCGAGGCTGCAAATGTCCGCCAAACGCGCCAAACCGAAAAATGCGGCCCCGCCCGCGGCTGGCGCCGCCGGGTTCGCTGCCGAGGTCGAAGATCGCGCACTCGACGCGGCCCTGCGCCTTGCCGGCGCGCGCCGGTGGACCGATATCGCGCTGGACGAAATCGCCGCCGAAGCCGGGCTCACGCTCGGCGAGATGCTGCGCCATGTGCGCTCGAAATCGGCTTTGTTGGCTGCGTTTTCGCGGCGCATCGATGCCGCGATGCTGGCCACGCCCGCCGAGGCCGACGGCTCGGTCAAAGATCGGCTGTTCGAGCTGCTGATGCGGCGTTTCGACGCGCTTGGCGCTTATCGCGATGCTGTCCAAGGCATTCTCGACGGCATGGCGCGCGATCCCGCCACGACGCTCTGCCAGGGTCCGGCTCTCATTGCCAGCATGCGGTATTTGGGTGATGCAGCCGGGATAAAGACCACAGGCTTGTTAGGGCCTTTAAAGATCAATGCTTTAGCTGCCGTCTATTTGTGCACACTTCGCGTTTGGCTAAAGGACGACAACGCAGATGCAGCAAAGACAATGGCGCATCTCGACAAGCAACTTGGACGTCTCGAATCTTGGACATCGAATATCCCAGCTTTTCTGAAGGGCAACCCGGCCTGAAAAAAGGCGTCTGGATTTCTGCTGCACTGCACAAATTTGCTTGACGTATTCGGTTCCGTGGGGCATTTTGCCCAAGCTTTAAGCTTGCGCGGTTGCGAGCTGTGCGATTTCACCCGCTTGCGACAAGGAACCACGCCATGATGAAGGGGACCCCCAAGATGCCGTTTGGCGATTTCGACTTCGGTAAGATGTTCGACATGTCCAAGTTCGACATGACGAAGCAGATGGGCGAGTTCAAGTTCGCCGCCGTCGACATGGAAGGCGTGGTCGCCACGCAGCGCAAGAACATCGAAGCGCTCGCCAAGGCCAACCAGCTCGCGGTCGAAAGCATGCAGGCGATCGCCCGCCGCCAGTCGGAAATCTTCCGCTCGATGATGGAAGAAGCTTCTTCGGCCGCGCGCGAAGTGATGGCCGCCGGCAGCCCCGAAGAAAAGGCCGCCAAGCAGACCGAAATCGTCAAGGATGCCTTCCAGCGCGCGGTCGTGAACATGCGCGAACTGGCCGAGCTCGTGGCGAAGTCGCAGACCGACGCCATGGAAGTGGTGCAGCAGCGCGTCGCCGAGAGCCTCGACGAAATCAAGACGGTCATCGCGAAGAAGAAGTAATCTTTTCTTCGTGCTAAGAAACGGGCCCCGCCGGAAACGGCGGGGCCTTTTTCGTTGTGGAGACCGCTTACGATGGACCAGATCGGATTCGCGGATTTCGAGCGTGTGGATGTTCGTGTGGGCACCGTCGTTGCCGCCGAACCGTTCCCGCAGGCGCGCAAACCCGCTTTCAAGCTGCAGATCGATTTCGGCCCCGAGATCGGCGTCAAAAAAAGCTCGGCGCAAATCACGGTGCATTACACGCCCGAAACGCTGGTCGGCCGCCAGGTTGCAGCCGTCGTGAATTTCCCGCCGCGTCAGATCGGCCCGTTCATGAGCGAGGTTTTGACGCTGGGCTTTCCGGACGCGAACGGCGCGGTCGTTCTGATCGGCCCGACATTGCCCGTCCCCAACGGCGGCAAGCTTTTCTGAGGTGCTGCGATGACCGATCCCAAGATTCTCCTCGTCGGCTGCGGAAAAATGGGCGGAGCGATGCTTCAAGGCTGGCTTGCCGATGCGGGCCTCGGACCGTTCGTTGCGGTCGAGCCCGGCCCAGCCCCCGCCGCTGCGCATGCGCGCGCGCGCCATGTCGCCGACGCCACTGCCATCCCCGCCGATTTCGCGCCGGACGTCGTCGTGTTCGCGACCAAGCCGCAGGTGATGGATGTCGTGGTGCCCGCCTATCGGCGCTATGCAGATGCGCTGTTCGTATCGATCGCGGCAGGAACGACGATCGCGACGTTCGAGAAGCATCTGGGTGCCGGTATCGCGGTCGTGCGCGCGATGCCGAACACGCCGGCGTCGGTCGGGCGCGGGATCTCCGGCGCTTATGCAAGCCCGGCCGTTTCCCCCGACCAGCGTGCGCTCGCAAACCGGCTGCTGCGCAGCGTCGGCGCCGTCGAATGGGTGGCGAGCGAAGCGCTGATCGATGCGGTCACGGCCGTCTCGGGCTCGGGGCCGGCTTACGTGTTTTTGCTGGCCGAAGCATTGGCCCAAGCAGGCGCGCAAGCAGGCTTGCCGGCCGATTTGGCCCAGCGCTTGGCCCGCGCTACGGTCGCAGGGGCCGGCGAATTGCTGCATCAAGCCCCTGAATCGGCAGAACAATTGCGCAAAAACGTGACCTCGCCCAACGGCACCACGGCCGCCGCCTTGGCCGTTTTGATGGCGGCCGACGGGTTCGGCCCGCTTCTCGCGCGCGCCGTTGCCGCCGCCGCCAAACGGGCCCGCGAACTCGCCAGCTGAAGACGGCGCGACGAGCCGTAGACAGACCAGGGCGACGCTGTTATTTTCCCGCCCGCTCGCGCTGGACGTCGTTTTCGCCCCGCGCGGGCTTGTCGTTTTTGGCATCGCTTTCAAGACTTTGCGCACGCGCGCGCGCGACGGATCGGCACGATGAAAATTCTCGCCTGCAATTCCAACCGGGTCCTGGCGGAAGCCGTCGCCGAATATCTCGATATTCCGCTGACCAAGGCGAATATCCGGCGCTTTGCCGACCAGGAAGTGTTCGTCGAGATCCTCGAAAACGTGCGCGGCGAGGACGTGTTCGTCCTGCAGTCGACGAGCTTCCCGGCCAACGACCATCTGATGGAATTGCTGGTGTCGATCGACGCGCTTCGGCGCGGCTCGGCGCGCCGCATCACGGCGGTGCTCCCCTATTACGGCTACGCGCGCCAGGACCGCAAATCGGGTCCGCGCACGCCGATCTCGGCCAAGCTCGTGGCCAACCTCATCACGACCGCCGGTGCCGACCGCGTGGTGACGGTCGATCTGCATGCGGGCCAGATCCAGGGCTTCTTCGACATCCCGCTCGACAATCTGTTCACCGCCCCCACCTTCGTCAAAGACATGCGCGACCGCTTCAAGGGCGCGGACGTCGTGATGGTGAGCCCGGACGTGGGCGGCGTGGTGCGCGCGCGCGCCATCGCCAAGCGCGTCGAGGCCGATCTTGCGATCATCGACAAGCGGCGCGAGCGGGCGGGCGTTTCGGAGGTCATGAACATCATCGGCGACGTCAAAGGGCGCACCTGCGTGCTCGTGGACGACATCGTCGACAGCGCGGGCACGCTGTGCAACGCGGCCGTGGCGCTGATGGACGAGGGCGCCAAAGAAGTTTGGGCCTACGTCGTGCACGGCGTGCTGTCGGGTGCCGCCGTCGCGCGCGTCACGGCTTCGCCCCTCAAGGAACTGGTGCTGACCGACACGATCCTGGCGACCGATGCCGTGAAAGCGGCGGGCAACATCCGCCAGGTGCCGATAGCGCCCTTGCTCGCCGAGGCGATGAAACGCATCAGCGAAGAACGTTCGGTTTCGAGCCTGTTCGACTAGAGCAGCCGCGCGACCGACGACGACCGACGTTGCGGCACCCCTGGAGGCCGGCGTCGGAACCCTGGTAGAGGAGAGTAGGATATGTCGACTGCAATCAAGCTCGCGGCCACCGCGAGACAGCGGGCTGGGAAAGGGGCCGCCCGCGCCGTCCGTCGCGAGGGCCGTGTACCGGCCGTCATCTACGGCGACAAAACGGCCCCTGTGATGATCTCGCTCGATCCGCGCGACGTCATGCGCGAGGCGTCGAAGGCCGGGTTCTTCACCCGGCTCTACGACGTCGAAGTCGACGGCAAAGCGCACCGCGTTCTGCCGCGCGACATCCAGTTCCACCCCGTGAACGACAAGCCCGAGCACGTCGATTTCCAGCGCGTGGGCGACACCACGCGCGTGCGCGTCGAAGTGCCGGTCAAGCTCGAGAACCTCGAAAAATCGCCGGGCGTGAAGCGCGGCGGCGTGGTCAATCTCGTGCGCCACGCGATCGAAGTGTGGGCGATGCCGGGGAACATTCCCTCGCGCATCTCGATCGACATGGCCGGCCTCGACATCGGCGATTCGATCCACATCGAGGCGATCAAGCTGCCCGAGGGCGTGAAGCCAACCATCGCGCGCAACTTCACGGTCGTGGCGCTGCGGGCACCCAGCGTGTCGAAGATCGAAGAGAAGACCGAAACGGTTGCGGCAGCGGCAGCCCCTGCGGCCGACGGCAAGGCGGCACCCGCCGCCGCCGCGGGCGCCAAACCCGGCGACGCCAAGGCGGCTCCGGCCGCCGCGGCAGCAAAGCCGGCTGCCAAGAAGTAAGGCAGCGACGTTTCGCGAAGTTTCGGGGTCCGGACCATGAAGCTCCTCGTCGGGCTTGGCAATCCGGGCCCCGAATACGCGAACAACCGCCACAATGTCGGGTTCCTCGCCCTCGACGCCGTTGCGGCGCGTTGGCATTTCGGGCCGTGGAAAAAGCGCCTGGGCGGCGTCACGGCCGAGGGCGACATTGCGGGCCACCGCACCGTGGCGCTGAAGCCGCTCACCTACATGAACGATTCCGGCCGTTCCGTCGGCGAGGCGAGCCGGTTTCTGAAGATCGTGCCGGGCTCGATCGTGGTGCTGCACGACGAGCTCGATCTGCCGCCCGCCAAAATTCGCGCCAAATCGGGCGGCGGCCATGGTGGGCACAACGGCCTGCGTTCGATCGACGCGCATCTCGGCACGAAAGACTACCGGCGCCTGCGCATCGGCATCGGCCATCCGGGCGACAAAGCGCTCGTGTCGGACTACGTTCTGCACGATTTCGGCAAGGGCGACCGGCTGTGGCTCGATCCGCTTTTGGCCGCGATCGCCGACAGCGCGGCGATGCTGCTCGACGGCAACGAGGCCGGTTTTCTCAACAAAGTGGCGCGCCTGACAGCGCCGCCCAAACCGATTTGAAGGAACAGGAATATGGGTTTTCGCTGCGGAATCGTGGGCCTGCCGAACGTCGGCAAGTCGACCCTGTTCAACGCGCTGACGGCGACGGCGGCAGCGGCGGCGGCGAACTATCCGTTCTGCACGATCGAGCCCAATGTCGGCCGGGTACCCGTCCCCGACGCGCGCCTCGAAAAACTCGCGGCACTGGCCAAGTCGCAGCGCACGGTCCCCACGCAGCTCGAATTCGTCGATATTGCGGGGCTCGTGCGCGGTGCGTCCAAGGGCGAAGGCCTCGGCAACCAGTTCCTCGGCCATATCCGCGAGGTGGACGCGATCGCGCACGTGCTGCGCTGCTTCGAGAACGGCGACATCGTGCATGTGGAAGGCTCGATCGACCCGATCCGCGACGCCGAGACGGTCGAAACGGAGCTGATGCTGGCCGACATGGACAGCCTCGAAAAGCGCCTGCCCAATCTGCAGAAGAAAGCCAAAGGCGGCGACAAAGAATCCAAGGCCCAGATCGAGGTGATCGAGCCCGTGCTCGAAGCGCTGCGCGCGGGCAAGCCCGCCCGCACCTTCGTGCCGTCGGCCGAACAGCGCGAGACATTGCGCCAGCTCCAGCTGCTGACGGCCAAGCCCGTGCTCTACGTTTGCAACGTCGAAGAGACGAGTGCGGACAAAGGCAATTCGCTGTCGGCCAAAGTCGCCGAGATGGCGGCCCGCCAGGGCGCTTCGAGCGTGGTGATTTCGGCCGCGATCGAGGCCGAGATTTCGCAGCTCGCCAGCGCCGAAGAACGCCAGGAGTTTCTGGCCACGCTCGGCCTGTCGGAAACCGGCCTCACGCGCGTGATCCGGGCGGGCTACGGCCTCTTGGGCCTTCTCACCTTTTTCACCGTCGGACCCAAGGAAGCGCGGGCTTGGACCGTGCGCGCGGGCGCCAAAGCGCCCGAAGCCGCCGGTGCCATCCACAGCGATTTCGAGCGCGGATTCATCGCGGCAGAAACCATCGCTTTTGCCGACTACGTGGCGCTGGGCGGCGAAGGGGGCGCGAAGGAGGCCGGAAAGGCCCGCACCGAAGGCCGCGACTACACGGCCGCCGACGGCGACGTGTTTCTGTTCCGATTTAACGTCTAGGCCGGAAACGCGCCGAACGGCCCGCGGCCGAAAAAGACCTGAAGCTCCCCTGCCCCTTGCCCGACTCGGGCCCCAACCCCCATAGTTCGCGGAGATTCTCCGCTTCGCACGAGGGTATGGATGGGCCATCCGATCGAACTGACTGCCACCGACGGCCATCGTTTCCAGGCATGGCGCGCCGACCCGCCGGGCAAGCCGCGCGCCGGGCTCGTGATCGTGCAGGAGATTTTCGGCGTGAACGACCATATGCGCAAAGTCGCCGACGGGTTCGGCTACGACGGCTATCTGGCGCTTTGCCCGGCTTTGTTCGACCGCGCGAGCCCCGGCATCGAACTCGGCTACACCGAGGACGACATCGCCAAAGGCCGCGAGTTGCGCGCCAAAGTGCCCTATCCCAAAGCCCTCAACGACATCGCGGCGGCGGCCGCCGCCCTGCAGCGCGCGGGCTGCCTCAAGGTGGCGGTGATCGGCTATTGCTGGGGCGGCACGCTTGCCTGGCTTGCGGCCACCCGCGTGACCGGCATCAACGCCGCGATCAGCTACTACGGCGGCGGCGTGGCCGAGCATGCGCAGGAGGCGCCGCGCTGCCCGGTCCTGTTCCATTTCGGCGAGACCGACGCGTCGATCCCGATGTCGGACGTCGACAAAATCGGCCGCATGCAGCCGGACACCGACCTGTTCGTTTATCCGGCCGGGCACGGTTTTTCGTGCGACGCGCGCGGCAGCTACGACAAAGCCTCTTCCGACAAAGCGCGCGAACGCACGCGCGAGTTCCTGCGCCGCTACGCGGGATAAATCTCCGGTTGCAATTTCGGGCATGCGCTTGCCGGAAGCCGGCCCGTTGTTCTAGGCTTGCGAAAAGGCGAGCGCCACGCCGCCCGCCTGCTCCGGCGGCACGTGGATCGCCGCCCCGCGATCGCGCTCGAACGCGATGCCGCCCGCTTCGAGGGCTGCCGCGCATTTTTCGAGGCTCGCCGTGCGCAAAGTGAGGCCCGCATAGCCCTTGCGCACGGGTTCGTCGGGGTCGATGGCCGGATGCATGAAGGTCATGTCGGCGGCCGTCACGAGCATCAGAAAACCGCCGCCGCGCCCGCCGCGCACGGCGAGCGTGTCGTCGGTCGCGACCGCCGAGCCGAGCCCGAAAACAGCCTCGAACGGTTCTTGCAGGGCAAGCGGCGCTTCGACGACGCACGTGACGCTTTCGATGCCCACGGCGGCGTTCGGGTGCGCGCACCATTCGGGGCGCCACACGAGATCGCGCGTGAGATGCTCGGTCACGAACGGCTTGAGCCCGCCCGGATAGGGCCTGTCGGGCATCGCGAGCGCAAAACGCGGCTCGACATCGCCCTCGGGCAGCTCGATGAAGCGCGACAGATCCTTCGCCGTGTGCGGCAGCCCGCGCGCGCCCAGCCAGTCGGCGGCTTCGCGCGCCTTGTCGGCCGCCCAGGCAAAGCCGAGCAGCCCCGGCCCTTCCGCCGCCAGCATCGCGGCCAAACCGTTGTCGAAACCGGCCGGATCGATCCGGCCCAACAGCTCGACATAGTCGTGCGCGAACATGACGCAGTAATTGCCGGTGCCCCAGCCTTTGTGGCGGCCGCGCGGGCTCGAAACGAAGCCCAAGCGCTGCCACAAAAGGCGCGCCGCTTCGAGATCGTCCGTGCCGACGATCGCGTGGTCGATGCCGCGAAGAGGGCCGATCACGGGCGCACCTACCGCAGCGCCGCGGCGATGTTGCCGCCGTCGACCGTGAGGATGGCCCCCGTCGTCTTTTCGGCAAGGGCCAGGAACACGAAGGCCTGCGCCACGTCTTCGGCCGTCACTTCGCGCCCCAGCAGATTGCCGCCCATATAGTCGCGCTCGGAAAGCCCGCGCGCTTTCGAACGGCTCGCGATCATCGCGTCGGTCAGCAGGCCCGTGCGCACGCGGTCGGCGTTGATGCCGTTGGCGCGGATGCCGACGCTGCCGTAGTCGACCGCGTATTGGCGCAGCAGGAACAGCGTGGACGCTTTGGGCAGGCCGTAGGGCCCGAAATCGGGACCCGGATTGACCGCCTGCTTCGACACGTTGAACAGCAGCGTGCCGCCGGTCCCTTGCGCCTTCATCACGCGCACGGCGTTCTGCGCCACGTGCTGGTGCGCGAAGAAATTGAGTTCGAAACTGTCGCGCAAGGTCTTTTCGTCGACCTCGCCGATCTTGCCCTGCCACGCGGCACCCGCGTTCGAGACGACGATATCGACGCCGCCGAAGCGCACGACGGCCGCATCGAAGGCGGCGCGCACGTCGCCGGGCTGCGTCACGTCGCACGCCAAACCGAGGCCGCCGAATTTGCGCGCGGCCGCCTGGGCGGACGCGCCGTCGCGGTCGAGGATCACGATTTCGCAGCCCTCGGCCGCGAAGGCCGAAGCGCTCGCAAGACCGATGCCCGACGCGCCGCCGGTGACGAGCGCCACATGGCGCTGCAGGCGCTTCTCGGCCGCCTTGCCGAGCTTGGCCTGTTCGAGCGACCAGTATTCGACGTCGAACAGATCGGCCTCGGACACGCTTTCGAACGGCCCGAGCGCTTCGGCGTCCGCGATCGTCGCGGCGGCATTCTCGATGAGATCGCCTGCGATCCTCGCGTCCTTGGCCGTCGCGCCCGCGCAGAAAGCGCCGATGCCCGGCACAAGCACCACGCGCGGACTCGTGTCGAGGATCTTCTTGATGCCGCCCACGCGCGCGTTGTGCGTTTCGAAATAGGCGCGGTACTCGGCGTCGTAGGCCGCGCGCGCGGCGCGCAGATTTTCGGCGAACACGTCGAGGGCACCCGCCGCCGGTGCCGCCACGACCATCGGCTTGCCCTTGGTGCGGATCACATGGTCGGGCGTGATGACGCCCGCGCGCGCGTAGCGGTTCGCGTCCGCCCCGTTGACGAAGTTCAGCACGGTCGGGCTCGCGCGCAGATCGAGCACGAAGCGCTTGAAACGCCCTTCGCCCGCGGGCAGCGCCAGAACGCCGCGAATGAGCGGGGCGATTTCGGCCGCACTCGCAAGCCTGGTCGGCAGCTTGCTTGCCGCAAAAACCTTGCGGCCCGCGTGCGCGAGCTTTGCTTCGGCCAGGCTCACCAGCTCGATCATGCGGTCGTAGGATTCCTGCGCCGTCGCCCCCCAGGCGAAGATGCCGTGGTTGTGCAGCACGAGCCCGTCGGCCTTGGGGTGGGCGGCAGCCACTTCGCCCGCACGCTTGGCCAAATCGAAGCCCGGCATCACATAGTCCACGACCGGCGCGCGCGCGCCGTAGACCTCGCGCAGCAGATCCATGCCGTTGGCATGGTCCGACACGCCGAGCACGGCGTTGGCATGCGTGTGGTCGATGAACTTGGCGGGCAGAAACGCATGGAACAGCGTTTCGACCGACGGGTTCGGCGCGTTCGAATCCAGCAGATTGAGGCGCTGGAAATTGACCATGTCTTCGTCCGTCAGCCGCGCGAGCTTGGTGAGTTTGCGCAAAGGCGCGAGCCGCACGGCCGGCAGGCCCGGCGGCTCGATCGAGCCCATGTCCCAGCCCGAGCCCTTCACGCACAGCACGTCCACCTCTTCGCCGAGCGTGTCTTTGAGGCGCGTCTTGACCGAGCTGTTTCCGCCGCCATGCAGCACCAGCTCGGGCACCTGGCCGATCAGGCGCGTGGTGTAGGTCTTGAGTGCGATGTCTTCGTTCCAGCCGGCTGCGCCGTATTTGGCGATGGCGGCTTGGGCATCGGCTTGGCTGTAGAGATTTTTCATCGCGGTTCAGCCCTGCTTCTTTAGAACGCGGCCCGCCACCACGGCGAGCTTTTCGACCATCGCCGGATCGCGGTGGGCGGGCCCCGTGATGAGCGCCGCCTCGAGCGCCGTGTGGCAGCCCGCATGGCAGGCGGCGTCGCGGTCCCTTAGACGCGGCGCGACGGCCTTCACGAGGGCGCGCGCCTTGTCGGCGTTTTCGAGCAGCACTTTGACGACCGCGTCGACCGTGACGTGGTCGTGGTCTGGATGCCAGCAATCGTAGTCCGTGACCATCGCGACGGTGGCGTAGCAAAGCTCGGCTTCGCGCGCGAGCTTGGCTTCGGGCATGTTGGTCATGCCGATCACCGAGCAGCCCCAGCTGCGATAGAGCTCGCTTTCGGCCTTCGAGGAGAATTGCGGGCCTTCCATCACCATGTAGGTGCCGCCGCGCGTGTGCGGCACGTCGATGGTTTTGGCGGCCGCCTCGAGATGGTCGCCGAGGCGCGCGCACACCGGATGCGCCATCGACACGTGCGCGACCAGCCCCGTGCCGAAAAAGCTTTTCTGGCGCGCAAACGTGCGGTCGATGAACTGGTCGACGATCACAAAATGGCCCGGCGGCAATTCGGCTTTGAGCGAGCCCACCGCCGAGACCGACACGATTTCCGTGACCCCCGCCTGCTTCAACGCCGAGATATTGGCGCGGAAATTGAGGTCGCTGGGTGCGGTTTTGTGGCCGCGCCCGTGGCGCGGCAAAAACACGATCGGCTGGCCGTCGAGTTCGCCCGACATCAGTTCGTCGGACGGCTTGCCCCACGGCGTGTCGAACGCCTGCCAGCGAATGTTCGAAAGCCCCGGAATGTCGTAGACGCCCGAGCCGCCGATGACGCCCAGTTTGGGCGGCGTGCCGGGAGAAGGAGAGGTGCTCATCGCTTGCGGGCTCCGGATGCGGACAAGGGCGGGGGAACGGCGTTCCTTTTAGCCGATTTGGGCGGTTTGGAAATAGGCGACGATGCGTTGCCAAAGGCGACCGTCGCCGGTTTATCGGCTTGATTCGGCTCGAATGTCGCCTCGGCGCCGTTTTCGGCGACATCGGATTCCGGGGCGGGCGTCTCCGGGACCGCCTCGGGCGGCGGATCGAGCGCCTCGTCGAAATAGGGCGCCCCCGGATCGATCGGGTCGATATTCATCTCGGGCGGCAACGGGGGCAATTTGCGGCCCGGCAAGCCGTGGGCGGCAAGGCCCAACCTGTCGGCGAGCCACATCGCGACGCGCACATTGCCGCTCAGCACTTCGCGCTCGAGCAGCATTGCTATCGGCCGGCGCAAGCCTTCGACCTGAGCGCCGCATTCGGCGGCGATGCGCGCGCGCTCCTCGCCCAAGCGCACGCGCATCGCGTTCGACGAGCGCAGAATGCGCCAGATATGCTGGCGCGAGCAGCCCACGAACTGCGCGACCTCGATCGTCGGCACGCCGTCGGCGAGCAAGGCGGCCGCTTCGCCCCAATCGATGCGCCGACGCGGGCCCCGCCGCAGGCGCCTGTCGGGGGCTGCCGCCGACGGCACGTCCGGCGCATCGCGCGCTGCCGTTTCGCCGAGGTCCGGCTCGGGAAGGCCGAGGGCGACGCTGCGCAAGCTTGCACCCGCCGGAACGTCCGACGAATTTGTTTTACTTTTGTTGTTATCAAGTATATTTTCCATTTTACTCTCCAAAGCAGAATTTACAGATAATAATCCTAGAATAGCCGCGCGCTTTTTGCAAGCCCGCTTTGCGAAGGGCCTTTCCCGCTTTATTGGCGTGAATTCTGCTCTATCTCTGGCGCATGACCGGCAGCACCCGAAACCCGTCTGTTGCCAAACCGCGCGGCTGGCGCCTGCCCCACCGCGCGCAGAACGTGCTGGTGCCGTTTTTCCTCGCGGGGTTCATGACGCTGATCGTGTCGTCGATCGCGACCGTGAAGGCCGTGGGCTTCACGGACGATATCGTGCTGCGCATCGCAGCCGCGTGGGCGACGAGCTTCGTTGTCGCGTTCCCGTGCGTGCTCGTGATCCTGCCGCTGGTGCGCAAACTCGTGGCGCGACTGGTCGAACCGCCGCCGGGCTAGGCCAGCGTCGCGTCCGTCGCCGCGAAATCAGCGCCCTTGCACAGCAGCTTGGCCTTGCGCGTTTTGGCGAGCGCGTAGGACATGCAGTCCCCGAAATTGAGGCCCGCCTTGTGCCGCCCCTTGCCGAAGCGCACGAAGGCCTCGCGCGCGACGGCCGCTTGTGCGGCATCGAACGGCGCGATTTCGATTTCGTAGAGCTTCACGAGTGCGTCGAGGTCGGCGAGCGCCTCGCTGCCTTGCGCGCGGGCGACCACGATCGACGATTCGAGAAGCGTCGCGGCCGATATGGAATTGTGCGACGAGGCGTCGAGCTTTGCGGCTAGATTCTCGGCATCAGGCTCGGAAAACAAGATCGCAACCAGCGCCGAACTGTCGACGACGATCACTCCGGCACGCCGTATTCGTTGTAGCCGATGATTTCGTCGGGCGTGCGGTCGTCGAGGATCGGTCGGTTGCGACCGCGCGCGATGATCTCGCGCACGATGGCGAGGCGCTCTTCGGGCGTGTATTTGGGCTTGCGCAAGCGCGCCTGTCGCTCCTGCACGGCGGTCAAAACGGCCTGCGTCAACGTCTCCCCCTGCTCCTGGGCGAGCTTTCGAACGCAGTTCTCGAGCACCGGATTGTCGAAGATCAGGGGCATCGGACACCTCTATATATATGATATATATATCGGAAACGCCCAAAAGAAAAGGCCGGTCCTTGCGGACCGGCCTTTTGTCGCTCTCGGATCTGACAAAACCTCAGTGCAGGTTTTTCCAGATCTTGCGCTTGGTCGCGTAGAGGAGGCCCGTGAAAATGAGCAGGAACAGCATCACCTTAACGCCCAGCGAATTGCGCGCCTCGAGATGCGGCGAGGCGGCGAAGGCGAGGAACGTCGAGACGTCCTTCGACATCTGCTCGACCGTGGCGGGCGTGCCGTCGGCGTACTGCACGCCGTCGGGCTGGATCGGCTGCGCCATCGCGATCTGGTGGCCCGGGAACCATTTGTTGTAGTTCATGCCGTCGGCGATCTTCATGTCGGCCGGCGGATCGGCGTAGCCGGTCATCAGCGCGTAGACGTAGTTTTCGCCGCCCACGCGGTTCTTGGCGATCAGCGACAGGTCGAGCGGGTAGGCGCCGTTGTTGACCGCGCGCGCCGCCAGTTCGTTGGGGAACGGCGACTTGAAACGGTCCGAAGCGCGCGACGGGCGCTGGAACATTTCGCCTTCGTCGTTGGGGCCGTCGGTCGTTTCGTATTCGGCCGCGATCGCCGCGATTTCGGCTTCCGACAGGCCGATGCCCGCGAGGTTGCGGTAGCGCATCTGCTTCATCGCGTGGCAGGCCGAGCAGACTTCCTTGTAGACCTGGAAGCCGCGCTGCAGCGACGCGCGGTCGAACGTGCCGAAGAAGCCGTCATGCGCCCATTTCTGCTTGGGCGGAACCAGGGATTCCGCCGCCAGGACCGGGGCCGCGGAGACCGCCAAAACGGCCGCAACGGCAAGGAACTTGACCAAACGCATCAGGCTTTCTCCATCGCGGCAGCCGCCGCCATTCTGCCCCCGCCCAGCACCGGCTCGGCGATCGAGCTCGGCAAGGGCAGCGGCTTCTCGAACCATCCCAGCAGCGGCAGGAAGACCAGGAAATGCGCGAAATAGAGGATCGTCGCGATGCGTCCGATCAGCAGGGCCGGACCTTCCGCCGGCTGCCCGCCGGCCCAGCCAAGCACCAGGCACACGGCGATGAACAGCCAGAAGAACGCCCGATAGGCCGGGCGGAACTTGGCCGAGCGCACGCGGCTCGTGTCGAGCCAGGGCAGCAGGAAAAGGATCGCGATCGACCCGAACATCAAGAGCACGCCGCCGAGCTTGTCGGGAACCGCGCGCAGGATCGCGTAGAACGGCAGGAAGTACCATTCCGGCACGATGTGCGCGGGCGTGACGAGCGGGTTGGCCGGGATCCAATTGTCCGGATGGCCGAGCATGTAGGGGTTGAAGAACACGAAATAGGCGAAGACGATCAGGAACACGCCGAGGCCGAACGCGTCCTTGACCGTGTAGTACGGGTGGAACGGGACCTTGTCCTGCGGGCCCTTGGCGTCGATGCCGAGCGGATTGTTCGAGCCGTGCACGTGGAGCGCCCACAGATGCAGCAGAACAACGCCCGCGATCACGAACGGCATCAGATAGTGGAGCGCGAAGAAGCGGTTCAGCGTCGGGTTGTCGACCGAGAAGCCGCCCCACAGCCACGTCACGATCGATTCGCCGACGACCGGGATGGCCGAAAAGAGGTTGGTGATGACGGTGGCGCCCCAGAAGCTCATCTGGCCCCAGGGCAGCACGTAGCCCATGAACGCCGTCGCCATCATCAAGAGGAAGATGACGATGCCGAGCCACCACAGGATCTCGCGCGGCGCCTTGTAGGAGCCGTAGTAGAAGCCGCGGATGATGTGGATGTACACCACGATGAAGAACATCGAGGCGCCGTTCATGTGGATGTAGCGGATGAGCCAGCCGTAGTTCACGTCGCGCATGATGCGCTCGACCGAGTCGAACGCGTGCAGCGTCGAAGCCTGGTAGTTCATGGCGAGGAAAATCCCCGACACGATCATGATGACGAGGCAAATGCCCGCCAGCGACCCGAAATTCCACATGTAGTTCAGGTTGCGCGGGGCCGGATACTTGATGAGCTGCTCGTCGATCAGTTCGAAGATCGGCAAGCGGTGATCGACCCACTTGACGATCGGGTTCGAGCGGAACGGCGACGGGACGTAATCGTATTTGGCCATGGCTTGCTGCCTCAACCGATCTTGATCGTTTTGTCGTTCGTGAAGGCGTAGGGCGGCACTTCGAGATTCTTGGGCGCCGGTCCCTTGCGGATGCGCCCCGACGTGTCGTAGTGCGAGCCGTGGCACGGGCAGAACCAGCCGCCGTAGTCGCCGCGCGTGTCGGTCGGCTTCTGGCCGAGCGGCACGCAGCCCAGATGCGTGCACACGCCGAGCAGCACCAGCCATTCGGGCTTCTGCACGCGCGTGGCGTCGGTCTGCGGATCGGGGAGGCCCGCCGTATCGTCTTCCTTGGCCTTGGCGATTTCTTCGGCCGTTCGGCTGCGCACGAACACCGGCTTGCCGCGCCACGTGACGGTAATCGCCATGCTGGGTTGCACGGCCGCGAGATTGACCTCGGTCGAGGCGAGCGCGAGCACGTCGGCCGAAGGGTTCATCGAATCGATGAAGGCCCAGCCGGCCAAAGCGGCACCGGTGGCGCCGAACGCCGTGGTGGCGAGGTAGAGGAAGTCGCGTCGCGTCGAGCCGTCGGGATGTTTGCGCGTACCGTCGGCCGAATTCGCGGGGGAAGCTGCGGGGGAACCGGACTGAGCCATCGCGAGGGAACCCTTTTGGTTGACCGGGCGTTCGTGCCGCAAGCGCTGCGACAGGCACCCAACAAATATGCTAGTGCGCAATCGCCGTACAGTCCTCTCTCGCGGCGGCGTGCGACGCAATGTCGCAGCCCCTCGAAGACCGCAGGATGCCGGGCGGGTATAGTCCAGTTCGCGGCGGATGCAAAGTTCGAAACGCTGTTTTTTGCGAAGGTCCTGTGAAGCCAGATTCCGCGCCGTTTGCCCCCCCGCCCCGGCCGCTTGTCCGCCCGCCGCTGCTGCGCATCGCGCTGTTCGAGCCCGACATCGCGCCTAACGTCGGCACGATCCTGCGGCTGGGGGCGTGCCTGGGGGTGGGCGTGGACGTGATCGAGCCGTGCGGCTTCGTGTGGTCCGAGCCCAAGCTGCGCCGGGCGGGCATGGACTATCTCGACCGGGTCGATCTCCGCCGCCACGCGAGCTGGCAGCGCTATGCGGCCGACGCCCGGCCAAAGCGCCTCGTGCTGCTGACCACGCGCGGGGCGACCCGCCTGCCCGAATTCGATTTCGCGGACGGCGACACGCTGCTGCTGGGCCGCGAAAGCGCGGGCGTGCCCGACTTCGTACACGACGACGCCGACGCGAGGGTCGCGATCCCGCTGATGCCGGGCATGCGCTCGCTCAACGTGGCGGTTGCCGGTGCAATTGCGCTGGGCCAAGCATTGCGGCAACTTGGGAGCTTTCCGGGGGAGGGGCAATGACATCGACAGAAGAAACAGTCGCGCATAAAGCGACGGTGAAGGCTTGGTTCGAGAAACTGCGCGACGAGATCTGCGCCGCCTTCGAAGGGCTCGAAGACGCGCTCGCGTCGGGCCCGCACAAGGATCTGCCGCCGGGCCGCTTCGTGCGCAAAAGCTGGCCGCGCCAGGATGCCGACGGGGCCGACGGCGGCGGCGGCACCATGGCCGTGATGCACGGGCGCGTGTTCGAAAAAGTCGGCGTCAACGTCTCGACCGTGTACGGCGCCTTCGCGCCCGAATTCGCCAAGCAGATGCCGGGTGCCGCCGAAGATCCCCGTTTCTGGGCGTCCGGCATTTCGCTCGTGGCGCATATGCGCTCGCCCAAAGTGCCGGCCGTGCACATGAACACGCGCCACATCGTCACCACGAAGGCCTGGTTCGGCGGCGGCGGCGATCTCACACCCATGGTGCCGAACGACGACGACACGCAGAGCTTCCACGCCGCCTACAAGGCCGCGTGCGGCAAGCACGATCCCGACTACTATCCGCGCTTCAAGAAATGGTGCGACGAGTACTTTTTCCTCAAGCACCGCAACGAGCCGCGCGGCGTGGGCGGCATTTTCTACGACAATCTCGACACCGGCGACTGGGCGAAGGATTTCGCCTTCACGCAGGACGTGGGCCGCGCGTTCCTGGCGGGCTACGTGCCGCTCGTGCAAAAGCACATGCACGAGGCGTGGACGCAAGCCGAGCGCGAACACCAGCGCGTGCGCCGCGGCCGCTACGTGGAATTCAACCTGCTCTACGACCGCGGCACCACGTTCGGCCTCAAGACCGGCGGCAATGTGGAAGCGATCCTGATGAGCCTGCCGCCGGATGTGGCGTGGCCGTAAGGGGGGCGGGAGTTAAGGGCACCCCGCCTCGATCCATTCTTCTTCGCGCGCTTTGAGCCAAGCACCCATCGCGGGGCCGGGCTCGAAGCCCGCACGGCGCGCATCTTCGCCGGACAGCGGAAACTTGGGCCGCACCCAGGCAAGCGCTGCGGCGTGGAGTGCCGCGAAGCCCAGCGCTTCCGGCGTTTGCGACCATCGCAGCAGCACGTGCGCGGCCGGATCGTCGCCGAGGCGATAGAAGGCCGCGCGGCGCTGTTTTTCGCCGCATGCCGGATCGAGCCGCACGGGCGGCGCGCACAAAGCCTGCAGCCGCGCCGTCTCGGTGCGCGACAGGCGCAAACGCGCCGCGACGGTCGAAATGTCGGCCGCCGTCAGCAGGCTCGCAAGGGCGAGGATCGCGTCGACGCGCGCGCGCGCCTGTCCCGCGACGCCAAGCAGCCGTGCGAGCGGCGCCGTATCTGCGAGTTCCGGCAGCCAGAACGCGAAAAGTCCGGCTCCGCGCATCGCATCGAACATTGCGGGCGCATTGGGCCCGGCGAGAATGCCGAACAGTTCGCCGCGCACGCGCTCGGCCGACAGGATTTTCAGCCCCTCCGCCGCCGCCTTGCATGCGGCAAGCCCGGCCGCATCGACGGCACCGCGCCCGAAGCGCGCATGGAAGCGAAACAGGCGCAGCGCGCGCAGATAGTCTTCCGCGATGCGCGCGGCCGCGTCGCCCACGAAGCGCACGCGCCCTGCGGCCAGATCTTCGCGCCCGCCGAAATAGTCGAAGACGGCGCCGTCGGCGTCCATCGACATCGCGTTGATCGTGAAGTCGCGCCTCGCGGCGTCCAGGCGCCAATCGTCGGTGAATTCGACCGTCGCATGCCGCCCGTCGGTCGCAACGTCGCGGCGCAGGGTCGTGATCTCGAAACGCCGGCCGCGCACGATCGCGGTCACGGTGCCGTGGTCGAGGCCTGTCGCGATCGCCTTGAAGCCCGCCGCTTCGAGCTTGGCCATAGCGGTCTCGGGTCGGTCGGGGCCCGCAAGATCGAGATCGTTCGGCGCAACACCGACAAGCGCATCGCGCACGCAACCGCCCACGAACCGAGCCTGCGGCCCCAGGCACGCCAGCAACGCCAGCGTTTCGGCGCCGGCCGCCCACAGCGGCAGCGGCGACAGGCGAAAATCGGACGAATCGACCATGAGCGACTTTAGCCGATCGCCGCAAGCGAGGCCAAAAGCGCCACACGACTGCAATCAAGCTGAAATCTTAAAAGAGTATGTTTAATTTTGTTTACCGCTTTAAGAAAAATCCATTCGGAACCGGAGGTACGCCCATGACCCACGGCACTTCGTCGCGCCAACCCGCGATGCTGAAATCGCCCGCGAACCGAGACACCGGCCTGTTCGGCCGCATGTTCGAATACAATCCGAACACGGTCGGCGAAGCGTCACTGCTGAAACTCGCCGCCGCGATGAAAAACACGGCCCCTATCGACAATCCGAAGATACCGGCCGGCTTCACCTATCTCGGCCAGTTCATCGACCACGACATCACGCTCGATCTGACGAGTCTGAGCGAACAAGCCGACGACAAGATCGGCGTCGAGAATTTCCGCACGCCCACGCTTGATCTCGATTCGGTCTACGGGCTCGGCATCGAAGGATCGCCGCATCTCTACCAGCGCGATCCCCAGACTTTCAGAACCAGTGCGAAGCTGCTGCTCGGGCGCGCTGCCGAAAGCGTCGGCCCGCCCGGCCTCAACCCCGTCCCCGAGCGCAACGGCTTCGACCTGCCGCGCAACACCGCAACGGGCACGGCCCTCATCGGCGATCCGCGAAACGACGAAAATCTGCTCGTGGCGCAGATCCACGTCGCGTTCCTGCGGTTCCACAACGCGGTCGTCACCAAGCTGCAGGCGGAACATCCGACCTGGAAAGCGGAAGAACTCTTCAAGGAAGCCCGCCAGCTCGTGACGTGGCACTATCAATGGCTTGTCTTGCACGAGTTTCTCGGCAAGCTGACCGGCGATCCGAACATCGCCGACAATATCCTCAGGCGCGGGCGGCGCCACTACCGCTTCGCCAAATTCCCGTTCATGCCGATCGAGTTTTCGATCGCGGCCTACCGCCTCGGCCACAGCATGATCCGCGAAGAATACAGCCACAATATCGTCTTTCGTCCGGACGGTGCGTTCGGCGAGAACGGGCGCGCGACTTTGCTGCGCATGTTTCAGTTCACGGGAAAGTCTGGACAGATCATCGGCGATCTGGTGGGACCGCCTGTGGACAATCCGCCGCCCTTGCCGACACGCACGCTGCCCAGCAATTGGGTCGTCGATTGGCGGCGCTTCTTCGAATTCGGCACGCCGGCGGGCACGCCGAATTTCGAGTTCAACCACGCCCAGAAGCTCGATCCGTTCATTGTGCCGGCCCTTCATTCGTTGCCGGGGTTCGCACCGGGCGACCCGCAAGGCGTGCTGCCTTTCCGCAATCTGAAGCGCAGCCGCGATCGCGGCCTGCCGTCGGGCCAGAGTGTCGCCAAAGAGATCGACATCGCGCCGTTGACCCCGGCGCAGATCGGCAAAGGTCCGGACGGTGCCGTCGCGGCGGCCGAGGGCATGCTGACCGACACGCCGCTTTGGTACTACATCCTCAAGGAAGCCGAGCAGCTTGGCGGCAGCGCGCCGGACCGAGGCGGCGAGCATCTGGGGCCGGTCGGTGCGACCATCGTGGCCGAAACCTTCGTGGGCCTCGTGCAGGGCAGTCCCGGCTCGTATCTGAATGCGTCGTCGGCTTTCGTGCCGAGCCTCGGCGCCGTCTCCGGCGAATTCACGATGGTCGACCTGCTCAAATTCGCGAAATTCGTGAACCCGGTCGAGGAGGCGAACCCCGATCCCAATCCCTAGAGCGTCTTCAAATCAGCCGCGCGGGGGACACGCCGCCCGCGCGGCTTGCGACCCGGAAAAAGCGGCGCAACAAGTGGCTCTAGCGTTTGGGCGGATAGAAGGCGTCGACCGCGTGTTTCTTGAGATCGTCGAGCGCGCACACGTCGAGCGTGTCGGCGTGGGTGGCGGCGAGCACCACTTTGGGCGCTTTGCCCGCCTCGAGCGCCTCTTGCCAACGCGGCGCGCACAGGCACCAGCGGTCGCCGGGCTCGAGGCCGGGAAAGCCGAATTCCGGGCGCGGCGTGGAGAGGTCGTTGCCCATCGCTTTCGAAAATTCGAGGAATTCGGCGGTGACGACCGCGCACACCGTGTGCACGCCGCGGTCGCTGGGGCCGGTGTTGCAGCAGCCGTCGCGGAAAAAGCCGGTCAAAGGGTCGCGCCCGCATTCGGCGAGCGGCTGTCCCAGCACGTTTTTGGCGCCGCGCGGGTTCCGCCCGCGTTCGTCGCGTTCGCCGTCCATGGTGCCTGCTCCTTCGACCGAAATCCGTTGTTCGCGCGTGCCGAACCTAGCGCTGCGCGCCGCGCGGTTCAACATGGCCCGGCACGATGCGGCCGTCCTTTTCCATGCGCGGCGGCACGTACTGGCCTTTGGCGTTGCCGGTGTCGCGCATCAGCGCGAGCCCGAACAGCAGCAACGCCGCGAGCACCACGCCGGCCAGAGAGAGCCACACCCAGGGCGCTTCGCGCCAGCTCGGCGCTTCGCCTTTGCCGAGCCGCTCGGCGCGGCGCTTTTCGAGCGCCATCCAGCCCGCGTAGACGAGCGTGGGCAGAACGAGCGGCAGCAGGAATTCGAGCAGAATGCGGATCATAGCGCGCAGTTGGTCACGAAGGCGGGCGCGTGCCAAGCGCTTCGGCGAGATTGACCAGCATGCCGGCCGTCGCCCCCCAGATGTAGTGCGGGCCGAAGGGAAGCGCCCAGAAATGCCGCGTCGCACCCTCGAACACGCGCGAATGGCGCTGGTGGTTGGCGGGATCGAGCGCGAAAGACAGCGGCACTTCGAAAGCCGAATCCACCTCGAACGCGTCGAGCTTCAGTTCGAAAGGCGGCGTCACGATGCCGACGACGGGCGTGACCTCGAAGGCCGTGCGCGTGCGGTAGGTGTCGAGCCGCCCGACGATCTCGACGCGCGCGCGCGCAAGCCCGATCTCCTCTTCGGTTTCGCGCAAGGCCGCCGCAACCGCGTCCGCGTCGCCGTCTTCCACCCGTCCGCCGGGGAAGCTGATCTGGCCCGCATGCGCGTGCAGATGCGCCGTGCGCCGGGTCAGCAGCACCGACATGCCGCTTGCGCGCGCCACGAGCGGCACCAGCACGGCCGCCGCGCGAAAGCGCGCCGTCGGCGGCAACAGGCCGGGATTGCCGCCCCCCGCATTCACGCCGTCGTCGCCGCGCGAAGCGCTTTGGCGCATGCCCGACACGTTTGCGGCAAAGAGCTTGCGGATGCGATCCGGCTCGATCATGCGCCGACCTCGAGATCGGCCGCACCGAGATCGAAAAACACGCCGTCGCTGCGCACGCCGAAGCGCCCGCCCTCGACCGTCGCACCTTCGACCAGCCGGTAGAAAGCCGCGCGCCCGACGCGCGCCTCGAGGCCTGCGCGCACATGGACATAGGGCACGATGCTGCCGTCGCTTTGCGGGGCCGTGCGGATCGCATGCGCGGGACCCGCCGCGACGACGTCGCCGAGATTGGTCGTGAACAGCGCGCGCGGTCCGGCCTCGGTTTGCGCGAACGCGACGTCGACCGCCACGAACGGCGCGTCGTCGACCGCGACGCGGCCCCGCTCGACCGGCGTGACGAGCCAGTAGCTGCCGTCCGGCTCGCGCCGCAGCGCGCGCGCGAAGAGTTTCACAAGCGCAGGTCGTCCAATCGGGGCGCCGCGATAGTGCCAAGCGCCCGCGCGGTCGATGCGCAGATCGAAATCGCCGCAAATCTCGGGCGCCGATTCGGCCAAGGGGGAAAGATCGCGAAACATCGGAGTCGCTCCATTCTACACGGCCCGGCACGCAACATGCAGCGCGTTCGTGCGGGGCGCTTCGTTGCGGACAGGTAACCAAAGCGCGCTGGACGGACGCGGCGCCCTCTGCCACGCTGGTTTTGCGTCCGACGGCACACTACGTCCTTCGATGTCCCTTGCGGCTTCAACTGGTGAGGTATCAGCTCGTGAACGCACCGACGACCGATCTTGCTCCGGGCCCCGAAGCCGCCGATGCGCTGCTGGGCGAAATCGAGGCGCTGGGCGCTTCTCTCCAGACGGTGCGCACGCATATCGGCCAGGTCATTTTCGGCCAGCAAGAAGTGGTCGAACAGACGCTTGTCACCCTTCTGGCGGGCGGCCATCTGCTGCTGATCGGCGTGCCGGGGCTCGCAAAGACCAAGCTCGTCGAAACGCTGGGCACGGTCCTGGGCCTCGACGCCAAGCGCGTGCAATGCACGCCCGACCTCATGCCTGCCGACATCATCGGCTCGGAAGTGCTCGAAGAGGGCGACGGCGGCAAGCGCCAGTTCCGCTTTCTGCAGGGACCCGTCTTCGCGCAGATACTTATGGCCGACGAAATCAACCGCGCGAGCCCGCGCACGCAATCGGCGCTGCTGCAAGCCATGCAGGAGCGCCGCGTGTCGGTGGGCGGCAAATACCATTCGCTGCCCGCCCCCTTCCATGTGCTGGCGACGCAGAACCCGCTCGAACAGGAAGGCACCTACCCGCTGCCCGAAGCGCAGCTCGACCGCTTCCTGCTGCAGGTCGATGTGGGCTATCCCGACCTCGCCGCCGAGCGCCAGATGCTGCTCGCCACGACCGGCGTTGCCGAGGCCAAGCCGCAGCGCGCGATGGACGCCGACAGCCTGATGCGCGCGCAGGCGCTGATCCGGCGCGTGCCGGTGGGCGAAAGCGTGCTCGAGGCGATTCTGCGCCTCGTGCGCGCGGGCCGGCCCGGCGAAACCGACGTCGAGGCCGTGCGCAAATACGTGATCTGGGGTCCCGGCCCGCGCGCGAGCCAATCTCTGATGCTGGCGGCGCGCGCGCGCGCCGTTCTCGACGGCCGCCTGTCGCCGTCGCTCGACGATGTGGCGGCCCTCGCCGCCCCCATCCTGCGCCATCGCATGGCGCTGTCGTTCGCGGCCCGCGCCGACGGCATAACGCTCGACGGCATCGTCGGCCAGCTCTGCGCGGGAATGGGCTGAGCGGGGCCGCGACGGACGCAGCACCGCAAATGTCCCCCCAAGAAGCATCGGCCGCCACGTTGCGCCAACGCCTTGCCGCCGAAGCGCTGGCAAGCCGCCTGCCTGCTTTGCTGGTGGCCGCCCAGCGCGTCGCCGACACGGTCGCGCAAGGCGTGCACGGGCGCAGACGCACGGGTCCGGGCGAGAGCTTCTGGCAATTCCGCCGCTACATGGCCGGCGATTCCATCGAGCGCATCGATTGGCGCCAGACGGCCAAGAGCGATGCGGTCTATGTGCGCGAGAACGAATGGGAGTCCGCCCAGACCGTTTGGCTGTGGCGCGACGCTTCGCCGTCGATGGCGTGGGCATCCGATCGCAACCTCGCGCAAAAACAGCAGCGCGCCGAATTGCTGCTGGTCGCGCTCGGCGCTTTGCTCGCGCGCGGCGGCGAGCAGGTGGGTCTGCTGGGCGACGGCGCGCGGCCGTTGGTCGGACGGTTCGCCGTCAACCGCCTGGCCGAAGATCTGCTGGCGCGCGGCCCCGATGCGGGCGTGCCGCCGCCGATGCGCATGGCGCGCCATGCGCATGCGGTGCTGTTCGGCGATTTCCTAGGGCCGCTCGCCGAAACCGACGCCGCGATCCGGCGCTTGGCGGGATCGGGGGCGCGCGGCCAGCTCGTGCAGATCGCCGATCCGGCCGAAGAGAACCTGCCCTATGCCGGGCGCACGCGTTTCGAGGGGCTCGAAAACGAAGGCGGCCTGCTGGTGGCGCGCGTCGAAGCCGTGCGCGCGGATTACCGCGCGATCTACGCCAAGCATGTCGAAGCGCTGCGCGACATCGCGCGCGCGCACGGCTGGGGCTACGTGGCGCACCGCACCGACCGGCCGCCCGAGACCGCACTGCTGACGCTTTGGCAGGCGCTCGCCGACGCCGGAACGCGCGCCCGATGACGGGGAGCCGCTGATGGGTCTGCTGTCGTCGTTCGCGTTCCTGGCACCGGTGTGGCTTGCGGCCTTGGCAGCGCTGCCGGTGCTGTGGTGGCTGCTGCGCGTGACGCCGCCCGCACCGCGCCGCGCGGCCTTCCCGGCAATCGCCTTGCTGCTGCGCGTGAAGCCCGGCGAAGAGACGCCCGCGCAAACGCCGTGGTGGCTGCTGCTGCTGCGCCTGGCTATCGCGGGGCTCATCGTCCTCGCCCTCGCGCAGCCCGTTCTCAATCCGGCCGCGCGCATCGTCGGCGGCGGGCCGACGATCCTCGTGGTCGACGACGGCTGGGCCTCCGCCGCAAATTGGAGTGCGGTGCGCGCCCATCTCGACCGCGCCCTCGACGGGGCCGAGCGCGACCGGCGCGCGGTGATGCTGCTGGCGACCGCCCCCAATGCGGCGGGCGAACCGCCGCGCCCGTCGCGCCTGCTGACGGCGGGCGAAGCGCGCCCGCTCGTGGGCGCGCTCGAGCCCAAGCCGTGGCCGGTCGACCGCGTGGCCGCGCGCGCCACGCTCGAAGCCGTGGCGCCTTCGCAAGCCGCGCTCGTGCAGTATTTTTCCGACGGGCTCGAAGACGCCGCCCTGCCGGCTTTTCTCGAACGGCTGCAGCGCATCGGCCCCGTCGTCTACACCGCCCCGGCGGCCGAGAAGCTCGCGCGCCTGATGCTGCCGCCGGTCTCCGAAACCGGCGGGATTGCCGCGACCGTCGCGCGCGCTTCGACGGCGGGGCCGCTCGACCTCAATCTTGCGGCGCGCGGCGAAGACGGCCGCCTGCTCGCGCGCGAACGTCTGCGCTTCGAGGCGGGCAACAGCACGGCCGTCGCGCGTATCGCGTTGCCGTCGGAACTGCGCAACCGCATTTCGCGCCTCGAGATCGAGGGCGAGGCGACGGCGGCGGCCACAGCCCTCGTCGACGAGCGCTGGCGCCGCCGCCCGGTCGGCATCGTGTCGAGCGACACGGCCGAGCGCCAGAACCAGCCGCTGCTGGCCGACACCTTCTATCTCGAGCGCGCCTTGCAGCCTTTCAGCGAAGTGCGCATCGGCACGGTCGCCGACATTCTGGCGCGCGAGACGGCCGTGCTGATCCTGGCCGACGTCGGCGAATTGCCGGCCTCCGACCGCGCTGCGGTCGAAGCGTGGCTCCGGCGCGGCGGCGTGGTGCTGCGCTTTGCGGGCGCAAGGCTCGCGGAGGCCAACGACGATCTGGTGCCGGTGCCGCTGCGCTTGGGTGGGCGCGCTTTCGGCGGGGCGATGAGCTGGGAACAGCCGATCGGCCTCGCGCCCTTCGACGTCGACTCCCCGTTCGTGGGGCTCGAAATCCCGGCCGACGTGCTGGTGCGCCGCCAAGTGCTGGCCGAGCCCACGCTCGAGCTGGCGCGCAAGAGCTGGGCGCGCCTCAGCGACGGCACGCCGCTCGTCACGGCCGACAAGCGCGGCGAAGGCTGGCTCGTGCTCGTGCACGTGACCGCGTCGCCCGAATGGTCGGACCTGCCGCTGTCGGGCCTCTACATCGAAATGCTGCAGCGGCTGATCGCGTTGGCCCAAGGGGTCGCCGGCGACGGGGCGGGCGACGGGTTGCTGGCCCCGGTCGCGACGCTCGATGCGTTCGGCCGGCTCGTGCCGCCCTATCCGGCGGCAACCGGCGTGCCCGTGCGCAGCCTCGGCGCGGCGCTTGCAGCCCCGCGCACGCCGCCGGGCCATTACGGCACGCAGACCGCCCGCCGCGCGCTCAATCTGGGCCAAGGCCTTGCGGCACCGCGCGCCGCGGCCGCGCTGCCCTCCGGCATTTCGCGCGCGGCCTACGACGGCGCCGAGGAGGTCGATTTCAAACCCGCTTTGTTCGTGGTCGCACTGCTGCTGCTGGTGGCCGACATCGCCGTCGCGCTCGCCTTGCGCGGGCTGTTGAATCTCGGGCCCATGCGCAACCGCATCGGCGCCGTCCTCGTGCTGGGCGCGCTTTCCTTCGGCCTGCCGCAGGCGGCAGACGCGCAGACGCGCCTGCCGCCGGTGGTCGACGCGACGGGCGTGGCCAATTCGCTCGCCACGCATCTGGCCTTCGTGCGCACGGGCGACGAGCAGATCGACCGCGTGAGCCGGGCGGGCCTTGCGGGCTTGGGCGTGATGCTGGCGCGCCGCACGGCGGTCGATCCGGGCGCGCCCGTGGCGGTCGATCTCGAGCGCGACGAGCTTGCCTTCTATCCGCTGCTCTATTGGCCGGTCGCAAGCCATCTGCCGCCGCCCTCGGCCGACGCGATGGCGCGCGTCAAGCAATACATGGCAAACGGCGGCATGGTGCTGTTCGACACGCGCGAGGCCGATTTCATCGGGCCTGCCGCGGGCGGCCCGTCGGCGCAGCGCCTGCGCGATCTCTTGCGCCCGCTCGACCTGCCGCGCCTCGTGCGCGTACCGCCCGAGCACGTGCTGACCAAGACCTTCTATCTGATGCAGGACTTCCCCGGCCGGCTTGCGGGCGCTCCGGTGTGGATCGAGCAGCCCGACGCGCGCGACAAAGACGGCGTCACCTCGATCGTGATCGGCGCCAACGACTGGGCGGGCGCTTGGGCGCTCGACGCGGGCGGCAGGCCGATGTTCGCGGCAGTGCCCGGCGGCGACAACCAGCGCGAATTCGCCGTGCGGTTCGGCATCAATCTCGTGATGTACGCGCTCACCGGCAACTACAAGGGCGACCAGGTGCATGTCGACACGATCCTGGAAAGGCTGCGCCGATGACCGACTATTCGATCGCGTTCGCGCCGCTCGTGGCCTGGGGCTGGCTCGGCGCCCTTGGCCTTCTCGCCGCCGTTCCGGTCGTCTACGCGATCTGGAAGCGCGCGCGCGGCGCTTGGTGGCGCGCGGCGGCGATGGCGGGGCTTTTGCTGGCGCTCGCAAACCCGGTCGCGGTGGTCGAGGAGCGGCGCGCTTTGTCCGACATCGGCCTCGTCGTGATCGACGAGAGCGACAGCGCCAAGCTCGGCCAGCGCGCGAGCCGCATCGAGCGCGCGGCCGAGGCGTTGCGCGAGCGCTTGTCGCGCGAGAAGGATTTCGATCTGCGCATCGTGCGCGCGGGCGCTTCGGGCGGCTTGGCGCAGGACGGCACGCGCCTGTTCGAGGCGATCGAGCGCGCTTTGTCGGACGTGCCGCGCAACCGGCTCGCGGGCGTCGCCTTGCTTACCGACGGCCAGGTGCACGACGCGCCCGCGGGCGACGCCGCCGCCTTGGCGCGCCTCAACCTGCCGGGCCCGCTGCACGCATTGCTCGGCGGCGAGCGCAACGAAGTCGATCGGCGCTTGGTGCTCGAACAAGCGCCCGGCTTCGCCATCGTCGCCAAGCCGCAGACCTTGACGATCCGCGTGGACGACGGGGCACCGGCGCGCGCGGGCGCGCCGCGCGGGACCGCGCGCATCGACATCAAGCGCGACGGCCAGCCCTTCCAGACCGTGCGGGTACCCGTCGGCGTTTCGAGCACGGTCGATTTCCAGCTCGAAAAAGCCGGCGAAACCGTGTTCGAGATCGAGGTCGAGGCGGGCCTTCGCGAGCTCACGCTCGAGAACAACAGGCAGATCGTCGTCGTCAACGGCGTGCGCGACAGGCTGCGCGTGCTGCTCGTCACCGGCGAGCCGCATGCGGGCGAGCGCAACTGGCGCAATCTGCTCAAATCCGACCCGGCCGTCGATCTCGTGCATTTCACGATTCTGCGCCCGCCCGAATCGCAGGATTTCACGCCCGTCAACGAGCTTTCGCTGATCGCCTTCCCGATCCGCGAATTGTTCGAGGTGAAGCTGCGCGAGTTCGATCTCGTGATTTTCGACCGCTACCGGCGGCGCGACGTGCTGGCGCCTGTCTATCTCGACAATATCGTGCGCTATGTGCGCGAGGGCGGCGCTTTGTTCATCACGGTGGGGACCGCTTTCTCGGCCCCCAACTCGCTGTTCAATTCGCCGATCGGCCAGATCATGCCGGGGGCGCCCACCGGCCAGAATTTCGACGCGGGCTACCGGCCGTCCGTTTCGGAAATGGGCAGGCGCCATCCGGTGACGGCCGACCTGCCGGGGGCGGGCACGGCCACCGCGCCTGCCGATTGGGGGCGCTGGTTTCGCCATATCGACACCGAGCCAAGGCGCGGCCAGGTGCTGATGAACGGGGCGTCCGACCGGCCCTTGCTGCTGCTCGACCGCGTGGGCGAAGGGCGCGTCGCCCAGCTCATGAGCGACCATTTCTGGCTGTGGGCGCGCGGCCTCGACGGCGGCGGCCCGCACGCCGAGTTGCTGCGCCGCATTTCGCACTGGCTCATGAAAGAGCCCGAGCTCGAAGAAAACGACCTCAAGGTCCGCGTGCGCGGCAACCGCATGGAGATCGAACGGCGCACGCTGGAACCCGTGCAAGCGCCGGTGACCGTGACGGCCCCCGACGGCGCCAAACGCGACATCGCGCTCGCCGAAACCAGGCCCGGCCGCGAGACGGCCTTCTACACGCCCGAACGCCCGGGCCTTTACCATCTCACCGACGGCACGCGCACGGCCCTTGCCGCCATCGGTGCCGTGAACCCGCGCGAAACCGCCGACATGCGCACGACGGACGCGCTGCTGAAGCCCGCCATCGACGCGACCGGCGGCTCGACGCAATGGCTCGTCGACGGCATCCCCGAAATCCGCCGCGTGCGCGCGGGCCGCGACATGGGCGGCAGCATCCCCGGCGGGCGCGGCTGGATCGGCTGGCGTGCGAACGGCGAATACGTGGTGACGGGCGTGTCGCAGACGCCGCTGATGCCGGGCTTGCTCACGTTCCTGGCGTGCTTGGCCCTGCTGCTCGTCGCCTGGCGCCGCGAGGGGCGGTAGGACCTTCCGCACCTTGACAACTATCGCACTTAGTATTATAGTTCTTAAGAGTGTAGCGAACTCCGGCAACCGATGCGCGTCTTCAAGACCAAGCCGTTTGCGCGCTTCGCCAATCGCGAAGGCATCGAAGACCGCGACCTATGCGAAGCGGTCCGCCGCGCCGAAGCGGGGCTGATCGACGCCGACCTCGGCGGCGGCGTGCTGAAGCAACGCATAGCGCGCCGAGGGCAGGGAAAGTCGGGCGGCTTTCGGAGCATCGTCTTGTATCGGCGAACCGACAGGGCGTTTTTCGTCTACGGATTCGCCAAGAACCATCGGGCCAACATCGAACGCGACGAACTCGGTGCGTTTCGCGATCTCGCGAAGATCATGCTTGGGTACGACAGCGGCCAGATCGAAGCCGCACTCGAAAACGAACTGATTATCGAGGTTTGCTGCCATGAAAAAAAAGTACCGTAGCCCGGCATTTGCGAGCGTGTACGAAACTGCGGCAGGACTCGCCGAGATTGGGCTTGTGGACAAGCGCACGATGAAAAAGTTCGACGCAAAGTGCCTCACGCCCGTCGTCGCGCTGACACCCGCACAAATCCGCCGTATCCGCATCCAGGAAGACGCGAGCCAAGCCGTGTTCGCGCGCTATCTCAACGTCACCACAGGGCTGGTGAGCCAATGGGAGCGCGGCACGAAACGTCCGCGCGGCGCCTCGCTGAAGCTGCTGACCTTGGTCGCAAAAAACGGATTGCAGGCCGTCGCGTAAGGCGGCGCCCGCTACCGCCGCCCGAAAAGCTTCTCGATGTCGGCGAGTTTGAGTTCCACGTAGGTCGGACGGCCGTGGTTGCATTGGCCGCTGTGGGGCGTGGCTTCCATCTGGCGCAGAAGCGCGTCCATTTCGGGGCCGCTCAGGCGGCGGCCCGCGCGCACCGAGCCGTGGCAGGCCATGGTGCCGCAGACTTCGCCCAACCGTTCCTTGAGCGACAATGCCGCGCCGTATTCGGCGATTTCGTCGGCCAGATCGCGCACGAGACCTTTGACGTCGAGTTCGCCGAGCATCGCGGGCGTTTCGCGCACCATCACGGCACCGGGACCGAAGGCTTCGATCCCAAGACCCAGTTCTCCGAGTTCGTCGGCTTTGGCGAGGAGGCGTGCGGCATCCGCATCGTCGAGTTCGACCACTTCGGGGATCAGCAATGTCTGGCGCGCGACATTGCCAGCCGCAAGCGCCTCTTTCATGCGCTCGTAGACGAGGCGCTCGTGGGCGGCGTGCTGGTCCACGATCACGATGCCGTCGGCGGTCTGCGCGACCACGTAGGTTTCGTGCAACTGAGCGCGCGCGATGCCGAGCGGCAGATCGCGCGGCGCTTCGGGCGTCTGCATCGTCGCGGGCGCCGAGGCGCCGAAGGCGGGTGCGGGCGGCGCGTGGTAGGCCACACTTGCTTCGGCGAGCCCGCGCGAAACGGGCGGTGCGCCCGCAAACGCGTATTGCGGGCTGGGGGCCCGCACGAGATCGAGCGCTTCGATCGCCACATGGGTGGAGGCGCGGAAACCGGCGCGGTCGAGCGCTTCTTTGAGGCTCGCGACGATGAGGCCGCGAATGCGCTGAGGGTCGCGGAAACGCACTTCGGTTTTGGCCGGATGCACGTTGGCATCCACGAGCTGCGCGGGCAAATCGAGGAACAAAGCCACGGCCGGATGGCGGTCGCGCGCGAGGAAATCGGCGTAAGCGCCGCGCACGGCCCCGGCCAAAAGCTTGTCGCGCACCGGCCGCCCGTTCACGAACAGATACTGGTGCAGCGAGGTGGCGCGGTTGTAGGTCGGCAGGCCCGCATGGCCGGAGAGGCGGATCTCGCCCTCCTCGTCCCGGCGCACGGCCGCGACCGCGACCGCGTTGTCGAAGAATTCCTTGCCGATCACGGCGGCGACGCGCGCAAGCCGCGCGGCGTCGTCCGCCCCGTTCTGGGCGGGAAGCTTCAGCACGCTGCGGCCGTCGGCCACGAGGCTGAAGGCGACGCGCGGATGCGCCATCGCAAGGCGCGCGACCGCATCCTCGCACGCGTCGCGCTCGGCGCGCTCGCCTTTGAGGAATTTGAGGCGTGCGGGCGTGGCGTAGAAAAGATCGCGCACTTCGACGCGCGTGCCCGGCGGGGCGGCGGCCGGAACGGGCTCGCCCTTGCGCCCGCCTTCGACCGACAGCGACCAGGCTTCGGCCGCCTCTTTGGTGCGGCTCACGAGTGCAAGCCGCGCCACGGCACCTATCGACGGCAGCGCCTCGCCGCGAAACCCGAGCGTGCGGATCGCGAGCAGATCGTCGCCGGGCAGTTTCGACGTGGCATGGCGTTCGACCGCGAGCGACAATTCGTCGGCGGTCATGCCCTTGCCGTCGTCGGCGACGGCGATGAGCGCGCGCCCGGCTTCGCCGAGCGCCACGTCCACGCGCGTCGCCCCGGCGTCGATCGCGTTTTCGACGAGTTCCTTGACGGCCGCCGCCGGGCGCTCGACGACCTCGCCCGCCGCGATGCGGTTGACCAAAGTCTCGGGCAGGCGGCGGATCGTCACGTCTGCGCCATGCCCTGAAGATAGCGGCGCGCGAGGATCTTGCCTTCTTCGACGGCAGGCTGGTCGAAAGGCTCGATGCCGAACAGGTCGGCGGCGATCGCCGTCTCGAGCATGAAATGCATCAGCAGCGCGCCGAGGCTGGTTTCGTCCAGGGTCTCGACATGCATCAGGCGCACGGGCCGGCCGCGACGCGCGAGCGTTTCGGCCGTGGCGCGCGCCGCGACGTCGAGGACGTCGCCCATCGTGCGCCCGGCGAGATAGGCAAGAGACGGATCGGCCAACGCGGCCGCGTCGTAGCGCTGCCCCCGGTCGCGGCTTGCCTGGCTCACGACCGTGAAAAGCTTGTCGGCGGGCCCGTCGAGCCACAATTGCAGCTGGCTGTGCTGGTCCACCGTGCCGACCGCGCGCAGGGGCGTGGTGCCCTTGCCGCCCTTGCCGAGGCTTTCGGCCCACAGCTGGGCGAACCATTGGCCGAAGGGCCCGAGCGCGTCGGCATAGGCGCAGAAAACCGTTTGCGTGCAGCCTTGCGCCGCAAGGGAAGCGGCAAGCGCCGCCCCTTGCGCGGGCAGCGAGGTTTCGGGCGATGCGAAGGCCGCGTCGCGCGCCCGGCGCGCGCCCAAACGCAGCGCCTCGATGTCGAGCCCGAGCAGGCAGGCGGGCAGCAATCCCACCGCCGACAGCACCGAAAAGCGCCCGCCCAGCGTCGGCGGATGCGGCAGGGTCGGCAGCGCGAAGCGCTCCGCGACGCGGCGCAGCGGATTGTCCGCAGGTTCGGTCACGACGGTCACGTGCCTGGCGATTTTCGCGTGCCCCACGGCCGCCGCGAAACGCGGCAGCAGCGCATGGAGCTGCGCCAGCGTTTCGACGGTGCCGCCGGATTTGGAGATCGCGAGCACGCCGGTGTTCGCGAAGTCGATCGCGGCCAGCAGCTTTTCGAAGCCGAACGGATCGACGTTTTCGGCGACGACAAGCCGCCTGCCGCCGCGCCGCCACAAGCCGAGCCCGCCGTCGACGAGCGATGCGAGCGTGCGGGCACCCAGGCTCGATCCGCCCGTGCCCAGCAGCAGAATCGTGTCGAAGCCGTCGAACGCGGCGGCGGCTTCGCGGATGGCGGAAAGATCGTCGCGCCTGTCCGGCTGGTCGAGGAACGCGTAGCGGCCGGTGCCCGTCGCTTCCTTCAGGCGCGCAAGCGGGGCGGCCGTGCGCGCGAGATCCTTCTCGCGCAGCGACGGCTCGAAACAATGGCGCAGATCTTGGGTGTAGGGCAGCTGCATGGCCGATTCGTCTCCGCAGGAGAGTTTAGCCAAAACGCGGGTACGGCGCGCCCCATTCGCCGAGGGAGCGAATATTATTCGCTGGGCGAAAGGCCCGCGGGCTCGCCCACCGCGACGACCAGCAATCTGGCGGGGTCGAACAGGCGGGCGGCGACGCGTTTGGCGTCGGCAAGCGTCACTTCGCGCACGCGGCGCTGGCGCTCCTCGAACCAGTCGCGCCCGCGCCCGTCGAGGCGCGCGCCCACCATCAGGCGCGCGATGCGCGAAGAGCCGTCGAACTGCAGCGGATAGGAGCCGGTCAGAAAGTCCTTGGCGCCCTCGAGCTCGTCGGCACTCGGGCCGTCTTTGCCCATCGCTGCCCATTCGGCACGCACCATGTCGAGTGCCCGCGCGAGCGTGCGGTTGTCGGACGAGGTCGAGCCCTGCACGAGGGCGGCCGCGTCGAAAATCGCGAGGCCCGTGCCGATGCCGTAGGTGAGGCCCGCGCGTTCGCGCACCGACAGCATCAGCCGCGAATTGAAACCGCCGCCGCCCAGAATGTAGTTCACGACCGTCGCGGCAAAGAGATCGGGATCGTCGCGGCCCACGCCTTGATGGCCGAACAGCGCGTAGGTCTGGCTGCCGGGGCGCGCAATCACGAAGGTCTTGCCGGCACCGCCGATCGCGACGGGCGGCACCGGCGCCAAGCGCGCCGTTTGCGGCAGGCCGCCGAAGGCGCGGTCGAGAAGCGCGCCGAGTTCTTCGGGGTTCGTGTCGCCGACGGCGGCGACGACGAGATTGTCGCGGCCAAGCAGGCGCGCAAGCTGCGCGCGCATGTCGGCCGTCGCCAGCCCCTTCACGCTTTCGGGCGTGCCGCGCATGGGCCGCGCATAGACATGGTCGCCGAACGCGGCACGCGCGAAGGCGCGCCGCGCCAGCGTCTCGGGGCTGGTCTCGTCGCGCGACAGGGCGGCGAGCGCGTTGGCGCGCAGCCGCTCGACCTGTTCGGAGTCGAAACGCGGTCGGCCGAGCGCGTCGGCCAGCAGCGAAATGCCGAGTGCCTTGTCGCGCGACAGCACGCGCAGGCTGCCTTGCACCGCATCGAGCCCGGCCGAGAAGCCGAGCGCGATCGAGCGGTTTTCGAGTTCGGCCGAAAAAGCCTGCTGGTCGCGCGTCCCCGCCCCTTGCGTGAGCATGTTGGCCATCAGCGCCGCGAGGCCTTCCTGGCCGGCCGGATCCTGCGCCGAGCCGCCGCGCCACGAAAACTCGATCGCAAGCAGCGGCAGCGAATTGTCGCGCACCAGCCAGGCCTCGATGCCGCCCGGACTCGTCACGGCTTCGATGCGCTGGCTTTGCGCGTGCGCAGGCACAACGCCCGCGGCGAACAGCAGCAGCAGGACCGCGAAGAAACGGCGCATCACGAGCCCGGTTTCGGCAGCAGCACGGACGTGACGTGCGCCTCGCTGCCCAGAATCGCGCGCAAGGCCGCATTGACCTGCGCGGTCGTGACGGCCGCAAGGCGCGACGGCCAGGATTCGACGTAGGCGACGTCGCGGCCCGTGGCGAACGCGGCGCCGAAGGCGCGCGCCCCCGCTTGCGCCGAATCGCGCACGAGGATCGCGGAGTCGGCCAAACGCGTTTTGGCCTGTTCGACTTCCGCGTCGCCGAAGCCGCGCGCGAGCGTTTCGCGCAGCACCGCTTCGATCGCCGATTCGAGCGCCGCGATTTCAACGCCGGGGCGCGGGCTTGCCGAAACGGCGAAACTCGTCGGATCGAGCGAGGTGGGATCGTAGAAAGCCGAAATGCCGGTGGCGAGCGACTGGTCGTGCACGAGGGCGCGCACGAGCCGGCTCGAGGCGGCCCCGCCGAGCAACTCGGCGGCAAGATCGAGCGCATCGGTCTGGTCGGGGCCGACGCCGCCGAAGGCCGCCGCATGCGAAGGTGCGAGCCAGCTGCGCGACCACGACGGCTGGCGCACGCGCGAATCGCGCAGTTCGACGCGCCGGGCCGCGATCGGCGGCGGCTCCTGCGCGCGCGCGCGCGCGGGCACGGCCTTGCGCGGAATGGGGCCGTAGTGGCGCTCGGCCAGCACGCGCACGTCCTCGGCCGAAACGTCGCCCGCGACCACGAGCATCGCGTTGTTGGGCGCGTACCAGCGCGCGTACCAGTCGAGCGCGTCCTGGCGCGTGAGGCCCTGCATCTCGTGTTCCCAGCCGATGATCGGCCGCCCGTAGGGGTGGTTCACGAACAAAGCGGCGGACGCCTGTTCGCGCAGCTTGGCGGCCGGGCGCTGGTCGACGACCTGGCGGCGCTCTTCGACGATCACGTCGCGCTCGGGCGCGACTTCGGCGTCCGACAGAACGAGATTGGCCATGCGGTCGGCCTCGAGCCGCATCACGCTCTCGAGCCGGTCGCTGGCGACGTTCTGGAAATAGGCCGTGTAGTCCCAGCCCGTGAACGCGTTGTCGCGGCCGCCGAGCCGCGCCACGCGGCGGCTGAATTCGCCGGGCGGCACGTCCTTGGTGCCCTTGAACATCAGATGTTCGAGGAAATGCGCGATGCCGGATTTGCCCTGCACCTCGTCGGCGGCACCCGCCTTGTACCAGACCATCTGCACGACGACGGGCGCGCGGCGGTTTTCGACGACCACCACCTGCAGGCCGTTGGCGAGCTCGAACGTCGTCGGCGAAAAAACCTGCGCGTGCGCGGGCAGCGCCGCGGCGAAAAAGGCGGCCAGAACGCCCGCGAGGCGCCGCATCGCGATCAGAATATCCCTTCGAGCCAGCCGCGTTTGCGCGTGCGGATCGTCGCCACGTCGCCGTCGTTGGCGCTGCGGCCCGTGGCTTGCGCTTCGCGCAGGCGCTGGCTTTCGCGCGCCGGATCGACGGCGGGCGTCTGCGGGTCGTTCGGTTGCCAGAAAATCAGCCGATCGACGAAGGTCTTGTCGGCCTCGGCGAGGCTCTGCGCCTCGCGCTCGATCGTGTCGCGGATCGAGGCGTCGGCCTTGTCGGCGCCGGTGCGCCCGAGCAGCGCGCGTTCGCTTGCACTGAGCGACGAGTTGGCCGAAGCCGCGGCGCCTGCGCCGCGCTCGGGCCCGAACACGGCCGCGCGCGCGGCTTCCTGCGGCGACTGCTCCTGCGGGCGGGCAGCACCCGGCGCAGGCGGACGCAGGCCGAAATCGGGCGGCAGCGTCAAAGGCGCGCGGCTGACGACGCGGAACTCGTCGGGCGTCGATTTGTCCCAGCCGATGGCTTTGCGCGTGTCGGCGCATGCGCCCAGGCCCAAGACGGAGATCAGCAGGACGCTCGCGGCGGCGAGTCGCGATTTCGAACGACGATGCTTCATGGTTTGGACTCTAGTGCATTTTGACGCCCAAAGAAAGCGTCATAGAACAGGCAAGCAACGCCGATCGTTATTCCCGCATCGGCGATGTTGAACGCCGGCCAATGGTAGCCGAACAGGTGGAAGTCGAAAAAATCGAACACGGCGCCGAAACGGAAACGATCGACGACGTTGCCCACGGCCCCGCCGACGACGAGCCCCAGCGCCAGCACGACGGTGCCGTTCTCCGCGTTGCGCAGCCACCACAGCAGGCCTGCCACGATGGCAAGGGCAAGGCCCGCGAACAGATAGGCCGAGGCCGACGAGCCCGTGTTGAACATGCCGAAGCTGATGCCGTAGTTCCACACGACGACGAGATTGAAGAACGGCAGCACTTCGACCGACGGACGGAAGCCGTAGATCAGATACTGCAGCATCGCGTATTTGACCGCCTGGTCGAGGACCAGCACGATCCCGGCCACGACGAGCCCGCGCTTGAGCCGCGCTTGGCCGGTCATGCGGCCACCGCATCGGCGCAGCGCAGGCACAGGCCCGCGCGCTTGGTGCCGACTTCCGCCAGCACCTTCCAGCAACGTTCGCATTTCCTGCCGTCGGCAAGCTCGACTGCGACCGCCACGTCGGGCCTGTCGGGCAACGCGAACGCGTCGGCGGGTGCCGCTTCGGCGGCAAAGCGATGGCCCGAGACGATGAACAATTCGTTCCACGCATCGGCGGAAAGTTCGCGCGACACGGCCGCATCCGCGACATGCACGACCGGTGCTGCTTGCAGCGACGAACCGATTTTCTTCTGCGCGCGCGCGACTTCGAGCGCGCCCGTGACCGTGCGGCGCAAATCGCGCAGCTTCGTCCATTTCTCGGCGAGGGCCGCGTCGATCCAGGCCGGTTCGGGCTTGGCGAAAAGCTGCAGATGCACCGAGCCCGCCCCGTCGCCGTGGCGCGTGCGCCAGGCTTCTTCGGCCGTGAACACGAGAACGGGGGCGAGCCAGGTCGCGAGCCGGTCGAACAGGATCGCCATGACGTTGCGCGCCGCGCGGCGGCGACGCGAGGCTTTCGCGTCGCAGTAGAGCGCGTCTTTGCGGATGTCGAAATAGAAGGCGGAAAGATCGACCGCGCAGAAATTGTGGAGCTCCACGTAGAACGCCGTGAAGCCGAAACCCGCCACCGCCTCGGCCAGCAGCGCGTCGAGGCTTGCGACCCGGTGCAGCACGTAGCGCTCGAGCTCCGGCATTTCGGCGGGCGCCGCGGCCTCGGCGGCCGCGTCGTAGCCGTCGAGCGCGCCCATCAGATAGCGCAGCGTGTTGCGCAGGCGCCGGTAGGTTTCGGCCTGCTGCTTCAGGATTTCGGGGCCGATGCGCAGATCTTCCGAATAGTCGGACGCCACCACCCAGAGGCGCAGAATGTCCGCGCCGTACTGCTCGATGACCTGCTGGGGCGCCGTGACGTTGCCGAGCGACTTCGACATCTTGCGGCCCTGCTCGTCGAGCACGAAGCCGTGCGTGAGCACCGCCTCGTAGGGTGCCCGCCCGCGCGTGCCGCAGGCTTCGAGCAGCGACGAATGGAACCAGCCGCGATGCTGGTCCGAGCCTTCGAGATAGAGCGAGGCCGGCCATTTGAGGTCCCAGCCGGTCTCGGACGCGGGCGGCTCCAGCGTGTAGGCGTGGCTCGAGCCGCTGTCGAACCACACGTCCACCACGTCGCGCACCTGCTCGTAGGCGTCGGGATCGTAGGCGGGGCCGAGAAAGCGCGACGGCGGCGAGGCGTACCACGCGTCGGCCCCTTCGGTTTCGAACGCGTCGGCGACGCGTTCGAACACGGCTTGGTCGCGCAGGAGCTGGCCCGATTTTTTGTCGACGAACACGGCGATGGGCACGCCCCAGGCGCGCTGGCGCGAAATGCACCAGTCCGGGCGCTGTTCGATCATCGCCTTGATGCGGTTCTTGCCCGATGCCGGCACCCAGCGCGTGGCTTCGATGGCCGCAAGCGCTTTGGCGCGCAAATCGTTGGCCGCCATCGAGATGAACCATTGCGGCGTGTTGCGGAACAGCAAGGGCGCTTTCGAGCGCCAGGAATGCGGATAGGAATGCAGGAGCGTGCCCGTCGCCACGAGATGGCCCGTCGCGTCGAGGGCGGCGACGACGCTCTTGTTGGCGTCGCCCGACTTGCCGTGCTGCGTGAACACGCGCTTGCCCGCGAACAGCGCCACGTGGGGATAGTAGCTGCCGTCGGCCGACACGGTCTGCGGCACTTCGACGCCGTTCTTGAGGCCGAGCTCGTAGTCGTCCTCGCCGTGGCCCGGCGCGATGTGCACGAAGCCGGTGCCCGCCTCGGTCGTCACGAAGTCGCCCGTGAACACGCGCACGTCGAAGTCGTAGCAGCCGTCCGCGCCCTCGCTCCCGCGCAGCGGATGCGCGCAGACGGTTCCCGCAAGCTCGGCGCCCGTCGCCCGGTCTTCGGGCGACATCTCGAACTCGGCGATCTTCGCCGCTTCGACGAATTCGGCCGCAAGCGCTTTGGCCACGAGATAGCGGGCACCCGCTTTGACCTTCGAATCCGCATGCGCGGATTTGACGGCGAGGAGGTCGTATTCGATTTCCGCGCCTGCGGCGATGGCGCGGTTGCCGGGGATCGTCCAAGGCGTGGTCGTCCAGATCACGATCGAAGCGCCCGCATGGCGCGGATTTTTCGGCGCCACGATCGGAAACGCCAGATGGATCGTCGCGGATTTGTGTTCGTGGTACTCGATCTCGGCTTCGGCCAGCGCCGTCTTCTCGACGACCGACCACATCACGGGCTTGGAGCCCCGGAACAGCCCGCCATTCATCGCGAACTTGGCGATCTCGCGCGCGATCTGCGCTTCGGCCTTGTAGGACATGGTCGAATAGGGATTGGCCCAGTCGCCCGCGATGCCCAGGCGCTTGAATTCCGCCTTCTGGATCTCGATCCATTTTGCGGCGAAGTCGCGGCATTCGCGGCGGAACTCGACGATGTCGACGGCGTCCTTGTCCTTGCCCTTGGCGCGGTATTCTTCCTCGATTTTCCATTCGATCGGCAGACCGTGGCAGTCCCAGCCCGGCACGTAGTCGGCGTCCTTGCCGGACATCTGCTGCGTGCGCACGACCACGTCTTTGAGGATCTTGTTGAGCGCGTGGCCGATATGCAGATGCCCGTTGGCGTAGGGCGGGCCGTCGTGCAGCACGAATTTCTCGCGGCCCTTCGAAGCCTTGCGCAGACGGCGGTAGAGATCGTCGGCTTCCCACCCGGCCAGCGTGCCGGGCTCGCGCTTGGGCAGATCGCCGCGCATCGGAAACGCGGTCTGCGGCAGAAAGACCGTCGCCTTGTAGTCGCCGGCGTCTTTGTCGGGGGTAGGATTTTGCGGAGCGGACATCGCGGTTTTCCGGTGGGTCAAGCCGCGCGCGCGGCGTTCTGGGAGAGGACAAGCTCGACATGGCGCATGCCGACGAAAGCGCGGCACGTCCAGGCGATATGCTCGGCCGTGGCGGCATCGAGCCCTTCGCAGGCGATCTCGATCGCAAGCCCGTCGCCGCACTCGCGGGCGGCGAACAGGCTTGTCGCGAGCCCGCGCCTGTCGAACTGCGCCAGCACGCGGGCAGCCATGCCGGACTCGCGGGCGGCGGTCATGGAGAATCGATGCAAAACGGGCGGATTTTCAGGGGCAGGATTGGACATTGGCGCAAAACTCCGGCTGGCACGGCTGAGGGCGGACGAACGCGACCCGGTTCTCGTCGAGAACCGGGCGGTTAATTCGCGCCGAGCGATACAGGGCGGGATTTGCGCACAACATGGCGCGCACTATAGAGCGCCCGTCTCGGGCGTCAACAAATCGCCAATAGTTATATTATGTCCTAAATAAGATAATTGACTAACAGAGGACAATGTTTTATATATGTTCTTGTCTGTCGCGCCGATCATTCTCGTGCAGCGACAGCCCCTGCGGCGGGCGGCCCATAGCCAGGTCGGCTTCCCCCCGAAAGGCGGGCGCGGCGAAGCAACCAGGCGTTCCGGCCGCCGGACACGCGAAGGGGCCCCCGCCCTGTCGGTTCGTCCCCGACAGGGCGGGGTGGTCCCGCCGCTTCAGCGATGTATCGGCATCAACCGCGCAGGCTCGCACCCGTCGCCTTGGCGACGGCGGCGACGATTTTGGCGGCGAGCGCGTCGAGATCGGCTTCGACCAGCGTGCGTTCGACCGGCTGGTAGCGCACGGCGATCGCGACGGATTTTTTGCCGGGCTCGATCCCCTTGCCGCGATAGACGTCGAACACGTTCGCGCCCGCGACCAGCGCTTTGTCGGCCCCGCGCACGGCGCGCAGAATCGCGTCGGCCGCAACGGTCTCGTCGACCACGAACGCGAAATCGCGCTCGACCGGCTGCAGAGAAGCGAGCTTCAAGGGTGCCCGCTGGCGCCCCGCTTTGGCCTTGGGTGCCGGCAGCGCGTTCAGAAACACCTCGCAGGCGACGACCGGGAAATCGATGTCGAGCGCTGCGAGCGCTTGGGGGTGCAGCTCGCCGAATTGGGCCAGCACGGTCTTCGGCCCGAGCTTCAGCACGCCCGACCGGCCGGGGTGGTACCAGCCGGGGGCTTCGCGCGCGACCGCGACATTCTCGACCGACAGGCCGAGCTGGGCCAGCAGGCCGAGCGCGTCGGCCTTGGCGTCGAGCGCGTCGACGTTGCGCGCATTCTGCCCCCAATGGCGGCCCAGCATCTGGCCGCTGCGCATCGCCGTTGCAACCATGCGCTGTTCGGTCTCGCCGGGGCCCAAAAAGATCGGGCCGACTTCGAACAAGGCCGCATCCGGCCAGCCGCGGTCGGCGTTGCGCTTTGCCGCATTGGCGAGATTGGGCACGATCGAAGGGCGCATATAGTCCAAATCGGCGCTGATCGGATTGGCGAGTGCGAGCGCCGGATTGGTGCCGCCGAAAAACGCGGCTTGCGTCGCGTGCATGAACGAGAACGTCACCGCCTCCACGAGGCCGAGGCCCGCGAGCACGCGCTTGGCATCGCGCACGCGGCGCTGGGCGGGTGCGAGCGCCAAGGGCGGCATCGCGCCGTCGCGCGGCAGCTTGTTGGCCGGGATCGAATCGTACCCTTCGATGCGCAGCACTTCTTCGACGAGATCGGCCTCGCCATGCACGTCCGCACGCCAGCCCGGCGAGGCGACGTCGAGATCGGCACCTTCTTGGCGCACATCGAAGCCAAGTCGGGAAAGGATTTCGGCCTGGCGGGCTTGCGGCACGTCGAGACCGCCGAGGCTGAGAACGCGCCCGCTGCGCAGCGTGTAGCGCCGCTCCCAAGCCGGGACCGCACCTGCAACCACCGGTTCGGAGGCTTCGCCGCCGCACAGCTCGAGAACCATGCGCGTGGCGGCTTCCATGCCGTCCATCACGTAGGCCGGATCGAGGCCGCGCTCGAAACGGTAGCGCGCGTCGGACTGGATCTGGTGGCGGCGCCCGGTCATGGCGACGCGGATGGGATCGAACAAGGCGATCTCGAGGAACATCTCGGTGGTGCCGGCGTCGCAGCCCGTACCCGAACCGCCCATGAGGCCGCCGAGCGACACAGGACCCTGCGCGTCGCAGATCAGCGTTTCCCCGCCCGCCATCGTGTAGTTCTTGCCGTTGAGCGCGGCGATCGTCTCGCCGCCCTTGGCCGTCGCGAGCGCGAGCCCGCCTTTGAGTTTGCCCGCGTCGAACACGTGCAAAGGCCGGTTCACGTCGAGCGTGAAGAAGTTCGTGATGTCGACGAGCGTCGAGATCGGGCGCAAGCCGACGGCAAGCAGCCGGTCGACGAGCCATTTGGGCGACGGGCCGTTCTTGAGGCCGCGGAAATGGCGGCCCACGAAAAACGGGCAATGGCCCGGTTCGTCCAGCGCCAGCGTCACGCCGACGGGGCTTTTGTAGGTGCCTGCGACCGGCGCGATCGGCATCGGCTTCAGCGTGCCCAAACCGGCGGCGGCGAGGTCGCGCGCGATGCCGCGCACGCCGAGACTGTCGGCATGGTTGGGCGTGATCGCGATTTCGATGACCGGATCGTCGAAGCCGAGCAGGCTTGCGAACGGCGCGCCCACAGGGGCATCGGCGGGCATTTCGATGATGCCGTCATGGTCTTCGCCAAGGCCCATTTCGCGCATCGACACGAGCATGCCGTTCGAGGCCTGGCCGCGAATCTGGCCCGCTTTGAGCAGCAGCCCGGTACCCGGCACGGTCGCGCCTGCGGGCGCGAACACGCCTTTCATGCCGGTGCGCGCATTGGGCGCGCCGCACACGACCTGCACGATGCCGGCGCCGGTATCGACCTGGCACACCCGCAGGCGGTCGGCGTCGGGATGCGGCTTGGCTTCGACGACGTGGGCAACCTTGAACGGCGCCAAAGCGGCCCCGCGATCGGCGATCCCTTCGAGCTCGAGGCCGATGGCGGTGAGCTTGTCCGCGATTTCCTTCAGCGAAGCGTTCGTGTCGAGATGGGTTCTGAGCCAGGAGAGCGTGAATTTCATCGCGCAAGTCCGCCGGAAAGGGTGGGAACGTCGACGGCGAGGAAGCCGTAATGCTTGAGCCAGCGCAGATCGGCTTCGTAGAAGGTGCGCAGGTCGGGGATGCCGTATTTGAGCATCGCCACGCGCTCGATCCCCATGCCGAAGGCAAAGCCCTGGTACTCCGCCGGATCGATGCCGCACATCGCGAGCACCTTCGGGTTGACCATGCCGCAGCCGAGGATCTCGAGCCAGTCGTCGCCGACGCCGAGCTTCAATTCGCCGTTCCCGCGCGTGCAGGCGATGTCCATTTCGGCGGAAGGTTCGGTGAACGGGAAATAGCTCGGCCGGAAGCGGTAGCGCAGATCGGGAATTTCGAAAAACGCGCGCACGAATTCCACGAGGCAGCCTTTGAGATGGCTCATGTTCGAGGTCTTGTCGACCACGAGACCTTCGATCTGGTGGAAATTGGGCGAGTGCGTCGCGTCCGAATCCGACCGATACGTGCGCCCCGGTGCGACGATGCGGATCGGCGGCTTCTGGCCCAGCATCGTGCGCACCTGCACGGGGCTCGTGTGCGTGCGCAATACGTTGCCGTACTGGGCGCCGTCTTTGCCGACGAGATAGAACGTGTCGTGGCTCTGGCGCGCGGGATGCTCGGGCGGAATGTTGAGGCGCGTGAAATTGTAGTCGTCGCTCTCGATGTCGGGGCCTTCGGCCACGGCGAATCCCATCTCGCCGAAAATCGCGACGAGTTCGTCGATCGTCTGGCTGATCGGGTGGATGCGGCCCTCCGGCAGGGGACGCGCGGGCAAGGTCACGTCGATCGTCTCGGCCGCAAGACGCGCGGCAAGCGCCGCGTCGGCCAGCGCCTGGCGTCGCGCGGCGAGTTTCGTTTCGACCGCGTCTTTGAGGAGATTGTAGGCCGCACCCTGCGCCTTGCGCAGGTCGGGGGCGAGTGTCCCGAGCGTTTTCATGAGCTCGGTTATGCGGCCTTTCTTGCCCAGAATGTCGATGCGCAAGGCTTCGAGCGCCTCGAGATCGGCGGCGGCATCGATGCGGGCGGCGAATTCGCTTTCAAGTGCGGCGGTGTCCGTCATGGCGCGTCCTGATGTGCAAACGAAAAAAGGGGGCCTGGCCCGGTTCGGCCAGACCCCCTCTTCGGGTCGAAACGATCGCTTAGAGGGCGGCCTTGGCCTTTTGAACCAAGGCGCCGAAACCGGCCGGATCGGTCATGGCGATGTTCGCCAGCACCTTGCGGTCGATCTCGACTTCGGCTTTCTTGAGGCCGGCGATCAGCGTCGAATAGGTGAGGCCGTGCTCGCGGGCACCGGCGTTGATGCGCTGGATCCACAGGCCGCGGAATTCGCGCTTCTTGTTGCGCCGGTCGCGATAGGCGTATTGCAGCCCCTTCTCGAGGCGCTCGAGCGCGGCGCGGAAGGTGTTGCCGTTGCGGCCGACGAAACCGGCCGCCTGGTCGATGACTTTCTTGTGGCGGGCACGCGCGGTGACGCCGCGTTTTACACGAGCCATGGTTCGCTCCTTCTTTCTCTAGCGCCGGATCAAGCGTAGGGCAGGAAGAAGCGCTTCACGCGCACTTCTTCGCCGTGCGTCAGCACGAACGTGCCGCGCGAGGTCCGCTTCATCTTCTGGGGGCGTTTGCGCAGATTGTGGCGCTTGGCGCCCACGGCGGCGAGAACCTTGCCGCTGGCCGTGACTTTGAACCGCTTCTTGGCGGCCGACTTGGTCTTCATCTTGGGCATTTTGATCTCCTTCCATATTCCAGCGGTTGGGCATGCCCTGTTGGAGTGCGTCGACGGCAAGCCGTCTTCTCTCCGCGCCGTGGCCGCTGCGGATTCAAGGACGCGCGTTATACAAGGGGCCGTCCGGCTTGGCAAGCCGGGCCGGGCGAGGATCAAAGGCCTAAATCGAACCGGCCGTGCGCTGCAAACAATAAATCTGTAACAGCATGATTTTATATTGCAATCTTCCGACCGAAGGAGACTTGCCGAGATGGAAAAATCGCGCCGCATATTCGCCACGACGATTGCCGCTTTGATCGCCGCTTTTGCCGCCAACCCGGTCGTTGCCCAGAACCGCAACGTCGTCGTCTACACCGCTTTCGCCGATTCCGTGAACGCGATCGCACCGGTGTTCAAGGCGAAAACCGGCTACGACATCCAGGTGGTCGCGGCGGGCTCGGGCGAAATCGCGCGCCGCCTGCAGGCGGAATCCGGGCGCCCGCTCGCCGACGCGGTCGTTTCGGTCGGCGGCCAGGTCGTCGATTCCAATCCGGCCCTCTTTGCGCGCTATACCTCCTCGCAGGACGCGGCGATTCTGCCCGTCGTGAAGGTCAGTCCGAACTGGACGCCCTTCTCGGTAACGCTGGCGACCGTGGTTGCCGTCAACACGCGCCTCGTGCCGGCCGACCAGGTCCCGACCACTTGGCGCGAACTCGCCGATCCGAAATGGAAGGGCAAAATCGCCTTTGCGGGCGCCGACCGATCGGGCTCGGCGCTTCAGCAGCTGATGCAGATCATCCACAATTTCGGCGAGGCCGAAGGCTGGCCGCTGTTCGCGAAGATGATGGACAATTTCGTGGTCACGGGCAGCTCGACCGGCGTCATTCGCGGAGCCGCGCAAGGCGAGTATGCGATGGCCTTGACGCTCGAAGACGGCGCGCAGCGCTTCATCGACGGCGGCTCGCCGCTCAAAATCGTCTACCCCAAAGAGGGCATCTCGCTTGCCGCCGACGCGATGGCGCTGGTCGCGCGCGGTCCCAATCCCGAGGGCGGCAAAGCGCTCATCGACTTCATTGCCTCGAAGGAAGGCCAGACGATCATCGTCGAAAAATTCGGCCGACGCCCGGTGCGCGGCGATGTGCCCGGCCCTGCGTCCAGTCCGGCGGTCGGCGCGCTTCCTGTCAACAATTTCACGGTCGCCTGGGAAACCGAAAACTCCAAGGCCTTCCTCGATCGGTATCTGCAGCTGGCCCGTCGGTGAGTCCGGCCGAAATCGCGGCGCCGCCGCGCGCGGGCATGTCGGCGCCGGTCGAGATTTCGGGCCTCGCCAAGCGCTACGCAGCCTTCACGGCGCTCGGCGGCGTCGATCTCGATATCGAAGGCGGGGAGCTCTTGACGTTGCTGGGCCCCTCGGGCTGCGGAAAAACCACCTTGCTGCGCGCAGTTGCGGGTTTTCTTGCGCCCGATTCCGGCTCGATCAGGATCGGCGGACGAACGGTGGACGGCGTGCCCGCCCACAAACGCAACACCGGGATGGTTTTCCAGAACTACGCGATCTTCCCGCACATGACTGTCGCCGACAATGTCGCCTACGGCCTGCGCGCGCGCGGGCTGCCCGACGGCGCGATCAAGGCGCGGACGGCGAAAGCGCTGGCGCAGGTCCGCCTGTCGGCGCTGGCCGAACGTTTCCCGGACGCCATGTCGGGCGGGCAGAAGCAGCGCGTGGGGCTCGCGCGCGCGATGGCGGTCGAGCCCGACGTGCTGCTGATGGACGAACCGCTCTCCAATCTCGACGCCAAGCTGCGCGTCGAGATGCGCGAGGAAATACGCCGCATGCAGCGCGAGATCGGCATCACGACCATCTACGTGACCCACGACCAAGAGGAAGCCCTCGCGATATCCGACCGCGTCGCGGTCATGGAGCGCGGCGAAATCCGCCAGATCGGCGCGCCGCGCGAGATCTACGAGCAGCCGCAGCACGCGTTCGTCGCCGAGTTCATCGGCGGCTGCAACTGGCTCGACGCGACGTGCGAGGGCGGCATGCTGAGGCTCGCCGCCGGGCCAGCGATCGGGCCGATGCCGGACACCGCAATCTCACGGCGCCAAGCGGGGCCTGTGCGCGTCGCGATCCGCGGCGAAGACCTTCGCCTCGCGACCGACGGCGACAACCCGGCGGCCTGCCTGTCCGGGCGAACGACCATGCTGTCGTTTCTCGGCCAGCGCGTTCGCGTGCAGGCGCGGCTCGACGCGAGCGGTGCCGCCATGCATGCCGACTTGCCCGCCGGTCTCGATCTGCCGGCCGAAGGCGCGCCGATCCGGCTTGCGTTCGATGCGGCGCGCCTGCGGATGTTCGATGCGGCCGACGGGCGACGCATTGCCTGACGCCATGCCGATGCCCCCGTCTTCCGGCGCCGCAACGTCGAAGCGCTCGACCGTCGCCGGGTTCTTCGCCGATCCGTGGCACGTCATGGCGCTCGTCGCGATCGGATTTCTGCTGCTGTTCGTGGCTCTACCGCTCGGCGAGCTTGTCCGCCAGAGTTTCGTCGGCCAGCGCAGCAACGCGATCGGCTTCGAAAACTTCCAGACCTTCTTCGGGTCCCGCTATTTCCGCCGCGCGCTCGCGAACAGTCTCACGGTCGGCATCCTGGGCACGTCGATCGCGTTGCTCGTGGGCGTGCCGCTGGCACTCGCATTCGCGCGCTTCGAGTTCGCGGGCAAACGCGCGTTCGAGATCGCGATACTCCTGTCGATGCTTTCGCCGCCTTTCGTCGGGGCTTATGCGTGGATCCTGCTGTTCGGACGAAGCGGGATCGTCACGCGATTCTTCCTCGATTTCGGGATCGATCCGCCGACGATCTACGGGCCGGTCGGGATATCGCTGGCCGTCGCCTTCGGCCTCTACCCGATCGTCTTCCTGATCGTGCGCAGCGGGCTTTCGCGGATCGACCGCTCGCTCGAGGAAGCGGCCGCCAATCTCGGCCGCGGCCGGCTCTACGTCACGTTCAGCGTGACGTTGCCCGTTCTGGCACCAGCACTCGTGACTTCGGCGCTGCTCGTGTTCCTGAACATCATTTCGGATTTCGGCACGCCGAGCATCCTCGGCGAAGGCGAGCGCTATCCTGTGTTGGCCACGCTGGCGTTTTCGCTGTTCCTCAGCGAGATCGGCGCGGAAACGGGCATGGCGGCCACCACGAGCGTCGTCCTGATCGCGATTTCGCTCGCACTGGTTCTGGCTGCGCGCCGACTGGCGCGTCGGCGCGTCGTTGCAAACGACGTCGGCGCCGCGACGGCGGCGCAGCCGGTGCAGGGCTTGGCGGGGTTCGGCGTCGCGTTGGGTGTCGGCGCGCTAGTGGCGGTCGCCAACATGCCGATTTTGGTCGTCGTCGTTTCCTCGTTTCTCGAGGTTCGCGGCGTCGTTTTCCAGCCGGTCGCGACGTTCGGAAACTTCGCCAAGGCTTGGGCGACAATGGGCGATGCGCTTTGGAACAGCCTCGTCTATGCGGGCATCGCGCTCGTCGGCGTCGTGGTCGCGGGTTCCTTGATCGGATACTTCACCGCGCGGCGCGACGGGCAGGTCGCGCGCGCGCTGGACCTTCTCGTGATGGTGCCCTACGTCGTGCCGGGCACGGTCCTGGGGATCGGCTACGCGTCGGTGTTCAACGATGCGCCGCTCTATCTGACCGGCACTTCGACCGTGCTCGTCCTCATGTATTTCACGCGCCGCCTGCCCTACATGACGCGCGCGACTTCGAGCGTCGTCTACCAGATCGACCGCAGCCTCGAGGAAGCGTCGCTCAATCTCGGCGCGCCGCCGCTCGCGGGTTTCCGGCGCATCATGGCCCCCTTGATGCGGCCGGGCATTCTTGCGGGCGCCAGCATTGCGTGGGTCGAGATTTTCAACGAATTGTCGGCTTCGATCGTGCTCTACACGGCGGGGACGCGCACGCTTCCCGTCGCGGCCTACCAGCAGTCGCTCGGCGGCGACGTCGGCGTCGCCGCCGCTTACGGCACGATGCTGATAGCGGTCACGGCACTTGCGCTGGCGCTGTTCGCGGCAGCCAGCGGGCGCGGGCGCGCGGGAGATGCCGGATGGCTCTAGGGCTGGCGGCGCGCGGCGCGTTTCTTTGCGTCGGAAAAGATCCGGCAGCGCCCGAGCGCTGCGAAGACCGCGCGGTGCTGGCACTGCCCGACGCAGCAGCCGTCATCGACGGGGCCACGGATATCGGCGGGCAGCGCTTCGGCGGCCGTACGGGCGGCTGGCTTGCCGCCGATGCGCTGTCGCGCTTTGTGCTTGCGGCGGCGGCGGACGGTTCGATCCGGCAATGGACCGGCGCCGATTTCGTCGCGCGCGCCAACGGCGTGCTGCTGGACCTCTACGCGCAACTGGGCATTCTCGAAACCGCGCGCCAAAGCCCGGAGCGGCGTTTTCGCGCCGGTGCGACCGTCGCGATCGCGCAGGAGACGGGCGTGCGAATCGTGAATCTCGCGATGCCCGGTTTGCGCATCGACGGCGTGCTGCATAAGCCCGACGATCCGCCCGAAGGTTTCGAACGGGTTCTGACGAGCCTTCGCGTGCAGCTCTGGAACGACCCGGAATTGGCTTCGCTCGAACCCTTGGCGCGCGAGAAGGCCGCGCATGATCTGCTGGTCGCGGGGCGGCCCGATACCCACGCGCCGAACGCGGCGGCCTGGGCGCGCGCCGAGGCGCGCCTGCGTGCGACCCTGCCACCGCAGGTCGATCTGGCGCGCATCGAAGCGGCGTTGGCGCGCGGTCTATGGGGCAGCCGTTGCGCGCATCCCGGCGATCCCAGCTATTCGCCGGCCATCGACGGGTTCCACGACGAGGTTCACCCCGATTGGGAAACGCTTCTGCCCTACGGCCAATACCGGACGATCGAGCTGTTTTCCGACGGCTACCAGACTTTGCCCGCCGCCAGCGACGTTTCGGCTTGGGAAGCCGAGGCGAACAACGCCAATCGCGACGACCCGCATCGCATCGGCGCTTTCGCCGCCATCAAAGGCCGCGTGCCCGGCGGACATCACGACGATCGCAGCCTCGTCGTTCTGCAGGCGGATTGACGCACGCGTCGGCGTGCGCGCCCAGGCCGTCTATTTCGGCGCCACGACCATCGTCATCTGGCGGCCTTCCATGCGCGGGTGCGATTCGACCTTGGCCAGAAGGGTGAGGTCTTCGCGCAGCCGCTCGAGCAGCTGGTGCCCCAGTTCCTGGTGAACCATCTCGCGGCCGCGGAAGCGCAAAGTGACCTTCACTTTGTCGCCCTCGTCGAGGAAGCGAACCATGGCGCGCTTCTTGACGTCGTAGTCGTGGTCGTCGATGCCCGGGCGCATCTTGATCTCTTTGATCTCGATGACCTTCTGCTTCTTGCGCGCTTCGTTCGCTTTTTTCTGCTGCTCGTATTTGAATTTGCCGAAATCGAGCAGTTTGGCGACGGGCGGCTCGGCATTGGGACTGACCTCGACGACGTCGAGGCCGGCGTCCCAGCCCAATTGCAGCGCGTCGAACACGTTGACCACACCGAGCATTTCGCCTTCCGCGCCGATCAGGCGCAGGTCCGGCGATTCGATTTGGTCGTTGATCCGCGGGCCATCTTTGGCCGGCGGGGCATCCTGGGAAGGTCGGGCGATGGGCGTTCTCTTCTGTTACGGAGCACCGGAAGCGCGCCTCGCAAAAGCGGCTCGGTCGGTCCGGTGGGGCAATAGAACGCCGAATTTACGGATCGTGGCCCTTAAGTCAAGGTCCGCCCGCACGCCCGCCCGGCTCCGGCCCCGCCTTGGCGCCGTGTTTCGAGGATTCGCGCACGAACAGCAGCCGCATTACCTCGTTGATGCCGAGGCCGACGAGGCTGGTACGCCGCAAAATCGCGACTTCGGCCCCGCGCGGCGCGCACAAAGCCGGGTCCGACTCGGCGCTGAACAGCACGATCGACGGGCAATTTGCGGCGGCAATCAGATGCATGGGCCCGGTGTCGTTGCCGATCGCCGCCGCCGCCCCGCGCGCCAGCGCCGCGATTTCGGCAAAATCGGTCTGGCCCGTGAGATCGCGCGTGCGCGGGGCGGCCGCCCGGATCGTGGCACCCAAGGATTTTTCGGCGTCGCCGCCGATCACGACCGGCAACGCGCCGTGCGCCAGCAACTCCGTCGCCAGCGAGGCGTATTTGGCGATCGGCCAGCGTTTGAGCGGCCGCCCGGGCGAGGCGCCGGGTACCAGCAGCACATAGGGGTCGGGCAGCTTGAAACGCGAAAGGTCCGCCGTCGCCCAGTCGAGACTGGCGGGCGGAACGTCGGCGATGCCGGCCATGGCGAGCTGGTCGCGCTGGCGGTCGACCGTGTGCATCGTGTCGCGCTTGGGATTGGCGTGCGGCAGCGCGCATCCGGGCGCGATGCCCGACCAGTCCGGCCGCTTGCCCGGCCCCATCAGGCCGAAATAGAAGCTCGAGCGCGCCGAGGTCTGCAGATCGTAGACCCGCGCGAAATTGCCGCGCCGCAATTTGGCGCGCAGCGACAGCAGCCCGAACGGATCGAACTTCTGCGGCCGCGGATCGATCCAGACCTCGTCGGCATAGGGGCTCTGGCGCAGGAACGCCGCAAACGGCGCGCTCGTCATGACCACGATATGCGCGTCGGCGTGGAATCTGCGGATGGCCGCAAGCGGTCCAAGCGACTGCACGACGTCGCCGAGCGCGCCCAGCCTTATCGCCAGAATCTTGGGCTTCGGCGCTTCGTTTTCGGTCATTTCCGGACCTCGGGCCGGGATTCGCGCAGCACTTCCGCGTAGACGTCGAGCGTGGCTTTGGACATGCGTTCTTTGGCGAAATTGGCGCGCACGTGCTCGATGGCGATTTGTGACAGAGTTTGGCGCGTTTGGGCAGGCAAATTGAGTGCCAAAGCCAGCGCGTCGGCGAGCGCATCGACCTTGCCGGGCGCGAATGTCCAGCCCGTCTTGCCTTCGATCAGGATTTCGGGGGCAGCGCCGTGCGCGGGCGCCACGACAGGGCGGCCCATGGCCTGCGCCTCGGCCACCACGCGGCCGAACGCCTCGGGATCGGTCGAAGCGGACACGACCACGTCGGCGAGCATGTAGGCGGCCGGCATGTCCGGGCAATGGTCGACGACGCGCACGATCCCTTCGAGCCCGCGCGCGCGCACGCGCCGCTCGAGCTCGGCGCGGTAGGCCGTGCGCCCCTGGTCGGCGCCCACGAGCAGCAGCGCCATGTCGCGCCGCCCGAGCTTGGCGACGGCGTCGATCAGCAGGGTCTGGCCCTTCCAGCGCGTGAGGCGCCCGGGCAGCATCACGACCGGCAGCCCGTCCGGCAGGCGCCATTCGCGCGCGAGCTTGACCTGGCGTTCGACCGACACGCGCGCCGGATCGAACTTGGCGAGGTCGATACCGCGATGCACGACGCGCACGACGGCCGGCGACACGCCGTAGTTTTCGATCGCGTGGCGCGCGATGAAATCCGAGATCGCGATGACGCGCACGCCCTTGGCCATGATCGCGTTGTAGAGGCGCTTGAAGGGCGTCGCGAAATTGTAGGTGCCGTGGAAGGTGGTGACGAAGGGCACGCGCGCGCGCTTCGCGGCGGCGCGCGCCGACCACGCGGGCGCCCGGCTGCGCGCATGCACGAGATCGGCCCCGGTCTCGCGGATCGCGGCTTCGATGCGGGCGACGTTCGCATGCATCGTGAAAGGATTTTTGGACGCGACCGGCAACGCGATGTGGCGGGCGCCCGCGCGTTCGAGTTCGCGCACCATCGGCCCGCCTTGCGACACCACGACCGCGCGCCAACCCGCTTTGACGAGGGCTGCGGCAATATCGACCGCGCCGCGTTCGACCCCGCCCGTGACGAGCGACGGCAAAACCTGCATGATGGTGGGTATGCGCGCGGTCTGCGGCAATCCGCCGCCTGCGGCCGCCCCGTCGAGGCTCGCCGCATCAAGACTGGCCGCATCAGGCCCTGACGCATTGGAGAGGGCGGGCCCGTCGCCGTTTTCGCCCAGAATGGACGCCATGAGTTCCGATCGATCCCCTGTCCCGACTTCAATCAGCGACTCGGTCGCGTTCTTCGCGGCCGCACGCAACAACGCACCCCGTATCGCCTATCGCCGATTGGCGGGCAAGTCTCCTGGCGTGGTCTTCTGCCCGGGCTTCAAATCGGACATGGAAGGGGCCAAGGCGACGGCCGTCGCCGATTGGGCCAAGCGGCGCGGCCAAGCCTGCCTGCGCTTCGACTATCGCGGCCACGGAAGCTCGGACGGGCGCTTCGAGGACGGCACGATCGGCCAATGGTTCGAGGATACGCTTGGCGCGTTCGACGCATTGACCGACGGCCCGCAGATCGTCGTCGGCTCGTCGATGGGCGGCTGGATGGGGCTGCTGCTGGCGCGCGCCCGGCCCGACCGCGTGGCGGCGTTCGTGGGCATCGCCGCAGCGCCCGATTTCACCGAAGACCTGATGTGGGACCGCATGCCGCCCGAGCTGCGCGCGCGGCTCGAACGCGACGGCGTGATCGAGCAAGCCAGCGAATACGGCCAGGATCCCTACACGATCACGCGCGCGCTGATCGAAGACGGCCGCAAGCATCTGCTGCTGCGCGCGCCCCTTGGCTACGAAGGCCGCGTGCGGCTCTTGCAGGGCATGCAGGACAAAGACGTGCCGTGGCAATGGAGCCTCAAAATCGCCGAACGGCTTGCGACGGCGGACGTGCAGGTGCTGCTCGTCAAAGACGGCGACCATCGCCTGTCGCGCAAGACGGACATCGCGCTGCTGACGCAAACGCTCGACGCGCTCATGCGCCCGACGCCAGCAGCGCCTTGAGGCCGGTGCGGTAGTCCGGATAGGCGAGCGCCACGCCCAATTCGTCCTTGATGCGGCGGTTGGAGACGCGTTTGGATTCGGCGTAGAACGAGCGCGCCATTTCGCTCATCGATTTCGCCGCTTCTTCGTACGGCACTTCCGGCGGTGCCGGCACGCCGAGCAAGGCGGCCGCATAGGCGATCACGTCCTGCGGCGGGGCGGGTTCGTCGTCGCAGACATTGTAGACGGCCCCCGCATCGGGCCTGGCGATCGAGGCCTCGAGGACCGACGCGATGTCTTCGACATGGATGCGGCTGAAGACCTGCCCCTGCTTCACCACGCGCTTGGCGCGCCCCTCGCGCAGCGTGTCCAACGCCGAACGGCCGGGGCCGTAGATGCCCGCGAGCCTGAACACATGCGCCTTGTGGCCGACACGGCCCAGACCCAGCCACGCCTCTTCGGCCGCCACGCGCGCGCGACCGCGCGGGCCGATCGGGCGCAGCGCATCGCGCTCCGTGACCCAGTCGCCGCCGCGATCGCCGTAGACGCCCGTGGTGGAGAGGTACCCCGTCCATTTGACGCCCTCGAGACGCGCGAGATCGTTGCCGTGAAGGTCGATGACCGGATCGCCCCCCGAACCGCCCGACGCATCGGGCGGCACGCTCGACAGAAGATGCGTCGTGCCCGCCAAAGCGGCGGCCGCATCGGCCAAGGGCGCTTGGCGGTCGAACAAAAACGGCTCGATGCCGAGTGCGTGCAGCGCCTCGGCCTTGGCGGCACTGCGGCAGGTACCCGCCACGCGCCAATGCTTGCCGACGAGGCGGCGCGCCAGCGTCAACGCGCTGTAGCCGAGCCCGAAACAGAACAGCCGGTTGCCGCGCGCCGGATGCTGCAAGGCGCCGGTCGCAAAAGAGGGAGCGCTCATGCCTCCAACTCTATGGCATTGGATGCGATTGGGCGCTACACCCTTGGCGCCATGAAAAGTTTCGCGATCGCCGTCGCCCTATTGCTCGCCGCAAGCCCCATGCTGGCACTTGCCCAGCAGACGCCGCCGCCGCGCACGCAAAGTCCCGCGCAGAGCGCGCCGCGCGGTGCGGGCGTGGTTCGCCCGCTGCCGCCGCGCGTCGATCTGGGCCCCTCGGCCGACGTCGAATACGCCGATTGCCTGGCGCGCGCGGCCAAAGAGCCCGAATTGGCCTACGAAGACGCGATGGGCTGGGCCCGCACGCGCGGCGGCGGCGAGCCCGCTTTGCACTGCGCGGCCGTGGCCTTGTTCAACGGCGGGCTCTATCGCCAGGCCGCGCAAGCTTTCACCGACATGGCCGGGCGCTATCGCGACCGCCGCGTGCTGGTCCGCGCAAGCCTCGCCGCCCAAGCGGGCCATGCGTGGCTTGCCGCCGACGACCCGACACGCGCGATCGCGGCGTTCGACGTCGCGGTGGACGTGGCCCCCGACGTTGCGACCTTCTGGATCGACCGCGCCGAAGCGCTGGCCGCCGCGCGCAAATACTGGGAGGCGATCGACGACCTCAACCGCGCGGCCGATCTCGATCCGCGGCGCGGCGACGTGTTCGCCTTCCGGGCGGCCGCATATCGCCGGGTCGACGCGCTCGATCTGGCGCTCGAAGACGCCGAGCGCGCGGTGCGCCTGGCCCCGCGCATGCCCGAAGCATGGCTCGAGCGCGGCATCGCGCGCGCGCTCAAGGGCGACAAAAACGGCGCGCGCCGGGATTGGCGCGAAACGCTGCTGCTCGATGCCGAAAGCCCGGCGGCCGACGCAGCCCGCGCGCAGATCGAGCGCATGGAGCTGGGCCCGCGCTGACGCGGCCTCCGCTCAGAAATCCAGATCGGCGTAATGGGCGGGCGGCGGCGAGCCCGGCAAATGGTCGGCCAACAGCGGCCGGAAGGCAGGCCTGCTTTTGATGCGCGCGTACCATTCGTGCGCGCGCGGATAGACGTCCCACGGCACGTCGCCCATGTAGTCGAGCGTGGAGATGTGCGCGGCCGCCGCGATGTCGGCGAGGCTGTAGCGCTCGCCCGCCAGGAACTTCCGGCGCTCGGCAAGCCAGCCGATATAGTCGAGATGGTAGCGGATGTTCTGGTAGCCCGCGCGGATCGCCGACGAATTCGGCTCGGCCGCCGTCAAGAAGCGCTTGATGAGTTTCTCGCGATAGAGGTTGTCGGTCACTTCGCGCGCGAATTTCTCGTCGAACCACGCCACGAGCCGGCGCACCTCGGCGCGCTCGGAAGGCGTTTCGCCGATCAGGGGTACCGCCGGATATTCGCGCTCGAGATGCTCGCATATCGCCTGCGAATGGCACACGAGCGTGCCGTCCTCGTCGACGAACACCGGCACGGTGCCGGCCGGATTGAGAGCGAGAAAAGCGGGCGCGCGTTCCCAGGTTTTTTCGACCTTCATCTCGAATTCGAGACGCTTTTCGCCCAACGCCACGCGCACTTTGCGGCAGAAAGGCGACAGCGGAATGTGATGGAGAATGCGCATGGCGAATCGATGCCGAAGAGTCTACAGAACGCGCCGGTCTTAGGCGAGACCCAGCAGCGCCGCCCCGTAGAACAAGGCCAGTCCGAACAGGAGTGCGGCAAGCGCGCAAGCGCCAAGCCCGATGCCGACCGCAAGCCCGTCTTCGGCGGCAAGCCCGAGCGCGAGGACGACCAGCGCCAGCGACGGGATCAGCGGCAGCAGCGGCAAAGGGATCAGCAGCAACGCGGCCTGCAGCAAGGCGGCGCCTCCGATCCAACGGCGCGCGACAGGCCCGGTCAAGGACGCCGCGCGCGGGCGCAGCAGTTTTTCGCCGCGCTTCAGCAGCGGCGCAGCCGCCCCCACAACGCGCTGCGCGCGCCCGCGCGACGTGCCGAGCTTTGCAAGGAACCCCGGCAGGCGCGCATGGGCAACGCCAAGCGCCATCTGGATCGCGACAAGGGCAAGCGGTACGGCAAAGATCGTCGAGAAGCCGGGCAGGCTCGGCCCCGGCGTGAGGTTGGGTACCGCAAACAAAAACAGCAGCAGCCCGTAGCCGCGGGCCTGCAACGCTTCGACGAGTTCGCCAAGCGTGATGCGGGCAGCCGGATCGCCCGCCACCGCCGCTTGCAGGGCCGCACCGAGTCCTTGCGTCACGCGCGGCCCCGCAGCAGGCGCGGTGCCAAGGCCGTGGCAGCCACGAAGACCAACGCCGCAGCGACGGCCAACACGAGCGTTTCTTTTGCCGCTTCCGGATCGGTCCAGCCGGCAGCCCCAAGATTGGAAAACACGATCGCGACCGGCAAGGTGCCGAGGGCCGTGCCGAGCGAAAACGAACGATAGCGCAGCCGCGACAGCCCGAAACCGTAGGTGACGAGCGCACCCGGCACGGGCAGCAATCGCGCAAGTGCCACCGCGCGCCAACCGCTTTGCTCGGCGCGCGCGATCCACGGGCCCACACGCGCCCATTCATGCGGCTTCAGCGCCCCGCTATTGGCAAAGCGTGCGACGAAAAAACCGAGCGACGTGCCCGCAAGCGTGCCCGCGACGGCCCAGGCAATGCCTTCGGGAAAGCCGAACAGCAAACCCGCGGCAATGGCAAACGCCCAACGCGGCAAAGCCACAAGAATGCCCGCCGCATGGGCAAGCACGAAGGCAGGCCCCATCCATGTGCCTGCAAGCCCGACGGCAGCTTCGAGGGCAGCGGGCGAAACTTCTTCGCGATTGGCAATGGCGGTCGCGGCGGCAGCTGCGATCAACAGTACCGGCACAAGCCGAACCCACAGCGGAAAACGCGGCGTCATGGCGCCTTGTATAAGGTGCGGCGGCAGACGGCGCTACGTCCGCGTCGGGCGCTTGACGCCGCGCGCGCAGATCGATGCCATCGTCATTTCGCCGGTCGCTTCTTCTCTTTGGCCAGCAGACCCTCGCCGTAATGGATGCGCGGGCAAGGGTCGGGCGGCCATTCGGCCAGCTCGCGCTCGTTGCCGCCGCCGTAGTATCTGCACCCCGTCCAGAACAAACCGCTATCCCCCGTCGACTCGAAACGTCGCCAACCGTAGTCGCGCTCGGCAAAGACAACGAAGTAATCGTGTCCAGACGGCACCTCGCCAATGATTCGCCATTTCCCGCGTGGTCCGGTCAAGATGACGGCGCCGCATCCGACCGTTCCGCAATTCTCAGATCTTTCGTCGATAAGAACGATCTCTGGCTTTCCGTCGCCGTCGAGATCGACTTCGCCCCAATACAGCTCTTGCCGAACGGCAGCATCGAGAAACTCGTGCCGATATATCTGCAACGCCGGGGTTGCCCCCAGAAACTGTCGCTCCTTAGGCGTCAGCGTGTTTCGAAACGTCACTCGCTCGCTGCCTGGCGGCGTAGGAATTGGCTGCATTTGAGCGAGAGTCGAAAACGGAAGAAACGCAACCACTACCGCCGTAGCTAGGTGCTTAAAATTGAACATCGCTCAACCTATCATTTTGGACGCTCGAATGGAATGTCCGCGAGTTCGCGCATGCGCGCAATAGCCCATCTTTCTTCTTCTCTAAAGCGCTGAGGATTGCCGTTGCGTTTCGATTCCAGTTTCTCCAGCGCTTGCTTTGTGTACTTGGCGCCCGCCCGGTGAGCGGCTGCCGCGAGCCCCGCTTCCGTGACTGTGAACCCAATGCCGATCGGCGAAACGTATTTTTCGCCCAGATGCGCGCGGCTGCCATTGGCCTGAAGCTGTTCGTCGTTCCGCTTAATGTAATCGCCGAATGCGGCTTCCTGCGCCTCCGCCTTATTGAGGAAATCGGCTTCGGACGCCACACCATGGGCTTTGGCTTTGTCCGTCCAATTGCCGTACTCGTCCTGCCAGCCAATATCCCTGAAGGCTTTTGGCGTTATCTGATAGCGGCCAAGTGCGCGTGAACGGGGATGCCTCGCATCGTAGCCATCGCCGGTTTGGCCGGGGCCGCGTTCGGCGGCGGCGATGCGCTCCCGAAAAGTCGGATTAGACTTGTTCGACCACGGTTTGGCGCCTGCGGCGGGGCCGGCGCCGCGCGTGTGCTGGGCGACTTCGACCCGCTTGCCGTCGCGGCGCTGATCGTAGGCATTCACATGGACCAAATTCGTCATTTTAACCTTCTAAGGAATTTAGATATTCAGAATATAACAAGAACATATTTGAAAAAGCAAGACCCTCGCGCAACCTTTTGCTGCGCGAGGGCTTAACTCGTTCTCAGAAAAAGACTCTTTTTTCCGGCTTCAATCCGCCCCAATGCCTTTGCCGGGGCGGCGTTGGTCGGCGCGGCGCACGGGGTGGGCAAGCCGAGAAAGCATTTCCTTGGGCACGATCTGGCGGAACTTGCCGATCTCGCGATCCCAATCGGCCAAGATCTGGCGCGCATGCTGCGACTGGGTTTCGCGCGCATGCTCTTCGATCAGTTCCTTGAGCACGCCTTCCCAGTGCGCGGTCTCGACCTTCTGCACGATCACGGTTTCGTCGTTCACGCGGTCGGCGAACGAACCGTCCGCGTCGTAGACGAACGCCATGCCGCCGGTCATGCCGGCCGCGAAATTGTCGCCGACCGCACCCAGGATCGCGACCGTTCCGCCCGTCATGTATTCGAGCCCGTTGGAGCCGCAGCCTTCGACGACGGCGACCGCACCCGAATTGCGCACGCCGAAGCGTTCGGCCGCTTGGCCGGCCGCAAACAGCCGCCCGGCCGTGGCGCCGTACAGCACCGTGTTGCCGACGATCGTGTTCTTGTTCGACACGAGCGGCGACGACGTCGTCGTGCGCACCACGATGGTTCCGCCCGACAGGCCCTTGCCCACATAGTCGTTGGCGTCGCCGAACACTTCGAGCTTCATGCCCTGCACGGCGAACGCCCCCAGCGACTGGCCGGCCGAGCCGCGCAGGCGCACGGTGATATGGCCGGGCTTCAAGCCCGTCATGCCGTATTTGCGCGTGATCTTGCTCGAAAGCTTCGTGCCGATGGCGCGGTAGACGTTGCGGATATTGTATTCGAGTTGCATTTTCTCGCCCCCCTCGAGGGCGGGAGCGGCGTCGGCGATCATCTGCTCGTCGAGCGTTTCGGGCACCTCGTTGCGCCCCTCGAGCGTGCAGTAGCGCGGATATTCGCCCGGGTCCGCCTGCACGAGCAGCGGGTTGAGATCGAGATCGTCGAGGCTCTCGTCGCCGCGCAGCACCTGCGTGAGCAGATCCGAGCGGCCGATCACGTCGCGCAGCGACTTGAACCCGAGCGAGGCCAGGATCTCGCGCACTTCTTCGGCCACGAACGAGAAGAGATTGACGACCTTCTCCGGGCTGCCGTCGAACTTGGCGCGCAGCTTCGGGTCTTGCGTGCACACGCCGACGGGGCAGGTGTTGGAATGGCACTGGCGCACCATGATGCAGCCCATCGCGACGAGCGAGGCCGTGCCGATGCCGAACTCGTCGGCCCCCAGCATGGCGCCGATCACGACGTCGCGCCCGGTGCGAATGCCGCCGTCCACGCGCAGCTTCACGCGATGGCGAAGGCGGTTGAGCGTGAGCACCTGATTGGTTTCGCTGAGCCCCATCTCCCAGGGCAGGCCCGCATATTTGATCGAGGATTGGGGCGAGGCCCCCGTTCCGCCGACATGGCCCGAAATCAGGATCGCATCGGCCTTGGCCTTGGCGACGCCCGCCGCGATCGTGCCAATACCCGAGCGCGCCACGAGCTTCACGCACACGGCGGCTTCGGGGTTGATCTGCTTGAGGTCGTAGATGAGCTGGGCGAGATCCTCGATCGAATAGATGTCGTGGTGCGGCGGCGGGCTGATGAGCGTCACGCCGGGCGTGGAATGCCGCAGGCGCGCGATGAGGTCGGTCACCTTGGCACCCGGCAGCTGCCCGCCTTCGCCGGGCTTGGCCCCTTGCGCCACCTTGATCTCAAGCTCGCGGCAATTGTTGAGATACTCGGCCGTGACGCCGAAGCGGCCCGAGGCGACCTGCTTGATCGCCGACGAAGGATTGTCGCCGTTCGGTCGAGGCTTGTAGCGCGCGGGATCCTCGCCGCCTTCGCCCGAGTCCGATTTGGCGCCGATCCGGTTCATCGCGATCGACAGCGTTTCGTGCGCCTCGGGCCCGAGCGCGCCCAGCGAGATGCCGGGTGCGATGAGCCGCTTGCGGATTTCGGTGATGCTTTCGACCTCGTCGACCGGGATCGCCTTGCGGCCGGGCTTGAAGTCCAGCAGGTCGCGCAGATTGATCGGCGGCAGCTTGCGGCAGCCATCCGAGAAATCGCGGTAGATCGCGTAGGAGTCGCGCTCGACCGCGCGCTGCAGCGTGTGGATGAGCTCGCCTTCCCAGAAATGCGCCTCGCCCGATTTGCGGTAGCGGTAGAAGCCGCCGACCGGCAACGCGATCACGTCTTCGCGGAAGGCGCGGCCGTGCAGTTCGGCCGCCTTCTTCTGGATGCCCTTGAGGCCGATGCCGGAAATGCGGCTCGCCATGCCGGGGAAGAATTCCGAGATCAGCGTGCGCGACAGGCCGACGGTTTCGAAATTGTAGCCGCCGCGATAGGACGACACGATCGAAATGCCCATCTTCGACATGGTCTTGAGCAGACCTTCGTCGATCGCCTTGCGGTAGCGGTTGACGGCTTCCTTGAGGCTCAAGCCTTCGAACAGGCCGCGGCGATGGCGGTCGGCGATCGCCTCTTGCGCCAGATACGCGTTGACGGTGGTGGCACCCACGCCGATGAGCACGGCGAAGAAATGCACGTCGAGGCATTCGCCCGTGCGCACGTTGAGCGAGGTGAAGGTGCGCAATTGCTGGCGCACGAGATGCGTGTGAACGCCGCCCGCCGCCAGGATCATCGGGATCGGCGCCTTGTTCGGCCCCTGGTTCTTGTCCGACAGCACGACATGCACGGCCCCGCCGCGCACGCCGTCTTCGGCTTCGCGCTGCACGCGCTTGAGCGCGTCGCGCAACGCCCATTCGCCGGAAGCCGGATCGAACGTGCAGTCCACCTCGACGGCGGTGGCGCCCATGTAGGCGCGCATCGCGTCGAACTCTTCGTTGAGCAGCACCGGGCTTTCGAGCTGCAGCAGGCGGCACTGGCTTTCGTCCTCGTCGAGGATGTTGCCGAGATTGCCGAGGCGCGTGCGCAAGGTCATCACGCGCCGCTCGCGCAAGCTGTCGATGGGCGGGTTCGTGACCTGGCTGAAATTCTGGCGGAAGAAATGGTGCAGCCCGCGGAACTTGTCCGAGAGCACGGCGATGGGCGTGTCGTCGCCCATCGAGCCGACGGCTTCCTTGGCGTCCTCGACCATCGGATGCAGGATGAGTTCGAGATCTTCGATCGTCCAGCCGACCGCGAGCATGCGCCGGCGCAGTTCGTCGCGCGACAGCTCCTGCTTGGGTTCGGCGTCTTCCTTGACGATCTGGTCGATGACCGTGATGTTGCGCGTCCAGTCGCCGAAGGGCCGCGAGCGCGCAAGCCATTCCTTGAGTTCGCCGTCGCGGTAGAATTTGCCTTCCGAAAGATTGACCGCGATCATTTGGCCCGGACCCACGCGGCCCTTTTCGACGACCGTCTGCTCGTCGACCTTGACCATGCCCGCTTCCGAGCCCACGACCAGAAGCCCGTCGCCCGTGATCGTGTAGCGGCAGGGCCTGAGGCCGTTGCGGTCCATGCCGGCCAGCACCCATTTGCCGTCGGTGCAGGCAAGGGCGGCCGGGCCGTCCCACGGCTCCATGACCGAGTTCGCGTAGGCGTACATGTTGCGGATGTGCTGCGGGGTCTTGTCCGCGTAGGACCAGGCCTGCGGCACCATCATGGTCTTGACCATCGGCAGCGCCCGCCCGCCGCGCACGAGCAGCTCGAACACATTGTCCATCTGGGCCGAGTCCGAGCCGGGCTGCACGACCGGCTTGAGGTCGTCGACCATGGCGCCGAACGAGTCGTGCGCCATGCGCGTTTCGTGGCTCTTCATCCAGTTGACGTTGCCGCGCACGGTGTTGATCTCGCCGTTGTGCGCGAGCGTGCGGAAGGGCTGGGCCAGGCGCCACGTGGGGAACGTGTTGGTCGAATAGCGCTGGTGGTAGATCGCGAAGGACGAGACGAAACGCTCGTCGTTGAGGTCGGGATAGAAGACCGACAGCGCTTCGGCGAGAAACATGCCCTTGTAGATGATCGAGCGGCACGACAGCGAGCAGATGTAGATGTCGACGATGTTCTCGGCGAGCGCCTGCTTTTCGATGCGGCGGCGGATCACGTAGAGATCGAGCTCGAACTGGTCGTCGGGCGCGTTGCGCACGTTGTGGACCATGATCTGTTCGATCTCGGGGCGCGTGGCGTTGGCCTTTTCGCCGCACACCGACGTGTCGATCGGCACCTGGCGCCACCCGTAGACGCCGTAGCCCATCTTGAGGATCTCGGTTTCCACGATCGTGCGGCAGCGCTCCTGCGCGTCGAGATCGTTGCGCGGCAAGAACACCTGCCCCACCGCGACGCGCGCGGAAGACGGCGTCACGCCCTGGCGCTCGATATGGGCTTTGAAGAAGTCCTGCGGGATTTCGATGTGGATGCCCGCGCCGTCGCCGGTCTTGCCGTCGGCATCGACGGCCCCGCGATGCCACACGGCTTTGAGAGCGGCAATGCCCGCCTCGACGACCGACCGGCGCGGCTTGCCGTCGATGGCGACGACGAGGCCGACGCCGCACGCATCGTGCTCGTCGGCCGGATCGTAGGCGTGGCCCGCTTCGAGTTTGGCCGCGTTCGCCCGGTAGTCGCGCGCGAAAATCTCGCCGTCGTTGGGTCGGTCGGTCATGGGGGTCTCTTGCCTCTGATTCAGAGCTTGATGCCGCGGTGGCGCAGTTCTTCGAGATTGCGCGCTATCGCTCTTTCGGCGGCGCGCCCTCCCCACGCGCCGCCCGCGGCTATAGATTGCTGTGTTACCTGGGGCAGCGTGCGCAACGACTTCTGGCCTGTCGGCGTGCGGTAGAAGGCGCTGATGTCGTCTATTTCGGCGCGCATAAAATTCTGCACATAGATATCGACCATCGCTTCGACAAAGATCGGTTTATCGTCCCGCAGCGCGGGAACCACAATTTCGCGAAGCGCGCGCTCGGCGGTTGCACGACCACCGACCGTACTGTTGGCAAGCGCGTCGGCGAGCTGCGGCACCATCGCTTCGACAATCGTGTCGAACAGCGCATCCAGGTTGATAAGGCCGATCAGTTCGTGCGCCGCCGCGCGCGCTTCGGGCGAATTGTCTTGCGCGCGCGCAGGCGCGGCGACCACCAGCGTCGCCAAGACAAGCGCTGCATAGGCAATGCGATTGAATGTCTGCACGGCGTCTTCTCCTACTCGGCCGCGACCGAAACGGGTGCGGCTTTGGCGGCGAGATATCTGTGGATGGCGGCGGCCGCGTCTTTGCCGTCGCGGATGGCCCATACGACGAGCGAAGCCCCGCGCACGATGTCGCCGGCCGCGAACACGCCGTCGAGGGACGTCATCATCGTGCGGTGGTCGACCTTCAACGTGCCCCAGCGCGTGACGGCGAGCTCGGGCGCCCCGAACATGGTCGGCACGTCTTCGGGATCGAAGCCCAGCGCCTGGATCGCCAAGTCGCACGGCAGATCGAAGCTGCTCTCTTCGATTTTTTCGGGCAGCTGGCGACCCGTGGCATCCGCAATGCCCAGGCGCATGCGATAGGCGCGCACGGCCCCCACGGCTTCCGGTCCCGCTTTTTTCTTGGCCTTGCCGGATTTGGCGAGGAAGGCTTCGGGGGCGGCGAGCCACACGAATTCCACGCCCTCTTCTTCGGCGTTGTAGACCTCGCGCTGCGAGCCCGGCATGTTCTTCTTGTCGCGGCGATAGAGGCATTTGACCGACTTCGCACCCTGGCGCACGGCCGTGCGCACGCAATCCATCGCCGTGTCGCCGCCGCCGATAACGACGACGTTCTTTCCCGCCGCATCGAGCGTGCCGTCGTCGAATTCCGGCACGTCGTCGCCCAAACCCTTGCGGTTCGAGGCGGTGAGATACGTCATCGCGGGCACAATATTGGCAAGCCCCACGCCGGGGGCTTCGATCGCGCGCGCCTTGTAGACGCCCGTCGCCACCAGGATGGCGTCGTGCTTGGCGCGCAATTCGTCGAGCGTGGCGTCGCGGCCCACTTCGAAATCGAGGTGGAACTTTATGTTGCCGTCTTCGAACAGCTTCTGGCGGCGCTGCACGACGTCTTTTTCGAGTTTGAAGTTCGGGATGCCGTAGATCATGAGCCCGCCCGCACGGTCGTAGCGGTCGTAGACATGCACGTGGTAGCCCTTGCGGCGCAGCGCGTCGGCGGCGGCCAAACCGCCGGGCCCCGCGCCGACGATGCCGATCGATTGCTCGCGCTCCTGCGGCGGCGCGATGGGCTTGACCCAGCCTTTTTCGAAGGCGGTGTCGGTGATGTATTTTTCGACCGAGCCGATCGTCACCGAGTCGAAGCCCTTTTCGATCACGCAATTGCCTTCGCACAGGCGATCTTGCGGGCAGATGCGGCCGCAGATTTCCGGGAAGGTATTCGTCGCCTGGCTGATCTCGTAGGCCTCTTCGAGCCGGTTTTCGGCCGTGAGTTTCAGCCAATCGGGGATGTTGTTCGAAACCGGGCAATGGATCTGGCAGAACGGAACGCCGCATTGCGAACAACGCCCGGCTTGCGCCTCGGCCTCGGACTTGCTGAACTCGGCGTAGATTTCGTCGAAATCGGCCGTGCGCTCGGCGGCGACGCGCTTTTGCGGCATTTTCTGGTCGCGATCGACAAAGTGCAGCATTTTGCCGGTGGTCGCCATAGGCAAGGTCCTGACGCAAAAGAGAAACGGACGAACGTTCTAAGCCAAGCCAAGTTCCGCGAACAGCGAAAAACGGACATTAGGACAGCGTAAGGTAACTAATATTTTACAGTCGAACAAAGTTCGTGCAAAATCTCACGAATATCGATCATATAAAGATAATTTAGTACATTTTCGGTACTTAATTTGCGATTCCACTCGCGAAACGAAAATTCCGCATACATATTTCTTAAAGTTTTGCGGGGATGCAATGGATTTTTCTGCGCCTGTCGCAACCTGTTCGGCGAGCCATATGCGCTTCGCAAACCAAGTGCCGAGCCGAGAAGACCGGTGCTTTGAGCAACCTTGCCCGTTCGTTTCGCACCGACAGCCTCGACGACGATTGGCTTCAACCCGCCCGCACGATCCCTCAGCGCCTGACGCCGGAGCCGGACACATGCCCCACAAATCCCCGACATTCCTCGGTGAAGTTGCATTGTGTCCGGCGATCGTCGCCGCCTTCCTGCAGACCATGCCGACTTTGCGGCTGGCGGCAATGGCCGCCTGCATCGCGACAATGGCGGCGGGCTATGCGGAAGGCCAAACCTGGCTGTGGACAGGCGCGGGAATTGCGCTGCTCGTGAATGTCTGGCGCTATGCCCAGGCCCGCGCCACGCTCGAGCGGCTGACCTCGGGCGAAACGCCCTCCCCGGCCGCACTGTTCGCGTTCGTCAACCGCGAGACGCTTGCCCCCGGCCAGACGCAGTTCAAACGCGGCGATACCGGCGCGGAGATGTATCTGGTCGTCGATGGCGAGATCGAAATCGTCGAACTGGCGAGGTCGCCCTGGTCGTGCCCTCGCACAGGCGCACGGCGACAGCGCGCGCCAAAACGAAAGTAACGCTCGCGCGCATGACCAAACGCGACATGGAGCTGACCGCTCTGCAGAACCCGACCTTCGGTTTCGAGCTCTTGAAGATCGTCGCACGCCGCCTTTCGGAGGACGTGGAACGGCTCGAACGGCGAATCGCGGACGGCGTCTAGGCGGGTGCCGCGAAGCGCCCGCCTTTGCGGTAGGCGGCAAGATAGACGGGGGCCACCGCTTCCATTGCG
>JBILXZ010000089.1:0-7177 GCA_044378015.1 Tagaea sp.
AGCCGATTTCGGGCAGCCAGATGCGGCGCCCGAACAAGGTCGAGACATAGCCTTGGCGATGCGCGTCTTTTTTGGTGCGGTCCATGTAGGCGCGGATGCCGGGATAGCGTTTGAAATAGGCGTCGATATAGGCGCGCGCTTCGCCTTGCGGCAAGCCGAGCTGGCGTGCCAGCCCGAAGGCGGAAATCCCGTAGATGATGCCGAAATTGATCGCCTTGGCGCGCCGCCGCGTTTCCTTGTCCATCTTGTCGAGCGGCACGCCGAACATTTCGGAAGCGGTCGTCGCGTGGATGTCCTGGCCGCTGGCGAACGCGTCCTTGAGCGAGGCGATGTCGGCGACGTGGGCCAGCAGGCGCAGCTCGATCTGCGAATAGTCGAAGGACAGCAGCACGGTGCCGGGCGCGGGCACGAAGGCCTCGCGGATTTTGCGGCCCTCCTCGTTGCGCACCGGGATGTTCTGCAGATTGGGATCGGACGAGGAGAGCCGCCCGGTCGAGGTCGCGGCCAGCGCGAAGCTCGTATGCACGCGCCCCGTTTTGGGATCGACCGCTTCGCCGAGCGCGTCGGCATAGGTCGATTTGAGCTTCGCGAGCTGGCGCCAATCGAGCACGGCTTGCGGCAGTTCGTGGCCGAGCGCCGCAAGATCGTCGAGCACGTCTGCGCCGGTCGCGTAGGCGCCGGTCTTGGTCTTGGCGGGCTGCCTGCCGTCGGGCAGGCTCAAGCCCAGCTCGTCGAACATCACCTTGCCGAGCTGGGCCGGGCTGCCGACATTGAAGGGGTGGCCCGCCAGCGCGTGGATCTTCTTTTCGAGTTCGGCCAGGCGCAGCGCAAAATCGTTCGACAGGCGCTGCAAGGCCGCCCGGTCGACGCCGATGCCGGCCGCTTCCATCGCGACGACGGGCGCGATCAAGGGCCGTTCGATCGTTTCGTAGACCGCGAGCAGGCCCTGTTCGGCGAGACGCGGCTTCAGCGCTCGATGGAGGCGCAGCGTGACGTCGGCGTCTTCGGCGGCATAGGCCAGCGCCTTGTCGAGCGGCACTTCGGCAAACGATATGCGCGCTTTGCCCGTGCCCGTGACTTCGTCGTAGCCGATCGTCTTGTGGCCCAGATGCAAAGCCGCCAGCTCGTCCATGCCGTGGCCGTGGCGCCCGCCTTCGAGCACGTAGGAGATCAGCATCGTGTCGTCGACGGACGCCACCTGCGCGAGGCCGCATCCGGCAAACACATGCAGATCGTATTTGATGTTGTGGCCGATCTTCAGCGTGGCGGGGTCGGCGAGCAGGGGCCCCAGAATGCGCACGACGTCGCCGAGCGCAATCTGGCCCTCGACGCGGCCGACGCCGCCTGCAAAGTCGAGTCCGCCCGCCGCCGCTTGGGTGCCGGGCGCGACATGGCCGACCGGAACGTAGCAGGCTTCGCCGGGTTCGATCGCGAGCGACACGCCGACGAGTTTGGCGTTGCGCGCATCGAGCGACGTCGTCTCGGTGTCGATGGCGCAGACGCCCGCGCTGCGCGCGCGCGCCACCCAGGCTTCGAGCGCGGCCGCGTCGCGCACCAGTGTGTAGCGCTGTTCGACGTCGGAGGCCGGGACGGCGGGCGCCGCCGCAGGGGCGGCAGCCGGTGCGGCACTCGGTCCGCCGCGCGGAACGCTTGCGAGCGCGTCGAGGCGGCCGAGCAGGCTGCGGAAACCCTGCGCGTTCAGGAACGCGCGCAGTTTTTCGGGATCCGGCGTCTTGAGCGCGAGATCGGCGAGCGGCACGGGCACGGGGGCGTCGTCGCGCAGCAGCACGAGGCGGCGCGACACGCGCGCAAGCGCCGCATTGGCGAGCAGGCTTTCGCGCCGCTTGGGCTGCTTGATTTCGCCCGCGCGCGCCAGCAGCGTTTCGAGGTCGCCGTAGAGATTGATGAGCTCGGCCGCCGTCTTGACGCCGATGCCCGGCACGCCCGGCACGTTGTCCGTCGAATCGCCCGCAAGCGCCTGCACGTCCACCACGCGGTCCGGCTTCACGCCGAACTTGTCGAAGACTTCGGCCTCGCCGATCGTCTTCTGTTTGATCGGGTCGAGCATGGCGACGCCCGGCCGCACGAGCTGCATGAGGTCCTTGTCGGAGCTGACGATCACCACTTCATCGCCCGCCTCGCGCGCAAGCCGCGCGTAGGTCGCGATGAGATCGTCGGCCTCGAAGCCCGGCAGTTCGAGGGCGGGCAGATCGAAGGCGCGCGTCGCTTCGCGCACGATCGCGAATTGCGGCTTGAGGTCCTCCGGCGGGTCGGGGCGATGCGCTTTGTAGTCGGGGTAGAATTCGTTGCGGAAGCTTACGCGCGCGGTGTCGAATACGATGGCGATGCGGTCGCCGGCATGGGTTTCGATAAGGCGCGCCACCATGTTGCAGAAACCCATCACCGCCCCCACCGGCGTGCCGTCGCCGCGCGTGAGCGGCGGCAGGGCGTGGTAGGCGCGGAAGATGAAGCCCGATCCGTCGACCAGGCAGAGCCGTGCGGCCATCAGTGGCCGCCGCGCGGACTGCCCGGCTTCAGCACGTATTTGCGGTCGCAATAGCCGCATTCGACGTAGTCGCGATCGCCCATGGTGAGATAGACGCGCGGATGGCCGAGCGCCCCGCCGCCGCCGTCGCACGGCACCGTGGTGCTTTCGACTTCGATCGTTTCGGGGGCGTCGATGGGGCGTGCGGTCGCGCTCATGGTCTTCCTCTTCGCCGTCTGACGGGGCGGATCGCGCGGATGATACCGATTGGCGCCGCCGATGCAACGATTCCGCCGCAGCCGGCCGCGTTTGACCCTCGAGGCGCAGGGGTGCTAGCAAACGCGGCATGAGCGACCAAGCGAAGCTGCCCCAAAACGCGATCGAAACGATCGGTTTGCGCAAAGTCTACGCGCCGCGCGGGGCCATGCCCGCGAAGGTCGCCCTCGACGGCATCGACCTTGCCGTGCCGCGCGGCGGCATTTTCGGCCTGCTCGGCCCCAACGGGGCGGGCAAATCGACGCTCATCAACATTCTCGCGGGCCTTGTCAACAAAACGGCTGGCACGGCGCGCATTTGGGACATCGACATCGACCGCGATCCGCGCGCGTCGCGCGCCGCCATCGGCATCGTGCCGCAGGAACTCAACATCGATCCGTTTTTCACGCCGCGCGAACTGCTCGATTTGCAGGCCGGGCTCTACGGCGTGCCAGCACCCGAGCGCCGCACGATGGAAATCCTCGCCGCCGTCGGGCTTGCCGACAAGGCGGATGCCTACGCGCGCACGCTGTCGGGCGGCATGCGCCGGCGCTTGCTGGTCGCCAAGGCGCTCGTGCACACCCCGCCCGTGCTGGTGCTCGACGAGCCGACGGCGGGCGTGGACATCGAGCTGCGGCAGAGCCTTTGGGCCTATGTGCGCGAACTCAACCGAGGCGGCACCACGGTCGTGCTGACCACGCATTACCTGCAGGAGGCCGAGGAGCTGTGCGACCGCATCGCGATCATCGACCGCGGACGGCTGGTGGCGCACGACACGAAGCAGGCGCTGCTCGCCCGGCTCGACGCCAAGGAACTCCGCATCGTCGTCGATCGCGATCTGGGCGAACTGCCCGCGCGCCTCGTCGCGCTTGGCGTCGCGCGCCTCGATGCGCGCACCTTGCAGCTGCGCTATCGGCCGAGTGCGGCGCGCGTCGAGGAAGTGCTGGCGGCCGTCCACGGCAGCGGGCTCGGCATCGCCGATCTCTCGACGCGCGAAAGCGATCTCGAAGACCTCTTTCTGCAGTTGGTCGCCAAGGCCGGCGATGCGGCTTGAGCGCGCCGCCGCCGTGGCAATTCTGGCGTTTTCGCTGGGCGGCTGCACGCCGCAGCTCAATCCGCGCGGGGCCCCCGTTCAAGCGCCCGAAATGCGCGCCGATGCCTTCGTGGTCGAAGACGGCGCGGTGCTGCCCTATCGCCGCTGGCAGCCTGCCGATGCGGCGGATACGCGCGCCGTGATCGTCGCCTTGCACGGCTTCAACGACCATTCGCGCGCGTGGGACATGCCCGCGCAAGCGTGGGCCGCGCGCGGCATCGCCCTTTACGCCTACGACCAGCGCGGCTTCGGGCAGGCGCCGCAGCCCGGCATCTGGGCCGGCGGCGACTCCCTGGTCGCCGATCTTGCGAGCGTCCATGCGCTGGTCGCGGCGCGCCACGCGGGCGTGCCGATATTCGTGGCCGGCGAAAGCATGGGCGGGGCGGTCGCGATGCTCGCCGTCGCGCGCGGCGCGATCCCGGGCGCGCCCGGCGCCGTGCTCGTGGCCCCGGCCGTGCGCAACCGCGCGAGCCTGTCGTGGTTCGAGCGCGCGGGATTGGCGCTGCTCTACCGCACCGTGCCGGGGTTCGCGCCGCGCGTCGAAGTGCAGGGCATCGTGCCGTCCGACAACGTGCCGATGATGCGCGAACTGGCGCGCGATCCGCTGTTCTTGAAACGCACGCGCGTCGATGCGCTCAAAGGCCTCGTCGATCTGATGGACGAAGCGAGCGCCGCCGCGCCCAAGCTCGAAGCGCCGCTGCTCGTGCTCGTGGGCGCGCGCGACACGCTGGTGCCGGGCGATCCGATGGCGCAGATGCTGGCAAATCTGCCGCCCGCCCCGCCCGCCGATCGGCAGGCCGTCGAGTATCCGAGCGGCTACCACATGCTGCTGCGCGACCAGGCGCGCGCGCGCGTGCACGACGACGTGGCGACCTGGATTCTCGCGCGCGTGCCGCCGCGATGAAACCTGTCGCCGCCGTCGGTTGGGCGATGGCGGCGGCACCGGCCGCGTTCTTGGCGGCGGGCCTGCTCGACGGCAGCTACGCCGCATCGCCCTGGCGCTTTGCCGTGCGCGAAACCGGCCTGTGGGCGATGCGTTTTGCGGCGCTCGCTTTGCTCGTCTCGCCGCTGCTGCGCATTCGGCTGCTGGCGCCGATCGAGCCGTGGCGACGCGCTTTCGGCCTCGCGGGCACGTTCTATGCGTTTGCGCATTTGTTCTTCTGGACCCGCCAATACGGTTTCGACTGGCCGTTTTTGTTCGGCGAACTGACGCGCGTGTTCCTTGCCGTCGGCCTCGCAGCCGCGCTGCTGACGGTGCCGTTGGCTGCAACCTCGAACGGCTATGCGCGCATGCGGCTGGGCATGCCGCGCTGGCGGCGGCTGCATCTGCTGGCCTACCCGGCCGCTTTGCTGGGGTGGCTGCACTTTGCGCTGGCCGTGCGGCTCGACCGCACCGAGCTTTACGCGCAGGCTGCGGTCCTTGGCCTTGCGCTTGTGCATCGCGTCGTGCGCGGATTTGCAAAGCCGCAGGGCTTGCGCTAGGTTCCGCCTCGAAATGAGCGCCCGTAGCTCAGTTGGATAGAGTGTCAGCCTCCGAAGCTGAAGGTCGCGCGTTCGAGTCGCGCCGGGCGCGCCAATTTCTTCAGAGATTTAGCGGCTGTTTCAGCGTCGGGTTGGAATTCGACAGTTGCCGGCGTGTGGGACTCTGTGTGGGACTTCGGCCCTGCGAGACCATCTGACTGTGGCAGAACGATTGTCGCCATACTTATCTGAGCGGCGAGATCGATGCCGACATCCCGCAGCCGCTGCTCGACCACATCCTGCCCAGTGCGTCCTGACAGGATATCGGCGTCGATGTAGTGCGCCATCTTCGTTTCGATATCAGCGTGCTGGCCAATCATCTGGACGGTCTTTGGGTCGATGCCGCCCTTTGCCATTGTCGTCAGTACCATAGCTTTCAGGTCATGGAATCGATGCTTGCCGCGCAGCCCGACCACTTCTAAGGCCCGGAGCCAGGTTCGCTCGATATTCTTGACCGGCCGCCAGCGCTTGATGGAAGGATCGAAATAATTGATGAAGTAACGAGACCCGATTGCTTCTGCATGTTCGCGTAGCTTTACGAAGAGCGCATAGCCGCTGGGGCTGAGCGGCGTCCAACCTTCGCGATTACCCTTGTTGAATGCATCATGCCGTAAAGCCTGACGTTCGTCGCTAAGCCAATCGATCTGTGCCGAACAGACTTGCCCTCGGCGCCAGCCAGTGAGGACAGCGCCAAGGACGACAGCTCGTGCATGCGCCGGAAGCTGCTTAAGCACTGCGTTTAGCTGTCCCACTGGAAACGGGCGAGGCGTACCCTTCGGATCGCGCAGCTTTTTGAAAGCGGGTACCGAGCGTAGATATGGGCGCTGATACGGATCGTTAGGATCGGTTTTATTCGAGGCCGCAACCATAACCGCACGCAGCGCCTTCAAGTACTTGCGGACAGTACTTGGGCTTCTCGTCTCGTACTCGACCAGTGCGCCGCGTTGATCTTCGACAGAAGCTGTCGACATCGTGTCTCCGGTCTTTCTAACGCGCGGTCGGTACATCTCGTTAAGGCGCGACGCTTCCGGCGGCACGACGCCGCCGCGGTAGTCGACGATTGGGCTCGAAGCAAGCCAGTTCCGGAACTCTTCGATCTTCACTTCGTCGATACTCGACAGCGGTACATCCGCGCCGTAAAAATTGAGTATCGTTGCGAGATAGCCTTGGATCGTACGCCAGGATTTGAGGCCCGCACTCGCAGCGCCATATGCGACCACAGCTTCGCTCAGCTTATATTCTGACGGTCCAACTGCATTCCCAAGTGCTTGCACGCAGGTACTCGCGGCCGGCGCAAGCATTTCGTGGCGAGGCCGCGGCCTCTTGGATCCGGTTGCTACGGCTGATGTGTTGGCTGTGACCATTGTCTCGGGAAATTCGATCGAATCCTTAAACCGTGCGGCCGCCCGGACGGCGTCGTCGCGGTTTGAAGCAGGTTCTCCATTCCGATTGAACGCAATTTTAGAATATCGGCGCCCGTTATAAACAAATTCTATCCGCCACCGGTTTCGCCGCTTGTCTTTATAGACCGAATCACCGCGCATTCTTATCTCCTACTTTCCTCGACGCACATACTTAGCAGCGGCAGACAATGGATAAATGGGGGGAGCCGAACGTGCGCGCAAGACACCACGTTTCTTGAGGTCATCCAAAAATTTGTCGTTGACCGTATTTGGACATATCGATGGAGTAGAAGAATTATTCGTTGTACCCAAGCCGCCCGTCCGCAAATCTTCCTCGTACGCGCGCACTAGGTCGAGAAAGATTGGCCTGAGCCCGTGAACTCACCCGGTTGAAGGTAGAGTCTGTTCCGTATTTGACCC
>JBILXZ010000090.1:0-7173 GCA_044378015.1 Tagaea sp.
CTGCTGTGCCTGCTGGTGCCGTTTTTCTACGCGGCGTCGAACATCTACATCGCCAAGGCGCGGCCCAGCGGCGTGGATTCGATCGCGCTCGCCGCGACGATGCAGATCGGGGCGGCCGCCTGCGTTCTCCCGCTCGCGGTGGGCCTCGGCGTGTGGCACGTGCCGATCCCGCCGCAGAACGACGGCGACTGGGCGCTTCTGCTGCAATGCGCGCTCGCCGGAATCGGATCGCTGCTGTTTTTCGAAACCTTGCGTCTGGCAGGGCCCGTCTTTTTCAGCCAGACCGGTTTTCTCGTCACGCTTGCGGGCGTGTTTTGGGGCTGGCTGCTTTTCGGCGAGCAGCACTCGCTTTACGTCTGGGCCGCCATGGCCGCGATCTTCGCGGGCCTCGCCCTCGTCACGCGCGCGGGGCGGTAGGAACTGACCCGCCGCGCTTGCCGACGGCCGCGCGTCAGCGATTGTCGCGGATGAAGCCGCGCACCTGCGGCAGGATCTCGTTGCGCCAGCGTTTGCCGTTGAAAATGCCGTAATGGCCGACATTCTTCTGCAGCCAATGGCGGTGCTTGTCGCTGGGCAGGTTGTTGCACAACGCATGGGCGGCGTAGGTTTGGCCCACGCCCGAGATATCGTCGAGTTCGCCTTCGACCGTGAGCAGAGCCGTGTTGCGGATCGCCCCCGGATCGACCTTGCGGCCGCGCGAAACCCACGTCCCGCGCGGCAGATCGTGGTCCTGGAAAGCGACCTTGATCGTCTGCAGGTAGAAGGCGGCGTCGAGATCCATGACCGACAGATACTCGTCGTAGAATTCGCGATGGCCTTGGGCGCTGAGGCCGTCGCCGCGCACGAGATGCTGGAACTGCTTCATGGCCGAGCCGACATGGCGGTCGAGATTCATGCTCATGAAGCCGCTCAACTGCAGAAAGCCCGGATAGACGCGGCGCATGAAGCCCGGATAGTTGGCGGGCACGGTCGACAGCACCGAGCGTTCGAACCATTCGATCGAACGTTCGGCTGCGAGCTGGTTGACCTTCGTGGGGTTCACGCGCGTATCGACCGGGCCGCCCATCAAGGTCATCGAGCGCGGTGCCAAAGCGCCGTCGTTGGCCGACATCAGCGAGACGGCCGCCATCACCGGCACCGAGGGCTGGCAAACCGCGATCAAGTGGGTTTCGGGCCCCAGCACTTCGAGGAACTCGATCAGATAATCCACGTACGCGTCGAGATCGAAGGGCGGGCCTTCGACGAGCGGGACGAGGGCCGCATTGACCCAGTCGGTGACGTAGACGTCGTGGTCGGGCAGCAGGGCTTCGACAGTGCCGCGCAGCAAGGTCGCGTAATGGCCGGACATAGGGGCCACGACCAGCACTTTGGGATCGTCGCGCGTGGCGGGCGTGGCGCGGTCGAAATGCAGCAGGTCGCAGAATGGCTTCGTGTGCACGACCTCTTCGACGATCGGGCATTCCACACCGTCGATCGTGACTTGGTCGAGGCGGAAGGCGGGCTTGCCGTAGCGGCGCGTGGCGCGCTCGAGCATTTCGGCCCCGGCGGCCATCGCGCGGCCCATGCGCGTGTACGACATCGGCATCAACGGATGGCTGAACATGTGCTGGACGGTTTCGGCGGCCAAACGCACGGGCGAAAGCATCGTCTGCTGCATGTCGTAGAAATGGTAGAGCATGTGCGGGTTCAAGCCTCGGTGCGGTCGACGAGATGGAAAAACGAACCGGCGACGTTGCCATGCCGCCAGCCGCCTGACTCTAGCGCATGTCCGCGCGAGTCGCATGTTTCGAACAGCGCTTGCGCCGGATTTTCGCCCGAAACGGTCGAATAGTGGAATTCGTGGCCGCGAAACACCGTTCCGGCCGCGCCGAACGGTGTCTGGGTGCGCAGCCGCATCGCCCGGTATCCCAAATACAGTTTGCGCTTGGCAAATGAGGTGTCGATCGGCAGCAGGTCGAGCATCGCGTGGCGGGTGCCCGAGGCGTCTTCGAGGCTGCGCCCCAGCGTCATATAGCCCCCGCATTCGCCGTAGACGAAGCCTCGGAAACCACGCAAGGCGGATTTGAAACGGGCGGCGGCCGCAAGCGTTCCGGCGTGCAGCTCGGGATAGCCGCCGGGCAGGAATACGGCATCGGCGTCGGGCGCCGGGGCTTCGTCGGCAAGCGGGCTGAAGAAGCACAAACTTGCCCCTTGGCGGCGCCAGGCGTCGAGCAGGGTCGGATAGGCGAAGACAAACGCCGCATCTCTGGCAACCGCGATGCGGCCGCCCAATGGCGGGATCGGCAGGGGCGGTTCGGTCGCCGCCAGACGGCTTGGCCGCGCGAGGGCCGCGATCGCTTCGAGATCGAGGCCGACCGCACAGGCATCGGCGGCGCGTTCGAGAAAGGCTTCGATGTGCGCCCGTTCGCCTGCCGGTACGAGCCCCAAATGTCGCTCGGGCAGCGCAAGATCGGCATGGCGCGCAACGCCGCCCAAGAACGCGGCCGACGGGCAATGGAGCCGCAGCGCGTCGCGCAGCAAGGCCACGTGGCTGGCGCTGCCGACCCGGTTGGCGACGGCACCGGCGACGTCGAAACCTTTGGCGGCGTTTTTGTATCCCGCCACCAAGGGCCCGAACGAGGCGGCAAGCCCGCGCGCATCGACGACGAGCAGCACCGGCCAGCCGGTTTCCGCAGCAAGAGCGGCGGTCGAGGCCGCGCCGGCGGCGTCGATGCCGTCGTAAAGCCCCATCGCGCCCTCGCACAGCACGAGGTCGGCGTCGCGGCCGAGTTCGGCGACGAGGCCTGCCCGCGTGGCAGCGCGCATCGCCCAAGGATCGATATTTGGGCAGGGCCTTCCGGCGGCAGCGGCATGGAAGGTCGGGTCGATATAGTCGGGGCCGACTTTCGCGGGCGCGATGCGCAAGCCCTTGCGCACGAGCGCGCGCGCAATGCCCAGCGCCAGGGTCGTCTTGCCGCTGCCCGAGGCGGGTGCGGCCAGAATCAGACCCGGCGTCGCGGTCAAGAGCGGCGGTCGCCGGCGGCAGGCCCGCTTGTTTCGGGGCCGCGTTCGCGCCGCCAGCCGCGCATTTCCATGCAGCGCCGATATTCTTCGGCCACCACCGACTGGCCGACATTGCGGCCGACGTCGTTCGAGTAGGACGGCCCGCGCTCGATGTAGCCGTAGTCGCCGGAGCTGCGGCGGCATTCGCGCTGGTCGTAGTCGAGCTGGCCCGCCGGCGCGCTTTCCTTGATCCAGGATGTGCGCGATTCGCAAGCGCCCAAGGCGAGAACCGCGAAAAGGGCCGCCGCATAAACCGATCGCACCATGTGTTGTGTTCCTTTCATGCCGTTTCCGCCGTCTGGCGGTTGCCCAGACCCAGCGGGTCGGGATCGAGAATTCGGCCCAGAGCCTGGCCTTGCCAGTCGAGGCCGGCGCGCAAGCGCACGACCTCGCCGACCACGAACAAGGCCGGCGGCTCGATGCCGCTTGCCTGCGCATCGGCGGCGGCGCGGGCGAGCGTGGTTTCCACAACCCGCTGGTCCTTGGTGCTGGCGCGCACGACGAGGGCTGCGGGCGTGTCGCCCGCCCGGCCCGCTTCGGTCAGCAGTGCCGCGATGCGGTCCAGATGTTTGAGCGCCATGTAGAACACGAGCGTAGGCGCGCCGTTGGCGAGGGCATGCCAGTCGAGACCGTCGGGCACGTCGCCCGTCACGCCGTGGCCGGTGACGAACGTCACGGCGTGGTTGGTGTCGCGATGCGTGACCGGGATGCCGGCATAGGCGAGACCGCCGATGCCCGACGTGATGCCCGGCACGATGCGGAACGGGATGGCGGCCGCGGCAAGACCCAGCGCTTCTTCGCCGCCGCGGCCGAATACGAACGGATCGCCGCCTTTGAGGCGCAGCACGCGTTTGCCGGTGCGGGCAAGTTCGACGAGGCGGAGTGTGATGTCGCGTTGTTTCGGGCTCGGTTTGCCGCCGCGCTTGCCCGCGAACCACAAGCCCGCACCGGTACGCGCGAGTTTCAGGATCCGCGCGTCGACGAGCGCATCGTAGACCACGCAGTCGGCCTGGCGCAGCGCATGCAGGCCGTAAAGCGACAGCAATCCCGGATCGCCCGGGCCAGCCCCCACCAGCCAAACGCTGCCCGGTTCGAAAACCGGCATTTCAAGACCGTGATCGTCCATTGGCGCCAGTCTATCCGGCCCGGGCCTGCGATGCTACCCTACTGAAATCATGGTCGAAGACGAACTTCCGCCCAAGCCTTCGGGGCCCTTGCGCAGCGGTTGGACGACCGGAGCCTGCGCCGCCGCCGCCGCCCGTGCGGCTGCCCAAGCGCTGGCTACCGGCCGGATGCCGACAACGGTCGCGATTCGCCTGCCGCAGGGCCAAACGCCGACCTTTGCCGTCGTCGGCGGAACGGTGGGGCCGGATTTCGCCGAGGCCGGCATCGTCAAGGACGCGGGCGACGATCCCGACGTCACGCACGGCGCGGAAATCCGGGTTCGGCTTGCGCGCAACGTAGCCGGACAGGGACTCTCGTTTCGCGCCGGAACCGGGGTCGGCACGGTCACCAAGCCTGGCTTGGCGTTGGCGGTCGGCGAGCCTGCGATCAATCCGGGTCCGCGGGCCATCATCGCGGCGGCGCTGGCCGAATTCGGGGCCGACTGGATCGTGACTGTGGCGATCCCGGACGGCGAAAAACGCGCGGCGAAGACGCTGAATGCGCGCCTGGGCATCGTGGGCGGATTGTCGGTGCTGGGCACGACCGGCATCGTCACGCCCTATTCGTGCGCCGCCTGGATCCACTCGATCCATCGCGGCATCGATGTGGCCCGCGCCGAAGGCTTGGCGCACGTCGCCGCCGCGACCGGTTCGACCTCCGAGGCGTTCGTGAAGCGCTTCTACGAATTGCCCGAATCCGCACTTCTCGACATGGGCGATTTCGCGGGCGGCACTTTGAAATATCTGCGGCGCTATCCCGTCGCGCGCGTGACGGTGGCGGGCGGTTTTGCCAAGCTCGCGAAACTCGCGGCCGGGGCCATGGATCTGCATTCCGCGCGCAGCCGCGTCGATGCCCGCTATCTTGCCGACCGGCTCGGCGCCTTGGGCGCTGCCGCCGAGATCTGCGAAGCTGCCGTTGCCCCCGACATGTCGGCCGGCGCCGTTCTCGGCCTCGCGCGCGCGGCCAACGTGCCGCTGGCACAGCGCGTCGCGCGAGACGCGCAGCGCGTTGCCGCCGAAATCGCGGGGCCTGCGATCGCCCTCGACGTGCTTGTCGTCGACCGCGCGGGCGAACTGATCGGGCAGGCGGGGCCATGAGCGGGCGCATTCTCGTCCTCGGCGGCACCGGCGAGGCCCGGCTCCTCGCCGACCGCCTTGTCCACGAAGGCTACGACGCGATCCTGTCGCTGGCCGGGCGCACTGCCGCGCCGAGCTCCAGCGTCGCGCGAACGCGCAGCGGCGGATTCGGCGGCGCGGCCGGGCTTGCGGCCTTCTTGCGCGCCGAGAAAATCGCGGCCTGCGTCGACGCGACTCACCCGTTCGCAGTTCGCATGTCCGCCAATGCCGCCTCGGCATGCGCGCAGGCCGCCGTACCGCGCGCCGCCTTCGTGCGGGCGGAATGGCAAGCGGTCGACGGCGACCGCTGGCTTTATGTGGACGACGTCGCCGCCAGCGTCCGCCTGCTGCCGGCTCTGGGGCGGCGCGTGTTCGTGGCCTTTGCCGACGGGCTCGCACCGCTGGCCGCGCTGGATTTCGACTTTCTGGTGCGGCGCGCCGAATCGGGCCCGGTCGATCTGCCGGGTGCCCGCGTCGTCGCGATGCGCGGACCCTTCGAGCGCGAGGCCGAGCGCCGGTTCCTCAAGAGCGAGGCAATCGAGGTCATTCTAGCCAAAGCGAGCGGCGGGGACTCGGCCCGCGCGAAGCTCGATGCGGCGCGCAATCTCGGCCTGCCGGTCGTGCTGTTGCGCCGCCCGCCGCCGCAAGCGGGTCCCACGCTCGCAAGCCTCGCGGATGCCGTCGCATGGCTTGCGACGCAGGCTGGAACTTCCTAAATTCCACCCATGCGTCGTCTTGTACTAGCCGCTGTCGCCGTGCTGCTGGCTTTGCCGGCCCAAGCCCAAATCGGCATCGAGGTGTTGATCCGCCGCCCGCTCGCCGAAGCGGCCCGCGACGGCAATGTCGAGAGCGTGCGCCAGCAATTGGCCACCGGCGTCACGGCGAACCAGCTCGATCTCGACAACCGCCCCGCCCTGGCGCTCGCCGCGATCAACGGCAACGCCGAAATCGCGAAGTTGCTGCTCGATGCGCGCGCGACGCCCGATTTGCGCGACCGCGAGGGCCGCACGGCGCTGATGTGGGCAAGCGAACGCGGACATGCGGGCGTGGTGCAGACGCTCATTGCCGGTCGCGCCAATCTCAATCTGATCGAACGCAGCACAAGCGCGACCGCGCTGATGCTGGCCGCGCGCGAAGGGCATTTGCGCGTGGTCGAGGCGCTGGTCCAGGCCAAAGCCGATCTGACGCCGACCGACGCCACCGGCCGCACGGCGCTCGCCATCGCAGAGACGTCCAATCGCCGCGCGGTGGCCGACTATCTGCGCCGCAACGGCGCGCCGCGCTGAGGGCGCGCTCAAGCCCCGCGTTTGGCGGTCGGGCGCAGCACGTGGTGGTGGTCGGCGGCGTAAAGGCGGCTGTCGGCCGCATTCTCGGCGCCCAGGCCAGGCCCCACGAGGACGAGGGCGGTGCGCGTGAAGCCCGCCGCTTTGACCTTGTCGCGAATGTCCGCGAGCGTGCCGACGAGAAACTGCTGGTCCGGCCAGCTTACGCGGTAGCCGACCATCGCCGGGCAATTGCCGCCGTAGATCGGCGACAATTCGCGCACGATTTTGGCGAGGTTGGCGATCGACAGATGGATCGCGAGCGTCGCTCCCGTCGCCGCGAAATTGGCGAGCGTTTCGCCGTCGGGCATGGCCGAAGCGCGCGTGGCGGTGCGCGTCAGCACCACGCTCTGCACGATGCCCGGCAACGTGAGCTCGGTGCGCATGGCCGCCGCCATCGCGGCGTAGGCGGGCACGCCCGGAATCACGTCGTAGGGAATGCCGAGAGCTTCGAGCCGGCGCATCTGTTCGGCGATTGCGCCGTAGAGCGACGGATCGCCGGAATGCACGCGGGCCACGCGCTGGCCTTT
>JBILXZ010000091.1:0-7094 GCA_044378015.1 Tagaea sp.
CGCAAGTGGGCTATCGCCCGACCGGAGCCGGACAGGCGCTGCGAAAAGGCCGAAGCCGTCTCGTGGCCGTGCTCGCCGCCAATCTCGCGAACCCCGCGATGGCGGCGATCGCCGCGTCGATCGAGACCGCACTTCGCGACGTGGGGCTCGCGATGGTGCTGTGCGACACGCACGACAATCCCGATCTGCAGGACGAGTATCTGAGCGAGATGCGCGCCCAAGCCGTGCGCGCAACCGTGCTGCTGGGGGCCGTGCGCAGCGGCCAGCTTGCCGACGCGATGGCGGGGGCCGCACCGCTGCTGTTCGTCAATCGCCGGTGCCCCGTCGACAGGACGGCGGCGTTCGTCGGCATCGACAACCAAGCGGCCGGGGCTGCCGTTGCCTCGGCCCTGCATGCGCGCGTGCCCGGAGGCGCTTTGGCCGTGATTCACGGCTCGCTCGAATCTTCCGCGACTGCCGACCGCATTGCCGGGTTTCGTCGGGGCGTGCAGCGGCTTGGGCGCAGCCTGCTCGACGTCGATCTGCCCGCCGCGCTCGGCTCGGACCATTTGGCGCTGGGCCACGCCGCAACCGCAAAGCTGCTGGCGCAGCCCGTGCGGCCGGCCGCGATTTTCTGCGCGTCCGACCTCATCGCCTACGGCACGCATCGCCGCCTGCGCGAGGCGGGCTTGCGCGTGCCGCAGGACATCGCGCTGTTTGGCTTCGACGACAATCCGCTCAACGACTGGATCGCGCCGTGGCTTGCCTCGGTGCGCGTGCCCTATGCCGCCTTCGGCCCGGCCATCGTCGCGATGCTGGGCGAGATGTGGCGCGGCGAAAAACCGGCCGCTCGTTTGCTCGACTACACGCTCGTCGCTCGGCCCTGAAAACGGCCCGGCCCATGCATCCCGGCCTATGCATCCCGGCCCATGCACATTGTCGGCGCGTCGCTTTTGTTCGGCACGCCGCTAGCGCGTCTCGACGATGGCGGCGATGGCGCCCATGCCGCCGAATTTGGGCGCTTCCTGCTCCCAGATCGGGCGCAGCGCGTCGCGCCACGGCGCCCGATCGACCTTGTGGATGCGCGCCCCGCGCTGCGCGATGCGGAGCGTCGCCGCGTCTTCCTGCTCGAAATGCAGCTTGTTGAGGTAGGTCGCCATCTCGAGGGCGGTGCGCGTCATGGCCGCCTGGTTCGTCGGCGACAGGCGCTGCCAGTAGGTTTGCGCGAACACGATGGCGCCGACGGACCAGATGTGGCCCGTCTCGGTGACGTTGGGGGCGACCTCGAACAGGCGCAGCGTTTCGATGGGGCCTTTGGTGATGTCCATCATGTCGGCAACGCCCGTCGACAGCGCGTTGTAGGTCTCGGTGATCGGTATCGGCGTGGGATTGGCGCCCAGCGTGCGCCAGATCGAAATGTGCAGCGGGCTCTGCAGCACGCGCATCGTCTTGCCGCGCACGTCGGCGACCCCGAGGATCGGCGTGCGGCTCACGAGATGGCGCGCGCCGTAGGCGAACAGCGCGGGCACCTCGAACCCTTGCGCCCGGTAAAGGCTTTTGTAGCGTTCGCCGATCGGCCCCTCGACCGTTTTTTCGACATGGTCCCAGTCGCGGAAAACGAAAGGCATGTCGAAGATCTGGCCCTCGGGCACCCATTGCGACAGGGCGGCGAGCGTCGAATCCGCACCTTGGATGGAGCCCAAGCGCATGCCTTCGGCGTTCTCGCGCTCGCCGCCGAGCTGGCCTGCGGGGAATATCCGAAGATCGACCGCCCCGTCGGTGCGCGCGCGCGCAAGTTCGGCAAAGCGCCGCCACATGACCGTGTTGGGCGCCGTTTCGGGCTGCACCACGCCGATGCGTGCGGGCTGGGCGCGCGTCTGGGCAAGGGCCGGCGCTGCAAGGGCGGCGCCGATGCCCAAAGCGGCGAAGCCCGCACCCGCTTGGCGGCGCGTGAATGCGGTCATGGCGTTTTCCCCGTCTCGGGCGACCGTGGTCAAAGCCCGAGCCAAAGCAGCCCCATCGAGACTGCAGGAACGTAAGTGACTAGCGCAAGGACGGCAAGCAAGGCGAGCACGAACGGCCACAGCGCCGCGAACACCTCGACGACCGGCACGCGCGCGACGCTTGCCGCGATGTAGGCGAGCATGCCGACAGGCGGGGTGAGGCCGCCGATCATCAGATTGCAGATCGCGATCAGCGCGAAATGCACGGGCTCGATGCCGAAGCGTTCGACCAGCGGCAGGAAGAGCGGCGTCAAGATCAGCATCGCGGCGCCGATATCCATGAACATGCCCGCAAGCAGCAGCACCCCGTTCAAGAACAGCAGCACCACCCACGCCTCGCCCAGGCGCGCCTCGCCGAACGCCGCGATCGATTGGGGCACGTTCTCGGTCGCGAGCACGAACGCGAACGGCGTCGCCGCGCCGATCAGGAGCCCGATCGTCGCCGAGTCGAGCGCGGTCTGCGACAGCGCGCGCCACAGCGCGCGAAGCGAAAAGCCGCGCATCGTCCAAGCGCCGACCGCAAACGCGAAGGCGACGGCAAGCGCTCCCGTTTCGGTCGGCGTGGCGACGCCGAAGCGCAGCGACACGACGATGGACGCCGCCAGCAGCAGAACCGGCACGGCGGCCCCTGCCGCGCGCGCGCGCTCGCGCCACGAGGCGCGCGCGGCATTGGGCTTGTAGCCTTCGCGCTTTGCCACAAGCCACACCGTCGCCATCAGTGCGGCGCCGAACAGGATGCCGGGCACGATGCCGGCCACGAACATCTGCCCGACGGAAATGCCGGTTGCAGCCCCCACGATGAGCATGCCGACGGACGGCGGAATGACGTTGTCCGACGCGGCCGCCGAGGCGCAGACGGCGGCCGAAAAGGCGGGCCGGCAGCCGTCCTTCACCATCGCCGGATGCAGCAGGCGCGCGGTGAGGGCGGCATTGGCGTTGGAGGAGCCCGAAACGCCGCCATAGAGCGTGGCCGCAAGAATCGTGACCTGCGCCATGCCCGCGCGCATGTGCCGCACCAGGGTGCGCGCGAAATCGATCAAGCGCCGGGCAAGGCCGCCTACGTCCATCAACGCGCCTGCCAGCAGGAACAACGGAATCGCCAGCAGCAGAAACTGGCTCGAGCCGCGCACGACGTTCTGCACGACCGCCGCCGTCGGCAGCAGATCGACCGAAAGGCCGGCGAGCAGAACGCCCAACAGCATCGCGAATGCGACCGGCACGCCCAGCAGCAGGCTTGCGAGGAACACGAGGCACATGAGCCAAACCGGATCGGCTTCCGGCATCGTCGCCACGCGCGCGACATCGAACAGCCAATAAAGGAGCGCCGCAAGCCCGACGCCGAGCAGGCCGGAAGCGCGGTCGGTGGGCCGTTCGAAATCGCGCAGCGCGATATAGACGAGTGCTGCCGCACAGCTCGCCGGGATGCCCGCATATTGCAGCCAAGCGGGCAACGCGAGCGCGGTCGACAGTCCGCCGATCAGTCCGATCAGCTTCTGCGCGCCGAACATCAGCGCGATCGTGGCGTAGGCGACGGCCGCATCGACCAGCAGCTTTTGCGCGCGCTTGAGCGGTGCGGGCAGCAGCGTATCGAGGAAGGCCAAGGAAACGTGCAGCCGTTTGCGGTGCGCGATCGGCACGCCGAGGAAGATGAGGTAGACGAACAGCCATTGCCCGGCCTCGGCGGTCCAGGTCAACGACGCCGAAAAAACGTAGCGCGACACGACCCCCGCCAATGTCGCGACGGCGATCGAAACCAGGCAGAGGACCGCCAAAGCGCCGATCGAAGCGTCGAGCGCGTCGAGCGTGCGGGCCGAAAGGGGCCGGGAGCCAGGGCGGGTTTCGAGGACGGCGGCGACTTCGGTCATCGGACTTCCCGGCAGGTGCGCGCGAACCGGTTGCGCGGCAGGTCGCAGGCGCAGTTGACACGGCGCTTCGGGCGGCGTCAATCGCGGGGCGGCGCGCGGTCCCTGTTACAAAATCGCCGCGCTGCGCTATGCTGGAGGCCGATTTGCGAATTTTGGAGAGCGTTGCTTTGGCGCCAGGCGAAAAAAACAGGCGGAACTTCCTGAAGGTCGGCGGCGGCTGGTCGCTGGTTGCAGCCCTTGCGGCCGCAGGCATGCTGCCCGGCAAGCCGGCCCTGGCCGACTGGAACAAGAGCGCGTTCGACGGCAAAAACGTCGCGGAAACGCTGAAGGCGCTTGGCATCGAACCGGCGACGGCGTCCGCAGCGCTTGTGCTGACGGTGCCGGACATTGCCGACAACGGGGCTGTCGTGCCGGTGCAGATTCTAAGCCGCTTGCCCGGCACCACGCGCCTCGCGCTGATGGTCGAGAAAAACCCCAACACGTTGACGGCCGTATTCGAGATTCTGCCCGATGCGGTCGCCGACGTCGCGACCCGCATCAAAATGGCGCAGACTTCGAACGTCGTTGCGATCGCTGTCGCCGAGGGCAAAGTCTATTCGGCGACCAGGGAAGTCAAAGTCACGCTCGGCGCGTGCGGCACATGAGCGGCCCCGGCCCCATGCGCATACGCGCGGTCGCCGCGCGCGACGGCACGGTCGAAGTCCGCGTGCTGATGAGCCACGAAATGGAAAGCGGCCAGCGCGTCGAAGCGGGCGCCGTCGTCCCGGCCTGGTTCATCGGCCAGGTGACGGCAACCCACAATGGCCGCGTTGTGATGCGCGCGCAGTGGGGGCCGTCGGTTTCGAAGAACCCTTATTTCGCGTTCAAGTTCCGGGGCGGCAAGGCCGGCGACAAGGTCGCGCTCGATTGGATCGACAACCGCAACGAAACGCGCAGCGACGAAACGACCATCGCGTAGGCGCATCACCTTTGTTCGCCAAACGGAAGCGAGAAGGTTACGTGTTTATCTGCATCTTCGATTTTTCGACCCAGTGTGTTCGCGCGCGGAATAAAAGGAATTTGGATGCCATTAATGTCGGCATTTTCGGTCGATAGTGAAGCAGAGCCTGTTCTTGGACTTGATGAACCCTTAACTGCAGAATTAATGAAAATAAGCCAATTCAGATTTGTCGATGATAGTTGGCTTAACTTGGAATCCAAGTCTTCCGGTTCGACATCGGAAATCACAACGCAGCCATTGGCTAGTGGTGAATTCTTCATATGAAAAACAAAAACTTTTCGTGCTCTCAAAACATAGTAGGCAACAATGTTTAGGCCAATATAACTGGTAGATATTTGCGAAATCGATACATCTTCATTTTCGTCCGACGCACCCAAGTTGATTTTGTCACTCAAACTCGGTGCATACGTTTCGTCTTTCCCTTCGGGCCAGTTATACAAGACATCGGAGTATACCGAATATCGAAATCCTTCGTCCCAATTTACAACTGAAGTTACGAAGCCACCTACAGACACGAGTAGGGGATCAGACACGACGTTACGCATGGTTGAATACAAATCTTGAGTTGGCGAACCTTCGGGGTCAAAAAAGAATACCGAGTTAATCGCCCTACCAATCTCGATAGCGTTTCGACGCTTGGCTTCATACTCTTTGAATCGTTCATATGCTTCCTCGTCCCCAATCCAAAGCGTATTGGAAAGTGACCGTTCCTGCTCTCCATTCCGAATCCTTACGATCTTCGGAGGCTTTGAGAACGCGACAATATAGTCATTGCCTGTTGTACGACTGGAGTTTATGAAGAATCGTATTGCCGCAGCAAATGTTGTGCCCGTCGGATACTGCACTATGAATTGGAGAAATTCCTTGGCTGCAAGGTCAGGAGAGTTATTGAAAGACACGCAGATATGACCAGGTAGCATGCAGGACTTGATCACTCCATTTTGGGGTTGCAGTGGTATGCTGTGCAGTGTCAATCGGGTATCAGAAACGATCCCAATACGCGCACCGACTTTTCTTGCGACTACAAGAGTCATTTAGTTTTCCGCTTCCGTTTAATCGACAGCGTTATCTATTTAATTCTGTTTGGTAACTTCATGAATACAATTCAGGGTTCGTTTTGTAAGGTGCTCCATATTATTATCTTTATCGACGAATTCTGCCGATGCGTAAATGTAATTTCAATCACTTTTCGATGCGCCCGCCGACGGGTGGGTATTCCCTGATTCGCGAATGCATTGATTTGATTGGCGTCGAACTCGAGTCGTTTTTCCGCGTGCAATTGCTTCCTGCTATCGGCCGCGTCGGTGATACTTGTCGGAATATCGCTAGGTTTGGGGGCTCCAGGATGCCGGCACCTGTCGCGCTATTCGCCATCGTGCTGTTGGTTCTGCCGATGGGCTATTTTCTGCTGCAAGCGCCCGCGTTTTTGCTTGTCCGGCTCGACGATCCCGTGGCAAGCGGCCTGCTGCGCGGCATGTTCGACAAATACTATCTGGCGCTCGCACTCGCCGCCGCAGTCGGCGCCGCCGGCTTTGCGCTCGATGTGCGGTTTGTCGGTGCGGCTTGCATCGGGGCGGTCGCGGTTTTCGCGCTGGCTGCGCGCAGCTGGTTCGTGCGGCGGATGGATGCCGAGTTGCGCGCACGCGATGCCGGCGACCGCGATGCCGTGCGGCGGCTGCGTCGCCTTCATTGGGTCGGCATGGTTTGCAATGTTTTGCAGCTCGCCCTCGTTGCCTTGAGCGTGCCCTACATCGCTGACGCGGCGTGAATATAACAATGTTCTTTTAGTTTAAATTTTCCTATATAGTATTATTTACTGTTTTTTCCGAGAATATCGTATTCTCCAAGCATCGCTGCTGGAGGATCGCGGCGGCGTGCGCTGTTTGAAAAGTAAAGAAAGGCGAAGTTCGAGTGCGGCATCCAGATACTTTCGATGATCCGTAACCGATATCGTCGCCGCGGTTACAATCGTTTCATATCAATGCGATAAATAGGTTTCCGTAACCTATTGTCGCAGATTGTCGCGCATTGCGGGAGCGGGACGGGCCCTCGGCGGGTGGTTTGCAAGCACCCGTCCGATCGGCCAAGATCGCTGCGGCTCAGGTGCTTTTGCCTGCGCCGTTTTTGTCCCGACGCGGAGAATCCATCCGATGAAGTTCAATCCTTTGGGCCGCTCGGGCCTGGTCGTCAGCGCCGTTTGTCTCGGCGGCAATTCCTGGGGCGCCAAAGGCCGCCGGGCTTGGGCCG
>JBILXZ010000049.1:0-24804 GCA_044378015.1 Tagaea sp.
CGCTACCCACGGGGCTTCGCGCCTCGCCCCGTTGCCACAACCACCCAGACAGGGTCAAATACGGAACAGACTCTACCTTCAACCGGGTGAGTTCACGGGCTCAGGCCACCGCTCGTCGACATAAGAATACGAAACCTATCCGTTCCAATCGCAGGCGGTTCCACTGAAATAGCAATTCGACATGACCGAGCCCAACGATCAATATAGTCCTTTAATACATCTTGGTGCGCAGCAATAAGCCATCCACTAATCAGAACAATGAGACCTGCGATGCCTTTCATAATCAGTCGCACAACGTTACCTACCGATTAATGGATCATACCAGAATGTCACTGACTTTAGCCATAAGTTGAGCTAACGATGTTTGATATTGCCATCTTTGGTCTATGTGAGTCAATTGCCGGTAACTGCTTAAGCTTTCAAAATCTCCCGAGGCTAATTTTTTGGAGTAAAGCAGCTCTAAAGCATTTGAATCTCTAATAAAGGCTTGAACTTGTGCCCCCCAAGTAATTCTGAATACGTTAGCCTCAGTACAACAACGGCTCTGGGCCTTGCCCAACTCTTTGCCGTCTATCCGCTCGCCTACGACGTCGTGCGCTACGCGGGTGCGGCCTATCTGGCGTTTCTGGCAGTACGCATCCTGAGCGCAGCACCCCTCCCCGCAACCTCGCCGGCGGACCCGGGATCCGATGGGCCATCCGCCGCGATCGCGCCGATGTTCCGCCAGGGTTTGTGGAACAACGTGCTCAATCCGAAAATGGCGCTGTTTGTCGTGGCCCTCTTCCCGCAATTCGTCGATCCCGCGGGCGCTTCGATCGTGCTGCAGATGCTGCTGCTCGCAACCGTACTGAACGCGATCGGCCTCGTCGTGAACGGGGCGGTGATCGTCGTCTCGGCTCGTGCAGGCCGTGCCATTGCGGGCAGCCCGCGCGCCGTCACCGCCATGCGCTGGTTTTTGGCAAGCGTATTCGCAGGGCTGGCGCTGCGCCTCGTCCTCGATACGCGGCGCTGAGCCTTTAGCCCAATCGCGCAGGCAGCCAGCTTGCCGGATCGGCGTCGTGCTGGGTGCCGACGGCGAGGTCCTTCACCTTGTGCGCGGCACCCGCTTCGGCGGGCAGAAACCACACGTAAGGGATGCCTTTGTCGGTGGCGTATTTGAACTGCGCGTCGATTTTGCGGTCCTCGTGGTACATCTCGACCTTGAGACCGCGGCTGCGCAATGCTCGCGCTGTTGCCGCGACGTCGGCATAAGCGCCGCCGCGCGGGAAGAGCACGAGCACGTCGGTGGGGCTCTTGCGCGGGGCTGCGATGCGGCCCTCTTTCTGCATCTTCCAGAAAATGCGCGTGAGCCCGATCGAAATGCCGATGCCCGGCAGGCGCCGATTGATCAGCGAACCCACAAGATTGTCGTAGCGTCCGCCGCCGCACACGGTCGGAAAATCGGGAAACTCGACGAGCTTGGTTTCGTAGACCGAGCCCGTGTAGTAGGCGAGCCCGCGCGCGATCGAAAGGTCGGCCACGAAAGCGCCCGAAGGGAAGCGCTTCAGCGCGTCGAGCACGAAGCCGAGCTCGTGCAGTCCCTGCTCGAGCGTTTGCGACTTCACGCCGAGCTTTTCGACGGCTGCCAGCACGCCCGTGTCGCCGCCGTTTATTTCGCTCAAGGCCAGGACCTTCGCGACGGTCGATTGATCGAGCGCAAGTTCGCTTGCGAGCATGGCGCCCACCCCGCTCCGCCCGATCTTGTCGAGCTTGTCGACGATGCGCATCGTGTTGGCGGGATCCGAAATGCCGAGGCCTTCGTAGTAGCCCTGCAGGATTTTGCGGTTGTTGATCCTCGTTGCCGTGGGGCCGACGCCGATGCTGTCGAGCGCTTCGAACATGATGGCAGGCATTTCCGCGTCGAAATGCAGCGGGATTTCGCGCACATCCACCACGTCCACGTCGCACTGGTAGAACTCGCGGAAGCGCCCGTCCTGCGGGCGCTCGCCGCGCCAGGCCTTCTGCATCTGGTAGCGTTTGAACGGGAACGCGAGCTCGTTCATGTTGGCGGCAACGTAGCGCGCCATCGGCACGGTCATGTCGTAGTGCAGCGCGTGTTCAGGCGCTTCGCCGGGCTCGGCCGCAAGGCGCTTGATCGCGTAGATTTCCTTGTCGGTGTCGCCCTGCTTCAGCAGCACTTCCACGGGCTCGACCGCACGCGTTTCGACGGGCGCATAGCCGTAGCTTTCGAACAGCGCGCGGATCTTGTCGAGCCATTCGAGCTCGACCATGCGCAGTTCGGGCAGCCATTCGGGAAAACCGCTGATGGCTTTGAGTTTCTGCTTCTCGATCACGCCCGCACTCTCCCTCGCCTTGTCGCGCGCAAGGACATAGCCCAGACGCGCGCCGGGGGCAAACCTCGACCGTCCGGACCGCCGCACGCGCTATCCGGTTGCGCGCAGCCGCCCCTTGGCTAAAGTCCTTTCGTCATGCCGCAAACCACCGACATCGTCGTAGCAGGCGGCGGCGCGATTGGCGCTTCGATCGCCTACCATCTTTGCGCCGCACCGGGCTTCAGCGGACGCGTGACGGTTCTCGAGCCCGATCCCACCTACGCGCGCGCGGCAAGCGCCTTATCGGCCGCGTCGATCCGGCAGCAGTTTTCCTCGCCGGTAAACATCCGAGCATCGCTGTTCGGCATCGATTTTCTGCGCCGTGCAGGCGACATTCTGGCGGTCGACGGCGAGCGACCCGAAATCGGTCTTCGCGAAGGCGGCTATCTGTTTTTGGCGACTGCCGCAGGTCGAACGGTTTTGGCCGAAAACCATGCGGTGCAAACCGAAATGGGCGCCGACATCGCGCTTTTCGACGCACGCGGCGTGGGGCAGCGTTTTCCGTGGCTTTCGACGGACGGGATCGCAGCCGCAAGCTGGGGCCGCAGCGGCGAAGGCTGGTTCGATGGCTACAGCCTGCTGCAGGCATTCCGAAAAAAAGCGCGCGCCCTCGGCGCCGAATTCCGCAAGGCGGCGGTCGGCGCGCTCGACATGGCCGGCAGCACCTGCCGCGGCGTCGTGCTCGAAGACGGGACCACGCTCGCGTGCGGGCAAGTGGCGATCGCTGCGGGCACGGGTGCCCGCGCGCTCGTGCGCCAGACCGGTTTCGACATTCCCGTGCACGCCAAAAAGCGCATGATCTTCACGTTCCACTGCCGCGACAATCTGGCGGATTTTCCGCTGCTGATCGATTCCACCGGCGTCTATTGCCGACCCGAGGGTCCCGGCTATCTGTGCGGCAGTGCGCCGCCCGCCGACGCCGATCCGGATGCGGACGGCGATTTCGAGGTCGACTACCGGTTTTTCGACGACCATGTGTGGCCGGTTCTGGCGGCACGCGTGCCGGCATTCGAAGCGATCAAGCGCGGCCGCGCCTGGGCCGGCCACTACGACATGAACAGCTTCGACCACAATGCGCTGGTGGGGGCCGTGCCGGGCACGTCGAATGTGTGGCTCGCCAACGGTTTCTCCGGCCACGGGCTGCAGCAGAGCCCGGCCGTAGGCAACTATCTTGCCGAGCTGATCTGCGGAAAAACGGCGGCGACTGCGATCGATCTGGGCGACCTTGCGCCAAAGCGGCTCGTCGAAATGCGCCCGCTCTTCGAAAAGAACGTGGTCTGAAACGCCGAATAGCTGCGCTATAATTCCTGCAAAAGAGCCGGGAGGAACCGACATGACCGCTGTACCGCGCACGATCCGTCTCAACGCATCCGACAATCTCGTGGTCGCGGTGGACGCGATCCCCGAGGGTGCCGAGATCCTCGGCGCAGTTGCGCGCGCGCGCATCCCCAAGGGCCATAAAATGGCCATCGCCGCGATCGCCGAGGGCGAGGCGGTGCGGAAATTCGGCCAGACGATCGGCTTCGCGCACGGCGACATCGCGGCGGGCGACCATATCCACACGCACAACTGCGACTTCAAGGCGTTTGCACGCGACTATCGCTTCGCCGAAGAGGCCAAACCCTACGCACCGCTGCCGCTTTCCCGGCGCGCGACGTTCCAGGGCTTTCGACGCGCCGACGGACGGGCGGGGACGCGCAACTATATCGGCATCCTTACTTCGGTGAATTGCTCGGCCTCGGTCGCGCGCTTTATGGCCGAGGCCGTTACGCGTTCCGGTATCCTCGCCGACTATCCCAATATCGACGGCGTGGTGTCGTTCGTGCACGGCACTGGCTGCGGCATGGCGTCAAAGGGCGAAGGTTTCGACGTGCTCAAGCGAACGCAATGGGGCTACGCGACAAACCCGAACGTCGGCGGCGTGCTGCTGGTGGGCTTGGGTTGCGAAGTGTTCCAGATCGACGAAATGAAACGCGCCTACGGCATCGTGGACGGCGAGCTGTTCCAGTCGATGACGATCCAGGACAGCGGCGGAACGCGCAAGACGATCGAAGCGGGCGTCGAGCGCATCAAGGCAATGCTGCCGCGCGTGAACCAGGCGACGCGCGAGACGGTCCCGGCGAGCGAGTTGACGCTGGCGCTGCAATGCGGCGGCTCGGACGGTTATTCGGGCATTACGGCAAATCCCGCATTGGGCGCTGCGGTCGATCTTTTAGTGGCGCACGGCGGAACGGCGATCCTCTCGGAAACGCCCGAGATTTACGGGGCCGAGCATCTGCTCACGAGGCGCGCCGCCACGCGCGAGATCGGCGAAAAACTCATCGAGATCATCCGCTGGTGGGAGGACTACACCAAGCGCAACGACGGCTCGATGGACAACAACCCCTCGCCCGGCAACAAGGCGGGCGGCTTGACCACAATCCTGGAAAAGTCCCTGGGGGCAGCCGCCAAAGGCGGGACCACGACGTTGCGCGGCGTCTATCGCTATGCCGAGCGCGTGGACGCCAAGGGCTTCGTGTTCATGGACACGCCCGGCTACGACCCGACCTCGGCCACGGGACAGGTCGCGGGCGGCGCCAATGTTTTGTGCTTCACGACCGGGCGCGGCTCGGCATACGGGTGCAAGCCCACGCCGTCGATCAAGCTTGCGACCAACAGCGACATCTACCAGCGCATGATCGAGGACATGGACATCAATTGCGGCGACATCGTCGACGGCGTTTCTGTGGAAGAAAAGGGCCGCGAGATATTCGAGCACATTCTGCGCGTGGCTTCAGGCGAACGCAGCAAGTCCGAACAGCTCGGTTACGGCGACAACGAATTCGTGCCGTGGCAGATCGGCGCCACGATGTAGCGCCGTCGCTCCGGATCGCGAAAAACCTGCGCGGCCGCTACCAGCGATAGGCAATCCCGAGATTGGCGAAGGGCGCCGTGTCGCGCTTGGAGATCGGGCTGTCGGCTGCGTCCCCTACCAGGAAGCGCAAGCCGCCGCCGCCGCGCAGCATCCAGTTCTGCGTCAGCGGATACATCGCCATCAGCGTGAGATCGACGTTCTTGACGCCGGCCTTCGCGTCGAACCGGGATTTTCCGGCGGCCGTTCCCAGGCGCGCGCGCGACAACGCGGACTGCGCGGCCGTCACGCCGAAATAGGCGTCCATGTAGTTTTCGTCCGCCCATACGGCCGCTATGCCGGGCATCAGGCGCAGCTTGTCGCCGAGCGGATAGGCCATGCTGGCACCCACGCGCAGCGTGGTGCCGTCGCTGCCGCCGAGGGCGCGCGCCAGCGCCGCGTCGAGGCGGAGGGGCCCCCTGCGGTATTCGGCCAGCAGGCGGGCTTGAGCGGCCGCATCCACGTCGCCGAGTCCGTCCAGCTCGCTGCGATCCAGGCTCTCGTCGCGGCCGAACTCGTAACCGAGGGCGCCGCCGACGCTGAAGCCGTTGTGCCGATAGGCCCAAGCACCCAGCCCGTTCATCGTGCTCAAGAACACGCGCTCGCGCCACGTCACGTCGATCAGCGGCAGCGCCATGACTTTGTACTTGTCCGCCCCCTCGTAGGCCGGCGCGTAGCCGGCAAGTGCGCCGGTCGAAACCTGCCAGTCGCCCTTGGGCGCCTCGGGCCGCGTTTGGGCGACTGCCGCGCTCGCAAGTGCCGCAACAAAAGACAACGATATCAGGGACAAACGGCACAGACACGAAAACATGTTTTTTGACCTCGAAGATTGGCACGGCAACTAGTAATCGACTCGCAGTCTCTAAATAGCCCACACGCGGGCAATAACCAAGTGACGATGTGTAACTTTTTGCGGTGCGGTAAATAAGATTCGGCGGCCAGAAACAACAGCTTCGACACGTTGAAAGGGCGTCGCGCGGCGCGGGAATGCGGCACGCACTGTAACTTTGGGGGTTGCGGTTGCGAAACATCGGCACCTCGAACGTTTCGGAGCCGCCGCAATGGACCGCCTTGCCCCCACCCTTCGCACCGCCCTTCCCTGGGCGTTGGCGCTCTGGATCGCCTACATTTTTGTCTGGTATCTCCAGTACAAATTCTTCGGCCACGAGGGCAGCGTGTGGCTCTTCACTGTCCTTACGGACTGGCTCGGCTTTTCGGGCTACGAGAAGATCATGCGCATCGGCGTCGGTACCGCCGAGTTGGGCGCTTCGGCGCTGTGCCTCTACCGGCGAACGCAGCTGCTCGGCGGGCTCTCCGCGACAGGCATCATGACGGGAGCGATCTTCTTCCACGTCGTTTCCCCGCTCGGGCTCGACCCCTACGACGACGGAGCCGTGCTGTTCAAGGAGGCGCTGGCGGTGTGGGCGGCGGGCCTCGCGTTGGCCTATCTGCGGCGCGCCGACCTGCCGGACCTGTTGCATCTTGCGAATATAGGTCCGCGCGCGGCATGACCGCGACGACGGCCAAAAAGGCGCGCGATGTAAGGCTCGATTTCTTCCGCGGTCTTTCGCTTGCAGCGATCTACGTGGCCCACGTGCCGGGCGATTGGCTGGCGCAGATCATCTGGGCGCGGTTCGGACTTTCGGACGCGGCCCACGTGTTCGTCTTCATATCGGGCTACGCCGCCGCAATCGCCTTCGGCGGCACGTTCGTGCGCGACGGGTTCGTGGCGGGCTGCAAACGGATCGCGCGGCGCTGCGTGCAGCTCTACGGCGCGCACCTCGCTTTGTTCGCGTGCGGAGCCGCCATGTGCGCGGGTGCCGCAATCTTCGGCGTCGACTACGCGGAGTTTCTCGGCATCGGCGCGTTCTTCGCGGACCCGGCGGGCACGCTCGCTTTGCTCGTGCGACTTGCCTACGTGCCGACCTATTTCGACATTCTGCCGCTCTATATCGTCGTGCTCGCGGCAGTGCCGGTCGCGATGTCTTTGGCACGCATCGACCCCAGATTGGTGCTCGTCCTGTCGGCAAGCTTTTGGCTCGCGGTTCAAGTCTTCGAAACGAACCTGGAGTCCAACGCGCCAGAGGGGCGCGGCTGGGGATTCAACCCGATGGCGTGGCAACTGCTCTTTTTCACGGGGTTCGCCGCCGCGCGCGGCTGGCTGCCGAAGCTGCGGCGAAGCAACCTGCTGACAGCGGCGTGCGCCGTATGGCTCGCGCTCGGGGTCGGTGCCGTCTCGCCCGTCGTCTACCAACACGACGGGACGCTTGGATTGCTGCACGACTGGTTCTACGCGCACGCCAGCAAGCCCAATCTCGACATCCGCCAGTACGCGCATTTTCTGGCACTCGCGATCGTCGCGTTGCGCGTCGTCGACGCGTGGCCGGGCCTGCTCGCGCACGCCTGCGCCGAGCCTTTCGCAACGATGGGCCGCCAGGCGCTGACCGTGTTTTTCACGGGCATGGTTCTGGCGCACGCGGGCGGCATTGCTTTCGCGCTGATGGGCACGGACCTGCCACAGCAGATAGCCGTCAACGGGGTAGGCCTCGGCGGCATCTACGCGGCGGCGCGATTCGCCGCGTGGCTCAAGGGCCGCAAGCAAGCACACGTACCGGCAATGTCGACCGCCTAAAGCGCAGCAACCGTTGGTCCTGCGCCCACATGCGCATCCACGCGCACGGCCTTTGCCGTCATTCCAGCGGCCAGCGCGCCGTCGTGCGTCACCAGCAGCATCGCAAGGCGGCGTTCCGCGACCACCTCTCGCAGCAGCGCCATCACCTCCTGCTGGATGATCGGATCCAGGCGCGACGTCGGTTCGTCGGCGAACAGAAAAGCGGGGTCCACGAGCAGCGCCCGGGCCAGCGCAACGCGCTGCAGTTCGCCGCCCGAAACCTGGTCGGGACGCCGCGCAAGCAACTCCGGGCGGATGCGAAGACGCGCCAAGAGCCGCGACGGAGCATCGAGCGGTAGTCCGTGGCGGCGACACACGTCGTCCAAGGCGACGCCAAGCGTCGATCCCGCAGCGAATGCGGATACCGGATCCTGGTACAGCTTCTGAAAACGGTACGCGCAAGATGCGCTTGCTCGGCGAACGCTGCCGATCTGCGGCGCAAGGAGCCCGAGCAGAACATTGCCGAGGCTCGTCTTGCCGCAACCGCTGGGTCCCGTTGCCGCAACGATCTCGCCGGGGCACACTTCGACGTACAGCCCGGAGAACAAACATTTACCGCCGCGTTCGACGGCAAGGTTCCGGGCTTCGACGACGGGATGCTCGCCGAAAGCGGGCGGCAGCGCAGGCTTCCAGCCGGCCGGATCGGCCGCCAGAAGGCGCATTGTATAGGCGTGGCGAGGTGCTGCGAGAATATCGGCGGTCGCTCCCTGCTCGACAATCTGCGCGGCGAGCATGACCGCCATACGACCGCCGAGCTTCCGCGCAAGCGCAATGTCGTGCGTGATGACGATCAACGCGGCCCCGGTCCGAGCCTGCGAGATGAGCAGTTCCGCAACGTCGTCGCGACGGTCGGCATCCAAACCCTTGGTCGGCTCGTCGGCGACCAAGAGCCGGGCGCCTCCGGCTAGCGCGACGGCGACAGCCGCGCGCTGCGCCATGCCGCCGGAAAGCTGGAACGGATAGCGCTTGCCGGCAGCCCCCAGCCCGAGCGTCGCGAGCGCGCGCTCGGCAAGCATGCCGGCCTCCCGCCACGTCCGTCGGCCGACCAGCGCATGAACCTCCGCGATCTGGTCTTGCACACGCATCAACGGATCGAGCGACGCCCAAGGCTCCTGAGGCAGCAGCGCGATCGCGCGCCCCCAATGCGCGCGGCGACGCTTGGCATCGAGCGCGCCGAAATCCATGCCGCCGATCGCGATGCGGCCGCGCCATTCCAGCTCGGGCGGCAACGTACCCATGACGGCGTGGGCAAGAAGCGATTTTCCGGACCCGCTCTCGCCGAGAATAACGAGGATGCCACCGACGCGCAGCGACAGGCACGCGTCGCGGACAAGGTAATGGCCGTCGGCCACGACGCAAAGGCCGTCGATCTCGAGGGCTGGAGCGGCACTCATTTCGGATCGCGTCCGGCGAGGAGCTGCAGCCCGAGCACCGTCGCGAACAGCAGCGCTGCCGGCGCCAGCAATTGGACCGGCGCCTGATCGTAATGGGGCAACAGCTCGGTCATCATGTTTCCCCATTCCGGTGTCGGCGGCCGAAGGCCGACTCCGATGAAGCTCAGCGTCGATACCGCGACAACGGACGCGCCGAAGCCAAACGCGAACAGCGCCCCCAAGGCTGGAAGCAGATCGGGCAAAAGGTGGCGCTTCACGACGTGCAAATCGCCGAAGCCGAGCAAGTGCGCCGCTTCGACGTCCGGCGCCGTCAGCCGCGACCGGGCGACCGTGCGCACGAGCCGGAAAAACTCGACCCATAGGGCAAGCGCAATTCCAAGATAAAGCGGCCAGAACGCGCCGGGTGCGAAGGCTGCCAGAATGAGGACGATCAGCAGGCCCGGCAGTGCCATCGTCGCGTCGCACAAAGCGCCGGCCGCGCGATCGAGGAGGCCGCCGCGCAAAGCCGCGACCAGGCCAATCCCCGCGCCGAGAATCGCGGCACTCGCCGCGCTGGCAGCGCCGAACGCAACGGAAAGGCGCGCAGCATGCGCAAGCCGCGCGAGCACGCTGCGCCCGAGATGGTCGGTGCCGAGAAGGTAGTCTGCCGAAGGCGGGCGCAAGGTCGCGCGCAGGTTCTGCCGCAGCGGATCCGCGTCGATCAGCCATGGCCCGAGCAGCGCGAAAAGAACGACGGCGCCGACGCAAAAAGCGCCGATCGAGCGGCGAACGCGATGACGGCTCATGCGTGCCGCACCCGCGGATCGATCGCCCGGCAGGCAAAATCGACGCCGACGTTGAGGATCACAAAAAGCAATCCCATGGCGAGCGCGGTTCCCTGCAGCATCGGAATATCGCGCGAAATCACGGCATGCACGAGCGCATGACCAATGCCGGGCCACGCAAACAGCGATTCGACCACCACGACGCCCTCCACAAGATAGACGAGTTGGACGCCGAGATACGCGACGACCGGTGCCGCCGCGTTGCGGACCGCATGGCGCCGGACGACGTCGAACTCGTCGAGCCCCTTCGTGCGCGCAAACGCGATCTGGCTCGACCGCAACGCGGCAAGCGTCGCCTGGCGGGACACGATGCTCGACGTCGCGGCAAGACCGAGAGCAAGTGTTGCGGTCGGCAGCAGCCACGATTGGGGCTGGTCGTAGCCGGCCGCCGGCAGGATAGCCAGCCACGATGCGAAAACCACCATCAAGGCGATGCCGACGGCGAACGAGGGCAGCGCGCGCAGCGCTGCAGCCGCCGCCGTGCCGACGGCGTCGGAAAACTTGCCCGCACGCACGGCGAAAAACACGCCCAACGGCGGACCGAGTAGTGCCGACAGCGCCAAAGCCGACAGCGAAAGCCCGATAGTCGCCCCCAGTTGATGGACGAGTTCCTCGAACACGGATTCGCCGCTCACGAGCGACACTCCCAAGTCGAGCCGCACTATGTCGAAGAGCCACAGGACAAGACGCGCCCATGCCGGTCGATCGAGACCAAGCTCGACCCGAACCGCTTCGGCGGCGATGCCGCTGACCATATCTTCGCCGTAGCGCGCGGCTGCGATGCGGAAAGCCTGGTCGCCGGGGAGCGCTTCCGCCAGAAGGAAACACAGAATTCCCACGAGCAGAGCAACGCAAAATGCCTGCAGCAGGCGGCCGGCCAGCGCGCGGGCTATTCCGCCCATCGCATCGCGTCCAGGCGATAGGAAAGCTCGAACGGATCGACGGAGACGTTCTGCAGCCGCCGATTGGCCGCAACGGCGTAGTCGAACCACGCGACAGGAACAACGGGCAGTTCCGCATGCAGAACGCGCGCTGCCGCCGAGCGCAGGCGAGCGCGTTCAGCCGGATCGCGCGTCGAACCCAACAGGTCGAGCGTGCGCGAAAGCTCGGCGCTGGACCAGTTCATAGCGCCCCAATCGCCGCCTTGCGGGCCGTAGTCCTGCAGCAGAGTTCCGATCGGATCAGGGACGAGCGAGAAGTTCCGCGCGAATAAGGCCATCTCGAGCGTTCCGTCGCGATGGCCCGCCGGTATCTCGCCGCTGTTGACGATCGCGACGCGGATGTCGATTCCGATCTCGCGCAGCTGCGCCTGTATCGCAGCAGCCATTGGCGGCTGTTCCGGCCGATCCGAGAAGGTCCGCAAGGTGACCCGAAACAGTCGGCCGTCTTTTTCGAGAATGCCGTTTTGGCCGGGCGTCCAGCCGGCTTCTGCTAGCAGCGCGCGCGCGCGCGCCCCGTCGTGGGTCAAGGCGGGCAGGTCCGGAACGTGCCATTCGGAAAGACTAGGCGGAAAGAGCTGCGTTGCCCGTGATTCCGGGCTGCGCAGCAACGACGCCGCTATTCCCTCCCGGTCGATCGCGAAGCCGATTGCCTGTCGCACGCGCCGATCGTCGAAAAACGGCGGCGCCGAATTGAGCTTCAGCAGCCGCGTCCGCGGGATCGGCAGGACCGTCACGGCCAAGCGCTGGTTCCGGCGCAGGCGATCGACGGCTTCGGGCGGCAACACGTAAACGAGATCGGCTTGGCCGCTTTCCGCCATCGCGGTGCGCGTTTCGCCGCGCGTCACGGCGAGGTAAGAGGCGCGGGCGATCGCCGGCGGGCGACCGGCCCAGCCTTCGAATCTCGAAAGCTCGACCTTCAACGGCGGCTCAACGATCGTTGCGCGGTAAGGTCCGGTGCCCACGATGCGCGTCACGCTGCCCGTCTCGCTGTAGGCGCTGGGCGCGAGCACGACTGCGCTCGAATGCGCGAGGAAGGCGAGCAGCGCACCGAACGGCCGGATAGTGCGGATCGAAACGACGCCGTCGCCTGCCGCGATCTCGGCAATCGGCGCGTTGGCAAGCATGCCGCCTGTCAAGGATCGGGCCCGCTGCAATGCGCGCGCGACCGCCTCGGCATTCGCCGGCGTTCCGTCGTGGAACCGAGCATCGGGACGAAGACGGAATAACCATTCGAGCCCGTCCGGCGCTTCGGTCCAGCTTTCGGCAAGGCTCGGCACGGGATTGCCGCCCTCGTCGGCACCGACGAGGGTCTCGGCCACTTGCAAACGCGCGAAGATGTAGCCCGAGCGAGCTGGGTCTAGTCCTGCGATCTCCCAAGGCGACACAATACGAAGCGTTCGCGCGTCATCCGCCGTCGCCGGTGCCCCGGCACCGAACGACGATGCAGCCGCCGCGGCAGCGAAAAATCCGCTGAGTAGTTTTCGACGATCCATTGCCATTTCCCTGCCGATCGAGCCGATCCAAGCAGATCGAAATAGTATAACATATCATTGCTTGTCAAATCGCGTTTCGGGCACGCGGCTTGCTCGCTGCCCAAAGGCGGCAGCCGCAGTCCCTTTTCGGCGGCGGCCTAAAGCGACCAGCCGCCGTCGATTTTGTATTCCGCCCCGGTGATGAAGCTCGCTTCGTCGCTGGCAAGAAACAGCACGAGCTGGGCGATCTCCTCGGCCGTCGCGAGGCGCCCCATGGGCTGGCGCGCGACGAAATCCTTGCGCGCCTGCACCGGGTCGGCGAAAGCGCCGATGCGGCCCTGCAAGGACGGCGTGTCGACCGTGCCCGGGCAGATCGCGTTGACACGGATGCCCTGGCGCACATGGTCGGCCGCCAGCGCCTTCGTGAGGCCGATGACGGCCGCCTTCGTGGTTCCGTAGACGAAGCGGTTGGGCGCGCCCTTGATCGACGACGCGCCCGACGACATGTTGACGATTGCGCCTTTGCCCTTGGCGACCATCGCGGGCAGCAGCGCTTTCGTGACCCAGAACATCGAGCGCACGTTCAGGTTCATCGAAAAATCCCACGCCTTGTCGTCGCAATCGAGGATCGTGCCGTGATGCACGAAGCCCGCGCAGTTGAACAGCACGTCGACGGCGCCGACCGCGTCGGCGGCCGCGAACACCGCCGCGCGATCCATCACGTCGAGCGTGCGCGTTTCGATGCCCGGAATCCGCGCCAGTTCGGCAAGCTTGGCCGCGTCGATGTCGGTCGCGATCACGCGCGCGCCCTCGGCTGCAAACAGCTTGGCGCTGGCAGCCCCGATACCCTGGGCTGCCGCGGTGACGAAGGTGACCTTGCCGGCAAGTCTCGAACCCATCGTTTTTCTCCCCGTTCTGTTTTTCTTCGTTTCAGGCGCTTGCCGTCGGCGCATCGTCGCGGCGATAGTTTTCGATCATCTCGTCGATCGAGGCATCGGCCGCGAATCCCATCGACAAGGCGCGCTTGGCGGCCATGCGCGCAGGCCAACCCGCGACGATCTTGGCGATCGCCGAATCGTGCTTCCATTCGATCAGCGCGTAGGCGGCTTCGCCCGCCGCACGGCGCAGCCCCTCGGCCATCTCGCGCACCGTGATGTCGAGCGAAGGCAGCAGCAGCGTGCGGTTCCAGCCCCAATCGCCGTCGGAAAGATCGTGCGCGCGGATGAAAGCGTCGATGCAGCGGCGCGGGCTCAGCAGCGGCATCCATGTTTCGGGATCGACCGGGCATACCGCACGCTCGCCTGCAAGCGGTTCGCGCAGGATCGACGAGGCGAAGGTCGAGGCCGCAAGGTTGGGCTTGCCCGGCCGCACGACGATGGTCGGCAGGCGCAGGCTGCGCCCGTCCACGTAGCCTTTGCGCGCATAGTCGGCGACGAGCAATTCGCCGATCGCTTTTTGGGTCCCGTAGGACGTCTGCGGCGTAATGCGGAAATCGTCGGGGATAATCTGCGGCAGCCCACCGCCGTAGCAGGCAAGCGACGAAGCGAAAACGAGCTTGATGGGCTGCGGCAAGCGGCGCGCGGCTTCCAGCACTTCGCGCGTCCCGTCGAGATTCACCCGGTAGCCCAGATCGAAATCGCGTTCCGCGCCCGAACTTACGACGCCGGCCAGATGGAAGACGGCGCCCGTATCGGGTGCGATCAGGCGGTCGACTGTCGCCGGGTCGTCGACCTGCCCGAGCCGAACTTCGACGCGCGGATCGGCCGGAATGCCCGGCGCTTGCGCGATGTCGAACAGCACGATTTTCGAGATTTCCCGCGGCTTGCCGCTGCGGTCGACGAGCGCGCCGCGCTTCAGCAGTTCGCCCGCGAGCTTCTTGCCGAGCATGCCCGTGCCGCCCGTAACAACAACGCGCATCGTCGATCTCCCCTAGCCGTTTTTGGCGTTTTCTTCCGGCGGCAATGCGCCTTGCGCAAACAAATGCCGATTCACGCAATTGCGCAACCGATTTTCCTTGAGATAGTCGCGAATCGTCGCAGCCGCTTTGAAGCGCAGATCGCGCCAGCTCTCGGGGCTGTAGAAGGCCGCATGCGGGCTCAAGACCAGACGCCCGGCAAGCCACGACGGCGGCAGCCGATAGGCGGCGATCAGCGGATCGTCGGGATCCGGCGGCTCCTGCGGCAGCACGTCGAGCCCGGCCCCGCCGACGCGGCCCTTCTCGATGGCGGCGAGCAAAGCGGCCGTGTCGACGATGGGTCCGCGCGCCGTGTTGACCACGATGGCGCCCGGCTTCAGCCGCTCGAAAGCGCCGTGGCCGAACAGGCCGTGCGTGTCGCTGGTCAGCGGGCAATGGATCGAAACGATGTCGGATTCGGCAAGCATCTCGAACAGCGTCGCGAAACGCCGATAGGGCAACGCGGCGGCGGCGGCCTCGCGCAGCATCGGATCGTGGTACGCGACGTCGAAGCCGAACGCGGCGGCGCGCGACGCGGCGGCGCGCCCGATTCGCCCCATGCCGACGATGCCGAACACCTGGCCGCTCAAGCGGCGCATCAATGGGGGCGCGTCCCAGCGCCAGCCCGCCTGCGGATCGAGGCTCAGCATCTCGGCGTAGGTGCCGAGCCCGCGCCGCAGCGACAGCACCATCGCAAGCGCATGGTTGGCGACTTCCTCGGTGCCGTAGTCGGGCGTGTTGCAGACGACGATGCCGCGCTCGGCGCAGGCTTCGAGATCGACGCGGTCGAAGCCCACGCCGTGGCGCACGACGATTCGCGCGCGCGCGAGCTTGTCGGCGACCGCCCGGTCGATCGGCATGTCCTGCCACAGTAAGACGCCGTCCGCGCGCGCCCATGAACTGTCCGGGATCTGCAACGGATTGCGCGCACGATGCACGATGAATTCCGCGTCCGGCAGCGCTTGCGCCTCGATCTCGGGCAAGCCCGGATACTGCGCGTCGGGGATGAGGATGCGCATCGCGGCCGTCAGCCGACGAGGCCGGCTTTGCGCGCGATGCGATGGAGGCCGTTCGCCGCCGCCTCGTCGCCCGCCGCGGTCTCTGCCGAAACGCCGAAAACGTTCAGCGCTATCGCGTAATGCTGGGCGAGCATCGCGCTGCCGATCACGGTCACGCCGGCGGGCGCGAACTGCGCCTTTGCGGCCGCGATTTCGTCGCCGATCAGCACGCCTGAAAGGAAGCTCGCAGCGGCGTCGCGGGCCAGCCCCTCGAGCAGACCCGCCGTGCGCACGGTAAACAAGTGGTGCAGGAGCCCGCCCGGCGCTTGGGCGCGCACAAGGCCACGCGCGAAGGCCGCCGCATCGTGCGGCGCCTTGTTCATCAGGCGGCCGAGGATCGAATGGCGGCGCATGACGGCGAACACTTCGCCGGTCATGAAGGTGGCGAAGCGTACGATCTTGCCGCCGGCCACGACCGCCCATTTGGAATGGGTCCCTGGCAGGCACAGCACCCCGTCCTCGATGCAGCTGCCGAAAATCTGCGTCTCTTCGCCCCGCATCACGTCGGGACCGGCCGGTCCCGCGCCGTGGAGACCGGGCACCACGAAAATGCGCCGATGCGGATCGGGAACGGGCGCCAGCCTGCCGGCAATGTCGGCGAGTGTCGCCGGGGTCGGCAGATAGGGCGCCTCGACCCAACCTTGCGCCGAACCGATCATGCCGGACATCAGCGCGGGCGGTGCTCCGGGCGCGTCGATCCAATCGCCTGCGATTTTCGCGAGGGCCGCCGAAAAGTCCCCGTTGCGCACGGCGAGAATGCCGGGGCCGTCGGTCCGACGCTCGAGCACGGTGCCGTTTTCGCCGATGCGGTAGGCACGGCAGCTGCTCGTGCCCCAATCGATCCCGACAAAGGCGGCCATCCTCCTCCTCCTACCGCAGCAGCGGTTCGATCCGGTCGAGCGCTTCGCTGAGACGCGCAGGATCGGTCGCGAAACAGAGGCGCACGAAACCCTCGCCCTCGGGGCCGAAAGCGCGGCCCGGCGCAAGACCGACATTGGCTTCGCGCACGAACTTCTTGCACATCGCGACCGAGTCCGACATGCCGTCGACCGCGAAAAACGCGTAGAACGCCGCTTGCGGCCGCGTGAGCCGCACGCGGCCCATCGCCGACAGGCGCTGGAAGGCGATGTCGCGCGCTTGCGCGTATTCGGCGCGGATCGTGCGAACGAAATCTTCCTGCTGCAATGCGACCACGCCCGCGCGCTGCACGAAAGTGGTGGCCCCCGACGTGTTGAACTCCACGATCTTGCCGAGCGTGTCGACGACAGCCTTGGGGGCGACGAGCCAGCCCAGGCGCCAGCCGGTCATGCACCAGCCTTTCGAAAACGAATTGACGATCATGACCGGATCGTCGGGCCCGGCGAAATCGAGCAGCGATGGCGCCTTCTCCGCGTCGTAGACGATGCGCTCGTAGACGTCGTCGCCGATCGCCCAGATGCCGCGCTTGCGGCAGAACTCGACGACAGCCTTGAGCTCTTCGGGCGTGGCCAGCCAGCCCGTGGGATTGCCCGGCGAATTCAGGAAAATCGCTTTGGTGCGCGCATCGCATGCGGCAAAAAGGCGCTCGAGATCGAGCGACCAGCCCCCCGGCCCCAAAGCGAGCGGCACGCGGCGAACTTCGCCGTTCAGATGCTGGACCATGTCGGCTGCGTTGGGCCACAGCGGCACGGCGAACACAACATTGTCGCCCGGATCGACGACGAGCTGCATTGCGATCTGGATCGCCGAATTGCCCGATGCGGTCACGCAAATGCGGTCGGCGTCGACGTCGACTCCGCGCAGGCGCCGCACGTAGTCGGCGATCGCCGTGCGCAGCTCGGGGCGCCCGAGGCTCGAGGCGTAGAATTGGTAGCCTTCGTCGATCGCCTTGTGCGCCTCGGCAACGACCGCGGCCGGCGCCGTGCGGCTGCCCTCGCCGAACCACAGCGGGATAAGGCCGGGCTTTTCCATCGCGTCTTTGGAGACTTCGCGGATCAGGGAACCGAGCAGATTCTTGGATTTTTCGCGCAAGGCAAGCGGGGCGATCATGTAAACTCCGTAAACGACGGCGGCGGCGACGGGACCGTTTATAGGCACAAACCGCGACCCCCGCCAAACGCCCCGTCTAGACCGGGGATTCGCGCGCTACGCCCTGCGAGGTCTCGCTGCCCGGGCGGTATTTGTAGACCCCCGTCCCGGTCGAAACCAAGCGACCGGTCGCGTCGCGAATCTCGATCGTGGCGAAGAAAATCGACTTGCCGCCAGGGTTTGCGATCCCGCGCGCCACCAGCCGATCGCCCATCCGGGCGACCGACACGAACTGCGTGTTGAGCGACAGCGTGGAAGCGCGCCGAATGCGGTTCGGATGCGAGCACCAGCAGCCTGCAAAACCGCCCGCCGCATCGGCCAAGGTCGCGATCACGCCGCCGTGCGCCACGCCCGAGCGGTTGCGGTGCCGTGCATCGATATCGAGTGCCAGTTCGACGTAGAATTCGCGCCACGCGACCGGCGCATAGCCGACGAGATCGCGAAAAGCACTGTGGTCGTCGTTCCACATCCAGCCGGGGACATCGCTCATGGGCTCACCCTAGCCGCAGCGGCCCGGCTTCGTCCATTGACGCAAGCGCATCCGGGCCTTTAACTGCTGTTGGGCAGGAAACGACGTTCGACTCCGAGGATTCGTAAACGATGGCTTTGCGCGCGCGTACCGGCGGCCGGATTCTGGTCGATCAATTGCTGCTGCACGGCGCCGACATGGCTTTCTGCGTGCCCGGCGAAAGCTATCTCGACGTGCTCGACGCGCTCTACGACAGCCGCCAGATCAAGCTCGTGAATGCGCGCCACGAGGCAGGAGCCGCCAATATGGCCGACGCCTACGGCAAGCTCACCGGGCGGCCGGGCATAGCCCTCGTCACGCGCGGGCCGGGTGCCTGCCATGCGGCCGTCGGCGTGCATACCGCCCACCAGGATTCGACCCCACTCATTCTGCTCGTGGGCCAGGTCGGACGCGACGCAACCGACCGCGAAGCGTTCCAGGAGATCGATTATCGCCAGATGTTCGGGCCGGTCGCCAAATGGGCTGCCCAGATCGACCGCACCGACCGCATCCCGGAATACATGGCGCGCGCCTTCCATGTCGCGACCTCGGGCCGCCCCGGCCCCGTGGTGCTGGCGCTGCCCGAAGACATGCTGAGCGAGACCGCAACCGTCGCCGACGCCGCCCCCTATCGCGCCGTGCAGGCCGCGCCCGATGCGGCCGCTGTCGAGCGCGTGCGCGCGCTTCTCGCACAAGCCAAGCGGCCGCTGATGATCGTCGGCGGCTCGTGCTGGAGCGATGCGGGCAGCCTTGCCTTGCAGAGATTCGCCGAAGCGAACGCGCTGCCTGTCGCCGTCAGCTTCCGGCGCATGGATGCGTTCGCCAACGACAGCCCTTGCTACGCGGGCGAATTCGGCACGGTCACGCCGCCTGCATTGCTCGCCCGCGCCAAGGAAGCCGATCTGCTGCTCGTGGTCGGCGCGCGTCTGGGCGAGATGACGACGCAAGGCTATTCGATGGTAGAGCCGCCGCGCGCGCGCGCAACGCTGGTACACGTCCACCCCTCGGCGGAGGAAACGGGGCGCGTCTACAATGCGGACCTCGCCGTGCAAGCAAGCGGCAATGCGTTTGCGCTGGCGGCCTCGGCGATGAAGCCGATCGCGGCACCGGACTGGCAGGCGTGGACGCGCCAAGCCAATTCGGATTGGCGCGCCACGCTCGAGCCCACGCCTTGCGACGGCGCGCTCGACATGGGCCGCGCGATGCGCGCATTGGCCGCCGAATTGCCGACGGCGTTCACACTCACGGTCGACGCGGGCAACCATACGGGCTGGCCGCAGCGCTATCTGCCCTTCAAACGCCCGGCTAGGCTCGTGGGGCCAACCTCGGGCGCCATGGGCTATTCGGTTCCGGCGGCGGTCGCCGCCTCGCTCGTCGGTCCCGACCGCATCGTCGTTGCGTGCGTGGGCGACGGCGGCTTCATGATGGCGGGCCAGGAAATCGCGACCGCGCGCCAGCATGGCGGCACCCCCATCGTGCTCGTTTTCAACAACCGCACCTACGGCACCATCCGCATGCACCAGGAGCGCGAGCATCCGGGACGCGTGGTCGCAACCGACTTGGTCAACCCCGATTTCGCGGCGTTCGCGCGGGCGCTGGGCTGCTTCGGCGCGACGGTCGAAACCACCGATGCGTTCCTGCCCGCATTTCGCGCCGCAGTCGCGTCCAAGCTGCCAGCGGTGATCGAACTCAAGACCGATCCCGAAATGATCACGACGCGAACCACCATCGCCGCCATCCGCGAAGCCGCCTTGAAGCGCCAAGCAGCCGGAAAGAACTGACATGTCGGACATCGAAATCGCCAGCAAGGCAACCCTTGCGCCGTTGGTTGCCGTCGCGGCACGGCTCGGCATCCCCGAAGCCGCGCTCGAATTCTACGGCAAATCCAAAGCCAAAATCGATCCGGCCGCCCTGCCGCCGCCGCGCAAAGCCGGCAAACTCATACTGGTGACGGCCATCAATCCAACCAAGGCGGGCGAAGGCAAGACGACGACCACGATCGGCCTCGGCGACGCGCTGAACCGCATCGGCAAGCGCACGGCGATCTGCCTGCGCGAACCGTCGCTTGGGCCGTGCTTCGGCCAGAAGGGCGGGGCGACCGGCGGCGGCCAAGCGCAGATCGCGCCCATGGCCGACATCAATCTGCATTTCACCGGCGACATCCACGCGATAGGCGCGGCGCACAATCTGCTGGCAGCACTCGTCGACAACCACGTCTATTGGGCGAAGACACCCGCCGTCGATCCCAAGTGCATCGCGTGGCCGCGCGTGATGGACATGAACGACCGCGCTTTGCGCGACATCGTGGCGGGTTTGGGGGCGGCCAACGGGGCCGCCCGCCAGACGCGCTTCGACATCACCACGGCGTCCGAAGTGATGGCGATCCTGTGCCTGGCATCGGACGCGCACGATCTCGAAGAGCGGCTCGCGCGCATCGTCGTCGCCGACAACAAGGACGGCAGCTTCGTGATGGCAGCCGATCTCAAAGCGTCGGGTGCGATGGCCGCCTTGCTCAAAGAAGCGATCAAGCCCAATCTCGTGCAGACGCTCGAGAACAACCCGGTGTTCGTGCACGGGGGACCTTTCGCGAACATCGCGCACGGCTGCAATTCGGCGATCGCGACCAAGATGGCGCTGGGCCTTGCCGACTACACGGTGACCGAAGCGGGCTTCGGCGCCGATCTGGGCGCCGAGAAATTCCTCGACATCAAATGCCGCCAGGCGGGCCTCGCCCCCGACCTTGCCGTGATAGTCGCGACCGTGCGCGCCCTCAAGCTGCAAGGCGGGGCGGACGCCAAGGCGCTGGCGCACGAAGACGTCGCGGCGGTCGAGCGCGGCCTTGCCAATCTGGTGCGCCATGTCGAGAATTTGCGCAAATTCGGGCTGCCGGTGCTGGTCGCGATCAACGCCTTCACGTCCGACACTGACGCCGAATGGCGCGCCATCGAAGCGGCATGCGCGGTTGCGGGCACGCAAGCCATCCGCGCCCGGCATTGGGCCGAAGGCGGTACCGGCGCCGAAGACCTCGCGCGTGCCGCCGTTGCAATGATCGCGCAGGGTACGGCGCGCTACAAGCCGCTCTATCCCGACGACATGCCATTGCGGGAAAAAATCGAAACCATCGCGCGCGAAATCTACCGCGCGGGCTCGGTGAGCTTTTCGAGTGCCGCCGCCAAGCGGCTTGCAGCCCTCGAGAAGGCGGGCTTCGGACGGCTGCCCGTATGCATGGCCAAGACGCAGTATTCGTTCGCAGCCGACCCGGAGCTTAAAGGAGCGCCCGTCGGCCACGACATCCCCGTGCGCGAGGTGCGTCTGTCGGCGGGCGCGGGCTTCGTGGTGGCGCTGGCGGGCGACGTGATGACGATGCCGGGTTTGCCGCGCGTGCCCGCCGCAGAGGCGATCGGCCTCACGGCGAACGGCGAAATCGACGGAATCTTCTGACGTGGAAAAAGCGGGCTTGCGGCCCATCCTGATGGCCGTGGCGGCGATGGCGCTGTTCGCATCGATGGACGCCGTGAACAAGCACCTTACGCAGATCTATCCCGTGGCGCAGATCATGGCCGTGCGATTCGCGATTTTCGTGGCCATGGGCTGCTGGCTCGCGCGCAGCGGCCCGTGGATCGTGCTGCGCACGCGTGCACCCTGGTGGCAAGCGCTGCGCACGGCCGTATTGCTGCTCGAGATGCTGCTGTTCATCCTGGCCTTCCGCACCTTGCCGCTCGCCGACGTGCACGCCGTGGCGGCGACAGCGCCGCTGCTGGTGACGGCCTTCGCCTTTTTTTTCCTGCGCGAAAAAGTCGATGCGACGGGCTGGCTGCTCGTGGCGGGCGGCATGGCAGGGGCGGTGCTGATCGTCGGCCCGTCTTTCGACGAACTCGGTCCCAGCCTTTGGCTTGCGGTCGCGGCGAGCCTTGCCTGGGCGGTCTACCAGGTGCTCACGCGTGTGGTCTCGAGCCGCGACGACACGCATATCACCACGCTGCACACGCCCCTCGTCGGCGTGGCGATCCTCGGCGCCATCGCCGCGCTCGACTGGCACGCACCCGACGCAAGCGGCTGGGCAATGCTGGTCCTGGGCGGCTCGTTCGGGGCGGTCGCCCATATTCTGATGGTGCGCGCGTTTGCGTTGGCGCCCGCGAGCGCGCTCCAGCCCTACAATTACACGCTGCTGCTGTTCGCGACCCTCTTGGGCTTTGCAATCTTCGGCGACGTGCCCGGCCTGTGGACCTGGATCGGTGCCGGCATCGTGGTCGCCTGCGGGATCGTCGCGATGCGGCGCAAATCCTGACGCAAACGCACTACCGCCGGTATCTCTCGATGGCTTCGACGACCCATTTGGGTTTTTCGACGTCGCCCCAGAAATGCTCGGGCACGTCTTCGGGGGGCATGCGGGAGGACGCACGCCCCGTGCTCTTCGTGACTTCGAGATCAAGCGCTCGCCTACGATCCTGACGGTACCAATCAATCACGCTTTCCGAGACATAATACGAAAAATCAGTATGCATATTTAGGTTGACGGTACCAATTCCCGCTCGAAAGTCGGCAAGCGAGGCCCATCGAATTCGGACTGTGCGGCGTCCGATCTTGCGGGCCAAGTTCAATATCTTGGCCTCGCACTTCGCTTCCTGCGGAAATTGCCGCCGGAACGAACTTTGGATGCCGCGGTTCGGCCATACCTGGACCGGCAATTCATCGTCGGGGCACCATTGCTCGGCCTGCCATGAACGTTCTGGCCCTGCCGTCGGCGACCCCATCCAAATTCGCGGCGACCAGTATTGGTCGAAGGTCCAATGGAGCTTGCCCCACTTGTCGGGCCGACGCACGAGCTTCGGCTGCCAGGCGGGATCCGGAAAGAGCATTTTGATGGTCCGCCCCGGCTGCGAATGGTCCAAACGTTCAATATGCATCAGTGCCGGCTCGGCCTCGCCGGACTCTTCCGAGCTCTTCAGTTCTTCATAGAAAAAAACATTCGGATAAGCAGCGCGCACCGACAATTCGAAGCGCCGCCAATCCTCGGGGCACCAAGCAAACGTAACATGACGCCCCATGCTGGGAGGGGTGACAGGCGTCGGCCCCTCCCAAGGAAGCTTCGTTACATCCATGGCAAAGCCCTATTTTTCTGCACGATTGGTATCGAGCATCCGCTTTTCAAGCGCGCTGACAACACGCTCGCAGGCGGCACGCGCAAGCTTCGCGTATTCCTTCGGGTCGTCGCCCTCCTTGAACTTGGGAATCGTCTGGATCAGGTCTTCGTCCTGAAGCTGCTTTGCCATCGCATCACGGGCGCGCTGCTCTCGCGCCGTCAATGAACCGTCGATCTGCGTCGAAGCGGTATTGACGTGGCCGGACGGATACCGAAGTTCTTTGTCGTCCTTCTTTCCCATTGAATAGTCTGGACGACGCTGGCCGTCCGGCGTGTACATCGTTCGCTCCTCCACGTATTCTTCGTCTCTCCCATCCTTCGAAGCACCGCCGATATGCTCGACCATGTCGGCGAGGCGCGAGGCGTCGATTGCGGCTTTGCATTCGCGCGCCAGGATGTTGTTACCCTCCAACGTTGCCTCCGAGCCGCGCTTGTCTTCGCGGTTGCCGTAGGTGCGTTCGACGATCGTATCGGCGATCGCACCGCCGATCTCGTTGCGCGCATCGTCGGGGGCGACCGGGATGTTTTCGAGGATCGTGCGGTCTTCGTCGGTGAGTTCCGGAAAACCCGGCTGCTTCGCAGCTGGCGGCGCGGTCGTGCGGCCAGGGAGCGGGTCGGACGTGCCGCTCGGCGGCACGGACGGCGGCGGGCTCGACGGCGCTTGGCCGGGCTTGGTCGCTTGATCGACGATGGCTTTGGTTCCCAGGCCGCCCAGAAGTGCGCCGAGCCCTGCCGCCAAACCCTGCGCTATCGGCGGTATCGCCAGCAAAGCAGGTGCCGCCGCCAACCGGATGTTCGGATCGCGCCCGCCTTCGCCCGGCTGTGCCGCATCGCCTGCGCGCGCGATGGCTTGCAACGCCTCGGGGCGCAGCGTTCCAATGGGCGGGCTTTGCGGCAGATCGCCGCCCACGAAGGCGCGCCGATCCACCGAATCGTCGAGATGGCGCAGCACGGCCGCCACCACGTCCGGCCCTTCGCCGGGTTTGGCGGCATCCCACTGCTCGACGAAGTCGCGCGCCTGCAACACGCCACGCGCGCCGAAATTCCTGATGTAGGTCGCGAGCATCTCCGGTGCGCCGTCGAAGCCCGTGCGATTGCGCGTCAGGAACTCGACCCATGAGGTGTTCGAGCCGTGCGTCTCGGGGTCCACAGGCGGATAGCTCTTCGGCTTTTTAAGCTCGATCCTTGGCGGCCGCGCCACCAGCAGGCCATCCTGCCCTTGCGACGCCAGCAAGTGATGCTGCTCGATCTGCTCTTGCGTCGGCGCGGGGAAGCCCGCAAAGCGCGCGCCGAACTGCTCGCGCATCTTGGTGACGGTGGGGCCGTCCGGCCGCAGCCAGCCATCCACCTTGAGGCCGGTTCGTTTCTGGTATCTGCGCACGCCGTCGTCGAGCGTGTAGTGCCCGTACCCATTCGGGCCGTTGGTGCCTGCGAAATCGAGATCGCCCGCGTCGGCGAGAATGCTTTCGACTTTGAACACGTCGCGTCGGCCGTTCATGCGGCCGAGGCC